>JAFZOL010000037.1 GCA_017550625.1 Clostridia bacterium | reverse complement strand
TGGGCCGAAGAGATCACCGTTGATCAGGAGCCCACCTGCGGCGAGGCCGGCAGCGGCCACTACGTGTGCACCGTGTGCGGCGAAGAGACCGAGCCCGAAGAGATCCCCGCCACCGGCGAACACGTCTGGGCCGAAGAGATCACCGTTGATCAGGAGCCCACCTGCGGCGAGGCCGGCAGCGGCCACTACGTGTGCACCGTGTGCGGCGAAGAGACCGAGCCCGAAGAGATCCCCGCCACCGGCGAGCACGTGTGGGGCGACGAGCTGATCGTGGATCAGGAGCCCACCGCCACCGAAGCCGGCAGCGGCCACTTCGTGTGCATCGTGTGCGGCGCCGAGAGCGACCCCGTTGAGATCGAAGCCGCCGGCGAAGAGCCCGTCGAACCCGCCGAGCCCGGCCCCTGCGGCATCTGCGGCGAAGTGCACGATCCCAACACGATGTCCGGCTGGTGGACCGGCCTTCTGCACGACATCATGTTCATCATTCAGCGCATCGCTTTCTGGTGGATCTGATCGAATGAACCCCTTTTTCACGGCGGAGCCCCGGCTCCGCCGTGTTTTTTTGCCGTTTTTTGTAAAAAAATGCGCGCCCGCGTCAATTTGGGACTTGACAAACCCGCCGAAAACCGATAAGATAAAATAAAGTAATTTATGAAATAGATAAAAATAATTGAACGGATAGGCGGACGGGTATGGATATACGCAATCTCAAGACCTTCATCAAGGTCGCCGAGCTGAATAACTTTACGAAAGCGGCGCAGGCACTGGGCTATTCGCAGTCGGCGGTGACGGTGCAGATGCAGCAGCTCGAAACCGAGCTGGGGCTGCCGCTGTTCGACCGCATCGGCAAAAACATCAAACTCAACCAATACGGCGTGAATTTCGTCAGCTACGCCATCGGCGTGATCGAGGCCATGGAAAAGGCCGAGTCGTTCGCGGTGGAAAGCAAGAACATGCGCGGCTTCATCCGCTTCGGCATCGTGGACTCGATCCTCAATTCGGTGTTCATCCAGATCCTGCCGGAGTTCAACCGCCGCTACCCGAACATCTCGGTGGGCGTGACCGTGGGCTCTGCAAGGGACATCGAGCAGAAGATCCGCGCCAACGAGCTCGACTACGCCTACGTGCTGGACTATAAGGTCCCGCGCAAGGAGTGGATCCGCCTCAGAGAAGAGATCGAGCCCATCGTGTTCGTGTGCAACCCGCAGAACCGGCTCGCGGGCAAGCCCAAGATCACGTTCGAGGAGCTCATCACCGAGCGCCTGCTGCTGATGCCGCCGGGCGAAGGCTACCGCTATCTGTTCGACGACGAGCTCGCCAAGCGCAACCTCTACGCTTCGCCCGCCATCGAGCTTGCCGACACCGAGACCATCCTCAAGATCGTGCTCAGCGAGAACTACGTGACCATGCTGCCCGTGTTCGTGGTGCGCGACTACATCCGCGACGGCCGCCTCAAGGAGCTCAAAGTGCCGGGCGTTGAGATGCAGCAGTGGAGCCAGCTCGTGCATCTCAAGGGCAAGGCGGTGACCCCGCAGATGCAGATGTTCGTGGATACCGTGCTCGAGCTGCTGCCGCCCATCCGCGAGTGATACGATCCCACACACCCGATCCCGCGCAAAGCGGGATCTTGTTTTCCCGACCGAACCGAAGGGAGCCCGCCATGAACCGGAACCGCCTGAAGCTCATCGGCTGCGTCACGATGCTCATCGACCACGTGGGGCTGCTGTTTTTCCCGAACGTGCTCATTCTGCGCGTGATCGGCCGCGTGTCGATGCCGATCTTCGCCTTTTTCATCGGCGAGGGGTGCAGATTTTCGCGCCACAGGAAAAAATATTTTCTCACGGTATTCCTGCTCGGCGTCGGCTGCCAGCTCGCCTACGCTATGTGGGCGCTGCTCGCCGCGGGCTACGCCGGGATCCGCTCGCCCGTGTGGGACCTCAATATTCTTCTTTGCTTCGCCCTCGCGATGCCGGGCGGCTTTCTGCTCGCGGACGCGACGCTGCCGGACAAAGCCTTCGGCGCGAAACAGAAGGCGCTGCTCACGCTCTGGGCCGCGGGCGTGGCCGTGCTGCTCGGCGTGCTGCCCGCGATGCAAAAGAACTACGGCTGGGGGCTCGACCTCAAATACGAGCTGCCCGTGATCCTATTGTGCCTTTCGTCCGCCGCCTACGGCGAAAAACGGATGAAGCTATTATCCTTCGGCACGGCGCTGCTCATTTACTGCGCCTTCGCCTTCGTTGAGATCCCGTTCATCTGGGCGGCGTTCGCGAGCCTGCCGCTGATGTGCCTTTATAACGGCGAGCCCGGCAGCCGGAAGTTCAAATATGCGTTTTACGTCTTCTACCCCGCCCACCTCGGGCTGCTGTTCCTCATCTACGCCCTCGTGTCTTTGTTGTGACGGCTTCACATTTTTTTGAAATTTATATGAACTTTCGCGCGCGGCGGTGGAAAAACCCACCCGCGCGTGTTATAATGGTTTGGATGCCGGGCAAAGCCCGGCGCATTGATCGTTTGGAGGAAGAAGCATGAAAAAGATTCTCGCGGGGCTTTTGTGCCTTGCACTCTGCCTGACCCTGTTCGCCGCCTGCGGCGACAAAACGCCCGAAAAGCCCGAGGCCGTGGCCGCCGTGGAGGCGATGATCGACGCCCTCGACCCCGCCGACGAAGACGCGATCAGAGAAGCGCTGATCGCCTACGACAAGCTCGGCGACGACGAAAAAGCGCAGGTGAGCAATTACGACACACTCAAGGCCGCGAAGGAGCGCGCGGACGAGATCGCCGAGATCGGCAAGGCGCTTGCCGACACGGCCGAGGAGATCCGTCAGCAGAAGCTCAGCGGCAGCCAGCAGTATTCCGAAAACCTTGAAAAGGCGAAGGCTCTCATCGAGCGCTACAACGCCCTTTCGGACGACGAAAAGGCGCGCACCGGCGCCGAAGAGGCCGTGGCGGAGCTCGAAAAGCAGCTGCCCGCCATCGAAGAGACGCAGGGAAGCGCCGAAGAGGCCGCCGCCGAGTATCTGAAGGCCTTCCGTCAGCTTCACCCGGACGAGACCGTGCAAGCCCTTTACTGCATCGGCAAGCGCGATTCCGAGGGCACGTTTTATTACATCTTCGCCCTCACCGCGAAGGCCGGGGACGCAGAAAAGAACTATTACGCCACCGCGAGAAGCATAGACGCCACGGCCGAGACTTACGTTTCGAACGCCGACGCGTTCTTCGCATCTTCGCCCGTGAGCACGCACGACGCCGTGAAAAACGGCAACATCACCCTGGATCTCGCCAAGGTGGAGTCGCTGATCAAATAATTTTTCGAAGGGAAAAACCATGGCTGTATCGATCATCGCGCACCGGGGCTCCAACAAGGTGGCCCCGCAGAACACGCTGCCCGCGTTCCGGCAGGCCATCGCCGAAGGGACCGACGGCTTCGAGACCGACGTGCACGTCACCAAAGACGGTAAGCTCGTGATCTGCCATAACTATACGGTGGACGCCACCTCCGACGGGCGCGGCGCCATTGCGGACTATACGCTGGGCGAGCTCAAGAAGATGGATTTCGGCAGCTATTTCAGCGACGAATTTAAGAACACGCCCCCGCCGAGCGTGGACGAGTTTCTCGACCTCGTGGACCCCACGGGCTCGGAGCTTGTGAACATCGAGCTCAAATGCCCCATGGGCGGCGAGACCGGCATCGAGCAGAAGACCGTGCTCGCGATCAAGCAGCACGGCATGATCGACCGCTGCCTCATCTCGAGCTTCAACGCCGGCATCCTCAAGAACATCAAGACCATCGAGCCGCGCCTCAGAACGGGCTTTCTGTATCCCACGATCCAGCACAGCGTGTCGCGGTTCGTCGTGAACCCCTTTCTCATCGTCAAGCGCATCCATGCCGATTTCATCCACCCGATGTATCCGGTCGTCACCCCCCTGCTCGTGAAGACCGCCCACAAGCTCGGCGTGGGCGTGAACGTGTGGACCGTGGACGACGAAAAGACCGTGCAGCGCCTCATCGACTGCGGCGTGGACGGCATCATCACCGACGTGCCGGGCAAGGCGCGCGCGTGGGCCGATGCTTACGAAGAAAAGAAACGCAAATAACAACGATACATAAAAAGGCGGTGCGGATAAGGGATAATACAGGTTTTTCGCCGCTCTTTTCCGCCCGAACTGCCTGCCCGGCAGGGGATATCCGCCAGGATTATCCCCTGCCGTTCAGATTGTTCGAACAAAAAATAGCAGGCGAGAAAACTGCTTCGCACCGCAGGGGATGCAATTTTTGTGAAAGACAAGGCGCAGGGGACGGATAAACCTGACGGTTATCCGTCCCCTGCAACGCTGTATTTCGCAAATAAGTGCGCCGCTGCGGCTATATTATCCCTTATCTGCACCGCCTAACGCCCCGCGGGGCGTTTTTTTCGTCCCCGAAAAAAACGAAAAAACACTTGACAGCGTAACAATGTTATGTTATAGTATGACCGTAACAGTGTTACGACACATTTCAGGAAAGGTCGTGAAACTTTGGAAGACGGCAATCTCATCTCCAAAAAAGACCTGCTGCAGACCTACGGGATCTCTTACGGCGCGCTCTACCGGTGGAAGCGCAAGGGCCTGATCCCCGAGGACTGGTTCATCCGCAAAGCCACCCCCACGGGGCAGGAGACGTTCTTCCCCGCGGCGCTCATCACCGAGCGGGTCGAGGCGATCATGAACGGCAAAAACGACTTCGAGCTCGACGAGCTCGCGAAAAAGCTGCGCGGCGAAGAAGACGACGCGTGGGTGCTCACGGTGAGCACCGCCTACGGCGACAGGAGCTTCAGGCTCCGGGACGTGCGGGGCGTGCGCCTCACGAAAGGCAGCGTAACGCTCGACGTGACGAAGCACGTCACGTCCGCGAAAAAGGAGGAAGAATCATGGATATGAAAATCTCGGGCGCCGGCGTGATCGGCGGCGGCGAATACGATGAGATCAAGATCAGCGGCAGCGCGAAGATCGACGGCGACGTGCGCTGCAAAGCGTTTCACTGCTCCGGCGCGGTGCACGGGGACGGGAAACTAACGTGCGACGGCGACGTGCACGTCTCGGGCAGCGCGAAAGTGGGAGCCGTGGAAGCATCCGGCGGGGTGCACGTGTCCGGCTCGGTGTCGTGCGTTGAGCTACGCGCCGAGGGCGACGTGCGCGTGTCGGGCGGCGCGAAGATCGAAGGCTCGGTCGCGGGCAAGAACGTACACTGTTCGGGCGGCGTCAAGGTCGGCGGCGGGATCGAGGCGGAGAGCTTCACCCTCTCGGGCTCGATGGACTGCGGCGGGCTTCTCAACGCCGAGCGCGTGGAGATCCGCCTGTCGAACGGGCACAGCGCCGTGCAGGCGATCGGCGGCGCCGAGGTCATTGTGAAAGAAGCCGAATCCGTCGTGAACGCCGGCGGGCTGCTGAGCCGCCTGTTTTCAAAGCCGCTCGGCAAGACCGGCACGCTCGCGGTGCGCGAGAGCATCGAGGCCGACGACGTTTCGCTCGTGAATACGGCCTGTCCCCTCGTGACCGGCGCGCGCGTTACGATCGGTAAGGGCTGCGTCGTCGACACGGTGCGCTATTCGGAATCCTGCGAGATCGCCCCCGACGCGAAGGTCGGGAAGAGAGAGAAGATTTAAGAAAAGGGGCCAGAGGCCAGAGGCCAGGGGCCAGGGAAGACCGGCGGCACCGTCGGTAGGGGCGCAGACCGTTCCGTTTGGTCCGCAGCCTCGCGCCCGACACAGTAGGCGGCCTCCGGCCTCACAATTATGTATTTTGTATTTTGCATTTTTCCCGTGCACCCGCGGACCGTGCACCCGCGGCGCGTCGCGCCGCCTGCCCGCCGCCGAAGGCGGCTCCCCGGCCCCCGGCCTCCGGCCTCACAATTTTGTATTTTGTATTTTGCTTTTTCCCGTGCACCCGCGGACCGTGCACCCGCGGCGCGTCGCGCCGCCTGCCCGCCGCCGAAGGCGGCTCCCTGGCCCCTGGCCTCTGGCCTCTGGCCTCTATTTAGGAGTTTTCCATGCGCTGGTTTACAAGCTTATTCTCCCAATACAAGGGTCTCAGAAAAGAGATCTACATCCTCTTCTTCGGGCGGGTGGTCACGAGCTTCGGCTCGATGATCTGGCCGATGCTCACGATGATTTTGAGCCGCAAGATGGGGCTTAGCGCCACGATGATCGCGGTGGTCACGGTGGGCGCGGGGGCGCTGATGCTGCCCGCGAACCTGCTCGGCGGCAGGCTCGCCGACCGCCGCGACAAAAAGATGACCATCGTATACTGCGACACGGCCTCGATCGTCTGCTTACTCGCTGCCGCCGCCCTGCCGCTCTCATATTTCACGCTCGGGCTGTTCGCGGCGGCGGGCGTGTGCCAGAGCATGGAATACCCGTCCTACAACGCCCTGATCGCGGACCTCACCAAGACCAGGGACCGCGACCGCGCCTATTCGCTGCAATATCTCGGCGGCAACCTCGGCCTCGTGCTCAGCCCCACCATCGGCGGGCTGCTGTTCGAAAACTATTTGTGGCTGGCGTTTCTGATCGGCGGCGTGTCGATCGCGGTATCGACCCTGCTCATCTTCTTTAAGATCAAGGACGTCACCCCCGAGCCGGACGACGGGCAGGAGGCCGTCTATCAGCAGGGCAAGGAGGAACAGAGCCTCACGCGCGTGCTGCGCGAAAACCCGCTCATCGTGCTGTTTCTCGTTTCGATGTCGCTCTATTTCGCCGCCTACGGGATGTACACCTATCTTCTGCCGCTCGACATGGGCAGGGTGCACGGCGATAACGGGGCGGTGATCTACGGCACGGTGTCGAGCCTCAACTGCATCGTGGTGGTGCTGTTCACCCCCGTGATCACGCGGCTCTTCCGCAAGCTCTTCGACCCGCAGCGGATCTTGATCGGGCAGGCGCTCGTAGCCGTGGGCTACGCCGTGTTTTTGCTGCTGCTCGGCAGCGTGCCGGTGTATTACCTCGCCATGCTGCTGTTCACCTGGGGCGAGATCTTTTCAACGATCGCCGAGGAGCCCTATCTCACCGCCCGCGTCCCGGCCACGCACCGGGGGCGGATCAACGGCTTTTTCGCCGTGGTCAACGCGGTGCTGCAGGGCGGCGTGGAACTGTTGGCGGGCAGGCTTTACGACGCCGCGGGCTCCGCCGCCGCGTGGACGCTCGTGCTCGGCGTATTGGGGCTTTCCGCCGCCGTCATGCTCGTGCTGCTCCCGCGCGACAAAAAGACCTATCCCCTGTTGTGGACACGGCAGCCGGAACCGGCGAAACCCGGACCTGAAACATCTGAACAGTAACAAAAAGAACCGCTCCTCGGAGCGGTTCTTCTATTACATTTTTCGTTTATTGCGGCTGACCGGGCACGCCCCAATCCTTCGGATCCTCAAGGTCCACGGCGGCGCGCAGGATCTTTCTCGCGTCGGAGGCGGTCACCTTGCCGTCCATATCCACGTCGGCGGACAGGAACTGCGGCGCCATCTCGTTCCAGGTCTCGAGGTCCACGGCCCTTCTGAGCGCGAGGCGGGCGTCGGACGCGGTGATCTTGCCGTCGCCGTCCACGTCGCCGAGGGTGAACATCGGGCCCTCGCCGCCGTCACCGTCATAGGTATAGGTGGGCGCCGCGAAGGTATAGTCGAACATATCGTCGAACACCATGATCTCCGTCTGCTCGGTCAGCTTGTCGATGTCCACAGGGTCAGACGTCGGCCGGAAGAGATACACGTCTTCGCCGAGCTCCTCAGGCAGCTTCGTGAGGCTCATCGCCACGTCCTTCGGCGTTTCACCGGAATCGTAGTCCCGCACCACGACGTAGGTGCCGCCCGCTTCGCTCTGGTAAAGCGTTTCGAAGGAGGAATAGTTGCCGAACTCTTTCACATGGTCCCACACCTGTTTGCCCTCGCCGTCGAGCACCGGATGGTAGCCCGCGGCCTCGGCCTCGGCAACGGTCTTGAAGTTGACCCCGAACATGTCGGTCTTGTGTTCTTCCGTCCACTTGTGGTTTTCCACGTAGCACCCGTAGGTTTCGAGATAATAGTATTTTGCGATCTTCACATTGACCAGCGTTGTGAGTGTTGAATCCTCATAAAACATCCAGAAGCCGTAAACGCCGTCGGGATCGGAATCGCACGTGGCGCGCGGGATGTTCAGCTCGGATTCCCTCCAATAGCCCGCGACGCCTTTGAAGACCTCGCGCTCGACGTTTTTCTTATTCATATTCACGGTCTCGCCGTTCGCTTTGACCGTGAACGCGCCGACGCAGGAGTAGGCGAAGATCGGCGTCACCTTGCCCTCGACGCGCACGCGCGCGTCGCCCTCGAACGAGAGCGTGACGCTCTCTTCTTCCTGCGGGAAGAACAGGATGCCCTCGTCGAATTTCCTGTTGGGGTTCACCTCGAGCTCGCCGTCGCCGTTGATCGTAAGGCTGCCGCCCCATGTGGGCTGCATCACGCCGCCGCCGTTGACCTGAATGTGGCTCAGCCTGTTCCGGCCGTGCAGGGTGAGAGTGAAGTCGTCGCCCATGAGGTTCGCGAAGAGCTCGTAATTGCCCTGATTGAAATCGGTGAGCGTGAGGGTGTTGGTGGCCTTGTCGTAGACGGCGCCGGGCTGGTTCGTCACCTTGCCGTCCACGTAGAGCGGCAGGTGTTTGTATTCCTCGTAGCTGTCTTCGCCCTCGCCGACGGTCACCGTGACGGGATCTTCGTTTTCGTCGTACTCATAGAGCGCAAGAAACGCCAATTCCCATTCGGGATCTTCGGAGACATAGGGCCCGTTCTTGGCGAACGCCGCCGCACCGGTCGTGAGCAGAAGCGCGGCCGCCAGAAGACAGGCGAGCAGGGTCTTTGCTGTTCTTTTCATATCGTTTCGTCCTTTCAGATGCGTTTTGCATTGGGTTCGCGGAGCGTCAGACGCGCCGCTTATATTCAGTATATCATATCCGCCGCGGTTTGACAAGCCGCAATTTCTGCATCAAAACAAAAACGGCTTCGTGACCGAAGCCGTTCGCTTTTTCATACGCAGGTCTCGAGCAGGCGTTTCGTGTAGGGGTGCGAGGGCGACGAAAAGACGTTTTGAACGCTCCCCTCTTCCACCACGCGCCCCTCGTGCATCACGAGCACGCGGTCGCAGAGCGTCGCGATCACGTTGAGGTCGTGCGAAATGAACAGAAAGCCCGCGCCCGTCTCGTCGCGCAGATTCCGGATGAGGTCGAGGATGCCGGCGGCCACGGTCACGTCGAGGGCCGAGACGGGTTCGTCCGCCACCACGAGGGCGGGGCGCGTCACGAGGGCGGCC
>JAFZOL010000036.1 GCA_017550625.1 Clostridia bacterium | reverse complement strand
GGACTGCGAAGCCGAGCTGAGCAGAACGCCCGTGGAAGGCGAAGTCGATCCGAACACCCATACCGGCAACATCAATGAAGTGACCGAAAACGAGGTCGCCGGCAACTGCGTCACGCCCGCCACTTGGGAAGCCGTCGTCTATTGCGCGGACTGCGATGCCGAGCTGAGCAGAACGCCTGTGACCGGCGAAGTCGATCCGAATACCCACACCGGCAACACCAATGAAGTGACCGAAAACGAGGTCGCCGGCAACTGCGTCACGCCCGCCACCTGGGAAGCCGTCGTGTACTGTGCGGACTGCGAAGCTGAGCTGAGCAGAACGCCCGTGACCGGCGAAGTCGATCCGAACACGCACACCGGCAACACCAATGAAGTGACCGAAAACGAGGTCGCAGGCAACTGCGTCACGCCCGCCACCTGGGAAGCCGTCGTGTACTGCGCGGACTGCGAAGCTGAGCTGAGCAGAACGCCCGTGACCGGCGAAGTCGATCCGAACACCCATACCGGCAACACCAATGAAGTGACCGAGAACGAACAGGCCGCCACCTGCACCGACGGCGGCAGCTACGACACCGTGATCTACTGCGCGGACTGCGAAGCTGAACTGAGCCGTTCGACCACCGAGACCGACCCGCTCGGCCACGACTACACCATCACCTACACCTGGTCCGACGACAACACCACCGTGACCGCCAAGGCTGTCTGCAGCCGCGACGCGTCGCACAATGTCACCGAAACGGCGACCGCCTCCTACAGCGAGATCACGCCCGCGACCAGCGCGGCGCCCGGCGAAGGCGAATACACCGTCTCGTTCGACAACGACCTGTTCGAGGATCAGAGCAAGACCGTCCCGATCGCCCAGCTCGATCCGGATTATGAATTCGTCGGCTTCGAGTGGAACGCCGACAACACGTCCGCCGACGTGATCGTGATCGACCGCAACAACAACGACGAAGAGGTCCGCATCGCCGCGAGCATGGAAATCGTCGAAACGGCCGCGACCTGCACCGGCGACGGCTCCGTGATCGCCACCGCGAGCTATGAGCTGAACGGCGAGACCTACACCGAGTCGAAGACCGTCGTCATCGCCGCCACCGGCCACAAGTGGAAGGCCCCGACCTGGACTTGGAGCGCGGATTACTCCGCAGCCACCGCCACGTTCGTCTGCGCCAACGACGGCACGCACGTCGAGACGAAGGAAGCCGTGATCACGACCTCCGCCGTGGAGCCCACCTGCACCGCTGCCGGCAAGCTGACCTTCAAGGCCACCGTGACCGGCCCCGACGGCAAGACCTACACCTCTGAAAAGAGCGAGTCGATCGACGCCCTCGGCCACGACTACGACGAGAACGGCGTGTGCAGACGCTGCGGCGACGGCGGCGACTGCCCGTGGTGCGGCCAGCATCACAACCGCAAGACCCTCGTCGGCTGGTGGACCGAGCTCGTGCATCACGTGCTCTACATCATCAACAGGATCTTCCTGTGGTGGTCCGCCATCGCGAAATAAGCCGATGAAGGCCCATTCCAACCCCTGATTGAGACGCGCCCTGTGAAGAGATTCACAGGGCGCGTTTTTCGGTCCTTGATTTGACCTGTCCGCTATGCTATACTGTTTATGGAAAAAAGAGAAAGAGAGGAAACGTTTATGACGCCGAACCCATTTTTCCCCGAGATCCACGGCCGCTTCGGCTTCGGGCTCATGCGCCTGCCGATGAAAAGTGAAGACGAGGTCGACGTTCCCCAGGTGTGCGAAATGGTCGACCGCCTCATGGCGGCGGGCTTCCAGTATTTCGACACCGCTCACGGCTACATCTCCGGCAAGAGCGAAACGGCGATCCGCGAGGCGCTCGTCAAGCGATACCCGCGCGAAAGCTACGTGTTTACGAACAAGCTCTCCGGCGGCTTCTTCAAAACGCCCGACGATATCCTCCCGCTGTTCGAAACGCAGCTCGAGGCCTGCGGGCTCGAATACTTCGATTTCTACCTGATGCACGCCCTCGGCGAGGGGAACCTCAAGCACTTCGAGGAATGCGGCGCCTTCGAAAAGGCGTTTGAGCTCAAAAAACAGGGCAGAGTGCGCCACGTGGGCTTCTCGTTCCACGACAATTCCGATGTGCTCGACCGGATCCTCACAAAATACCCCGATTTCGAAGCCGTGCAGCTCCAGCTCAACTATCTCGACTGGGATGACGACGGCGTCCAGAGCCGCAAATGCTACGAGGTCTGCCAGAAGCACAATAAACCCGTCATCGTGATGGAGCCCGTCAAGGGCGGCAGCCTCGTGAACATGATCCCGGCGGCCGACGCCGCCCTCGAAAAGCTTCGCGCCGAAACGGGCGGCGGCAATTCCAACGCCGGCTACGCGCTCCGGTTCGCCCTCGGGCTCGAGAACGTGATGATGGTCATCTCCGGCATGAGCGCCCTCGAACAGATGGAGGATAATTTAAGCGTCGCCGCGGATTTCGTCCCGCTCAACGACCGCGAGCTGCAGGCGATCGACGAGGTGCGCGCCGCCTTCGACGCCCTCGATCTCATCCGCTGCACCGCCTGCCGCTACTGCACCGACGGCTGTCCCGCCGGCATCCGCATCCCCGACCTGTTCTCGCAGTATAACCGGAACCTCAAATTCAGCTCCCCGTGGACGAAAATGCGCTACAAGGAGCTCACGAAGGACGCTCACGCGCCCGCCGACTGCCTGTCCTGCGGCCAGTGCGAAGGGGTCTGCCCCCAGCACCTGCCGGTCATCGAGCTCCTGCAGAAATGCGCCGCGGCGTTCGCCGACGAATAAAAAAAAGTCCGTCATGTTTTCATGACGGATATTTTTTCAATTTTTTTGCAGACGGTTGTGATATTTTTATTTCAGCCGCGTCTTATGGATGAAGAAAGAAAGGGGGCGGTGCGATGCATTGCAACGTGATCCGCGATCTTCTGCCGCTGTATGCGGACGATCTGTGCTCCGATGAGAGCCGCGCCGAGGTGGACCGGCATTTGGAGTCCTGCGACGCCTGCCGCGGGTATTATGAGGAGCTGCTCTGCCCTCTGCCGGACCCGGTCCCCGCGGACGACCACGGCGCCGTGCTGCTTAAAAAGCTGCGGCGCACGCTGCGCCGTTACACGCTCATCCCGGCGGCGCTGGCCGTGCTGGCGCTGGGTCTGCTGCTTGCCTTCGCCGCGCCCGCCGCCGTCAACTTCGAGGTCGAATCCTCGTGGGCGCTCGTCGGTATCTCTCTGCTGCCGTTCACGGTGTTTTCCGTCAGTGTGCTCTGCGGGCAGACCGGCCGCCTGCCCGCCGTCGCCGCGCCGTTCGCGTTCGGGCTGCTCGCCTGCGCGTTCCTGTATAAGGGCTACGGCTCGTTAAGCTTTTTATACGGTTTTTTCCCTTCGCTGTTCGGGTTGGGGCTCGGATATCTGATCGCGTGGCGCGTCCGGGTCCGTTCGCTCGCGCCGGTCAGGGTCCTCATGGGCGTATTGCTGTTCCCGCTTTTGTGGATGATTCTGACCGTCGTTTTCCGCCACGAAGAAGAGTCGGCTGAGATCTCTGTTTTGTGGCTCGCCTCGTTGTATCTGCTGGTGCCGTACGCGATCTATTTCTTGTCTCTGTTCGTGTGTTCGTTCCTGCCGTTCGGCAGGCTCTCCGCCCTGTTCCTGACGGCGGGCAGCGTCGCGGCGGCGGGCGTTCTGCTGCTTTTGCTGTTTATCATGTGCGTGACCGATGGCTCTTTCGAGCCGTTCTTTCTCGTGCTCGGCGCGTTTCCGGGGGCGGCGGGCGCGCTTACGGGGCTGTTCGCGGCGCGAAAGGCGGCCCGCCCCGCGGAGGCTGCCGCATGACGTCCATCGAGGAGCTTTACGAGGCGTATTTCGAGGACGTTTACCGCTACGCCTACGCCTTATGCGGGGACCGCGCGACCGCCGAGGACGTGACGTCGCAGACGTTTTTACAGGCGCTCGGCGGCATCGGGTCCTTTCGCGGGGACTGTGATTTCCGTGTCTGGCTGCTGAAGATCGCGAAAAACGTCTGGTATTCGGAGCTTCGCCGCCGCAAACGGTTCTCGGGGCGTCCGCCGGAAGAACTCTCTTCGCCGTGCGCCGACCCGCATGAGTTCGTCCAGCGCCGGGAAACGGTGTCAGAGCTCCATGAAGCCCTGCACGCCCTGCCGGAACCGTACCGCGAGGTTTTTTCGCTGCGGGTCTTCGCCGAGCTTCCGTTCCGGCAGATCGGCGCGCTCTTCGGCAAAACGGAGCATTGGGCGTGCGTGACCTATCACAGAGCGAAGGACAAGATCAGAGAGAAGCTGTCAGAGCATTCATAAAGCCCCGTTCGGATCGGACGGGGCTTTTTATCTGCGTCCCGGTCGCCGGCAGGGGAGCCGCGCCGCGGTTTTTGCGTGAAAAATCGCGTTTTATGTTGCTTTTTCCGTCCCGATACGCTACAATAAATAAAAAGGGGAGATGGAGCCTATGCAGCAAAAGATCACAGTCCGGAATTTGGCGCTGATATCCGCGTTCGCCATAGGCGTCTTCCTGATCATTTACTACTGGTCGGCCATCGCCTACGGCATCGGCGTGCTGCTCGGCGCCCTCGGGCCGCTGCTCATCGGCGCGCTGCTCGCCTATATGGTCAACATCCTGATGGGCTTCTACGAGCGGCATTATTTCGTGAAGCACCTCAAGCGCTTCGGCAACGCCACCCGGCGGCCCGTGTGCCTCGTGGGGGCGCTCGTGACGATCCTCGGCGTGTTCTCGCTCGTGATCGGCCTTGTGATCCCGCAGTTCGTTGAATGCGTCACCATGCTCGTGGGGCGTATCCCCGAGCTCGGCGAAAAGCTGCTCGAAAACGAAACGCTCAAAAAGCTGATCCCCGCCTCGTGGCAGGAGTGGATGGTCGACTATCAGGTCAAGCTCGCGGCCCTCAATTGGGAAGAGATCCTCAAAAACGTCGTCGAATTCCTGAAATCGGGCTTTTCTAAGCACCTCGGCACGATCACGGGCGTTGTCAGCTCCACGGTGTCGGCGGTCTGGTCGGGCATTTTAGGCGCCATTTTCGCGGTGTATTATCTCGCACGGCGCGACCAGCTCCTTTCGCTGATGAAGAGCCTGACGGACCGCATCCCGAAGCCGAAGGTGCGCGAAAAGGTGCTCCACTTCGCGCGGCTGTTCAACGAGACCTTTCATAACTATATCGTCGCCGAGGCGCTCTCGGCGCTCACGCTCGGCGTCATGTGCTATATCGGCATGCGCATCCTCCGCCTGCCGAACCCCGAAATGATAGCCGCCCTCGTGTGCGTGATGGCGCCCATCCCTGTGGTCGGCGCCACAGTCGCCACCACGTTCGGCGTCGTGATCATGCTGGCGTATTCGCCGCTCAAGGCGCTCATCTTCTTCGCGATGCAGATGGGCATCTACATGTTCCACGGCAACGTGACCTACCCGAAACTCGTGGGCAAAAAGATCGGCACCCCCGGGCTCGTGGTGCTCATCGCCCTCACGGTCGGCGGCGCGGTCTTCGGCCTGTTCGGCATGATGATCGGCATCCCGCTGATGTCCGCCCTGTATCAGGAGCTCAGAAACTGGCTCGATAAAAAAGAGGCCGCCGGACCGGCGCCCGAGACCGACGATATCCCCGAGGTGATCCCCGATGAAGAAGCTGAAGAAACGAACTAAGATCCTGATAGCGCTCGCCGTCGTCCTCGCGCTCGGCGCGGGCGCCGTGGGCACGCTGCAGTACGTGGGGCTGATCGATCTGTTCCCCCACTACAACAAGCCCGCCGAGGGCCAGGTCCGCGTGGCGTGCGTGGGCGACAGCGTCACCTTCGGCCACGGCATCCCGAACCGCTCTTCGAACAGCTATCCCGCGCAGCTCGGCAAATTGCTCGGCGGCGGCTACTGCGTCAACAACTACGGCATTTCGGGCAGCACCGCCACGTCCACGGGCGACCAGCCCTACACCGAAACGGCCGCCTACCCGAAGAGCCTCGAGTTCGAGCCCGAAATCGTGGTGCTGATGCTCGGCTCCAACGACTCGAAGCCCTATAACTGGAACGCCGAACAGTTCGAACAGGACTATAACGCCCTTCTCGACGTCTATCTCGCCCTGCCGAGCAACCCCGAGATCTGGGTCGTGCTGCCCACGCCCGTATTCCCGGTCAACGGCGAGGTCGGCTTCCATATCGACGGCGACGTGATCCAGAACGAAGTCGTCCCGCTCACGCGCAGGATCGCCGAAGAGCGCGGGCTCAATGTGATCGACATGAACGCGGCATTCGCCGGACGCGACGACCTGTTCTCGGACGGCTGCCACCCCACGAAGGAGGGCGCCGCCCTCTACGCGAAAACCGTTTACGAAGCGCTGACGGGGGAAAATGACCGTGGCTGAGAAGCGCGGTTTTCTCCCGATCCATACACCGAAAGGACGTATCCCAATGAAGAATCTCAAAAAGTATCTCATTTTCGCGCTGTGCCTCGCGCTCGCGTTCTCGGCGCTTGCCGCGCTCGCCGGCTGCTCGAATGAGGCCGCCGAAGAAGAGAGCGGCGCCGCCGAACAGCAGTCCGATGCAGGCACGCCCGAAGAGCAGATCGCCGCGATCATCACCGCCTATTTCGACGGGATCAACGAGGGCGACCGCACAAAGCTCGCGCCCGGCCTGCCGAAGTCCGTCCCGCTCACGATGGGCGAGGATTACGACACGATGCTCAAAGAGCTGCTGGGCGAAGAGCAGGACCGCGTGAAAACGGTCGCGGGCAAGGGCGGCAAGGTGACCTGCACCGTCAATGCCGTCACCGCGATCACCGACGAAGAAGAATTCTCCCTGCAGGCGCAGGGGCTTCAGGAGATGTACGCCCTCGGCGACGTCACGGCGATCTACGAGGCCGAGATCGAGCGCGTGTATTCCGACGCCTCCGGGGCGGAGGTCCGCCGTTCGACCGAAGAGCCGCTCATCGTGATGGCGGCGGGCGAATGGCTCGTATTCATGGCTTAAGCACGCACGGGACCACCCGATCAAACAGATAAAGGAGAATCATTATGGCGAAATACTGTGTCAACTGCGGATGCGCGATGGACGAAAACTCCACCGTGTGCCTCAACTGCGGCACCGCGGCCTACGATCCGGCGGCTGAGGCTAAGCCGCAGCCTGCCGCTGCCCCCGCGCAGATCAATTACGCACCCCCTGCGCAGGACGCTTACGCACCCCCTGCGCAGGACGCTTACGCACCCCCTGCGCAGGACGCTTACGCACCCCCTGCACAGGACGCTTACGCGCCCCCCGCGCAGGACGCTTACGCGCCCCCCGTGCAGAACGTTTACACACCCCCGGCGCAGGATGCTTACGCCCCGGCCCCCGCCGCGCCGCAGGCCTACCCCGCGGGCAGCTTCGCCGCGCCGAGTGCGGGGCAGTACACGCCCGCGCCTGCCTACACCGCCGCGCCGCCTGCCGCGCAGCCGAAAAAGGGCGGCAAAAAGGTCGTCGTGATCGCCGTGATCGCCGCGCTGCTGGTGCTCGGCATCGTGCTGGCCGTCGTTCTGTCCAAGGGCGGTTCTGGCAAGCCCGACGCCCCGATCGAGGCGATGTGCAAGGCGATCGAGACCGGCCGCGCGACCTACGTGATCGACTGCCTGCCCGAGGTGTATTCCGGGGACAAGGAAGAGCTTTCAGAGATGAAGAGCGAGGCGCGCGAGGATATCTCCGACATCTACGACGAAATCGTTTCCGAGTTCGGCACGGGCTTCAAAATGAGCTATACGGTCCTCTCCGACGTCACGGTCACCGGGTCGGAGCTCGCCGACTGCAAGAGCATGCTGCCGAACGTCACCGAGGTCCACGATCTCACGGTCCGTCTCAAGGTCACGTCCGCGAGCGGCGAGGTCTACGAATGGGACGGCGAAGACATCCGCGTCTATAAGCAGAGCGGCAAATGGGTGTTCCTCTGGTGACCGCCCGAAAAACATAAAACGAAACCGGGAAACGCCGAAACGTTTCCCGGTTTTATCATTTACAAGGTTTTCGTTTACTGCTGACGGAAGATCGCGTTGCGTCTTGCCTCGAATTCCTCCTGCGAGATCACGCCGTCGGTCACGAGGTTATTGAGCATCTTGAGCTGGCCGATCATCTCGTTCGTTACCACCAGCGGCGGGTCGGAGGGGGAGGGCTGGCGCACGGGCGCCGGCTGCCGCGTCACGGGGGGCTGCTCCTCAGGCGGGGCGACAGGCTCCTCCTGCGGATCATTTGTTTCCTCCTGCGGATAAACGGGCTCCTCCTGCGGGTAATAGACCTCTTCCTGCGGGTAGTAGGCCTCCTCCTGCGGATAATACGCTTCCTCCTGCGGAACGTAGGTCTCCTCGGACGGGGCGTAAGGCTCCGTATACGGGATATAGGTCTCTTCCGGGGGATAGGACGGTTCGCTCGGCACATAGGCTGTCTGGGCCGGATAGGGCGCGGCAGGCGCGCGCTGCGGGACATAGGCGGTCACGGGGGCCTGCCGGACCGGCGCGCCGATCAGGTTCACGGGCTGTGGCGCGGCGTTCACGGCCCGCACGGACTGCGCGGGCTGCACGGCCGGCGGCTGCCACGTCGGGATCACGGGCGTCGGCCGCATGGCGGCCTGGTTCGTCGCTTTGACCTGGAAATTCAGCCACAGCGCGGTAAACAGCGTATAGAGGATATAGATATTGCCGTAGAACAGAGCTCTTCTGATATCCTCCATCAGGTTTTCGATGCCGATCAGACTGTCGTACTGATAGAGCTCCCAGCCGATCGCGCTGAGAATGATGAGCACCTGCCCGAACAAAAAGGCGAACACGGCGCACACCGAAGCCGTCCTGCGCGCTTTCGGGTTCGTGGACCGGAAAGCGATCTGGGTCATGATGAACAGGGGCACCGAAACGAGAAACACGGGATAGGCCGTCGCGTCCAGAAGCCCGACCACAAAGCCGTTCCCGACCCCGGTAACGACGTTGATCGCCAGGGCGAGCACCGCGGGCGGCAGCAGAAAGAACGGGATCAGCTTTGCTTTTTTCTTCGAAAAGCAAACGGCGCCGAACGCCACTTCGGATACGGCGAATACCCAGTTGAGCCCCGCGTAATCGATGTAGTCTCCGTAATCCAGCAGCGCAATGCCCTGATAGATCGCCAGACCGATCGCGCTGAACGCGGCCAGCACGGCGAAAAAGGTCGCTGTTTTTTTATACTTCATAACGCGTTCACCTTCGTTTCTTCTGCAAGCATTGTAGCATATCCCGCCGCGGTTTGCAAGCCCCCGGCCGGGGGCATATGCAAAAAACCGGAAGACGGTCGGTCTTCCGGTTTTCATCTGCTTTTTTACGCTCCCCCGCGCTTTTTGTTCTTTTTGCGGATCGTTTTCACGGTCCTCGCGGCGCCGGGCTCGGGGCGCATCACGGCAAGGCCCGAAAACGTTTTCAGCACGGTTTCGTCCGTCTCGCCGGCGCAGCGGGCGTATTCGGCCATCAGCACGGCGCGCACGGCGTGCAGGGCCGTTTCGTCCAGCTTGTCGGTGATCTCGTCCGGGATGCCCGCGATCTGCGCCTTTTCGCCGCCGCGGGGCATGCTCCCTGCGTTGAAGCGCTTGAGCATCTCGCGCGGATACGCCTCCGACGCGCGCAGGAATTCGCGCGAACCGTCGTTATTGTCATAGAAAAACAGCAGCGACATATAGGTGTTCCAGCTCATCGGCCGCTTCTCGCACTCGATGGCGGAATAGGTCTGGCGCGAAACGCCGAGCAGGGGTGCGAGCTCCCCCTGCGAAATGCCCACCTTCGCGCGCAGCGGCTGCAGCAGGGGCGTCAGCGCGGCGATCAGCTTTGCCTGCGCGGCCTTGGATACGTTGAACTCTGACATGGATATTCTCCTTTCCGTTGCGTTGTCGGCGGCGGCACGCTCCCGCCGGGCCCTGTATTCTCTATATACAAAAAAATTTTTATAAAATCCGTAAATGTTTATGAATCGACTGTAAATTTTTATAAATATAAGCCAATTTTACATAAATATGAAAAATTGTGAACCTGAATTGCACCCTTTTATCATAAAATGCCTGCGCGGGGCACACAAAAAAGGCACGTCTGAGACGTGCCTTTTCCGTATATTCGGTTGCGGTTTACTCTGCGAAGGTGACCGTGAGGTCCTCAAGGATCTTACCCTTGTCGGTCGGCTGCCATTTCTTGCCGAGCGTGAGGTCCGATTCCTTTGCGCGGATGGTCAGCGACTTGAGGTTCTTGCAATAGAAGAACGCGTATTCGCCGATCTCTTTGATGTTTTCGCCGATCTCAAGGTGCGTCAGGTTCTCGTTATACGAAAACGCGTCCTTGCCGATCCTTTCGATCGCGGCGGGCATGGTAAAGTCTTTGAGCGACGTGCACTTGTGAAAGGCCTTTTCGCCGATCACGCTGATGGTATCGGGAAAGCGCGTGACGTTCACGTAATAGCACTTATAAAACGCCTTGTCGCGCACGGTCTCCACGCCGTCCGGGATCTCGTAGTCGACGTACACGGAGTTGCCCTCCTCGTCGGTGGGCGCCATGCCGAACCGGTCGAACTCGATGCCCCTGCCGCAGGGGTAGTTATACAGCGTCTTGCCGTCCGCCGAAAACAGCACGCCGTCCTCGGCCTTGAATGCCGTGTTGCCCTCGGCCACGGCGAACGCCGCGAGGTGCTGGTTGTTCGTCAGTCCCCAGGTGCCGATCTCGCGCACGTTTTTGCCGAGCGTGATCACCTTCAGGCTGTCGGCGTTGCTCACGCCGAAGTCCGCGATCACGGTCACGGGCTTGCCGTCGATCTCGTCCGGGATCGTCAGCTCCGTCACGGTCGTCTTATCGGAATAGCCGGTGATGTGGATCTCGCCGTCCACCTCTTTATAGGTCATACCGTCGGTCGATTTCTGCAGCACGGCGAGGTTGTCGATGACCGCGCACGAGCAGAGCGACGCGGCCATCGCGGCGAGCAGCAGGAGGCAGATCAGTTTCTTTTTCATTGCGCCGTCACCTCCGCTTTGTTTCTCGCCGCGGCTTCTCTGGCGGCGATCTCCGCCACGCATTGCGCATGCTTCTCTCTCGTCAGGTCATACCACAAATACGGGATCGTGCACAACGTGAGTCCCACCACGCCGAGGATGATATAGATCCGCATCGCATGGCCGAATATCACGTTGTCGAACAGCACGTCCCAGTCCGAGGTCAGGCCCACGCTCTTGAGCAGGGCGGGCGCCACGAGGCCGAGGCCGGTCGAGATGGGCGTCGTGAACCACGAGAAAATGCCGATCATATTGTCGGCGCGCTCGCCGGTCTTCCACTGGTGATAGTCCAACGCGTCGGCGTTCAGGCCGTCGGTCAGCGTGCCGCAGCCCGCCGAGATGCCCGAGCGCAGGAAGATGAAGAACAGCAAGATCGGCACCGAATACTGCTGGAAGTAAATTCCGAGCAGATACCCCGCCGTCACGGCGATCCATAAGGCGCGCATGAACAGGATCACGGTGCGCTTCTGGTATTTCTTTATGAGGAAGGGGATCGCGATATTGCCGAGCGACGACGTGATGCCGGCGATCGAGGCGATGCCCACCACCCACTCAAGGCGGATCGAATAGATGAGCGTGTAGTTGATCACGCCGTCGGCGATGGCGTTCCAGAGCCCGAACACCGCCGAGATGTTGATGATCCAGAAATACTTGTTCCTCAGCAGGCTCTTCGCGGCCCTGCCGAATTCCACCTTCGGCGCGTGCTCGGTGTCAGACGAGGCCACGCGCTCTTTCACGCCCGAGATGAAGAACGCCATGCCGAACGAGAACACGCACAAAATCGGCACGAAGATCTGGTAAGAGCGGACGTTGAGGTAGCCGCCGGTGGCGCGGATCATGATCGGGAACACGATGCGGAAGATCGATCTCAGCGCCCCGAGAAAGATCGCGCCGATCGAGTGATATTTCTGCCTTTCCTGCGAGTTCGGGGTGATGAGCGCCACGATGGCCTTCGGGTTGTCGTAATAGATCGCCGAAAACCTGCCGCGCAGGGTGAACAGGAAGTGTAAGATCACGAGCTTCGTGGTATAGTCGAGGCCCTTCGTGGGCACAAAGGGGATGAGGCACGTGATGATCGAGATCGGAATGCCGTAGAACATGAGAAACGGCTTATACCGACCGTATTTCCGGCACAGCTTGTAGCGCAGGAACCAGTTCACCGGTCCGCCCACGCCCGTGATGACCAGAATGTTCGCCACGATCTGCGGCAGGCCCTTGATGATCGACTCAAAGGGCTCGGGCGGGATGAAATAGCACCCCACGCCCGCGCAGAAGCACACGGCGTAGGCGATGATGGCCTTTTTCGTGCGCTCCTTCGTCAGATGGCCCAGGTTCTCGAAGATCGTCATCGAGATGGATTCGATATACAGGGTCAGATATTTGACCGCCAGCGCGATGATGGTGATGATGGTGAAGTCCATCATCTTGATCTCAAAAATGGAGCCGCACAGATACCCTGCGATGAACGACACGGTATCGTTGCAGATGAAGGTGAAGCCGCACACGCCCATGATGCCGAGGCAGTAGAACAAAAACTCCTTCAGGGTCGTGTATTCGCCGGGGCGCGGGGTGTGCCAGTTGTCCCTGACGAAATTCACAAGCTTCGCGGCTTTTTCGGTCAGCTTGTTCGGTTTTTTCTGTTCGTCATTCGCCATATACGAATCTCCTTACGCGTAAGGTCTCCTCTGTCAGCCGTTCGAGTGCGGCATGTGCGCGTAAAGTGCCGCGGCGGTGTTGCTGATGGGCATGGTCTGCAGAATGATGTGGCCGGGGCCGGTCACGACGGTATTGAACAGGCCTTCGCCGCCGAACAGCACGTTCTTCACGCCCTTCACGGTCTCAGCGGTCAGGTTGCAGCTCGCGTCCATCGCGGCGAGATAGCCGGTGTCGATCACTTTGCGCTGGCCGGGCATCAGGTCGTATTCCACCGCCGAGCCGTCGATCTCAAGGAACACGAGGCCCTGGCCGGTGAAGCGCTGCATCAGAAAGCCCTCGCCGCCGAAGAAGCCGCCCTTGCCCTTCTGGAAGTGGACGGATACCTCCACGTTGCCGTAGGACGCCAGATACGCGCCCTTCTGCGCGATAACGGGACGGTCGGGGGTGATCTGCACGGCGCGGATCGAG
Organism: Clostridia bacterium; assembly: GCA_017550625.1. Taxonomy (GTDB): domain Bacteria; phylum Bacillota; class Clostridia; order Oscillospirales; family Acutalibacteraceae; genus RUG806. The sequence continues at coordinate 29,211 of JAFZOL010000036.1, read as the reverse complement.
CCCGGGAACGAAGACGCGAACGCGATCTCGCCGGGGCGCTGGGCCACGTAGCGGTTGCGGAACATCTTTTCACCGGTGAACATCCGGCCGAAAACCTTGCCGATGCCGCCGCCCTCGGTGTTCATCACGATCCCGTCGTCCATCCAGGCCATGGAACCGCCCTCGCACATCATCTCGTCGCCGGGGTTCAGTCTGCACACCACGACAGGCAGCGTGCCGCCCATGATTTCATACTGCATAAAATACGCCTTCTTTCTTTTTATTTAATTCCAGTATAGCATACGCGCGCGTTATATGCAAGCAGAAAAATGCGCCTTTTAGAACGCTCTTGCGCCCGGGCGCGGGGTGTGGTATAATGGCGGCGGTGATTAACGATGAAGCACTTGTTCCCGCGCCGCCTCGCGGCCGTTATTTTGACCCTGACGCTCGCGCCGGGGCTCTTCGGCTGCGCCGGGAACAGCCCCGAGCCGACGAACGCTTCCTACGCGCCCGAAACGACCGCCCCGATTATCCCCGCGACGACCGCGCCCGCGGCGTCCGACCCCGCAAACGCCGTGCCCGAGAGCTACGACAGCGGCGTGATCGAAGAAGAGGACTTCATCGATATCAGCGCCGCCGAGGCCACCGCCGCCTATTCGGTCCTGTTCCTCGTGGCGGTCGCGCCCGAAAACTACGAGGGCAAAACGCTGCGCCTGAGGGGCGATTACAAGTCCTATTACGATGCCGAGCGTGATATCCAGTATATGGCGTGCTTTTTGTCCGACGCCACGGCGTGCTGCTCGCAGAGCATCTATATGGTCATGGACGACCCGCCCGCCCCCGACGCCCTGCCGCCGGACGGCTCGGTCGTCACCGCCGAGGGCGTGGTGGAGCGCTACGTGATGGAGGACGGCACGCCTTCCGTCCGCCTCGTCCACACCGAGATCCTCGCGGTCGAAACGCCGTAACTTCTCCATATCAAACAGCGCCCCGTCTGACCGACGGGGCGCTTCGTATGGTGTTCGTTCCTTTATTGTTCAAAATCCACGGTTACGTAAGACCATCCGGCGGTCACGTCGGCGGGCTCATCGTCCCGCGGGACGATGACGCCATTCTTGATCTTCTCGTACAGTTCGTTATACTGAGCCACGGTGAAATTCTGCAGCCTCCACGTATCGGTGGGCAGGCCGGTCGCGTCGTCGGAGGCGCCGAGGTTCTGCGCAACGTTCTTGAGCTCAGCATCCCATTTGCCGTCGAAATACTGGCCGAGCACCTTTTCGACGGAGGCGGCAAGGCCTTTGACGGCAGAGGTGATGACCTTCTCGGACTCGCCGGACTGGTCCACGTCCACGCCGATGATTTTCGCGGCCGGATACTCGCCGGCGGCGGATTTGACGGACTGGAACATAGAACCGCCGCAGGAGAACACGACCTCGGTGCCGCTGTTATACCAACCGGCGATCTGGGTCTGCAGTTCGGTAGAGGCGGAGAAGGTCTCGCCGTATTTGAAGCTGTATTTCATTTCGACCCGAACGCCCTTCTCGGCGGCGGCAGCCTCCGCGCCCTGAATGAAGCCGTAGCCGAAGCGGTTGACAGCGGGGTTCACACCGCCGCCTCCGCCCGTGAAGCCGAGCTTCGTGTAGCCTTCCATCACGGCGGCGTAGCCGGCGAGATAGCCGGACTCCTGCTCCTTATAGACGATCGCGGTCACGTTGTCGAGGCCGAGCGCCCAGCCGTCAACGAACACGAACTTGACGGCGGGATTCTCCCTCGCCACAGTCTCCATGGCGGTCGCCTGCAAAAAGCCGGGGGCGACGATGATCTCGGCGCCGTTGTTGATGGCCTGCTTCATGGCGTCGATACGGTCGTTGTCTGAGGCGTCGGCGCCGTTGGCGGGCTGATAATATTTCACGCCGATGCCGTGCGCGTTGCCGTAAGCAACCGCGCCTTCATAAGTGCCCTGGTTAAAGCCCTTGTCCATCAGCTGTCCCACGTCGGTCACCACGGCAATGCGCGGCGTCGCGTCGGAAGCCGCTGCCCCGTTATTCGCGGGGTCTGTGCTCCCGTTATCGGTCTCGGCGCCGCCATTGAGCAGCTTCGGCAGGAAAACCCCCGCAAGTACGCCCAGCACAACGAGCAGGCCGACAACGATCCCGATGATCAGCCCCGTCTTTTTACGGGGTTTTTTCTGTTCCGGCTGCGGCTCGGGCTGCCGGACCTGAGGCTGCGGAGCCGCAAACCGGTATTGCGGCTGCGGCTCGGGCTGCGGCTCGGGCTGCGGCTCGGGCTGCCGGTATTGCGGCTGAGACGCGGGCTGTTGAACCTGCGGCTGCGAAGCCGGCTGTTCGGGCTGCTGCGGGATCGGCTGCGCCGCGGAGGCGAAGGCCTGCGGTTCACAGCTCGGGCATTTGAGCGTTTTGAAATCCAAGAGGCCGCCGCATGTGCGGCATACAAGCACGACGCTCTGGTTCTCAAGGATGGGTTTGGCGCATTCCGGACAAAACTTAAAATGGTCTTCGATCGGCGCGCCGCAGTGCGGACAATTCATAAACTACCTCCGTATCAGAATTATGATGATTTATTATATCAAGCCATCTTCAGGATTGCAAGCGGTTCCCGTTGGCAGTTGGGCTTTTTTTGTTTTTTCAGCGGTAGCCGTAGGGCTCGGGCGGCTGCGGCTGCCAAGGCTGCTGCGGCACGTTCGCGGGCGGATAATACCCGGCGGGCGGCTGGGGCTGCGGATACTGCGGGGGTATGGGCTGCTGCGGATACTGCGGAGGGTACTGCGGCGGCATCGGCTGCGCGGGCTGCGGGGCTTGCGCCCGGAACGGCTCGAACGTATACGTAAAGGGCTCCGCGTGCGGGAAGCACAGAATCGCCTGTCCCGTGCCGAGTTCGCTGAACTTCCAGTCCTCAAGTACGTTCCCCTCACGCTGCCTGTCGACCGTGCCGCCCTTGCCGGCGGTCGGCGAATAGCGGTCGTGTTTCACGTTTTTGCCGTGCAGCGACTGCGCCCACGCGCGAGTCGCCCCGTCCTGCGTGCGGAAGAAAAAGCGGGTCCCGAACGCGTCCAAAAGCGCGGCGGCGCGCGCTTCGGGATAGGCGCGCTGCAGGGCGGTCACGCTGCGAAGCGCCGCGACCGCGCTGAGGTTCCGCGTACCGGATACGAGCGCCTCTTCGAGTGCAGGCAGCTCCGGCAGGCGCTCAAGCCCGTCCAGAAACAGGGTGATCCGGCGTTCGTCCGCCTGCCGGGCGGCTGACACGGCTATTTGCAGCAGCAGAGCCGCGGCGGCGAGATCGCTGCCGTCGGGGGCGGGGATGACGAACACCTTTTTGGCCTCGCCGTCCTCGATGAGAGCGCGCATCGAAAGGGTGCCGGTCTCGGCGTAATTGCCGGTCAGCAGCTCGCGCACGGTCCTCTGCAGGGTGAGCAGCGCGCGGCTCCCGCCCTGCGGCAGACGCAGGGTAGCCGAAAGCGCTCTGAGCTCGTCGTGCGCCTCAAACTTTTCCTTCATCTCTTCGGGCGTCAGGCCCGCGATAAAGGCGGCAAAGCCCTCGTTCGTGCGGTCCTCCGGCTCGTTGCCGAGGATATAGCACAGGATGCAGGCCGAAAACAGCTCGGCGGCGGTCTCCGACGTGGGGCTGCGCCTGCCGCGGAACACGGCTCTCGCAATCGCGTCGACGCTCCCGCGCATGCCGGGGCCGTAATCGAGCTCGTTGAACAGGTTCCAGAAGTCCGCGCCGTCGGGGCCCGTGGCGGCGTCGTCGCTTGCGAACACCGCGTCGCCCTCCTCATAAAACGCCTCGCGGTATGCGCCGTCGGGGTCGAAAAAGATCAGAATCTCTTTGTCGGTCAGGCGCGTGAGGAGCTTCTGCGCGATATCTTTACCGGCGTTCGTTTTGCCGGTCCCCCCGGCGCCGACCAGCAGAATGTGGCTGCGCAGGGCGGATTCGGTCAGCGGGAGCGGAACGTTCTTGCCCGCGCCGTCGGCGCCGCCGAGCAGCAGGGGATTCTCGCCGCGCGTGACCAGGTTGAGCGGCACGTCCGCTCTGAGCGCGGTGCCGAAAATGACGTTGGTTTCCTGACTCATGGGTTTGGCTCCTTTCGTTATCCGGCGCGCCCGTCAGACGAGGGCTTTCTGCCGTTGACGGCGCGAACGCTCCGCCTGTCGGCGAGTCGCTGCGCGTCGGGTTTGCGGCCGCATACGACGCGGCTCACCGGCTTTTTCACCGGTTCGGGAACGGGGGAGGGGACCTCCTCCGGCTCTGGCATCGGCTCCGGCTCGGATATCGGTTCCGGAATCGGTTCGGGTACGAACTCCGGTTCGGGTTCCGGTATCGGTTCAGGTCCCGGTTCGAATTCAGGTTCGGGAATGATCACGGGTTCCGGCTCCGGTATCGGTTCAGGTTCCGGTTCGAATTCAGGCTTGGGAATAATCACGGGTTCCGGTTCGGGGATGATTTCCGGCTCGGGTATAAACTCCGGTGCTGCGATCGGCGGCGCGATCGGTTCGGGTATAATCTCCGGTTCGATGATCGGTTCCGGGACGAACTCAGGTTCCGGTTCGGGTTCGGGTTCCGGTTCAGGTTCCGGCTCCGGTTCAGGTTCCGGCTCAGGTTCCGGCTCGGGAACGATTATCGGCTCTTGTTCAACTTCCGGCTCCGGCACGGGTTCAAACACAAGATCCGACGCAAGCTCCGGCTCGGGTTCCGGCGGGGCGGCAATGCCCTCGTCGAAGACGAACCCTTCGGGCTCCGCGTTCACGCCCCGGTCGGAGATGTCCTCAAACGCGGGCTCGTCCGGCGCTTCCCGGGCGATCGGTTCTTCCGGCTGCGGCGCGGGCGCCGGGACCGGGAAGGGGACTGCTGCCTCCGTTACGGGCTCAAACGGCCTCGTCGGCTGCGGGGCGTCGTTCAGCGCGTCGGGACTGAAAGTGAACCCCTCCTCCCGCTGCGGCTGCGGGGCGCTCTGCGGGACGGCCGGCCGGGCAGCGCTCTGCCGGATCTTCTCCGGTGATACCGCGACCTCGGCGATCTGCGCGATGCCCTGCCGGCGGCGCTGAGAGTCGTCGAGCTGCGCCTTCGAGGGGCCGATCGCCTTAAGCGCGGCGGTCAGGTCCTCGGGGCGCAGATACAGGCGGGCGGCGAGCTGCTCCATCAGCATGGCGCTGTATGCCCACGGCGAAAAGCGGTCCTGTTCGTCGAACGTCTTTTCGATCGCCCCGTTCATCGCCTCGGCCCAGCTGAGCCTGCCGAAGGCGCCCCGCGCCTCGGGGCCGTTGTCGGCGTCCGTGAACCCCGCGGCCTTCGCTTTGGCCGACGCGAGCGCCTGCCGGCTCGCCTCGCGGTGCGACAGGGCGAGCTCCTTGAGCCGCCTGAAGCGCCGGTCCTGATTCGCGCGCCCCGCCTTTACGTAGGCGTGGTAGGCGGGGTCGGGGCTGAAATACGGTTCCATGCGCTCCATCTGGCGCTGCGTGAACGTATAGGCGTCGAGGTTCGGCGTCTCGGCGAAATACAACAGCTCCCCCGGGCGCTCGTATTTCGCCCCGAGCTCGAGCCCGAGGGCGAGGGCGCGTCGGTTGTTTGAGATCACGTTGTCCGCGCCCGCGAGCATGCACAGCGCGTCGTGCTGCTGGGCGTGGCGGCCTTCGTGGATCACGGCGGCCAGCGCGTCGTAGCGGTTCGCCCCCGCCGAGAGATAGAGCGCGGCGTTCAGGTGGATCTGATTGTCCCCCGTGTCGAAATACGCGCTCTGCCCGCGGGGCATGGTTTCGAACACGAGCCTGCGCTCGGGGCGGCTCTCAAGGTTCGCCATGTCGCGCTCCACCGCCTGCAAGACGTTAGCCCTGTCATATTCGTCCGCCTTGAGCCACACGTCGCTGCTCAGCATCGACGTCCACCGCGGACGGTTCAGAAAGATCGGAGCGTTAGCCATCATTTCCTCCCAAATTCCATATCGGAAAACTGCGCGGCGAAATCGGCGTCCTTCATCATATCGTCGAGATACAAGAAGGCGTCGGGATAGTTGCAGTGCGCGAACGCCGCCACGTGCCGCACCGTCCAGCCGTTAACCTGAAAGGCGGGGTCCCGGCCGTTCGCGTATTCGTCGAACGCTGCCGCCAAAGGCGGCTGAAAGCGCAGAACCGCGTCCGCGTAATACACGGTCTGCTCCTCCGGCATGTTGAATCCGCGCAAAAACGCGATGATCTCGGGTTTGTTCAATCGTAGGCACCTCTTTCCGGTGAAAAAAGCAGGGGCGCCCTGCACCGCAGCGACAGCACAGACAGACACCCCTTTCTTTTATTCGTCTCTTCTATCGATCTTCACGATCCGATTCAAAAACAGTATACCACAGCCGCTTAGCGGAATCAAGAGCGAATCCGCCGTTTTTTCGGCTCGGTTTTCCTTATCAGAACGCCTCGAACGCCGACAGGCACAGATAATCCTCATACGTTTTGCCGCCGTACACGCTCTCGACCGTGAGGCGCACGAAGGCGGTGCGCACGGGCTTTTCGAAGATGAAGATGTTGGCGCCGAAGTCGCTCTCCTTCAGGTCCTTCGCGCGGAAGCTCAGGGTCTTGCCGTCCGAGAACGTCAGCGTGAAGCGCTCCACGCGCGCGTAGGCGGTATAGGGGTCCCTGAGCACGCTGCGCCCGTCCAGCATACCGTCCCAGCCGTTGCCGTTCAAAAGCTTGATCCCCGCGATCTCTTTTTCGGACGAGAAATCGAGCTCGATCCACGCCCCGTCGGCGGGCGCCATCCAGGCGGATTCGGGGTCGCCGTCCGACGCGTTTTTCGCGAGATACCCGCGCGAATACTCGCCGTCCTCTTCGATCTCGTCCGAGGCAGCCACGCGCGCGGGCTCCACGTGCCCCGAGGTATCCACGGGGGTCGCGGGCTCGCTCCGGGGCTCCGACGCGGGCTCCGGCTCTTTTTGGGTCGTCGGCTCTTCGGTCACGATCACCTCAAGGCCTGAAAGTCCCGCCATCTCGGTGTTCACCCAGCCCTGTTTCGAGCCGTAGTCGATCAGCGACCAGCCGTTCTTCGCGGCGAGCACGGTCACGCCGGCGCCGTCTTCCAGCATCGTGAGCACCGCGCCGGCGGCGTCGGGCGTCGCGCGGACGTACAGCTTATACCCCTTCGATTTATCCACCTTCATGTCGATCTTCGCCTTCACGCCGCCGCCGAACACGTTGTTCACGCGCTCGTCCGAGGGGCGGAGTTTCAGCTTGCTGTCGGCGACCGACACGGTCGTCACGCCGTCGGCATCGGTGGCGTAGGGCACGCCCGTGAGGGTCACGTGCTTGCCGCAGAATTTCCGCACGTCCTCGCCCTCCACGTTCACGCGCTCCACCGAAACGGCGGTCTCGCGGTTGTCGGGCTTCACAGCGGTCTCTTCGTCGAGGATCAGGGCGATCACGGTGTAGCTCTCGTAGCGCTCGTGCACCTCATACTGCAGGTAGCCCGTGAGCGTCACGGTCTGTTTTGCTTCGGGCCCGGCGGGCTCGGTTTTGTTCCCCGTGGGCTCCTGCGGCGTCGTGGCGGCGGGCAGGGCGACCTTCGACGCCGGTATCGCCTCGCCGATCTCCACGGTCTGGGCAGCGGGCTCGGTGTCGTCGTCGGGCGCCTCGGTCTCGCCCCTGAGCTTTTCAACGAGCGGCGACACCACGGGCACGTTTTTGAGCACCCCGAACCACGTGAGCGCCCCGATGGCGAGGGCGGCGACCAAGAGCGCGGCGATGATGATCAGCGCCGCCGAAAGCCCGCGTCTTTTGGGCTTTTCGCCGTCCTCGTAGTCGTCTTCCTGTTTTTTCTTTTTCTCGGTCACGCCCCGGCCGTCGGCGAACTGCGGCAGCGGGAACCCCGCGCTGCAGTAGGTGCATTTGCCGGTCGAAGCGTCGAGCTGCGCGCCGCAGCGCGGGCACGCCCCGGGGGTGCCCGCCGCGCCCCTGAGTTTGGGGATCGGCGCGGTCATAAAGCCCGGGTCGTTCCCGAGATCTGCCGGCGCGGGCGGTTCGGCGCCGAACATCGGGGCTTCCTCCGCGGGGGGAGGAGTCATATTTTTAAGCGGAACGCCGCAGTACGGGCAGAACGCCGCGTTTCCCTGCAGCGGACGCGTGCAATTCGGACAGATCATCGGTTTGCCTCCTTCAGAGATATCGTTCCCGTCCGGGATCGATCAGTCCTTCTCCCACACCGAGAAGGCGGGCGCGGCGTCTTTGCCGAGCAGCATCGAGGCGTACACGCCCTTGAGCCTGCCCGCGCCGCAGAGATACGTCTCCGCCTTTCCGTCGGCGAGGTTGCGCATGCACACGATCTGCCCGTCGGCGGTCAGGTCGTACATGCGCACGTTATCGGCGAGGGTCTCGAGCACGTCGCCGCGGCACACCTTCAGCGTGCCGCCGTAATAGCCGCCCTCGCCGCGCTTGCAGTCCGCAAGGAACACGATCGCCCCGTCGTCGAGAAAACGCACCGAATCGGGGTTCACGTTCTCCTCGGTCCATCTGCCGCTGAGCGACATGCGCGGGAACGCCCCTTCGCCGCTGAACGAGACGAAGCGCCGGTTGTCGGGGTCGGCAAGAAAACCGTCCGAGCCGTTGAGCACCCTGCTCTTTGAGCCGGGCTCGCCGTCCGTTACCGTCACGCGCCAAAGGGCGCCGTTGCCGCAGCGGCAGTAAAGGATATCCTCCCCGCACGAGATCTCGGCAGCCGTCATGTCCGTGCCGCCGAGCTCCGCGGCGTTCTTGCCCACAGCCACCATGCTCTTCTCATAGCGCGAAACGATCTCGGCGGTGATGGCGTCGGCGCTGCCGATGCTGTCGATCGCCGAAAAGCGCAGCTTGTCCGCCGACGCGGGCAAGATCTCCAGAAACGCCGCGGCGGGCGCGCGGTCCGAAAACGCCATCGCGCCCGAAAGGTCGATGCGCTCGCTCAGCACGGTCTGGTCCTCGCCGTCGAAATAGCACAGCGTCTGAAGCTGGCGCACCCACTGCGATTCGCCGAGCGTGCGCCTCAGTTCGTCGCGCTTTTGCTTCTCTTCATATTCTTTCAGCTGCTCCTCATAGGCGTCGTAGGCCTTCTCATAGGTGTCGAAAGCGTCGTTATACGCTTTCATATCCGGATAGTCCTTGAACACCGGCGCCACGGGCACGCTCGGCTGCGAGATCATCGCGTCCGACAGCGCGAGGTCGTCCTCGATGAAATCCGAAAGGATCAGCTTGTCGCGGTTGTCCTTGAGGTAATAGATCTCCCCGCCGGGATACACGGCGCAGATCTTCGTGATGCCCGAGGCGATCTTTTCGGTCTTTTTGCCGTTATAGCGATAGAGCTCCTTGCCGTGGTTGAGGTAATACACCAGGTCGTCGCGCAGAAAATACGCCTCGGCCACGTTGTTCGCCGCGATCTGGTTCGGCTCACCCGGCGTATACGAAACGAGGCGGTTGTCGGCGGTGCGGAACACCACGTGCGTGCCGTCGGCGGACGAGGCGTAGCCGTCGGGCACGCTGTCGCTCAGGCGCGTCTTTTCGCCGTCCGGCAGCGCGGCCTGATACAGCGCGTCGCCGCCGTCGAGCCAGGTCACGCGCCTGCCGTCCTCGCTCAGGGTATATTCCTTCACGTTCTCCGCCACGCGCACGGGCTGCGCGCCGGGGTCGGAGAGATCCTTGTAATACAGGAGATAATGCCCCGCCGGGTCGGACGACACAGGGAACAGCAACGTCTTGCCGTCCGCGCCGAGCTGCACGCTGGCGCCGAGGCCCGCGAGCGCCTCGCCGCCCTCGGGGAACTCGATGTCCGTGCCGTCATAGCGGAAGGTCCCGTCGTCCGTCAGGCCCTTCGCGAGCATCATGGTCGTCTTCGCGTCGGTGTCGAGGTAATACAGGTCTCCGTCGCTGAGATAAACCACGTAATTCTTGATCTCCACGGCCACGGGCGCGAAGGCGGGCACGTCGCCGGGGTTCTTCTCCTTCGGGGGCTTCACCTCGTTGCGGTAAATGAGATACACGGCGCCCACGAGCCCGAGCACGAGCACGAGCGCCATCAGGGGCACCATCACGCCGCTGCGGCGGATCCTCTTTTTTTTCTTCTTCGGCTTTTCTTCCGCCGCGTCCTCTTCGGGCACCGGGTTTTCGAGCTCGTTATTCGTCAACAGTACCTTGTCCTTCGGCAGACGGAAGGGCGCGGCGGGCGCCTGCCGCACGTCGGGTAAGGCCTTCGTGAACTCTTCGCGCACGTTGGCGCGCTCGGTTTGGGGCAGCTCTTTCGTGGCCCCCGCGGGCGCGAGGGGCTTGCCGCAGCCGGGGCACACAAGGGCGTCATCCGGTATCTGATGGTTGCATTCCGGGCAAAAACGCATAGGGTCGATTCCTCCTGGTCCCGCGAATAACGCGGGAGAATGCTGTTAAAAGTATCATAACAGAGAAAAAAAGGAAAATCAAGGAAATTCGCGGACTTGACATGAATTGAAACGGTTTTGAAACGGATTTGAAACGCTTCTGTAAAGTTCCTCTTGCTTTTTTCATCCGCCGTGGTATAATCGACGCGAAAGAAGGGAAGCCCCATGCTGCCGAAGGACCCGATCATCCTGATGAGCGTCGTGAACACGAAGCTGCGCGACTTTTATCCGTCGCTCGGCGCGCTGTGCGACGATTTGAACGTCAGCGAAGAAAAGCTGCGCGAGACCCTTTTATCCGTCGGTTACGTCTACGACGCCGAGCATAACCGATTCGTCTTCAAAAAAGCTTAAACGGCATATAAAGCACGCCCCGGAGATGTCCTCTCCGGGGCGTATCTTTTTTCTTATTCCATCAAGGCTGCGAGCAGCCCCTCGCAGCCTTCGACGATCTCGCGGTACGCCGTTTCGAAGTCGCGGGTGAACCACGGGTCGGCAATGTCGTGGCCGGTCCCGTAGTCGCCGAGCATCCGGAACTTCGAATCCGGGTCGCCGCCGAAGAGCCGGAGCGCGGCGCTGCGGTTATGCCTGTCCATGAGCACGATGAGGTCCCATTTTTGATAGTCGCCGTATGCGAGCTGCACCGCGCGCTTCTCGCCGGGGTCGAGGCCGTGGCGCGCGAGCTCCTTTTTCGCCGGGGGATACACCGGATTTCCGATCCCGCCCGCGATCTCGTCGTCGCTCGTGGCGGCGGAGGCGACGGTGAAGTCCTTTTCCCTGCCCGCGTCAGAAACGAGCTTTTTGAACACGCACTCGGCCATCGGGCTGCGGCAGATGTTGCCGAGGCAGACGAACAAGACCCTTGTCATTCCGTTTTCCCTCCCGCGTTCTCCGTTTTTGCGGCGCTCTTTTTCACCAGCGGGTCGCGCCGGATGGCGTTCGCCGGGCAGGCCGCTTTGCACTTGCCGCAGCGGATGCACTCGGCGGTGTTGATGTCTTTCCTGACGTCCACGGTCATGGGGCACACCTGCTCGCACTTGCCGCAGTTGACGCACTTCTCTTTGTCGAGCGCCATGCGCGCGAGAGAAAAGCGGTTGAACAGCCCGTAGATCGCTCCGAGCGGACAGAGATAGCGGCAGAAAAAGCGGGGGATCCATATCGCGCCGACGAGCACGGTAAGCAGCACCAGCGCCTTCCAGCTGAAGAGCCACCCCGCGAGCGCCCTGAGCGTTTCATTGCCGATGAGCAGCGGCACGCCCCCCTCCAGGGTCCCGGCGGGGCAGATATATTTGCAGAACCACGGCGCGCCCGCGCCGTATTTGTCCACGAGGAACGTGGGCAGCAGCAGAACGAACACGAGCAGAATGAGATATTTCACATATCTCAAAGCCTTGTCAAGCTTCTTCGGCAGCCGGAGCTTTTTGACCGGGATCTTTGACAGGATATCCTGCAAAAACCCGAAGGGGCACAAAAAACCGCAGGCGAGCCTGCCCAAAAGCACGCCGAACAGCGTCAGCGTGCCGAGCACGTAAAAGGGGACTCTCTTGTCCGCCCCGCCCAGGATCGCCTGCAGCGACCCGATCGGGCACGCGCCGAGCGCGCCGGGGCAGGAATAGCAGTTGAGCACCGGCACGCACACGCCCTTCGTTTTGCCGGTGAAGATCTTCGCCCTGAAAAAGCCCGCCGCGTATCCGTTGAAGAACACGGCGAAGCCGAGCTGCACCGCCGTGCGGAGCCGCCCGTGCTTTTTCACGGGGTCGGCTTTCACCCGATCCCGATGCATTCGAGACATATCTTCACCGCCTTCTGCAGCACAGCCGTGAACTCGCCGCCCGAGAGCCCGAGCCACACGAACACGGCCCCGAGCGCGAGGCACGCCGCGCGGATGATATGGATCAGCCCGCGTTTCATATCGTGTCCTTCCCGAGCTTCGTCAGCGTGTCGTTGATCGCCGCAGTATAAGCGGCTGCGAAATCCGTCTGTCTGCCGATGATCTCGGTGCCCACGCAATTGCCGTTCGCGTCATAGAACAGGGTGGTGGGCACGTACATCACGTCGTCGAGCAGGGTGTCGAGGTCGCCGTCCCAGCTCACGAGCGTGATGCCCGTATAGCCCGCGTCGTCAAGGATGCGCTGCGCGGTGCTCTCCTGTCCCGCGGCGTCGGTGCACAGGGTGATGAGCCGCACGTTGCCGGGCAGGGTCTTCTCGAACGCGGCAAGGTCCTCCATCTCGGCAAGGCAGGGCCCGCAGAAGGTGCCCCAGATGTTGATCACGGTCAGGTCCTTCCCGGCGAAGTCCGCCTCGGTGAAGGTCCCGCCGCCGAGCGTGTCGGCCGTGAACGACCTGAGGTCCGAAAAGTTCTTGTTCTTCGCGGCCTCCGGCACCGCACCGCCCTCGGACGCGGGCGTATCCGCCCCGGACCCGTCCGGGACCTGCGCCGCGCCCGACGTCGGCTCGCCGGGACCCGCCCCGCAGGCGGTCAGCATCGCCGCCGCGAGCAGCAGGGCAAGCAAAACGGCTATGGCTTTTTTCATATCCGTTCCTCCGTTTCGTAGTTTTCTTAATTATTATATCCCACGCGCCGCGAAAAGGCAAGATGAAAATCGGAACGCAAAAAGAGGCCGGACGCGCCAACCTCTTTTTCATTGTTTTATTCCGCCCGCGCGGCCGACGACCACACCTCCGTCATTTCCCGCGGGGCTTCGGTTTCCGGCGGGTCCTCCGCCGGCGGGACATAATGCGGCGTGTCCGTATAGTCCACGTGCGACGAAAGATAGGCTTCGAACGCCTGCGTTTTCTCGGTGCCGAGATAAAACACCGCCGCCGAGCCTGCCACGTTCGTCACGAGGTACCCGTCCTCGGTCACGGCAAGGCTCAGGTTCTCCGCCCCGATACGCGGCACGCTGATCGACACGTCTACGGTCCGCGCGCCGGTTTTGGCGTTCCAGCCGCGGTTTTCGGGCGTTAAGTCGTTCAGCAGCATTTCCCACACGATCGCGTCGTCAAAGTCCTCGTAAACGCGGCTCACATACGTGCCGTCCTCAAAATAATCGGAATATCCGGGGCCGAATACCGCCCCCTCCCTGAGCGCCAGCGCGTCGACCAGCGCCCCGAGCGTCGCGGGCTCGTACCACGGGTTCACGTAGGCGTAGGCCTTCCCGTCCGGCAGCGTCACGGCCACGCCCGCCGCGGGGTCGACCCCCGCGATGCGTCTGGCTTCGCCCTCGAACGTATGGATCGTCTCCGTGTAAATATCCTGCCCCGTCAGCGTCACGCCGAACAGCGTCTCGCCCACGTACGCCGCATCCACGGGCGTTTCCCGCACGTAGTATTCCGCGCCGTCGCGGGTGAACGCCGGGTATTTCCGCGGCGCGTCCGCCTCATCCCAGTGCGGCACGGTCGCGATCTCGGCCGCGTCGGACGTGGTCCCTTCTTCGGTCGGCGGCATATCCGGTTCCTCCGACGGCTTATCCCAGACCGCCGTGTCGGACGCGGTCCCTTCCAAGGTCGGCTGATCCCCCTCCGTGACGGTTTCGGTCGGCAGGTCCGCCGCCGTCGCCTCCCCGCGCGTGTTTTCCGCCGTACCCGGCAAATTTATGGCATTCCCCTTGATGCTCAGCCCCGCGTGCCGCAGGGCAAGAACCCCCGCCGCGATCAGCGTGAGCGCGAGCGCCGTCCCGAGCACGGCGTTCCGGCGGCGGGTTTTCAGGCGCGCCGCCTTCGCCCTTGCCAGGATCTCCCCGGCGTCGGTTTCATAGGCTTTCATTGTCAAACCCCTCCTTTTCGAGCGCCGACCGCAGCGCCTTTCTGGCGCGGCTGACCAGCGTTTCCACGTTGTGCGTGCTTTTGTGCAGCACCTTGGCGGCCGCCCTGTTCGGCAGCCCCTCGAAGTAGGTCAGAAACAGGATCTCGCGATACGCCTCCGGCAGCCTCTGCATTGCGCGCCACACGGTCTCGTCCCGTTCGGCGCGAAGATACATTTCTTCCACGTTCTGCGTTTCGGCGGCGAGGGTTTCGTCCGGCGGCTCGTCTGCGGCATGTCGGTTCTTTCGCAGATGGTCGAGCGCCGCCCTGCGGCCGATGGCGTAGAGCCACGTTTTGAAAGCCGATTCCCCTTTGAAGAGCGGCTTTTTCACGCACAGCTTCACGAAAACGTCCTGCGCCAGATCCTCGGCGTCTGCGATGTTGTGCACGTAGCCGTCCAGAAACAGCACGAGCCCCTCGCGGTACAGCTTTAAGATCGCGGTCAGCGCCTTCTCGTCCCCGGCAAGAAATCTGCGGTAGCTCTCGGCCCCGGGATCCATCTCCCAGCCTCCTTTCGGAAAGTCGTTTGCAAAGTCCTTTCGCCTCTTTGACGAACGAACGGGGAATAACCTCACGCCGAACGTGAGAAAAAAGGACCGCGGGCAGACGCCCCGCGGTCTCTTTGCGCGGACGGAGCTCAGTCCGTCAGCAGCTTATACACGTGCACGGCGGCGATCGCGTCGATCACGGCTTCGGCCAGCAGGGCGATGCCCGCGAAGCGCCACAGCGTTTCGAGCACGCCGAAGGGGTTCACGATGATCACGATGCCGCACGCGAGCGCCACAGCGCCGCTCACAAGCTGGAAGAAGCTCGCTTCACCGGTCGCCTTGCGGGTGGCGAAGAAGGCATACACCTTATAGATCGCGTTCGCGATCAGCACGAGGGCGTAGATGACCGCCACGGTCTTGGCGGCGCCGTTCTGGAAAATGAGGCACAGCACGCCGAGCACGGCGGCAAGGGCGCCGAGCAGCAGCTGCGATATGGGCGCAGCCCCGCGCGAATCGAGAAAGAAATACCTGATCAGCGCCACCGCGCCGGCGATGATCAGCGCGATGCCGAGCACGATCATCGTGATCTTGATAAACACGTCGGGGTTCACGATCATCAGGATGCCGATGACCGCCTCGCCGAGCAGCACGAGCAGAGAGGGATAGCTTTGTTTCAGAAAATTCATAACACACCGCCTTCTATTGATGCTCTTATTCTATAATAACCCGCGCGAAAAATCAAGTCCCAAGTGATGACGCTCCGTCCCGCCCCGGCACCTTTTCGGCGCGGCGGCATATACTGTGCTGTGCGGGGACACGCCTTGATCCCCGCCCGGCGCACGCCGGAATCCCGAAAAGGAGGAGTTCTTTTGGCAACCTTTTACAATCAGGCGACCCTCGTTTACGCGGGCGGGTCGCTTCGCTCGAACGTGGCGGCGGGGGAGCTGACGGCGGCGCTCTCCGTCACCAAGACCGCCCTGTCCGATACCTATTCGCCCGGCGCCCGCGTGACCTACGTCGTCGGCGTCGTGAACGGCGGGGATAACGACCTTGCGGACGTCACGCTCACCGACGACCTCGGCGCCTATACCGACGCGACCGGCTCTTACGTGCCGCTCACCTACGTGCCTGATAGCCTGCACGTCTTCGAAAACGGCGCGCCCCTCGCGGGCCCCGCGCCCACCGTGGTCACCGAGCCGACGTTCACGGTCGAGGGCCTTTCGGTCCCCGCCGGCGGCGATCTGCTGCTCGTCTACGAGGCCGACGTCAACGCCTTCGCCCCGCCCGCCGCCGGGTCGGCGATCGAAAACAACGTCACGGCCGCCTCCGGCGGCAGCACGGCCGCCGCCTCGGCCACCGTCACCCGCGACGCCGGGCCGGAGCTCGGCATCGTGAAGGCCGTCTCGCCCGAGACCGTGTCCGCGGGCGGGCGCGTGACCTACACGTTCGAGATCACGAACGCGGGCGTTTCCCCCGCCGACGGCACCGCAGCGATCTCGGTGGAGGACGTCTTCGACCCCCTGCTCTCCGATCTCGCCGTGTCGCTGGACGGCGCGCCGCTCGCCGTGACGACCGGCTACACCTACGATGCCGTCAGCGGGGCGTTCGCCACCGTGCCGGGCGCGATCACCGTGCCCGCGGCAACCGTCACGCGCGGGGCGGACGGCTCTTACACCGTGACCCCCGGAACCGCGGTCCTCACGGTCGAGGGCACGCTGTAACGCTGAAAAAAGCCTTCCTTCCGGAAGGCGAACGCGGGACCTCCCCGCCCGGGGAGGTCTTTTCATATCATCTGTTGAGCACCCACACGCCCGCGTTGAGATACACGGCGAAGCCGAGCCACAATAGATACGGCACGAACAGCAGCGCCGAAACGCGGTCGGTCTTGCGGAACGTCAGCGCCGTCCACACACTCAGTGCCAGCAGCAGCAAGAGCCAGAACAGCGAAAAACCGTAGGCGCGCAGGTTGAAGAAGAACACCGGCCACAAAAAGTTTACCGCGAACTGCGCAGCCCAGAGCCGCAGCCCCAACGTGCGCGCCGGGCTTTTCGGGCAGAGATCCACCCTCGCCGCGGCGAGCGCGATGAGCAGATACAAGATCCCCCACGCGATCGGGAACACGATCGACGGCGGCGACAGCGGGGGCTTATTTGCCGTGTCGGCGTAGAGCTTCGCCCCGTCCTTCGTCAAAAGCCCCGATAAAAGCCCCGCGCCCTCGGTGAACACGACCCAGAACGCGTAAGTCCTGATCCTTTTGTTGTCCATACGATCACCCGTCCTATTGTATGCGCGCCGCGCGCGGTTTATCCGTCGGATGCGCACGTTTCTTAAAATTCACACTTCTTTCATTGACGGCGGGCGAAGCTTTGTGATATAGTTAGAATGTAAAAAAATGTGCCACGGCACAGAGAGGAAGATCACGAAATGAACCAATATGACGTCATCGTCGTCGGCGCCGGCAACGGCGGTCTGGTGGCCGCCTGCTCCGTAGCGAAGGCGGGGTATAAGACCCTGCTGCTCGAGAAGCACAACCTGCCCGGCGGCTGCGCCACCAGCTTCGTGCGCGGGCGCTTCGAGTTCGAGGCGGCGCTGCACGAGCTCTGCGACACGTCCACCTCGCCCGAGGCGGATTCCGTCAAAAAGATCTTTGAGCGGCTCGGCGTCAGCGTCCCGCTGGAATCCGAAGAAACCCTGTTCCGCGCCGTGTGCCCGGGGGAGGACGGCTTCGACGTCCGCCTCAGGACCGGCTACGACAATTTCCTTGCCGACATGGAGGCCGCGGTGCCCGGCTGCCACGACAGCGTGAAGGCACTGTTGGACCTCAACAACGTGCTCGACGACGCGCAGGACTACATGGCGGGCGGCTCGATGAACCCCGCCGTGCTCATTTCGAAATACCCCGATTTCGTCCGCGCCGCCTCGAGCAGCACCGATCAGGTGATGAACGCCCTCGGCATCCCGAAAAAGGCGCAGCAGATCCTCGCCACCTACTGGGGCTACCTCGGCGTGCCGACCGACGACCTCAACTGCCTGCATTATCTGAGCCTTCTCGCGGCGTTCGTCAACTCGGCGCCCACCATGCCCCGCCACCGCTCGCACGAACTGAGCCTCGACCTCGTGCGCGTGTTCCAGGAGAACGGCGGCGAGATCCGCTATAATTCCGAGGTCACCCGCTTCTTGTACGACA
This sequence comes from Clostridia bacterium, assembly GCA_017550625.1. Classification (GTDB taxonomy): domain Bacteria; phylum Bacillota; class Clostridia; order Oscillospirales; family Acutalibacteraceae; genus RUG806. The sequence goes on along the minus strand of JAFZOL010000036.1, from coordinate 11,363 downwards.
AGGGCGCGTGCGTAGGCGTGGCCGCCGGCGGCGACGTGTTCTACGCGAAGAAGATCGTGTCGAACATCATCCCGAACAACGTGTTCAACCGTTCGCCCGCCGACGCCGTTGGCAAGCGCGACCGCAAGCTCGCGAACGCCAGGGAGCTCGGCATGACCTTCATCACGTTCTATATCGGCCTCGACGCGCCGATGGAAGAGCTCGGCATCGACGATTACAGCGTGTTCATCATGAACGACCCCGACAACCGCAAGCAGTATAACCACCGGCTCGACTTCGGCATGTACGTCGTCAACTGCCTCAATAAGGTCCTGCCCAACGCCTCGCCCGAGGGCACCAGCATGCTGTTCTTCACCCTGCCCATCATGCCCGGCGACCTGCCCGAAGACCTGACGGCGCAGACTTATAAGAAGTTCAAGAACGAATTCGCCGAAAAATACATCCGCGACTACGAGCGCGTGATGGGCGTGCAGATCATGGACCACATCGAGGAGCTCGTGATCGCTACGCCCGTCACCTTCGCCCGCTACCTCGCCACGCCCGACGGCTGCATCTACGGCTATTCGAACGCGCGGTGGGACAGCGTCGTGGCGCGCACCGTGGCCGAGCCCATGGAACTGCGCATCCCCAACCTCTATTTCTGCGGCGGCCACTCGGTGCGCGGCGACGGCTATCCGTCCGCTTACATCACCGGCGCCATGGCCGCCGACAAAGTGATCAAGGCGTTAAAGGAGGGCAAATAAGATGGATAACAAGCCGAATCTCAATTCGATCAAGCCCGCGGCCTTCGCGGGCATGATGGGCAGGCGCCTCAAGGCGATCGCCACGTCCTCCGCCGCCCCCGTCAGGGATCTCTACGACTATCCCGCCAACCGCCTCGCCCGCGAGCTGCACCCCTCGAAGCAGTATCTGCGCGTGGCTGCGATCGAGGCGCATTCCGACGACATGAAGACCTACACCCTCGTGCCGGATAAAGAGAAGGGGACCGCGGCGCTGGCGTGGTTCAGCGCCGGGCAGTATCTCGTGATCGCCCTCAAGGTGGGCGGCAAGGCGTGCTCGCGCCCCTATTCCATCTCGTCGTCCCCCGCCGAAACGCTTGAGGGGCGTTACCGCCTCACGATCAAGCGCGTGGCGGACGGCACGGTGTCGAACCACATCCTCGACACGTGGACGGTCGGCACCTCCGTTCTCGCGAGCGCCCCGATGGGCGACTTCACCTACGAGCCGCTGCGGGACGCCAAAACCGTGGTCGGCGTGGCGGGCGGCTCCGGCATCACGCCCTTCTATGCGTTCGCCAAGGCCATCGCCGAAGGCGAAGAGGACTTCAATTTAACGATCCTCTACGGCAGCCGCACGCTCGAGGACGCCGTGTTCTCCGAAGAGATCAAAGCCCTCGCCGCCGCCTGCCCGAGGCTCCGCCTTGTCAACGTCCTGAGCGACGTTTCCAAAAAGCCGAAGGATGCCGAAAAGGGCTTCATCACCGCCGCGCTCATCAAAAAGTACGCGCCCGAGAACGAGCCTTATTCCGTCTTCCTCTGCGGCCCGCAGGCGATGTATAATTTCGTCGACAAAGAGCTCGAGGGCCTTGGCCTGCGCCGTAAATTTATCCGCCACGAGCTCTTCGGGGAGTATTTCCACCCCGAAAACGACGCCGCATATCCCGAGAACGTCGCGGAGTCTTTCCAGCTCACCGTGCGCATCGCGGGCAAGAGCCAGACGGTCGCCTGCCCGCGCGACACTTCGCTTTTGCGCGCGATGGAGGCCGCAGGCATCAACGCCCCGGCGGACTGCCGCTCCGGGCGCTGCGGCTGGTGCCACTCGCAGCTCATTTCGGGCGAGGTCTTCGTGCCCGCGAGCGTCGACGGCAGACGGCAGGCGGATAAGCTCTACGGCTACATCCACCCCTGCTGCACCTTCCCGCTGTCCGACGTCGTGATCGACGTGCCGCCCCTGCCCTATAAATAAACCGCATACGGGAACGCGTCCGTCCGGGCGCGCCCCCGCTTTGCCGAAGGAGGCCTTCGCCGTGAAACGAATGCTCTGCGCCGTTTTGTCCCTGCTCCTTTTGCTCCTGCCCCTGACCGGCTGCCAATCGGATAAGCCCGGTCCGTCTGCGGCCCCCGGGAACTTGCCCGATATCGGGCCTTACGTGCCGGACGAGAAGATCTCGTATTTCTTCCCCGACGGCCCCGCCGATACGTTCACGCCCCGTGCCGATTACGGGCGGCTGGTGCCGTATTTCGGCGAGGCGGTGCGCGTTGAGAGCAGGCCCTATTATATCGACGAAGAGACCGGCAAGCGCGTCTACTACGAAGATGCGCTCGTCTCGACCGACTTCGCAGCGTCGGTCGGCCTTGCTTCTTCCGACGGGCGCATCGTGACCGCGCCGGTCTGGAACAGCGTGTACGCCTATGAACGCGGCGGCGGCGACGGATGGTATCTCTTGCAGTATCCTTCCGAATACGGCGAGTTTTATTCCGGCCCGCGCACCGCGGTGGCGTTCGACGGCTCGTGGTCGCTCGAATTCGGCGGCACCGGCATGGTTCTGAGCCTCTATGAAGACTACGGCGTGCCGTATTTCATCAACGCCGACTACACCGACAAAACGGCCTTCGTCTACGACGCCGGCACGGGCGAACAAATCGGAGATCTCGGCAAAGTGCTGCGCGGCAATTTCGAAGAGACCGGCTATTACCCGAGCTTCCCGTCCGTGCATTACGTCGACGAAACGATGATCCTTCTCAGCGGCGGCACGGTCGGCGAGGGCGCGGGGGCGTATTACGAGCCGTGGAAGGACGGCGCCCTCACGGCCTTCGACTGGCAGGGAAACGAGCTTTACTCGTTGGAACTCGACGGCTGGATCGACGTGATGGCAGGCGTTGTGGCGATCCAAAATAAATACGACGACACCTACCGGCTTCTCGACCTTCGCGGCCGGCCGCTGAACGATCATTCCTACGACGCGGTCGCCATGGCGCGGGGCGAAAAGCTGGTCCTCGCTTCGCGCGGCTCCGGCGACGCCTTCGCCGTCGATTATTACGATTCCCGCGGCGATCGCGTTTTTCCGGAAGAAGACGCCTGGACGTGGGAAAAATGGGCGTCGCTCGACGACCCCTACCGCCACGGCTGGTCGGGCTTCGGCTACGTCTTCTGTGACGAGAATCGCGGCGTTTACGACGCCTACGGCCGCGAGATCATTTTCCCGTACCCTGCCGATGAGATCGCGGACCTGAAGCTGCTTTATACGAACGACGGCCTTGAGATCTGCTTTCTGGTCCGATCCGTCGACGGCGATACCTGCGTCGCGGGCGCCGACGGCACGCTGCTTGCGAAGATCCGCGCGCCGCGGGGCATCGGCAGCCGGTATGAGAGCGGCAGCGGGATCGCCACGGGCCCCGATGACTGCCTGCTCGTGCTGACGGACGAGGGGCGGCTCTATCACTACGACCTCAAAACCGGCAAAGAGACGCCGCTTTACACCGACGGTCTCGGCAAGGGATTTCTGTCATCCATGCGTTCGATTTTCTGGTGCGCGGCGGCGTCGGGTCCCTACGTCTCGGTCGGGGGCAACGCCCCGCTCGACGGCGGCGTGGGCTCGGTCGCGGAGCACGCCCTGTTCTCACTCGAAAACGGCGGCGTGAAAACACAGCACCTCAGGCTCTGCGCCTGCACCGACGGGTATCTGCGCGCGGCCGACGACACCGCCTCTTACCTCTACGCGCCAAACGGCACGCTGCTTCTGAAAATGCGCTTCGGCGCCTACGCGTAAAAGAGAAACTATGAAAAGGAGAAAAACTATGAAAAAAACCGTTCTTGCCCTGCTGCTGATCCTCTCCCTGCTGTTCGCCTTCGCCGCCTGCGGCGCGGAAGAAACGGACAACGGACAGGTGCAGACCGACTTTACGTTCACAAAAGAAAATTACCCGAAGATGGGCGGGTCGCTCGCGAACCTGCCGCTCGGGCAGGCCGTCACCGCCACGGTCCTCGGGATCACGCGCGAAGCGGCCAACGATCTCATCACCTTCGCCGGCTCCACCACCGACAACTACAAGGCGATCGTCGACGGCGGCTTCGATATCCTGCTCGCCTACGAGCCCAGCGAAGAGGCCAAAGAATACGTCCGCGGCAAGGGCGTGGAGCTCGAGATGACCCCCATCGGCGTGGACGCCCTCGTGTTCATCTGCTCCAAAGAGAACCCGGTCGAAAACCTCTCGCTCGAGCAGATCAAGTCCGTCTACCGCGGCGAGGTCGAAAACTGGAGCGAGCTCGGCGGCAATAACGTCGAGCTGATCCCGTATCAGCGCAACAGGGATTCCGGCAGCCAGACGCTGTTCGACAAGCTCGTGAACCTCGGGCCCGACCTCATGGAGGCGCCCGTCGGCCTGCAGATCCCCTCGATGATCGGCCTGCTCGAGGCCGTGGCGGACTACGACAACAGCGAGGGCGCGCTCGGCTACACGGTGTATTACTACCTCACGAACATGGAGAAAGAAAAGCTCGACACCGCGAAGATCCTCTCGGTGGACGGCGTTAAGCCCTCGAACGGCACGATCGGCGACGGCAGCTATCCGCTCACGAACGACTTCTACGTCGTCATCCGCGCCTCCGCCCCCGACGACAGCCCCGAGCGCGCGCTCTATAACTGGATCTGCTCGGCTGAGGGCCGGCAGCTCGTGAAGAACGAGAACTACCCGACCCGGACAAAATAAGCGGGAATAACACAAGGACCCCGCTGCTACGGCAGCGGGGTCTCATTTTTTATTTCGTTTACAGGCTTTTGAGCAGCCGCGCAGCGGCGGGGTATTCGACGTTGAAGTCGACGCAGTCCGCCTCCACCGAGCAGGTCGGGACGCCCGCCTCGGCAGCGGCGTCGAGAAAGCCCTTGTAGTCGTAGGCGTCGGGGTCCGTGGGGTAGTCGCGCTTGAGCCCTCTGGTCGAAAACGGCTGCGAAATGTGCGCGTGCGCCAGCACGCCCTTCATTTTGCGGATGTCGTCCAGCGTCTCCTCCGGCGCCATGTGGTAGACGTCCACGAGGAGCTTCACGTTGTCGAGGCCCACGGCGGCGGCGAGCATCGCGCCCTCGCGCAGGGTATTGATCATGTTGCACTCGTTGCGTCTGAGCGGTTCGATGGCCACGGTCACGCCGAACTCGGCGGTCACGGGGCCGATCACGTCCCTCAGCGCGCGGATGAGGTTCTTCGCCGCCTCGGGATAGGTCACGCCCTCGGGCACGCCTCTGGCGCCGCCGGAGCCGAACGAGACCCGCTCAAGGCCGAGGGGCACGAGGCGTTTGAGCCCCTCTCTGAGAAACGCCGCCGTCTCTTCGGGGTCGAAGCCGCGGTGCAGGCTCATCTCGCCCGGCAGCAGCACGCACGCCGCCCCACACGGGAGGCCGTGCTCTCTGAGCGCCGCGGCGAACGAGGCGAACGTTTCGTCGTCCATGCGCGACACGTGTACGAAATTGCATTCCATGTAGTCGAAGCCCGCCGCCTTCGCGACGGCGACCTGCCCGATGTCGTTCGGGCGGAAGCAGACGCCGAATCTCATGCTTTTCCTCCTTATTCCATGCCCTCGCTGTTGCGCACGTTGAGTATCGCGAACGTCCCGTCCGCGTGCAGCGTCAGCTTCGTATAGCCCTGCAGCCAGTCCTTCTCCTCGTAGCCGAGCTTCGAGGCGGTGGTGTAGGAGCCGTAGCCGGAATTCTCGATGTAGCAGAGCAGAATGCCCTGATACGACATGCGGTAGTTATTGAGGTGGTCGTGCCCGCAGAACACGGCCTTGGTGGAGCCGCCCTCCTTGATCGCCGAGAACAGGCCCATATCGATGTCGGAGCTGCAGGGGCTCTCGAGGTTCACGCCCTCGATGATCGGGGTGTTTTCGTCCAGCGCGGTCGTATACTGCATCAGCGGGATGTGCAGCACCACGATGGATTTGAAGTCGCCGTATTTCTCTTTGGTCTCGGCGAGCTTCGTCTTGTACCACGAAACCTGGTCGGCGCGCACGCCGTCGGTGGCTTTGTTCTTCGTGATGCCGTATTCCGCCCTGCGCCCCTCCGAGATCATGTCGAAGGTGTCGAAGAAAAAGAAGGTCTGCATCAGCGTGCCGTCGGGGTTCAGGATGTTCAGCGAATAGTTGCAGTCGCCGGTGGCGGATTCAAGCCCGCGGCGCATGAGGCAGTGGTCGTAGGACGAAAAGATCTCCACCATCTCGGTGCGCGTGATCGACCAGGTGTTGTCGCCCTCGTGATTGCCGAGCACGCCCGCCCAGTAAACGCCGAGCTTCTCGAAGATCTCGCCGAGCTGCTTGGCGCGCTTGCGGTTCATGCCCGAAGTGACGTTGTCGCCGCCGAGGATCACGAGATCCGGCTTCTCTTTCCGGATGTTCTCCACGAGGTGCGAAACGGTCACCTTCGACGTCTCGTTCTTGCCGTCGAGGTGCATGTCGGTGAACATCAGCACCTTGAATTCGCCCTCGCCCGTCTTTTTGATCGTCACGCTGTCTTCGGTCTCTTCCACGATCTCCACGGTCGTGCCCGCCGCCTCGATGCTCTTGATCTTGTAGTTGAGCGGCTGGGGGATCACGGCTTTATACACGATGAACCCCGCGATCAGCACCGCCGCGAGCACGGCGCACAGCACGATCAGCTTCGTTTTTTTCGTCAGTTTTTTCATAACGGCTCCTCCTTAATTGCCTGGTTATTGCTTCTGTTGGGTCGGGCCGTAGTTCACGGCACCGGTGTATTCCACGTCCTCGGGCTTCGGCAGCACCTTCGGAATGGATTTATCCCGCTGATAGAGCCGCACGTGGCTGCCCTCGGGCAGCAGCCGCACAACGTCGGGCCCGCGCCAGAACACGGTGTAGGGCTCTTCGCGCACCTGTTCTGCCACTTCTTCGGTCCCGAGCGGGAACGTGATCTCCAGCGTCTGCCCCGCGGCGAGGCCGAAAACAACCGTCCCGTTTTCCGTTCTCCCTTCGGCTTCTCTGCCGTCGACGGTGAACAAGGGCTCCTTCATCCAGTCGTAAATCCTGAAGCCCGCGCGGCAGTGGGTTTTCGCGGTGACGGCGATCTTCCCCTCGTCCGGGATGAACGACCGGACGCTAAGCTCCGGCGTCTCGCGGTCGAACGCGATATTCACGATCAACGCGCCGTTTTCTTCGGTCACCGAAGCGTCGTACACGGTCTTGAGCGCAACGGGGGCGGTGCCCACGCAGCAGCCCGCGATCGAGCGGAAGCGCGAAAGCGACATCGAGTTCGGCTCGCTGCCGCCCGTAAAGCCGCCGAGCATGCGGTCGCCGATGGCGCGGTAGGTGATGCCGTTTTCGTCGGGGCGGGTGTCGTCGCTGACCACGTACCCCGTATAGCGCACCTGGTTTTCCATCAGCTGGTTGCGGGCGAAGCGGTCAAGGTCGCCCCAGTATTCCGCGTAGCCGCAGTCGACGAGCTCCTTGGCGCACACGAGCATGTCCTTGATGCAGCAGGTCTCGCAGTGCTCCTCGTTCGGCGCGTGCCAGCGCGCGTATTCGGGCACCCAGCCGAAGTCGGACGACAGCGACCGCACGAAGTCGTAGATGCCCTTTCCCTTTTTGATGTATGTTTCATTCCCGGTCAGTCTGCCGAGCTTCACAATGCCCGAGGCGAACCACACGGCGGAGTGCACGTGCCCGAAGAAATGCATGTCGTACGAGAAATAGCGCGACGGCCCGAGCACGTGGTTCGTGATCCCTTCGGCGAGGTCGAGCGCGACCTCGTCGCCGGTCAGCTCCCAGCGGCGCACGAGGGCGGGCACCACAACGGCGTTTCTGATCGCCTGTTCTCCGCGCCCGGTGTGGTGCGTGAGGTCAAAGCCGCCGTCGGCGAGATAGATGTCGTTCGGGAATTCATATAACTTTTCGGTCTCGGGGTAGTCGCCCGACCAGAACGAGCGCACCTTGCGCTCGATGACGAGCCCCCGCATGCCGCGCACGAGCTCGCTCGCGCGCTTTTCGGCCTCTTCGTCGTCGGGATATTCCTCGACGATCAGGTTCAGGGCGGGCAGGATGTAGCCCATCTCGTGGAACGACGCGTGGATCGTGTGCGTCCACGGATAGGGCTCGGAGTATCTGAGCCCGTGCTCGCCCCACGACTTCATGAGGTGCCTTCTCAGCCCCTGCCGCACGTCTTCGCCGGTCTCGGGGTCGCCGAGCATGCGCATCGCGAACGTGAGCCCTTCGTACCACGAGCCCACGAGCTCGGCGTCGTCCACGCGGCAGTGCGCGGCCTCGGCGGGCTTTTTGTTGGGCAGCAGCAGCCAATAGGGCAGAAAGTCGCGGTTCTCGTCCACCATGTTCATGATATAGCGCCGCACGAGATACGCGCTCCCGAGCGGGTCAAAATGCTCATACCGTCCCTGTTCCATCGTTTGCTCCTTTCGTCCTCAAAAGGGGAGTCTCACATGCGCCCCGCGGCCTCTCTCCACTTCTTCAGCTTGTCGCGGTCGTATTCCTCCGGCAGGGCGCTCTTCACGAGCTGAAGAGTGGCGAGCCCCGCGCCCAGCTTCGCCACGCCCGGCAGCAGGTCGGGGCGGCGCAATAGGTTCAGTTTCTCCACGAGCGCGCGGGCGGTATAGGGGTCGCCGCGGCTCGTGAGCTCCTTCACCGTGAGAATGTTTTTGTCGATGAAAAAGTCCACGTCCTCGGCCTTGAGGCCCGCCAAAAACTTCTTGATGATCAGGTCTCCGTAATAGGGCTCGGCGCATTTGCGGATATAGTCGCGGTTATACGGCCACAGCGCCCACGCCGTGGTGTCGCCGCCGGACTGGATGAGCGTATCGGCGAGGATGTTGCCGGCGCGGATGCTCAGCATGATGCCGGAGCCGCTCAAGGGCTCGGTCATGCACGCGGAGTTGCCGACTGCCGCGTAGCCGTTGAACACGAACACCGGCAGCGTGCGCCTGATCGGGATGTGGTCCGCCTGGCCGCCGCGGATGAGCGTGTCGCCCATCTGCGGATACATCGTCCTGAAGTCGGCGATCGCCTCGTCCACGTCCGACTGCCTCAAATGCCCGAACGCGCCCACGAGGATGTCGACGTTGTCGTCGTTCGTGATCGCCCAGTCCATGCCGGGCTTGCCGCAGTGGAAGAAATACACGTTATACGCGGGGTCGGCGCGCTCGCCCGTGGTGTTGGCATAATAGCCGCGCCAGACGTGGATGGTGTCCACGCGGCTGATCTCCCTTTCGATGCCGAAGTGGGCGGGCAGGCTGCGGCGCACGGGCGAATCCATGCCCGCGGCGTCGATCACGATGTCCGCCTTGAGGGTGATCGTCTCCTCCCCGTAGCGGCAGGTCACGCCCGTCACGCGGTTCGTCTCATACGTCGCCCAGAGGATCTCGCAGCCGAACAGCAGCTCCACACCCGCGTCCTCGGCGCGCTTCACAAGACTTTTGAGCAGCTCCTTGCGGTCGGCGTATACGATATACTTGCTCTTGCCGCCGGGCGAGGGCAGGGGTTTTTGCTTGTTGGCGCTATAGTAGCACATGCGCTCCATATACGGGAGCTCGTCTTCGGGGGGCGTGGCGAGCCCCGCCTCTTCATAGGCGGATTTCGGCATCGTGTCTTCCCAGTCGTAGCCGAGGCCCTCCCGGTCGCCTTTTTCCGCCAAGATCACGCGCCAGCCGTTTTCGGCAAGCTTCGCGCCGGCAACGAGGCCGCCGTGGCCCGCGCCCGCGATGATCGCAGTCTTCATCAGGATCCCTGCCTTTCGTTTCAGGTGGATTTTCCTTATATATACCTATTTTAATCATACCAAAACCCGCAAAAAAAGCAAGAGAAAAACCGTGAAGTTTTTTGTTTTTTTACATTTTGAGGCGCGCCCGCCGCCGAAAAATCCGGGGTTTTTAAAAATGACGCTTTACAAATCCGAAAAACGTGCTACAATTAATATGAATATATGTCGGGCGAAAAGCCCCCGAAAGGAGACCCCCTATGACAACCAAACGCTTTGTCGCCGTGCTCGCGGCGATCGTGCTGCTCTTCACGTGCATGCTGCCCGTCTCGGCCGCCGCGGCCCAAACGCCCGCCGAAAAGGCGCACCTGCACTTCAACGAGAACGGCAAGTTCCGCATCCTGATCCTTGCCGACATCCAGGACGACCAGAACCTCTCGAACATCACGAAAGAATTCATCGAGACTTCCGTTGAACAGCTCAAGCCCGACGTGATCGTCATGACAGGCGACAACATCTACGGCAGCTCCACCAAGAACCCGAAGAACAGCGAAAAGGCGCTGCGCGCGGTGATGGAGATGCTGCAGGGCCTTTATGACCGCGGCGTCGGCGCGCCGGTCGCGGCCGTGTTCGGCAACCACGACGACCAGTCGAACGACTACTCGAAAGAAGAGCAGATGGCCGTGATGATGCAGTACAGCTGCTTCATCGGCATCGACGAAGACAAGTGGGTCGACGGCGAGCATTACACCGAGGCCCTCGAGCACTGCGGCACCTACAACGTGCCGATCTACGCCTCCGCTACGTCGGACGAAGTGAAGTTCAACCTCTGGATGTTCGATTCCGGCACCTACGCGAACGACGGCAACGGCGGCTACGACCACGTGCGCGGCACGCAGCTCAACTGGTACAAGGCCACGTCCGACAAGCTCGGCAACGTGAACTCCATCGTGTTCCAGCACATCATCATGCCGCAGATCTACGACAACTACGAGAAGACCGAGTTCTCCGTCACCGGCGGCACCTATAACTATCACGGCCAGTATTATAAGATCCCCGACCGCGCGAAAGAGGGCTCCGAGATCAACGAATCCTCCGCCTGCAGCGAAGACGACGGCGGCGAATACGACGCCCTCAAGGCGCAGGGCGGCGTGATCGCCTGCGTGTCGGGCCATGACCACGTCAACAGCTTCATCATCCCGAACAACGACCCCGACTTCCCGATGGATTGGATCAACGTCCCCACCTGCGGCGTGGCGGCCTACGGCCTCACGAGGCTGCGCGGCGTGCGCGTCATCGACCTTGACGTCAATGATACCACCACCTATTCCACCGAGTTTTATCACTACGCCGACATCAAGGGCGACGATACGTGGTTCATGGTGAAGTACAAGTTCGTGTCGTTCTTCACCCAGCTCGAGACCCGCTTCATCAACCTCTACATGCAGCTGACGAACCTCTTCGGCGTGTCGAACCTCGTGTTCTGATGCCACTCGACAAAAAATGCCTCCGGTCCAAATGAACAAGTCCAGTAAAAACGGACAATAGAAAAAAGAACCCTCCTATGATACAATGAAAGAGAGTATCATAGGAGGAATTTTTATGGCAAAAAGGTACCAACACATTAACGATTATGAAGAAGAGATTCTGAGATTAAAAG
>JAFZOL010000035.1 GCA_017550625.1 Clostridia bacterium | reverse complement strand
CTCGTGAAACTCTGTGTTTGCTCCAAATAAAACCGCTGCTGCATCCGCCACCGGCGGCGCAGCGATGTGTATTGCCCCGTCGCAAACATTGTCGTTTCACTTCGCTTGTGGCGCTCGTGAAACTCTGTGTTTGCTCCAAATAAAACCGCTGCTGCATCCGCCACCGGCGGCGCAGCGGTTTTATTCCCATTCCACCGTTGCCGGGGGTTTACTTGTAATATCATACACCACGCGGTTCACGCCGGGCACCTCGTTCGTGATGCGGCTCGACGCCTTTTCGAGCAGGTCGAAGGGGAGGCGCGTCCACGTCGCGGTCATAAAGTCCTCGGTCGTGACGCTTCTGAGCGCCACGGTGTACGAATAGGTCCGCGCGTCGCCGATCACGCCCACGCTTTTTGCGTTCGTGAGCACGGCGAAATACTGGCTCGCGAGGCTCTCCGCGCCAAAGTTCGCCATCTCCTCGCGGAAGATCGCGTCGGCGTTCTGTAACAGGCGCACCTTTTCGGGGGTGATCGCGCCGAGGATGCGCACGGCGAGCCCCGGCCCCGGGAAGGGCTGACGGTACACGAGCGCCTTCGGCAGGCCGAGCTTTTCGCCGACGGCGCGTACCTCGTCCTTGAACAGGTCCCTCAGCGGTTCCACGATCTCGTCAAAGTCGATCACGTCCGGCAGGCCGCCCACGTTGTGGTGGCTCTTGATCACGGCGGCGTTCTTGGAGCCCGATTCGATCACGTCGGGATAGATGGTGCCCTGCGCTAAAAAGCTGACGTGCCCGATCTGTTTGCCTGCCTCCTCGAACACGCGGATGAACTCCTCGCCGATGATGCGCCGCTTTCTTTCGGGGCTGCGCACGCCCGCGAGCTTCGTCAAAAACCGCTCGCCCGCGTTGATGCGGATGAGCTTCATGCCGAACGCCTTGCCGAAGGTCTCTTCCACGAAGTCGCCCTCGTCTTTGCGCATCAGCCCGTGGTCCACGAACACGCAGGTGAGCTTTTCGCCCACGGCCTTATGCAGCAGCGCCGCGCACACGGCGGAATCCACGCCGCCCGACAGGGCGCACAGCACGTTTTTGTCGCCGATCTTCTCGCGGTAGTATTCTACCGACCGCTCCACGAAGTCGTCCATCTGCCAGTCGCCCGCGCAGCCGCAGACGCCGTACAGGAAGTTGTGCAGGATCGCCTTGCCGTATTCGGTGTGCGTGACCTCGGGGTGGAACTGCACGCCGTAGAGCTTTCGTTTCTCGTCCGCCATCGCGGCGGTGGGGCAGCTGTCGGTCACGGCTGTCACCTTGAAGCCCTTCGGCACGCGCCTGACGTAATCGGTGTGGCTCATCCAGCAGACGGAGGTCTCCTGCACCCCGTCGAACAGCTTTCCGCCTTTGTGGCTCAGGCGCACCTTGCCGTATTCGCTGATCTCGCCGGCCGACGCGATCTCGCCGCCGCCGAGCCACGCCATGAGCTGGCAGCCATAGCAGATGCCGAGCACGGGCACGCCCGCGTCCAGGATCGCCGGGTCGAAATGCGGCGACGCCGGGTCGTAAACGGAGTTCGGCCCGCCCGTGAAGATCACGCCCTTGTAGCCGGTTTCCAGAATGTCCGCCACCGTCACGCGGTCGAACGGACGGATTTCGGCGTAGATGTGCTGCTCGCGCACGCGCCGCGCGATGAGCTGGTTATACTGCCCGCCGAAATCGAGCACGAGGATCTTTTCCATCAATCCACACCCCTTCGGAAAATATGTCCACATTATACACCCGCGTTTTTCGCCGCGCAAGAGGGGAGCAACAAAAAAAGCGACCTTGGGGTCGCTTTTTTCACATCTTTTCGATCTCTTCCATCAGCGCGTCGAAGAGCGCTTCCTCCGGCACTTTACGCAGGATCTCGCCCTTTTTGAACAGCAGCCCCACGCCGTCGCCGCCCGCGATGCCGATATCGGCGTGCTTGGCTTCGCCCGGACCGTTCACGGCGCAGCCCATCACCGCCACGGTGATCCGCTTGTCGCAGGTCCGAAGGGCGTCCTCCACGCGGTTCGCGAGACCTATAAGGTCGATCTTCGTCCGACCGCAGGTGGGGCAGGAAACGAGATTCACCCCGCGGCGCCTTAAACCGATCGCCGAGAGCAGATCGAAGCCCGCGCGCACCTCTTCTACGGGGTCGGCGGTGAGAGAAACGCGGATCGTGTCGCCCACGCCGTCGAGCAGCAGGCTGCCGATGCCCGCGGCGGATTTGATGAGCCCCATGCGCGCGGTGCCGGCCTCGGTGATGCCCACGTGCAGCGGATAGTCGGTCTTTTCGGCCACGAGCCGGTAGGCGTCCACGGCGGTCTTCACGTCGGACGATTTGAGCGACAGCACGATGTCGTCAAAGTCGAAGCGGTTGAGAAGCCGCACGTGGAACATCGCGCTCTCGTAAAGCGCCTCGGGGGTCGGCGCGCCGTATTTCGCGAGCACGTCCTTTTCCACCGAGCCGGAGTTCACGCCGATGCGGATCGGCACGCCCTTTTCGCGGCATTTGTCCGCCACGGCCTTCACGCGGTCGTCGCCGCCGATGTTGCCGGGGTTGATGCGGATCTTGTCCGCGCCCGCCTCGGCGGCCTCTATCGCCATCTTGTAGTCGAAGTGGATGTCCGCCACGAGCGGGATCGATATCGCCTCTTTCACCGCGGCGAACGTGCGCACGGCCTCCATGTCGGGCACCGTGGCGCGCAAAATTTCGCACCCGGCCTCCTGCAGACGCAGGGCCTGCTTCACGCAGGCGTCTCTGTCGTGCGCGGGGGTCGAAAGCATGCTCTGCACGGCAACGGGAGCCCCGCCGCCGATCACGATATTGCCGATCTTGACTTGCTTCTTGCTTGCCATACTTTTTTTTACTTAACGAAAATGTTCCGGATGTCGTTGAAGGTGATGAAGATCATCAGGCCTATCAGCAGCACAAAGCCCACCGCGTGCACCACGGCCTCGAATTTCTTCGGCACGGGCTTGCGGATGATCATCTCGACTACCACGAACAAGAGCCGTCCGCCGTCGAGCGCGGGCAGGGGCAGCAGGTTAAACAGGCCGATATTCACGGTGATGAACGCCAACAGGAAGAAGATCACCGAATAGCTCTTGTGTTCCACGGCCTCGGTCGTCACGTCGGACATGATCTTCACCGTGCCCACGATGCCGGACATATCCTTCACGCCGTTCACGCCGCGGATCAGGTCGATGATGCTCAGATACACCTCTTTCGCCATCGACAGCGTCTCGTTGACGGCGCCGGGCAGGAGGTTGAAGAACGTGACCTTCTTTTCGCCGTTCATGATGAGCTCCGACACGGCTTCGGCGTTCGAATAATACACCGGCACGCCGGTAAGCGTGATCTTCTGCCCGTCGCGGCGCACCGTGATGTCGAACACGCCGTCCTGATCGCGGTAAAGGTCGTAATAAAAATCGCTGTCGGTGAACACGCGGCTGCCGTTGACCTTCAGGATCTCGTCGCCGATCCGCACGCCGTTTTCGTTCGAGAGCATGGCGTCCGAAACGTCGGTGATCACGCGGTTCGACATTTTGCCCTGCATGCCGAGCATGATGCAGATGAGCAGCAGGCCGAGAATGACGTTGGTAAGTCCCCCGGCCGCGAGCACGATGAAGCGCTTCCACGGCTTCTGGTTCCCGAAGGCGCGCGGGTCGTCGCTCTCCTCGTCCTCGCCCTCGAGCTGCACGAAGCCGCCGATGGGCAGCGCGCGCCAGGAATAGGTCGTTTCGCCGCGCTTGCGCGAGATGAGCTTCGGCCCCATGCCGATGGAATATTCGTTCACGCGCATCTTAAACAGCTTCGCCGTGATAAAATGCCCGAATTCGTGCAGCGCGATGATCACGCCGAAAAACAGGATCGCGAACAGGATGGTCAGCACCCTGCCCGAAACCCCCGAAAATGAAATGGCTAAATTCATAGAATACCTCGTAAAAAGGAATGGTCCGCAGCTATTATATTCCCGCCGCTTTCCTTATTATGCGCCGAAGGCGCGTTTCACGGCCGCCCGCGCGGCCTCGTCCACGGCGTAAACGTCTTCGAGCGTGAAGTCCGCCTTCTCCGGCGTCACGTCGAAGGCTTTCGCGATGAGCTCCGGCACGTCAAGGAAGCCTATTTTGCCCTCGCGGAACATGAGGTTCACTTCTTCGTTGGCGGAGTTCACGGCCGCGGGGAACAGCCCGCCGCGCCTGAGCGCTTCTTTGCAGAGTTTCAGGCACCCGAATGTCTCTTCGTCGGGGCGGTAGAAGGTGAGGCTCCCGACCTCCCAGAGGTTCAGTTCCCGCACGGGGCTTTCGTAACGCTCGGGGTAGGTGAGGGCGTATTGGATCGGGATGCGCATGTCGGACACGCCGAGCTGCGCCAGCACCGAGTTGTCGTCGAATTCGATGAGCGAGTGCACGATGCTCTCGCGGTGCACCACCACGTCGATCTCATTCGGCGAAACGTCGAACAGGAAGTGGGCTTCGATCACCTCGAGCCCCTTGTTGAACATCGTGGCGGAGTCGATCGTGATCTTCGCGCCCATGTCCCACGTGGGATGTTTGAGGGCGTCGGCGGCGGTGACGTTTCTGAGTTCCTCGCGCGTTTTGCCGAAAAACGGGCCGCCCGAGGCGGTCAGGATCACTTTTTTGAGCGCACGGTTCGGCGGGCTCGCCTGCAAGCACTGGAAGATCGCCGAGTGCTCCGAATCCACGGGCAAAAGCTTTACGCCGTTGCGTTGCACCGCGTCGAGCACAAGGTGTCCGCCGGCGACCAGCGCCTCTTTGTTCGCGAGGGCGAGGTCCTTGCCGGCGGTGACGGCTTCGAGAGCGGGCGAAAGGCCCGCGAGCCCCACGATCGCGTCGATCACCGCGTCTGCGTCGGTGCAGGACGCCGCTTCTCTGACCCCTTCCGGGCCCGAAAGCACGCGCGTGCCGGTGTCGGCCACGCGCACGGCAAGGTCGCGCGCCGCCGCCTCGTCCGCCATCGCGGCGACTTCGGGACGGAACGCGCGGATCTGCGCTTCGATCACCGAAACGTTTTTTTGCGCGGTGAGGGCTTTGACCTCAAAGCCCATCTTTTCGCAAACGCTCAGGCTCTGCACGCCGATCGAGCCGGTCGAGCCGAGCACGGCGATTTTCTTTTCCACGGTATCAGCCCCCCGGAAACAGCACGCGGTCCATGATCAGCATCTCCGCCCAGAACGCCGCGAACACGAACACCGACGAATCGAAGCGGTCCATGATGCCGCCGTGGCCGGGCAGAAGATTGCCGAAATCCTTGATGCCCGCGTGGCGCTTGATCGTGGAGGCGGCAAGGTCGCCGAAAATGCTCACGACCGACAGCCCCAGCGCCGAGCAGATCACCCACACAACGTTAAAATACGGCGAAATGCTGAAATTCGCGTGAAAAATATACCATAAGATCACGCACGACAGGCAGTTGCCGAGCACGCCGCCAACTGCTCCCTCGATCGTCTTCTTGGGGCTTATGACGGGCGCGAGCTTGTGCTTGCCGAAGGCCATGCCCGTGAACAGGGCGAAGCCGTCGGTGAGCCACGCGCAGAAAAAGGTGAACAAAATCAGGAACACGCTGTTGTTCGCCTTCGTCTGCGACAGCCCCGGCAGCAGATCGTTGAAATTTCTGATATACACCGCCACCGAAAGCGCGGCCGGGATCAATATCACGCTCATCAGCGCGCATGCGACCTGCTCGAATTTGAGGTCCTTATAGTCCGTCACCATGATGATGAGGCCCAACAGCACCGCCACGGCCCACAGGGCGTACACCGGCAGGCGCAGGTATTTCTGATAGTCCGCGAGCAGCACGATGCCCACGGCCGTCACCTCGCCCAGCACGAAGAACAGCTTGTTCGTGATGCCGAACACCTTCATCATCTCGAACGCGGCGATGCCCGCCACGACCGCCAGGATGATCGCGAACGCGGGGGTGCCGATGCAGCACAGCCAGCCCACGGCGATGCTTACGCCCACAAGGGCGGTCAGAAGTCGTTTTTTCATAAGTCTTTCCTTTTCTCACACCCCGCCGAAGCGCCGGTTGCGCTTTTCATAAGCGCGCAGGGCTTCGTTGAAGTGCTCTTCGGTAAAGTCCGGCCACAGCACGTCCGAATACCAGAACTCGGCGTAGGCGGACTGCCAGAGCAAAAAGTTCGAGATCCGCTGCTCGCCCGAGGGGCGGATCATCAGGTCCACGGGCGGCTGCCCGGCGGTATAGAGCCGCGACTCAAACGCCCCGGCGTCGATGGCGTCGGGGTCGATTGTGCCGTTCGCGGCGTCGCGGGCAAGGCTTTTCACGGCCTGCAGAATTTCCTGCTGCCCGCCGTAGTTCAAAGCGATGTTGAGGTCGATCTTTTTCCCGCCCGCGGTCGCTTCTTCCATGAAGTCCATCAGGGCCGTGAGCGCCGGGTCGATGCGGGACTTATCGCCGAGAAACCTGAGGCGGATCCCTTTCTGGATGCTCTCCTCAAGGCGCTCCCTCGATTCCTCGAGATAGTCGCCGAACAGCTTCATGATCGCCGACACCTCGTTCTCGGGGCGGCTCCAGTTTTCGGTGGAAAAAGCGTAAAAGGTGATATGCCGGATCCCGAGGTCCCCGGCATATTCTCCGATTTTACGAAAGGTGCGCGCGCCCTCGATGTGGCCCGCGGTGCGCGGCAGCCCCCGCTTTTTCGCCCAGCGCCCGTTGCCGTCCATGATGACGGCCACGTGGCGGGGCAGCACGCTGAAGGTCGGGAATTCCATACTCAGATGGTCATGATCTCCTCTTCTTTTTTTGCGGCGATATTGTCGATCTGCTTTACGAAATCGTCGGTCAGCTTCTGGGTCTCTTTTTCGGCGTCCTTGAGGTCGTCCTCGGTGAGCTCGCCGTTCTTCTTCATGGCCTTCAGCTTTTCGATCGCGTCGCGGCGGATGTTGCGCACGGCCACCTTCGAGTTCTCGGCCTCGTTTTTAATGTCCTTCGTGAGCAGCTTTCTGCGCTCCTCCGTGAGGGGCGGGAAGGCGAGGCGCAGCACGGTGCCGTCGTTCTGCGGGTTGATGCCGAGGTCGGACGCCTGGATCGCCTTTTCAATGAGCTTGAGGGCGGATTTGTCCCAGGGCTGGATCACGAGGATGCGCGCCTCGGCAACGGTGATCTGCGCCATCTGGCTGATGGGCGTGGGGGTGCCCCAGTAGTCGACGCGGATGGGGTCGAGCACGGCGGCGTTGGCTCTGCCCGCGCGGATGGAATTGAGCGTCGAGGTCAGGGCCGAGATGGTCTTGTTCATTTTTTCTTTCGCGTGATTGAGAACGGTATCCATATAAAAGTCTCCTTTTCGTTTTCTATTTCGATCCGGCCGGGATATCCCGCCGGGACTGTACAAGTTTAATCGAACGTCACCACGGTGCCGATCTTTTCGCCTTTGACGGCTCTGATCACGTTTTCGGGGTCGTCAAGGTTGAACACGAGCACCGGGAGTTTATTGTTGAGCGCCATGGCGGCGGCGGTGTTGTCCATCACGTTGAGGCGCTTTTCAAGGATCTCGTCGAAGCTTATCTCGTCGTATTTCACGGCGTCGGGGTGCTTGTTCGGGTCCTTGTCGTACACGCCGTCCACGTTCGTGGCCTTGAAGAACACGTCGGCGCCGATCTCGCTGGCTCTGAGCGCCGCGCCGGTGTCGGTGGTGAAATAGGGGTTGCCGGTGCCGCAGCCGAAAATGACGACCTTGCCCTCTTTGAGCAGGCGGTCGGCCTCGAACTTGTTGAAGGGCCTGCCCACGCGCTGGATGTCGAGGCCGTTGAGCACCTCGGCGTCGCGCCCCTGCTTGATGAGTTCGTCCTGCATCGCGAGGGCGTTGAGCACGGTCGCGAGCATGCCCATCTGGTCGGCGCGCGTGCGGTCCATCTCGCCGGACGAGCGTCCGCGCCAGAAATTGCCGCCGCCGACCACCACGGCCACCTCCACGCCGAGGTCGGCGGTGCGCTTGATCACGTCGCAGATCTCGGTGAGTTTTTCAAAATCGATCCCTTTTTTCGCTTCGCCGGCGAGCACCTCGCCGCTGACTTTCAAGAGGATGCGTTTATAAGCTGTTTTCATACGGGCCTCCCACACAGAATGATTCTATTATATTTTAACTGATTTTTATCCGTATGTAAAGCCTAAAATAATAATTCTTGACGAATATTTTTTTATTTGATATACTAACGGGAGAAGGGGAGGCTTCATTATGTTCAGCAAAGAAGAGATCCGCGCCATCGCCGGCGCGTTCGACCTGAAGGGTGATTATCTGGGCTTCGCGCCCGTGATCACCGGCCACATCAACAACACCCTGCGTCTCGATTACACCGACAACGGCGCGCCGAAGCGCTATATCCTGCAGAATATCAACACGACCGTCTTCCGCGACCCCGAGGTGCTAATGCAAAACGTCTCGCGCACCACCGCCTTCGTTTACGACAAGCTCCAACAGCGCGGCGGGGCCGAGAACCGCTGCCTCGTGTGTTACCCGACGAAAACGGGAAAAACCTATTATACCGACGAACAGGGCCGCGTCTGGCGCGTGTATAACTTCATCGAAAACTCGGTGTCCTACGACCTGTTGAGCGACGAAACGCTCTTTTACAAGGCCGCGAAGGGCTTCGGCGAATACGCGAACCTTCTGTCCGACTTCCCGATGGACGCTCTCGGCGAAACGATCCCGGATTTCCACCACACGGCAAAGCGGTATCAGACCTTCCTTGCCGCCGTCGAAGAGAACGCCGCAGGGCGGCGCGATACCTGCCGGCCCGAGATCGATTTCGTCACCGCGCGCGCCGACGTCACGCACGCGATCACCGACCTGCTCGAAAACGGCAGCCTGCCGCTCCGGGTGACGCACAACGACACCAAGCTCAACAACATCCTCTTCGACCGCGACACCAACGAGCCCGTGTGCGTGGTCGATCTCGACACCGTGATGCCGGGCTCGTGCCTCTACGACTTCGGCGACGCGATCCGCGCCGGCGCGTCCACCGCCGCCGAGGATGAGGAGGACGTCTCGAAGGTCCATCTCGACCTCGGCCTGTTCGCCGCCTACGTCAAGGGCTTTTTAGAGGCCGCGGGCGACGCGCTCACCCCGCTTGAGATCGAGCTGCTGCCGCTCGGCGCGAAGGTCATCACCTTCGAGTGCGGCATGCGCTTTCTCACCGACTATTTGCAGGGCGACGTCTATTTCCGCACGGCCTATCCCACGCACAACCTCGTGCGCTGCCGCACGCAGTTCGCCCTCGTGGCGGACATGGAACGGAGATGGGACGAGCTGCAAAGAATCGTGCGCGAAGCTCAAAACCGCTGAAAAGCAGGGGAGCCGACACATAAAAAACGGATACAAAAAAACGGAGACCACGCGGTCTCCGTTTTCTATTGTTTGAATTTTTTAATAGTATTGTTCAAGCAGCGCGTCTGAGCTCTCGAGCCCAACGGCGATGCGCAGCACATTTCTCGCGTCGGTGCTGTCCACGGCGCCGGAGGCGTCGGTATCGGCGCACACGGCGGCGCGCTCGTCGAGCGTTTCAAGGCCCACGCTCACGCGCAGCACCACGCGCGCGTCGTTGGCGTTGACCGCGCAGTCGCCGTCCACGTCGCCGAGCACGAGCTTCGGCACAACGCGTTCCTCAGTCAGGCCGCACACGGCGCAGGTCACGGTCGCGGCGCCTTCGCGATAGAAGGTCGCCTCAGCCGTCACGTCGGGCTCGCCGAACACGTGCTCACCCGCCGCGGCGTAGCGCGTGGCGCACACGTCTCCGCAGCGCGCGCACAGAATCTCGGTCTCTCCGGGGCCGGCGCAGGTTGCGGTGCAGGCGCCGGTCGCGCCCTGCACGTGGCCGTAGGGCGTCAGCGCCTCGGTGCGCAGGATCTTGCGGCACACGGTGCAGTAATCGGTGACCATGCCGGGCTCGCTGCACGTGGCCGGGATGTTTTCGGTCGCCTTCACGTGGTCCTCGCCCGGATGCTGGTCGATGTAATAATAGTCCGCCTCAAGCACCTTCTTGCACGAGGTGCAGTAGGTCAGCACCGTGCCGCCGCTCTGTTGGCAGGCGAGAAGCGACACTTCGTCGAAGTCATAAAGCCGTGACTCGTAGTCGGCCGTCACGGTGTCGCCGGCGTCGATCAGGCGGTCGAGCAGGCGCACGGCCTTTTTCGGCACGCAGGTGTGCGTTTCGGTGCCGAAGGTCTCCTTCGCCATCACGATGCCGCAGTCCGTGCACTTCTTCACGCGTTCGCCGAGAGAGAAGCAGGTGGGCTCCTTCGTCACGGTCCAGCTTTCGGATATCGTATGTTCGCCGCTGTCCGTCGTCACGTCCGGCTTCACGGGCTCCTTGCCGAAGCTCGGCTCCCCGGTGATGAGCGCCGGATAGTCCACATAGCAATACGACAGGTCGATATAGCCGTCATAGCCCGCGGTCTGGCCGTAGGGGGTATACTGCCACAGGTCGTAATGCCCCTGATAGCCGCACACCGGCACGCCGTAGTGGGCGATCCAGAACGAGCGTCCCTCGAACGCGGACGGGTCGATCAGGTTCTCGGCGTAGTTTTTGTTGCAGTAGACGCCGGGATAGTAACCGGCCTCTTCGATGCGGTTGCAGAAGGCGTTCACCACGGCGGTGCAGGCGCTGCCGCCCGCGCGCTCGTGCTGGAAGTCGTAGGTATCGCCCTCGGCGTAGTCCTCGATGTCGATGTAAACGGGCAGGTCGGGCTCGCAGTCGTTCTCCCGGAGCCTGCGGATCACGTAATCGGCCTCTTCTTCGGCCTCTTCGGGCGTGAGCGCGTAGCTGAAGAAATAGAAGCCCACGTGCAGGCCGGCGGCCTTGGCGGCCTTATAGAACTGCAGGAAATAGATGTCGTCGTAGATCTCGCGTTCGCCCGCGTACCCGCGCCCGCCGACGCGGATGATCACGCCGGTCACGCCGTCGCTCTTAAAGGCGTCCCAGTGGAAGCAGTCGGGGTCGTTCCAGCGCGAGATGTCCGCAACGATCGTCTGGTCGGTATGCGTCACCACGGGCTTGTAGCTGCAGTAGCCGAGGTGGCACCAGCCGGTCATGCCGTCGTAGGTCACCTTGCCCCACGCCCCGTGCACTTCGGTGACGTACAGCACGGTGCCCTTGGGCATCGTGGTGAGGCGGGTGGAGTATTCGTCGTAGCTCACGCGCAGGTTGAGGGCGTAGCCGGTCACGTAGCGCCCGGTGCGGTAGCCCGTGGTGCCCGAGCCGTAGTCGGGCGAGGCATAGCCCACGATGCGCGGGTCGCCGATCTCGTATTCGGTCTTCGCCACGTGGCTCGAGTAGTTGCCCTCGACCATATACACCGTGCCGCCCGCCACCGCGGCCACGAGGCCCACGTGCGAAATGTTGTAAACGGAATAGGTGTATGAGAAGAACGCGATGTCGCCCGGCAGGGGCGGCCCGTCCTCGGCGTCGTGGTACTGCCCGCGGGACTCGTAATAGTTTTTCAGGGAGTTCGATGAACCGTCCTTCGGTATGATCTCGGTCGACACGCCGGCTTTGTTGGCGCACCATACGATGAACGCCGCGCACCACGGCATATACGGGAAGCCGTATTCTTCGCCGTATTTCGTCCAGCCGCCGTCGGAATAATATCCGACCTGCGTATACGCCACGCCGATGATATCCATCGCGCCGTCGCCCGTGAGCTCGTAGGCCGACTCGTCAAAGTCGTCGGCGAACGCCGTGGGCAGCGCGCACAGCAAAAACACCAGCGCGAGCGTGACCGCGATCCCTTTCTTCAGGATGTTATGTAGCATAGAAACCTTCCTTTTTTCCTTTCCTTTTCGGCGGGGAACCGCCCCCGCGAACCGTATGAAACGCCCTTCAAAAATCGGGCTCTGTAAAGCGATAAACTTTCTTATTATCCACTATATCATACTTTTTCAAAAGATAAAAGAAGAAATTTTTGGAAACCTGTAATAATTTGTAATTTTTGTACAGGTTCCACAAAAACCTTGCCGTCGCTTATGCACTATAACGGAATGAACCGTGCTTTTTCCGTCGAAAAGCGCAGAAACCCTGCTTTTTCGGACAGAGCGTCATTTTCGGGCAACAAAAAAGCAGCCCTGTCGGACTGCTTCTTTTTATGCTGTTTCGCTAATTCGCTGATTCGCTTATTTCGCCTTGCGCTCTCTCTTGCGGTCGACCGCTCTGTGGATCGCCTTGCCGATCTCATACGCCGGCACGGTCGAGGCGGCGAGCGCCAGCGAGATCAGCACGTCGTTGATCTCGAGATGGAAAGGCACGCCGTTGTGCGCCTCTTCGGTCTTGAAGAACACGGCGCTGAGCGACGGGATCAGCACGGGCAGCATCGTCAGACCCACGGTCACGACGAACGCGCCCACGAGCCACCAGTTGATGTTCTTGAACATGCTCTTGCTGAACAGCGAGCCCTTGCGCGAGCGCATGTTGATGGCGCAGAAGATCTCGCCGAAGTTCACGGCGAGGAAGGCCATGAACATGCCCTCGAGGCAGGCGTTCTTCGTCGCCTCGTTCGCGCCGAAGATCATCTTGAGACCCTGGCCGAACGAGGTGATCTCGGCGGCGTTGGCCTCGAAGAAGCCGATCACGTAGGCGGCGATCTCCACGAGGGCGAGATATATGCCCTGCCATACCATGTCGATGCCTGCGCCGCCCGAGAAGATGCCGTCGGTGGTGGCGCGGGGCTTTCTGCGCATCAGGTCGCCTTCGGCCTTCTCCATGCCGAGCGCGAGGCCGGGCAGCGAGTCGGTGACCATGTTGACCCAGAGCAGATGGACGGGCGAGAGGATGGTGAAGTTGAGGATCGAGGCCACGAACATGATGATGACCTCGCTCATATTGGTCGAGAGCTGGAACTGCAGCACCTTGCACACGTTGTCGTAGATCTTGCGGCCTTCTTCCACCGCGTTCACGATCGTGGCGAAGTTGTCGTCCGCCAGCACCATGTCGGCGGCGCCCTTGGTCACGTCGGTGCCGGTGATGCCCATGCCGATGCCGATGTCTGCGGCCTTGATGCTGGGCGCGTCGTTGACGCCGTCGCCGGTCATGGCGGTCACCATGCCCCGGGTCTGCCAGGCGTTCACGATGCGGGTCTTGTGCTCCG
>JAFZOL010000034.1 GCA_017550625.1 Clostridia bacterium | reverse complement strand
GCTGCTTCTGCCCGCCCGAGAGCTTGACGCCGCGCTCGCCGATGTAGGTATCGTAGCCGTCCTTGAGCGACGTGATGAATTCGTGCGCGCCCGCCTTTTTCGCGGCCGCCTCCACCTCTTCGCGCGTGGCGCCGGGTTTGCCGTAGACGATGTTGTCGTAGACCGAACCGGAGAAGAGATAAACGTCCTGCTGCACCATGCCGATGCTCTGTCGGAGCGATTTGAGGGTATATTGCCGGATGTCTTTCCCGTCAAGCAGCACCGCGCCCTCGTCCACGTCGTAAAAGCGCGGGATCAGGTTGCACAGCGTCGTTTTGCCGCCGCCGGAGGGGCCCACGAGCGCAAGCTTTTCGCCGGGGCGCACGTGCAGGTCGAGCGAGGTGAACACGGTGTTGCCGTCGTCGGGATACGAGAAGCCCACGTGGTCGAACACCACGTCGCCCTTCGCGTTCTCAAGCGGCACGGCGTCGGGCTCGTCGAAGATATCGATATCGGCGTCCATGATCCCGGCGAAGCGCTCGATGCCGGTCATGCCGCGCTGGAACTGCTCGGCGAACTCCACGATGCGGCGCACGGTGGCGATCAGGGTGGCAACGTACATCACGTAGGCGATGAGGTCGCCGGCGGATACCTTCTTATAATAGAGGAACAGCCCGCCGCCCAGCAGCACCACGGTGTACATCACGCCCTCAAACAGGCGCACGGTGACCTGGAACGTCGCCATATATTTATACGACAACGTCTTATATTTATAGAATTTGACGTTGTCGTCCTTGAACTTATCGCGCTCAACGTCTTCGTTCGTGAAGGCCTTCACGACCTTCTGCCCAAGCAGAGAATCCTCGATGCGGGCGTTGAGCTCGCCGGTCTGGTGGCGGCGAAGGGCGAACGCGTCGCGCATTTTGAAGTTGATCTTGAGGCAGATGAATACCATCGGCGGCACGACGGCGAACACCATCAGCGTGAGCACAAGGCTCGTGCGGGCGAGGATCACGAAGGCGGTCGCGAGCTTGATGCCCGCGATGAAGAATTCCTCGGGACAGTGGTGGGCGAACTCGGTCACGTCGAACAGGTCGTTCGTGATGCGTCCCATGATCTGGCCGATCTTCGTGTTGGAATAATAGGTGTCCGAGAGCTTCAGAAGGTGGTCGTATGCGTCGCGGCGCATGTCGGTCTCCATTTTGGTGCCCATCACGTGGCCCTGATACGCCATGAAGAACGCCGCGCAGGAATCCACCGCGCGCAGCGCGAGATACACCCCGACGAGCCGCAGGATGAACGGCACCGTGAGGGCGGCGATATTGTTCGTGACCGTGTTCGTGAGTTGCCTTAATACCTGCGGGAGATAGAGTTCGGCAAGCGTGGTGAGGGCGGCGCAGAACAGGTCGGCGATGAGCGTGCGGATATAGGGCTTGTAATAGGGCAGGAACCGCCGGATCAGATACCGGGACGAGTGCTCACGGTCGTAGAGTCCGGACTTGGTTTTCGGCAAGGGGACCACCTCTTTCTTCGGAAGACGCTTTGACGTTTATTATATCACTTTTTTCGCGTTTGTAAAGCCGTTTCGGCACGTTCTGCATAAAATTACAGTACTGTATTCCTGTTTTTCGCTTGCAACGGCATGCGATTTATGGTAGAATACAGGAAAGAATGGAACCGAAAGGAGTTTTGTCTATGTTGAAAGGCATTCCCGCCGTGCTCTCGCCCGAGCTTCTCAAGGTGCTGTGCGAGATGGGCCACGGCGACGAGATCGTGATCGCCGACGGCAACTTTCCCACCGAGAGCGTGGGCAAAAACGCGAAGGTCGTGCGCCTTGACGGCCACGGCGTGCCCGAGATCCTCGACGCGGTGCTGCAGCTCATCCCGCTTGACCCCTACGTCGAAAAGCCTGTGGCGCTGATGGAGGTCACGCCCGGCGACGACTGCCCCACCCCGGAGATCTGG
Organism: Clostridia bacterium; assembly: GCA_017550625.1. Lineage (GTDB taxonomy): Bacteria > Bacillota > Clostridia > Oscillospirales > Acutalibacteraceae > RUG806. The sequence continues at coordinate 116,848 of JAFZOL010000034.1, read as the reverse complement.
GCGACCTATGAAACGATCCTCAAAAAGCACGAGCCGGCGAACCACGAGATCGACTATACCGAGCGCTTCGCCTTTTACGAGCGCGCGAAAAAAGCCTATTGCATCGTGGCGACGGGCGAAGGCGCGATCTACGCGAACATTCTGCTCAAAAAGGGCGTCGTGAAGAACTGATCTGCCAATATGAAAAGCGCCCCAACGGCGTCCTCACTTAGGGATTTATATGCCGCAGCGGCGCACTTATTTGCGAAATACCGCGTTGCAGGGGTCGGATATCCGTCAGGATTATCCGACCCCTGCGCCTTGTCTTTCACAAAAATTGCATCCGCTGCGGTGCAAAGCAGTTTTTCGCCTGCTATTTTTTGTTCGAACAATCTGAACGGCAGGAGATAATCCTGGCGGATATCTCCTGCCGTGCGGGCAGTTCGGGCGGAAAAGAGCAGCGAAAAACCATGTAAATCCCTAAGCGAGGGCGCCGAAGGGCGCTTTTTTTCGTTTTATTCGGATTACACGTCCCACACGCTCTTCATCCAGGCGTAGGCTTCTTCCATCAGGGCTTTCTGTTCGTCGTTCTGCGCAAACGTCGGGCGCTTGTGGTCGGGGAAATTGACCTCGAGAAAGCCGTGGCGCGCCTTGGGAAAATCGCGGTAGAGGGCTCGGTTGCCCGCCATTAAGAGTTTCTGGTAATAGCTTTCGGCCTGCGGCTTCAACAGGTCGCCGTCGCCGCACGAGAGCAGCACCGTGGGAGAAAGGCCTTTGAGGAGCGAAAAGTCGGCGTTGCCCGGGGACACGAGAAGGCTGTTTTTCGGCAGCTCCGAAAAGAACAGGGCGTCGGCGCCCTTGTCGACCAAAAACTTCTGTTTGCCCTTCGACCCGGTATAGGCGGAGAGCGAAAAGCCCACGAAATCGAGGAAGGGATAGCACAGGAACACCTGCCTCAGCGTTCTGCCTTCGCCGCGCAGCAGGATATCCGCGCCGGCGGAGATGTGCGCGCCCGCCGAAAAGCCCATGAGATACGCCCGCGCGGGGTCCACGCCGTAGCTTTCGGCATTGTCGAGCACGTGGCGCACGACGGCTGCCGTCTGCTTCTGCTGGCGGGGGAAGGGCGCGTCGTAAAGGAGCGTGTAGTCCACCGACACGACGACCGCGCCGAAGAGATCTGACAGATAGCGCGACTGGTCTTCACACCCGGGCGCGGAGCCGAAGATCCACGAGCCGCCGTGCACGAGAAAGATCACGGGCAGGGGCCCCGAAAGGCTTTCGGGGCGGTAAAGCAGGGCCTCGGCTTCGTCTTTCGTGCCCTGCCCCGCGACGAGGGGTTCGCCCGTCGGATGGCGCTGGGCGCGCGAACGGGCGGCGGCTTTGCGCATATTTCTGATCATGGGATAGAAGAGCCACGCTTTCATAAACGGACCTCCGCGGCATTTTTGACCATTATACAACGCCTTGTCGCGGGAATCAAGCGCCGATTTGCCCGAAACGAGCTTTTTTGTGCAAAAGCGGCGCGGGATACTGGACTTTTCATAAAAACTGTGGTATTCTAAATCGTAATCTGAGAAAGGAGGTCCGCGGGATGCCGGATATCAGGCAGGGGCTGAGGCTGTTCGCCTCATTTTTCAAGATCGGCGCGTTCACGTTCGGCGGGGGCTACGCCATGGTGCCGCTGATCGAGCGCGAGGTGTGCGAGAAAAAGCGCTGGCTCGAAAAGGACGATATGCTCGAGATCGTGGCCATTGCCGAGTCCACGCCCGGACCGATCGCGATCAACACCGCGACGTACGTCGGCACCCGCGTGGCCGGGGTGACGGGCGCGGCCCTCGCGACCCTGGGCGTCGTGCTGCCGTCGTTTCTCATCATCTTCTGTCTCTCGTTCCTTTTGGAGCGGTTTTCGGACGTGCGCGCGGTGCGCTACGCCTTTTTCGGCGTGCGCGCGGGCGTGCTGGCGCTGGTGCTCAAGGCCCTCGTTTCGATGTATAAGAAATGCCCGAAATCCGTGTTCGCCTATATCGTGATGGGCCTTTCGTTCGCGGTGGTCACATTTCTGAACGTGAGCGCGATCTGGGCCGTGCTTGCCGCGGCGATTTTGGGGATCGCCTATTCCGTGCTGAGGGCAAGGAGGGCGAAGACGTGATCATTCTGGAGCTGTTTCTGACCTTTTTCAAGATCGGCGCGTTCACGTTCGGCGGGGGTTACGCCATGCTGCCGCTGGTGCAGGACGAGGTTCTGCGCCACGGGTGGCTCGACGAAGAGACGCTCGTGAACTTCATCGCGGTGAGCGAGAGCACGCCGGGGCCGTTCGCCGTCAACATCGCGACTTACGTCGGCAAGCTGACGGGCGGGCTGCCGGGGGCGATCGCCTCTACGGCGGGCGTGGTGCTGCCGAGCTTTGTGATCATTCTCATCGTATCGCATTTCGTGAAGAAATTCCGCGAGAGCAAGCCGGTGGCAGGGGCGCTGACGGGCCTCAAGGCCGCGGTGCCGGGGCTCGTGGCGGCGGCGCTCGTGACGATGGCAAGCGCGGTGCTGCTGCCCGCAGGCGGCGCGGCGGCGCTCGGCTCCCCTTCTTTTTACATTTCGCTCGGGATCTTCGCGCTGTGCGCGGTGCTCGTGTTCGTGAAGGTGACGCCGATCTTGGTCATCCTGCTTGCGGCGGCGCTCGGCGTCGGGGCGGGCTTCGAGTTCGGATTGTAGGTAGATTGTTATCAAAAGCCATGAATAAAGAAAACCGTTCTGTTTTGCAAAACGGTTTTTTTTCACATATATAATTAAGCTTATTTCTCTTAAAAACGTAGTTTTAAAGACAACTGTCAAAAATCTGCGCGCCGATTTTTGCAGATATCCGAGGCGCAAACGTCGGAAAACCGACAAAACATGAATTATGATTAAGATAGATTAATTTTTTATGCGCCGCATAAGTAATAAATATTGATTCTTTTGAATAACTGTGTTAGAATAATTTGGGATTTTATACCCATCACCTCCGGTCTCCGCTCAAACGGCAAAGACCGGACGGAAGGGAGATGCTGAGGACCTATGAATCAATGTCCGAAATGCGGCAAACGGCTGCGTCTCATCAACGTGAGCCAGTTTTGCCCGCGCTGCGGCGTGAACCTGCGGTTTTACGGCTTTCGCGAGACGTTTGAGCGCGAAGCCAAACAAGCCGAGCTTTCGCAGGCCGCGGTGCACGTGAAGATCAAGCGCCTCAAGGCGGCGCTGGTCGGCTCGCCCCTCGCGATCGCGCGGCTGTGCGTAATGATATTGCCGCTCGTATCGCTGCTCGTGCCCGCGGGCGCTTTCGGCCTGAAAACGCCGATGCTGGGGGGCGAATACGCCCTGAGCCCGCTGGGGCTGTTCGGGGCGTTCACCGACGGGCGCGTCAACGCGCTTCTGACGCTCGCGAACGACCCGATCGCGGGCGCGGACGTGACGGCGCTTCGCAACGCCGTGTTCGTCTATCTCGTCCCGGCGGTCTTCGCCCTGCTGACGATCGTGACGACCCTGTTGTGCTTCGTCAGCATCCGCCGCATGCAGAAGGTCATATGCACCGTGTCGGGGCTGGGCTTTCTGAGCGCGCTCGTATCGATGCTGTTTTCGTTTTTTACCGATACAAAGCTGCGCGAAAGCCCCTATGCTGCCTTTGACGCGGGCGTGGGGCTGCTCGCCTGCATGCTGGCGTTCGCGGTGGTGTTCGCGATCAACTTCATGCTCGAGAGCAGGGGCTTCGATCCCGATTACGCCGAGGGCATGCTGGAGCGCACCGCGATCTGGCACGACGTGAAGGCAGGTAAGATCAAGCTCGAGGACCTGCCGCAGCCCGTGGTGGAGACTGAGGAGACGCGAAAGATCGAACGCGAGATCGAAAAACAGAAGGCCGCGCTCGCCGGCGCGGCGGATAACGAAACCGTGGAAAGCGAGGTGAAGGCGGATGAAGAATAAAGAAACCGACGCCGAACGCCGCAAAGGGCGCATCGTGACCGCGGTTGTCGTTGCCATTCTGGGCGTCATTTTCGTCGTGGGCTTCATCTGGGGGCTCAACATGGTTCTCGCGCTGGAAGGCAGCTATCCGCCGAACGATCTGACCGAAGGCGCAGTTCCCCCGCCCGCGACCGCCGCCGAAGCGGTGAAGCTGCTTGAGAACGCCGCCGAAACAGCGGCGAAAGAGCAGCCGAAGATCGGCGCGCACCACAGCTTCTACGTCGTCAGAGACGGCGAGAACGGCGGCATCGAGGCCCCGGGCAGCGACGCCCTTCGCACCTATCTCGGCCTCGTCGCCGACACGGCGGGCAATTCGTCGCAGCCGCTCGGCAAGCTGCTTTCGGAGGCCTATCCCGACCGCGGCGCCGGCTACGGCGAAGATACGGCGGCGATCCTGCCGGAGGTCTCGTTCCCCGCGGACGCTGTCGAAGGCTTCAAATGCGAATACATTTATTACGTCTGCCCCGTCTGCGAGCTCGAAAGCCAAACGCCCGCCGATTCCTGCGAGGAATGCGGCGGCACGCGGCCTTACGTGATGAAATACCACGACGAGTATACGATCACGCTGACGCTCAAGTCGGACACGGCGGACGGTCTGTTTATCAAGAAAAACGCCGAAGAGATCGCCGATCTGTTCATCGGGACGGGCTCGTTCAAAGTAAGCGGCGTTTCGACCGAAACGAAAACCGTGACGGTCGTATACAAGCTCGACCGTCTGTCGCTCGAGCTCAGGAGTCTGATCCTGGAACGCACGATCGCCGCCGACGCGACGCTCTCGTTCTTCGCCGAATACGAGTCGCTCGGCAGACAGCCGGTATCGCTGACACTCGGCGAGAAGGAAGAATACACGCTCACGTGGCCGTCGCTGACGCTCAACCGCCACGTGCTGAGCATCGAGCCCGGCTCCACCGACAACCTGCTTGCCACCGTTGTGTGCGCCGACCCGCTCGCCGCCGAGGTGACGTGGGAGAGCTCCGACGAGAGCGTGGTCACGGTGGACGAAGAGGGCTATCTGAAAGCCGGCAAGGAGCCCGGCACCGCCGAGGTGACAGCACGCTTCACGTTCCGCGGTAAGGAATACAGCGATACGTGCCGGATCGAGGTCAAGGTGTCCGTGGAGTCGCTGAGCCTCAACACACGCAAGCTGAAGCTCAAAACCGGCGAAGAAAAAACGCTGACGGCGAAGCCGAGCCCCTCGGACGCGACCGTGAAGTCCGTGACGTGGTATACGGAAGACCCGGACATCGCGAAAGTGGACGAAAACGGCGCGGTGACCGGCGTTGCGCCCGGCAAAACGACTGTATACGCCCTGTCTGACGACGGCTGGTTCAGGGTGTCCTGCGAGGTGACTGTCAATGAGTAATCCGAATGAAAACAAAAAGGTGGCAGCCAACATCGTAGAAGAGGTGTTCTCCGCCGAAAAGAACGCGGCGGCGAACCTCGGAGCCGACAAGCTCGGGAAGTATAACGACATCGCCGTGCGGATGTTCCACACCGGCGTGCTCTCGCCGCGCGAGATGCTGCTGCCCGCCATCGGCCAATGGGCGGCGAAGCTCCTCAAGGGGCTTGAGGTTTACAGGACGCTCTATTTCGTGAACGTGCTGAAGATCGACATGACCTACGTCACGCTGATTTTGACGCTCATCTCGATCTACGACGTGCTCAACAATCCCTTAATGGGCGCGGCGTATGACCGCACGCGCACGCGCTGGGGCAAGGCGCGGCCTTATATCGTGTTCGGCTCGATCCCCTATTTTTTGAGCACGGCCGTGCTCTATTGCGGCGCGCTCTTCTTCAAGGGCAGCGCCGCCAACGACCCGAAAAAGATCGTGTTCGTGTTCGTGATCCTGTTTATTCAGGAGACCTTCGGCACGATCTACGGCATCCCGCGCGAGAACCTGACGACCCTGCAGACCCCGAACCCGAAGGACAGGATCTCGGTGGGCCTGCTCAATCAGTATATCGGCGAATTCGGCTCGCAGCTCGTTTACGCCCTGTTCCTGCCCCTGATGGAGCTCAACAATAAGAATTACATCAACTTGCCGATGCCCGTGCTCTTCGCCATCCTTTCGGGCTTCGCGTGCAGCGTGGGCGCGGTTGGCAACATCGCGATGGCCGTGGGCTGCCACGAGCGCATCGCCCTGCAGCCGCAGCCCGCGTCCCTGATGAAAACGATCTTTTACGTTCTGAAAAACAAATATCTGCTGCGCGTGTTCATCGCGAAGTTCGCGACCTCGTGGTGGAGCAGCGGCGGCTATTCGTGGGACCTCGTGACCCAGCAGGAGATCTTCGGCGGGGCGATCCCTTCGATGCTCGCCTATACGCCTTATAACCTACTCGATATCGTCAGCGTGACGTTCATCCCGAAATTCCAGAAGCTCTTTCCCAACAACCGCGTGGCCATCCTTGCGCTGCGCGCGTGGGACCTTTTATCCATCGTCGGCATGTGCGCCTTCGGTATCCCGCTCGTGCACAACCGCCTGGCCATCTGCATCGTTTTCGCGGTGTTCCACGCGATGAACGCGGTCAACAACGGCCCCAGCAACGTATACGAGCAGGAGGTCGTGCGCGAAATGACGGACTACACCGAATACGTGACCGGCGAACGCCCCGACGGGACGATCAACATCCTTACGGATCTCATCATGAAGATCACGGCGCCGCTCAATACACTGCTGACCATCGCGGTTTTCAAATGGACGAAGTACGACCCCACCATTCCGATGCTGCCGTGGTCGCAGGGCAGCAGGACCGTGTATCAAAAGGTGTTTTTCCTGTTCGTGGCCGGCTATTTCCTGCCGTCGGTGGTAAACGTGATCCCCTTCTTCTTCTACGATCTGGTCGGCGAGAAACGCGAGCAGATGTATATCGCGCTCAACGAGCGCCGCGCCCTGCTCACCGAAGAGGACCCCGATACCGAGGCGATCGAAGCCATGCGCAAGGCGCTTGAGGAAGAGGGCGCCGAAGAACCTGAGGAAGCCCGGCTGTAAGGCATTGGGAGGAACGGCCATGCAAGGAGAAAAACTGCACAGAAAGAAGCCCTTATGCGGGCTGCTGCCCACGATGCCCGACGAAACGCTGCGCCCCGGGCGCATGCGCATCGCCACCGACGGCGAGAAAGAGGCGATGAAGCACGTTTACAGGCGCGAGGGCACCGTGAACGACTTCCGCCGCGCGTATATCCTCGGCGACGGCGATTTCGGCGCAGCCATCCACGGCAAGCCGGACAACTACACCTATCACGTCGCCAAAAACGACCTGTGGTGGGACGATTACGATTCCGACCCGCCCTGCTATCTGCCCGGCGGGATCGAAAGGCTCAGAGAACGCATCCTCGAAGGCGACCCCACGCTCAAGCAGGACATGTTCGCCGCGGCGAACTGCCGCAACAACGAGCCCTGCCAGACCTCGGCGGCGCGTCTGACGCTGCACCTGTGCGCGGGCGGCGTGTTTTCGCACATCCGCGAGCGCATGGATCTGCACGCCGAGCTCGTGGAGCAGACCTACTGCGTCGGCAACCAGAACGGCGTGGTGTGCGGCGACGGGTTTTCTACGCTGTCGTGCATCAGCCCGGCTGAGGAGGTCATGGTGATCGTGTGCTCCGCCGGGGAGCGCGCGGGGCACATGGGCAAGCTCGCGCTGGAGCTGACGAAGGACCCGATGGAGGTCTCGGCCAACAGCGGCCCGAAGACAGCCCCCGAGATCGCCGCGCTCGAAAAAGAGATCGAGACTTACTACACGCCCGTTCCCTATATCGAGGACGGGGATTTCGGCTTTACGATGCGCCTGAGAGCCGGACGCGACCCAGAGAACTCGCCGAACACGTTCTATACCGTGCGTATGCGCACAAGCGCGCCCGAGATCATCCCGTGCGCCGCAGGCTCGCGCATCGTGGCGGAGGGGCGTCCCGCCGGCAAGAGCGTGGTATTTCTGCTCACCGTGGTGTCGTCCTACGACGCGCCCGACCCGAAGGCCGAGGCCAAACGCCGCCTCGACCGCGTGACCGCGGAGCATATGCCCGTGTCGGTCGGCGCGACGATCGATTGGTACCGACATATCTGGCGGCGCTCGTGGATCCGTTTGCCGGATACGAAGCTCTCGCGGCCGTGGTACTGGAGCGAGTATCAGGCGCTGTGCGCGAGAAAGCCCGGCAAATTCGCCGCGGGGTATCTCGCGCCGTGGTACCAGTCCACGTTCGCGAACTGGGGGCACCATATCCTGACCTATGAGCAGGCGAAAACGAACCTCGGCCTGCTGCCCACGAACCACGCGGAGCTCCTCGAGCCGTGGTTCCGTCTTCTGAAGGATTCGAGGGAAAAGCTGCAGAAATTCACGCGGGATTATTACGGTATGCGCGGCACGGCCTATCCGCACGCGATCTCGTGCACCGGCACCGTGATCGCCTCGGCGATCAACCTCAACGGCACGCAGATGAACCTGCAGACGACCGGCGAGAGCGTAAAATTCTGCTGGGATTACTATGATTACACCGGCGACGAAACCTTTTTGCGCGAGACCGGTTATCCGCTGATGAAAGACGCGGCCCTGTTTTACCACGATTATCTGCTGACCGCCGAAAACGGCGAGCGGTATATCTTCCCGTCCCGTTCGCAGGAGTTCGTGGCCACCATCGGCTTTGCAAACGAGTTCATGACGAACTCCCTCATCGACCTGTGCATGACGCGCCACACGCTGTCGCGCGCCGCCGAGGCCGCGCGCATCCTCGGCGTGGACGAAGACCTCGCCGAAGCGTGGGAAAACGACGTCGCCGCGATGCGCAAAGACTACGCCGTGTGGCCCGACGGCACGTGGAAAACCGCCGAAGACACGGACGATCTGACATTCGATTACGGCCCGCCGTGCGTGACGGACGTGGCGCCGGTCGCCTATACCGGCGAAGTGGACGCGTGGCACGGCGAGAGCGAAGCCCTGATCGAAGCGGCGAAGAAGACCGTGAAAAAACACGTGCCGGACAACGAGATCCCGTGGGACCAGTCGTTCGGGATCCTCTCGCGCCTGCGCATGGGCGACGCCGCCTACGCCGGGCGGATCCTCAAGCTCATCCCGGAGGAATACGAGTGCGGCGGCAACCTCGAGGCGCCGATCGCCTTCGACTGCAACATTTCGGTCGGCAAGGGCACGGCCGCCACGGCTGAGGTCATCACCGAAATGCTGCTACAGTCGCAGGGCGGCGTGATCAGGGTGTTCCCGGCGTGGGATTTCACGCTCGGCGACGCCGCGTTCTGGTCGCTTCGGGCGCGCGGCGCGTTTTTGGTGGGCGCGGAATCGCGCGGGGGCGAAGTCGCCTACGTGATCGTGCGCAGCATCAAGGGCAACCCCTGCCGCGTGGCGGCGGCGCTCGGCGATACGGTCCGGGTGCGCGACCTTGAAACGCAGGCACTTATCACGTTCACCCGCCGCGAAGACGGCGTGATCTGCTTCGACACCGAGGCATCGCACGAATACGTGCTTGAGCGCGCCGAACAGCCGCTCGAGAGTTTTCCGATCATCAACTGACCTGTGAAGGAAAGGAGCAAGACTATGAAAAAAGCACTCTCTCTCCTGTTGACGTTTCTTTTGGTCTTCTGCGTCGCTGGTCCCTCGCTCGCCGCGGGAGACGCCGAGACGCTGCTCGCCTCCGGCGGGCGCACGGACTACGTGATCGTGGTGGGTGAAAACGCCTCCGCGACCGAACGGACTGCCGCCGACACGCTCGCCGATTACCTCGGCCGCATCACGGGCGCCGACTTCCCTGTCGTGACGGACGCCGAAAGCCCGCACGATAAAGAGATCGTTGTCGGCGTGACGAACCGCGACGCCGAGGCCGGGATCGACAGAACCGGCTACGATGAGGACACGGTGCGCATCGTGACCAAAGGGAAAAAGCTGTTTCTGACGGGCGGCGAAAAACGCGGCGCGATCTACGCGGTGTATACCTATCTTGAGGACCGGCTCGGCTGCCGCTGGTTCACGCACGAGCTGACCGTGACGCCGGAGAACGCCGCTCCCGCGCTCGGGGCGATCGATTATACCTATACCCCGCCGTTCAAGCTCAGGCAGACCTATTGGATGTTCTCGACGATGTATCCGGATTACTGCGTCTCGCACAAGCTGCACGGCATCATGGCATACGTGCCGGACGAGATGGGCGGCGGCCGCTGGGACATGGTGATCAACAGCGTGCACACGATGTCGTCGATCATCCCCTATTCCCTGTTCGACGAACACCCGGAGTATTTCGGCATGGATAATAACGGCAACCGGACGACCTCGCGCCAGCCCTGCTTCTCGAACCCAGACGTGCTGCGCCTGACGATCGCATACGCCATGAATTTCTGCGCGCAGTATGACACGATCCTCTCGGTCTCGCAGAACGACGGCGCGGATTTCTGCCAGTGCCCGGAATGCGTCGCCTACAATAAGGCGCACGGCGGCACGGACGCGGCGAGCCTGCTCAATTTCGTGAACAAAGTCGCCGCGGCGGTGGACGAAGCCTATCCCGGCAGAAAGATCGAAACGCTCGCCTATCAGAACTCGCAGACGCCGCCGACAGGCCTTCGCGCGGCGGACAACGTGGTGGTGCGGCTGTGCTCCATTTACACCTGCGTGCTGCACGACCTGACCGACCGGAAATGCGACTCGAACAAGAAGTTCAGCGACGATCTAAACGCCTGGAAGAACGTGGCGGACAATCTGTATATCTGGGATTACAGCACGAACTTCCAGTATTACTACGCCCTGTATCCGAACCTGACGCACCTGCAGAGCCGGTACCAGTACTTCCGCGACTGCGGCGTGGACGCTGTGTTTGACCACGGCTGCGGCGACGTGACCGTGGCGGGCGAGTTCCATGAGCTCAGGACCTATCTCGTTTGCAGGCTTTTGTGGAACCCCGACACCGACATCGAGCGCGACATCGCGGAGTTCTGCGCCGCCTATTACGGCGCTGCGGCGGACGACGTGATCGAATTCATCAAACAGTTCGAATCCCGCGTGCAGGGCTACAATCCGCTTTCGGTGAAAACGAGCCACGTTTCGTGCTCCGACGGCGGCGAGAACCTTGAGGCGAACACGTCGCTGACCGAAACGGATATCAGAAAGCTCGACGCCCTGCTCGCGGACGCCGCGGCGAAACCGCTGAACGAGGACGAGGCGCGGCACCTTGAAGGCCTGACGATCAGCTGGCGCTTCTTCAAATGCGCTACCTTCGCGGGCGAATTCAACTGGCTCTCGTATAAGAACGCCCCCGAAGAAGAAGCGAGAAAGCTGTATCACGACATGAAGGACTACGGCATCACGTGTCTGTCGGAGGCGTGGGGGCTGTATCTGCACGACGAGGAGCCGAACTGCAAGGTCCGGCCGACCTTCTGGTATATGGACGAGAGCGAGCTTCCGTCGTCCGTGAAAACGCAGGCGAAAATTCTGCCCGTGATCAACCGGCTGCTCAGGATGCTCTTCTTCGTTCCGCGGATGTTCGAAGGGATGGTTTAACGGAAAGGGGACGGCGCGATGACGTATCTTGAAGAGTTTTACGGCGCGTACGACGAAGAGAACCGCCTGCTGTCAAGGCACGGGCAGGTGGAATACATCACCACGATGAAGTATATCCACGCCGCGGCGGATGAAGCCGGCGCGAGACGCGTGCTTGAGGTCGGCGCGGGCACGGGGCGCTACAGCGTGGCGCTCGCGAAAGAGGGCTTCGACGTGACCGCCGTGGAGCTGGTGGAGCACAATATCGAGATTCTGAAAAGCAAGCTCGACGGGAACGAGCCGATCACCGTGCTGCAGGGCAACGCGCTGGATCTCTCGGAATTTGAAAACGACACGTTCGACGTCACGCTCCTGCTCGGGCCGATGTATCATCTGTATACGTTCGACGACAAGCGGCAGGCGCTCGCCGAGGCGGTGCGGGTCACAAAGCCCGGCGGGTATATCCTCGTGTCATACTGCATGAACGACCCCACGATCATCGTGTATTCGTTTTTGCAGAACAAACTCGACGAGCTGTTTGAGAACCATATGCTGACGCCCGAGTGGCACTGCGTGAGCACGCCGAAGGACGTGTTCGAGCTCGTGCGCACCGAAGACATCGCCGCGATCGACGCCACCGCCGACGTGACGCGCGTGAAGCTCGTGGCGACCGACGGCGCAACCAATTACATGCGGCAGTTTATTGACGAGACCGACGACAGGACCTTTGAGAGATGGATCGACTATCACCTCACGGTCTGCGAGCGGCAGGATCTCGTGGGCGCGTCGCATCATACGCTCGATATCCTGCGCAAAAACTGAACCGCGGCACAGCTCTTCGTGTTTGCGGTTGACACGCGCGTATTCCGGGTGTAAAATGGAAATACCGGATCCTGAATGAACGGGAGGAAACGAATATGAGAAAAACGATGGCGGTACTCCTCGCGGCGATCATGCTTTTCGGGTGCCTGAGTGTCACGGCGTTCGCCGAAGAGCCCGTGGGGCAGATCCGTCTGCACCTCAAAAGCGACGTTGCCGGCGCGACGCAGGAGGACGTTCAGAGATTCATCGAGCTGACGTCCGGCCACGCGGTGCTCGGCTTTCAATGGAACGAGCCCGTGTCCGTGGCTGACTACGCCGGTACCCCCGAGAGCGGCAAGCTGGTCGCCGGGCGCACGTATTACGTCGACTACGTCCTCGTCGCCGCCGAAGGTTACGTTCTGCCCGAAACGCTGACGGACGGGAACCTCGTGATCGAATGCGAAAAAGGCGTTACGGTGATCTCGCGCCAGATCGTGACGGCAAGCGTGAGAAACGAGACCGGCGGGTTCACGAATTACAAGGGGCTCAGGGTCTACGCCAAGCTTGTGGTGGACGGCAACGCCATCCAGCGCATGGTGGGCATCCTCCACGACCTGATCCTGAAGATCAGAGCCTGGTCGCTCTATTAAACGGGCGCTGAAAAAAAACGGCTCAAATCAAAAAAAACAGTTGACATTTCCGTTTCGCGGTGCTAATATAAACAAGCACCGTTTGAAACGGCGCATGAGCGGATGTGGCGGAATAGGCAGACGCGCTGGCTTCAGGTGCCAGTGAACGCAAGTTCATGTGGGTTCAACTCCCGTCATCCGCACCAACAAAACGGTTACCCCTTCCGGGGTAGCCGTTTTGTTTTTTCTATCCTGTGACGGGAGTTGAACCCTAAGAGGGTGAGCCGCGTCCGGAAAACAGTCCGGGGGACTGTTTTCAGCGGCGAAGTCTTCGGCGGGTCCTGCCGCAAGGCGGGTGCCGAAGATGCGGGATTTGCATCGCAAATCCCCTCCCGTCATCCGCGCGTCGTCGCAAGCTATGTATCGCTTACGGCGATTTTCTTTATGTGCCTGTCTGAAAATCGCCGGTGCGCTCACACCGCTGCGACTCCTTTCCGCAAAAGGTCTCGCTCGGCTCGCCTATTCGCTTGCAAGCGCGCTCATAAACGGCTCGCTGTCGCTACCAACCTTTTGCGGTTTGTATTCCGCGGCTGATTTCTCTCTCCATTCGATCAAGTCAAATCGAGCATCAAATCAAAACCGATTATTTTCTTTAATGACAATATTTCGTCATAATTACGCGTTTTGTTGACAACCCAACATATATATGGTAGATTTATAATGTTACAGTATAAAGTTTCGTGTAAGAAAGAACCAAAAACACAGTACTGTATGAAAGGAATGCAGATCATGAAGAAAACAATGATGAAGATCCTGTCCGTAATGCTTGCGGTCCTGCTGCTCGCGCCGGCTTACGCCGCGCTGGTCCCCGCCGACGCCGCAGGGCTGACGCCCGTGGTGTATATCCACGGCGACTCCACGATTTATAAATACAACGAAGACGGCACGAAGACGAAGCTGTTCGACGACGGCGAGTATATGTCCGCCATTCTCGACGGCGCCGTGCCGCTCATCGCGAAGGCGATCATCAGCGGCGACTGGAGCGAATATAACCAGCACGTGCTCGATATCGTTCTGCCCGCGTTCGAGGGCTTCGCTCCCGCTCCCGACGGCACCCTGCCCGAGAACACCGGCACCGGCACAAGCTGGGATTCCGCTACGCTGAGACCCGATTACCGGCTCAGGGACGGCAGACTCGTGTATATGTTCATCTCGGACTTCCGCCTTTCTCCCATGGATATCGCGGACGAGATCGAAGAATACGTTGAGGCCGTGAAGGCGAAGACCGGCTCTTCGAAGGTCTTTATGTTCGGCCGCTGCGGCGGCGCCAGCGTGATGGCCGCGTATCTTGAAAAATACGCCAAGCCCGAGAACTACGCCGATATCGAAGGCGTGTGCTTCATCAACTCCTCCGCCCTCGGCACCGAATACGCCGACGCCGTGATGAGCGGTAACGTGCAGATCCCGGTGGACGGCGCTTACCGCTTCATGAGCAACCTCGACAGCTATATCGCCGTGGAGGAACTCGGCCTTGAGGCGGAGCTCATCGAAAACCTCAAGACCGTGTTTGAGATGCTGCACGAGACCTACGGCATCAACGTGACCGCCGACCTCGTCCAGCGTATCTACGAGAAAGAGAAGGACGACCTGCTCGCCCCGATCATCAAGGCGTATTGGGGCATCAGCGGCGCCTACGTCGCCAGCACCGTCAACCGCCGTTATGAGGACTACAAGGATTACGTCTTCCCGACCGAAGAGGATAAGGAGCTTTACGCCCCCATCATCGAGAAGCTGAACGACTTCCATTACAACGTGCAGGAGAAGCTGCCCGAGGATATCCTCGCGATGAAGGATGCAGGCGTGATGGTCAATGTGTTCGTGGAATACGGCACCCAGCAGTATCCGCTGAGCGAGCGCACCGAATACGTGGGCGACTATATGCTCTCTGTGGAAGACCAGTCCTTCGGCGCGACCACGAGCAAGGTCGACGAGACCTTAAGCGAGGCCTATATCGCCGCGCAGACCGAAAAGGGCCTTGACAAGTATATCAGCCCCGACAAGCAGATCGACGCTTCGACCTGCCTGCTGCCCGACAACACCTGGTTCATGAAGAACATGATCCATGACTTCCCCGCGGCGCTTGACAACCTGATCGACGCCGTGATCGCGAACCCCGCCAACACCGTATGGACGATCGAGGCGTATCCGCAGTATCTCAACTACAATAAAGAAAACGGCACGCTGCTGCCCGCCCAGGAAGAAAACGAGAACGACATGGAGTGGGAGAATCCCGATCCCGGTTCGGGCACCCGCGGCTTCATCGAGATCATGAAGGGCCTGCTCGAAAAGATCATCGCCTTTGTGAAAGGTCTCATTGAAGGCATCAAGGGCCACGCCACCGGCACCATCGCGCCACTTGGTTAATTCCGATATCTCAAAGGTCCCTCAAGGCGCCCTCACTTAGGGATTTATATGCCGCAGCGGCGCACTTTTTTGCGAAATACTGTGTTTCAGGGGTCGGATATCCGTCAGGATTATCCGACCCCTGCGCCTTGTCTTTCACAAGAATTGCATCCCCTGCGGTGCGAAGCAGTTTTCTCGCCTGCTATTTTTTTGTCCGAACAATCTGAACGGCAGGGGATAATCCTGGCGGATATCCCCTGCCGGACAGGCAGTTCGGGCGGAAAAGAGCGGCGAAAAACCATGTAAATCCCTAAGTGAGGGCGCCTCACCAGGGGATCTTTTTTTACGGCAGGTTCATTTCAAAATACACAAAAAACCGACGGGAGTTTCGTCGTTTTGCCGCTTGTGCAAATGGCTGATAATATGATATAGTATAAAGAAGACAAGCATAGAAACGAGGTTGTCATATGAAAAAAATCATCAGTCTCTTGCTGAGCCTGACGCTCGCCGCGCTCATGCTCGCGCCGGCCTTCGCAGCCGAAACGCAGCCCTATGAGCCGAACGGCGTTTCGCCCACGATCTACGTGCTCGGCTTCGGCTCGTATATCTACGACGAGGACGGCAACAAGGTCGGTCCCGTTGACACGCCGGAAGGCTATCTTTCCGACGCGGTGAAGGACTGCATCGGCGCGTTCGCGAAGGCGTATCTCACCGGCAGCGAAGAGGACCTTGAGGCCTATAAAGAGAAGCTGCTCAGCTGGGTCGCGCCGCTGTATGAGGACCTTCTGATGGGCAAGGACGGCTATCAGCAGGATAATTATCATATCTGGTGGCAGATGCCCGACAAAGAGACGAACAAGAAATCCGGCGGCACGTATCCGCTGCGAGGCTACGTGTTCACCTACGACTGGCGGCTCTCGCCCTACGACACGGCAGAGAAGCTCGCGCGTTACGTAGATATCGTGCTCGAGGCGACCGGCGCCGAGCGCGTCAACCTGATCGGCCGGTGCGAGGGCTCGTGCCACGTGATGACCTATCTTGCCGTTTACGGGCACGACAAGGTGAACAAAGTGCTGTTCCATAATCCCTCGTGCGAGGGGTATCTGCTCACGAGCGGCCTGTTCAGCGGCAAGCTGCACTTCGACGCGACCGAGATCGACCGTTGGCTCGAAAACAACGAGGGCGTGTTCGACATGCCCGAGGGCGAGATCTTTGAGATGATCAAAGAGACGCTCGACCTGTTTGCCACGATGCCCGGCATCGATCCCTCAGGCCTCTTGTTGGACGACGTGTATCAGAAAGTACTCTATCCCGTGCTGCCCGACGTGCTGCTCGCAACCTACGCCACCTATCCCGGCATGTGGGCGATGGTGTCCGACGAGAATTTCGACGACGCGATCAGCTATGTGTTCAGCGGCAGAGAAGAGGAATACGCGGGCCTCATCGAGCGCGTGACCGCGTATCACGACGAGGTGCAGACACAGATCGAAGAGATCATCGGCGAAGCGACCGACGACGGCGTGCAGGCCGGCGTGATGACGAAATACGGCTATCCGTCGGTGCCGATCTTTGAGGACAGCACCGAGCTCTCGGACGGCTTCACGAAGCTTACGTATTCTTCGCTCGGCGCGACTACCTCCACCCACACCGGCACGCTCGACGAGGACTATATCGCCCTGCAGGAGGGCGCTGGCCTCGGCAAGTATATCTCCCCCGACAAGAAGGTGGACGCCTCTACCTGCATCCTGCGCGACACCACGTGGATCGTGGGCGGGCTCATCCACAACGACTTCCCGGATTCGATGGAAACGCTCGCACAGACGTTTTTGACCTCGCCGGTGCCGATGACCGTCGACCTTGACCCGCGCTATCCGCAGTTCATGCTGCCCAACGGCAACTTCGAGCTCGTGCCCATGACCGAGGAGAACGCTTCCAAGAGCACCGTGGGACAGGAGCTGGAAGTGGATTTCTCCGATTCCCTGCACGCGGTGATCGCGAGAGTCAGGGCCTTTATCGAAGGGTTCATCCGCAGCCTGCGCGAACTGATCAGCGGCATCGTGGGCCACGCGAAAGGCACCGCAGATCCCGTGACGGATCCCGAGCCGACCACGGAGCCGGAACCCGCGCCGTGAAACGAATAAGATTAAGAAAGCCGGAGCGCTGCTCCGGCTTTTCTTGTTATCTTTCGCTGTTTTATTCATCGCAGAAACGGATTGTTTCAGTATCGACAGCCTCGCTTTCGATGAGGCGCACCGCCGTTTCGGGGTCGTCGGCGAGGTCGAAGAGCTCCATCGTCTGCCTGCGGATGAAGCCCGCGACGGTGTCGGCGGCGATCAGGTCGGTGAGCTTATCGAAAAAGCCGTTGATATTATACAGCACGATCGGCTTGCCGTGGCGCGCGAGCTGCTTGAGCGTGAGCACCTCAAGGAACTCTTCATAGGTGCCGATGCCGCCCGGCACGACGAGAAACGCGTCGGCGTTATCCTCCATATACTTCTTGCGGTCGCGCATGGAATCGGGCCATACGAACTCGTCGCAAGCCTCGTAAAGCACGCCGGGGATGTCGAAAAACCGCGGCGCGACGCCGACGATCTTGCCGCCGCCAGCCGTGAAGCCGCGCGCCGCCGCGCCCATGAGCCCGTGCGCGCCGCCGCCGAAGATCAGCGAATGGCCGCGTTCGGCGAGCGCCCTGCCCACGGCGAAGGTCTCGTCAAAATAGACTTGTTCGATGTCGTCGCCCGAGGCGCCGAAGATACAGACTCTCATGTTTATTCTCCGTTCTGCAGGATCCTGCGGTCGAGGTTCCGGTAGCGGATCGCCTCGGAAATGTGCACGGGCAGGATCTGCTCGCTGCCCTCCACGTCCGCGATGGTGCGGGAGAGCTTGAGTATTTTCGTGTAAGCGCGGGCGGAAAGCCCGAGAGACTCGAAGATCTTTTTCACGAGCGCCCTGCCTGCGTCGTCGAGCACGCAGTATTTTTCGATCTCCGCAGCGCTCATTTTCGCGTTGCAGGTCGTGCAGCTGCCGGCAAAGCGACGCTGCTGGATCGCGCGCGCGGCGTTCACGCGCGCCTTGATCGCGGACGAGCGCTCTTCGGTGTTGTCGCGGTCCGAAAGCGCGGAGAACTCCACCGGCGGGACCTCGATCTGGATGTCGATGCGGTCGAGCAGCGGGCCGGAGATGCGCGAGAGATAGCGCTGCGCGGCCTGCGGCGAGCAGGTGCAGGGCTTCGTGGGGTGGCCCAAAAAGCCGCAGGGACAGGGGTTCATGGCAGCCACCAGCATGATCTCGCAGGGATACGTCAGCGCGCCCGCGGCGCGGGAGATCGTGATCCTGCCGTCCTCGATCGGCTGGCGCATGCTCTCGAGCGCGGCGCGGGAGAATTCCGGCAGCTCGTCGAGAAACAATACGCCGTTGTGCGCGAGCGAGATCTCGCCCGGGCGCGGGATCGCGCCGCCGCCGGAAAGGCCCATCTGCGAGACGTTATGGTGCGGCGAGCGGAAGGGACGCCGCGTGACGAGGCCCTTCGTGCCGTCAAGCTTGCCGGCGACCGAATAGATCTTGGTGGTCTCGAGCGCCTCTTCGAAGGTCATGTCGGGCAATATGGTGGGGATGCGCTTGGCGAGCATGCTTTTGCCGGAACCGGGCGGGCCGCTCATCAAAATGTTATGGCCGCCGGCCGCCGCGACCTCGAGGGCGCGTTTGGCGGCGGACTGCCCCTTGACGTCGGCGAAATCGAGCACGCCCTCGAAGGGATCCGTCCCGTTGAAAACGAAGGGAGGGGCTGGTGCGAGCGGCTCCAAGCCGCGAGGCAGCTCATAGGTCGAAAAGTAAGCCGTCAGTTGTTTTACGTTCGAAACGGGATACACGGTGATCCCCTCAACGGCCGAGGCTTCGGAGGCGTTCGCCGCGGGGACGAACACGCGGGCAAGGCCCGCTTTTTTCGCCTCGATCACCATGGGCAGCACGCCGTTGACGGGGCGCACGTCGCCCGAGAGCGACAGCTCGCCGAGGAACGCGGCATTCGCCACGTTTGCACGGATACAACCCATACCGATGAGGATCGCGATATAGATCGGCAAATCGTAGACTGAGCCCTCTTTGCGCACATCGGCAGGGGCGAGGTTGATCGTAATATGATTATCCGGAAAAACGTGCACGCTGTTTTTGATAGCAGAAAGGACCCGTTCTCTCGATTCCTGCACCGCCGTGTCGGGCAGCCCTACCAGATCGAAACGGAATTTGCCGCTTTCCAAGTCGGCCTCGACTTCGACCATATAGGAATGGAGGCCGAACAGCCCCACGCTGTTGACTTTTGCGACCATAGGTTCCTCCTTTGGGGAGCGCCCCACGCGGGGCGGGACAAACATTACAGCTTCGCCTGCTGCAGGGCGCGCAGAAGCGCCATGAAAATGAGAAGCTTGCGGTCTTCTTCCTCGAGCTTTTTGTTGAGCGGGTTCTTCGCCTCGCTGTGGGTCTTCACGAAATTGAGTACATACGGAAACGCCTCGTCCGTGTCGCGTTCGAGCATCGGATACAGGGAATCCGCCTCGCTTTTGAGGTGGTAGAGAAGGTCCCCGAAGCGGTAGCTGCGGTCGATCTCGTAGGAACAGCTCTTTAAGAGCATCTCGAGCGCGGCGATGAAAAGCTCCTCGTCGGTCGGCTTGTCGGCGCCGAGGATGCCCGAAAGGATCGTGGTGCTGCCCTCGAGGGCGTTCACGCGCTGGCGCTTGGAGACGTATTTGCTGAAATCGAAGCCCGCCTCGCTCACGGTGAGCAGGTCGATGAAATCGGAGGCGATCGCCGAAAGCGCCTCTTCGTCCCCGTCGGCGGGGATGAGGGTATACTGCAGGCCGTAGTATTTGCCGTAGGCCTTCATCGTGTCGTTATAGCCGAGGTTCAGCGAGAAGCGCAGAGCGTCCTTGTCGAAATTCAGAAACGTGCCGAGATCGCGCGTGGGCTTGATATATTTGACGCGGGGGTGGTGGATATAGCCCTCGTGGTTCTTCTCGGTCTTAAGGTCGAGCACCAGCACCTCGGTCGCCCCGCGCTTGAAGGCGGTGGCGACGGGGATGTTGTCGTAATACCCGCCGTCCACGTAGTCCTCGCCGTCGACGTTCATCACGGGAAACACCGGATACGCCGCGCCGGAGGCAGCCATCCACTTCCACGCGTCGGCCCCGTAGGGTCGCATGTCGTCCTTCGTGACCTCGAACGGCGTGAAGGACGGGTATTTGACCGTCATCAGCGCGTAATCGACGTCGGAAGAAAAGAACTTGTCGGGGTCGAAATACTTCTGCAGGTTCTCGTGGAAGGGCGTGACGTCGGCGCCCTTGGAGTTGATGAAGGTCTTGATGAACGGGATCAGCTGGTCGCGCTGCGAGAAGATGCTCTCGAACGTTTTATCGAAATTGATGCCGTTGGTCATGATGCGGTCGGCGCGCAGGCCTTCCCACATTTCATAGGCCGCGTCAAAATCATTCTGCACGTAGAACCCGGCGTTGATGGACCCGATCGACGTGCCGCAGGCAATGTCGAAGCTCTCGCCGAGCTCCCTGAGCGCCTTCCACGCGCCGATCTGATACGCGCCCTTGCTGCCGCCGCCGGCAAACACGAGCGCTTTTTTATGTTCGCTCATTAATTCTTGCGCCTCCTGCGCGGTTAGGGTTCAGCGGAATTCCGCGCCGTTCGCGTCCAAGAGCCTTATCCGGACGGCGCGCAGCACAACCGCGCACGTGCCGAGATAAGCGTTGACGGCGTCGGTGAGCTGCTGGGGGTTGAGGTTCAGCACCGACCCCGCGGGCAGCACGACCGTGAGCAGCAGACGGTCGGGCGTTTCGGAAAGCGACCAAGAGCGGATATGCTCCGACACCCCGACTTTTTTCATGATCTTTCTGCCGCCTGATTTGCCGCTTTTTTCGGTTTCGAGCGCGCCGCTCTCAAGCGCGCGGGTGAGATCCTCCGCCGGGATCTCCGCCTTATCATAGGTCACTTCATATTCGCCCCACGTGATGACCGCGGGCTTCATGACGGGGGACGTGACGGCCTCCACAACGAGCCCCTCGGGCAGCACGGCGTTGAGGGACGGGGCGATATTCTCCATCGGGAACGCGTCGTCCACGATGCGGATATCGATCGGCTCGCGCTCCCCTTCCACGCCGAGCGAGAGCGCCAGCAGGAACGAGAGATAGGGGTGGGGGTTGAAGCCCTCGGTATACCACAGCGGGATATGCGCGCGGCGCACCGCGCGGGTCATGAGGCGGAACATGTCGAGATGCGACACGAACCGGATGCGCCCGCGTTTGGAGAGCCATAGTCTTGCCTCATACATCGCAGTGCCCTCCGTTCAGTTTGTTCGCGCCGCAGCCCGCGCATTTTTCGCGGCAGTTGGCAGTGGTCTCGGCGCGCTTCGCCTTTTCGCTCTCGCGCATCAAAAACTTCTTCGGAACGCCGTAGCTTATATGGTCCCACGGCAGGGTCTCTTCGTAGCTCCGGCGGCGGTTCGCGTAAAACGCGGGGTCGAGGCCGAGGTCGGAGAAGACCTCCATCCAGGTGTCGTAGCGGTAGTATTCGCCCCAGGAATCGAATTTGCAGCCGCGCCGCCACGCCTCTTCCACAACGGCACAGAGCCTGCGGTCGCCGCGGGCGAACACGCCCTCTAAGAATGAAGTCTTGATGTCGTGGAACGAAACGTTGATCTTGCGCGAGGGCAGCGTTTCTTTGAGGTGGCGCTGCTTGTGCTCGAGCTCCTCGGGCGTGGCCTGCGGCTCCCACTGGAAGGGCGTGAAGGGCTTCGGCACGAACGACGACGCCGAAACGCCCACGTTCACGCCGCGGCCCTTGGGCTTGTCCGGATTCTGATAATAGGCGTCAACGACCTTTTTGGCAAGCGTGCCGATCGCGGCGACGTCTTCATCGGTCTCGGTGGGAAGGCCGAGCATGAAATAGAGCTTGACCGCCGAATAGCCGCCCGCGAACGCGATGTTCGCGGTCTCGAGCATCTCTTCTTCGGTCACATTTTTGTTGATGACGTCGCGCATACGCTGCGTGCCCGCCTCGGGCGCGAACGTGAGCCCCGAACGGCGCACGGATTTGAGCTTTTGCAGGAGCTCGTCCGAGAAATTGTCGACGCGCAGGCTCGGCAGCGCGACGTTGACCTGCTCTTTGGGCGTCCAGTCCAGCAGCAGGTTCAGAAGCTCTTCGATGTGCGTATAGTCGGAGGATGACAGCGAGCACAATGAAATCTCGTCGTAGCCCGTCGCCTCCACGAGGCCCTTGCACTGTTCGTTGATGGTTTCGGGGCTTTTTTCGCGGATCGGGCGGTTGAGAAAGCACGCCTGGCAGAAGCGGCAGCCGCGGATGCAGCCGCGGAAGATCTCGTGCGTGACGCGGTCGTGCACCACGTCGATGAAGGGCACGACGAAGGTTTTCGGATAATAGACCTTGTCGAGGTCGCGGATGATGCGCTTGGTGACGACGGCGGGGGCAGTTTCTTTCGGCGTGATCGCCTGCACGGTGCCGTCGGCGTTATAAGTGATATCGTAGAGCGAGGGGACGTACACGCCGGGGATTTTGGCGGCCTCGCGCAGGAATTCCTCCTTCGTGGAGCCGCGCTTTTTATGGACGGCGTAGAGATCCATGATCTCGCTGTTGACCTCTTCCCCTTCGCCGAGCGAAAACAGGTCGAAATAGTCGGCGATCGGCTCGGGGTTGCAGGCGCACGGGCCGCCGCCCATCACGATGGGGGCGAGGCCCTTGCGGTCGGCCGCGCGGACGGGCAGGCCCGCGAGGTCGAGCATATTGAGCACGTTCGTGTAGCAGAGCTCATATTGCAGCGTAAAGCCGATGAAATCGAAGTCTTTGATCGGATCGCCGCTCTCGAGGGCGTAAAGCGGGATGCCCTGCTCGCGCATTTTCTGCTCCATATCCGGCCACGGCGCGAAGACCCGCTCGCACCAGGTGTCGGGCCGTTCGTTGGCGATCGCGTAGAGGATCTTGATGCCGAGGTGGCTCATGCCGATCTCATAGGAATCAGGGAAACAGAACGCGTAGCGGATGTCCACCGCGTTCTTGTCCTTCATCACCTGATTGAGCTCGCCGCCTGTGTATCGCGCGGGCTTCTGCACCGTGGGCAGCAGCCGTTCGATTCTTTCGTCCATAAGGGGTACACTTCCTTTATCTTTTATTTTAACATACATTTTTACCGTTTTCAAGATAAAAAGAAGCTTACCTCCGCCGGGCGAAACGATGAACGGTCACGTAAACGGAAAGGCACCAAAGCGACGGCGACGGCGCGCCCGTGAGCGTCAGGCTGAACGCCGCGGCGAGGAGCAGCACGCAGAGCAGCGCGTCGAGCACAGGCTGCCCGTGCGTCAGGAAGCCGGTTCGTCCCGCCTTGACCGACAGAAGCGTGAGCGCCCGTCCGCCGTCGAAAAACGAGAACGGGATCAGGTTCACGAGCCCGAGGCCGAGGTTGACCGCCGCGGCTTCTTCGAGCGGCAGACCAGTCCCTTTGCCGACGGCAAAAAGCCCCGCCGCCAGGGCGAGGTTGACGGCGGGGCCGGCCAGCACCGCGACGAGCGCCTGTTTGAGCGGAAGCGAAGAGGTTCCCGCGCCCGCGATCGCAGCGCCGCCGGGCGTCAGCCGCAGGGTATACTCCCCTTTTCCGGCTTTCATCAGGCAGACGAGGTGCCCCGTCTCGTGCGCCGCCGCGCCGAGCAGGAACGCCGCCGCTGCGGTCGGGAACGGGGACGCGAGCGCGAGGGTGAGGAAGGCGGTAAACAGAAACGTAATTCTGAGGCGCAGCCTACCGAAGCGCAGCAGCATCCGATGCCTCGCTGAGAAGCGGCGTGGGGTCGGTCTTCTCGCCGTTGACGCGCAGCTCAAAATGGAGGTGGGGCCCCGTTGCCATGCCGGTGTGCCCCACATAGCCGATCACGTCGCCCTTCTGCACGCGTATGCCCGAAACGACGGCAACGCGCGACAGATGGCAGTAAAAGGTCTCTCGCCCGTCAGCGTGCCTGAGCCGCACGTAGTTGCCGCTCATCTCGCCCGCGCCTGCCGCCGCAACCGTGCCGTCGAGCACCGCGACCACGGGCTCGCCCTCGTCGGCGCCGATGTCGACGCCGCCGTGAAAGCTGTCGTCCCCCGAGATCGGGTGCACCCGCGCTCCGTAGCCGGAGGTCACGCGGCCGGAGACCGGCAGAACGGGACCGCTATCCGCTGACAGCACCATCGGCGTGAGGGCGGACGATGGGACGAACGCGCTTTCGGGGGCCTCCGTTTCGGGCTCGGGGACCGCGCTTTGCGCCTCGGCCGCGGGCGGCTCCGCTGCGGTCGTCTCTTCGGAGGACGGCTCGCTTAAAGCGTCTTCACGCTTTTCGAAATTGCTGCCGATATCGAAAAACCGCACGGGGTCCTGCCCGTAATCGTTTTCGTTCAGGGCGGCGAAATCGCTTTTGAACTTTGAAAACAGATCGGGCTTCAGATACATGGAGGCAAGCAGCGCCGCCGATATCAGCACGCAAAGCCCCGCCTGCAGAAAGGTCAGCCGCGTGAATTCGTCGCGCTTCGGGGTCTTTCCGGTTTTCCGTTCACGCAATTCGATCCCTCCCATCCTGTCCCTTTAAGATATGCCCGAAAAGTGCGGAATATGCCGCGAAGGGGCCTGCCGACGGCTTCCTCTTGACTTTTTTCTCAAAATATACTATGATAAAAGTCCATAAAGAAACAGGAGGGAAATCAGATGTCCAAACGGATCATCGCCGCGGCGCTCGTGCTTCTGCTCGCGCTGGCCGCGTTCGGCGTTTCCTTTATCATATCGAAAAACCGCGAGGAGGTGCGTCTGCTCGAGGCGCAGACAAACGCGCCGACGCCTTCCGAGAGCAAAACGGAGCCCGCGACGTTCGACGTGACAGAGCCCTCGTCCGAGGATGAACCCGAGGACGAGCCAACGGAAGAGCCCACAGAAGAGACGACCTATGTGATCTCGGACGACACCGAGCTGCCCGTGCCGGAGATCATCAATATGCCCACCGACGAAAACTGGAGCCTTGTGCTGATCAACAAGTTCTATCAGATGAACGACACCTACGAGCCCGTGCTTTCGAAGATCTCGGAGACAGAGTCGATCTATCTCGACCAGCGCGTGACCGAGGCGTATCTCAAAATGGCCGAGGCCGCGAAGGCCGACGGCATCACCCTGACCGCAGCCGCGGGCTACGTGGCGCCGGACAGACAGACCCGCCTGTTCGAAAAAGAAGTGGCAAGCCTGATGCGCGAGGGCTATACCGAGGAGCAGGCCGCGGCGAAGGCGGCGTTCACCGTGCTGCCGTCAATGTGCAGCGAGGCGAACTACGGGCTTTCGGTGGATATCGGCTGGCTCGAGCAGGATTTCGCCGACAGCGAGGCTTATAAGTGGCTCGTGAAACACGCCGCAAACTACGGCTTCATTGAGCGCTATACGAAACAGGGCGAGCGGATCACGCATTTCAACGCCTGCCCCTGGCACTGGCGTTACGTGGGCGTTGACTATGCGAAAGACATTCAGGAGATCGGCGTGACGCTTGAGGAATACGTGGGGAAGGTCCACTGATGGACCTGCGGCCCCATCACCTGTTCTGCCTGCGTTTTTACCGCGGGCACGGCTACAACGAGGCGTTTTGCCGCAATATGGATCATGTACTCTCCCGCCTGAACGCAGGCGAAGAGATCAGGCTCGTTTCGGGCTGCGACGAGATATGTTTCTCCTGCCCGCACCGGAACGGAGACCTGTGCGACGCACAGGAAAAGGTGTTAAGATTCGACCGCAAAGCGCTGGAGCTCTTGAAGCTCCGACCCGGCGGCAGGCTGACGTTCGACGCGTCGAAAGCGCTGCAAAACGCGCTTGTGTTCCGTCCCGGCCGCTTTTCTGAGATCTGCGAAGGCTGCGAATGGCAGACGCTCTGCGTGCCCCTCGCCGCGGAACTCCGTGAATAAAAGAAGAACCCCGTACGGAGAATCGTCCCGTACGGGGTCTTATCGTTTGGTCACGCCCACAGCGCTTTCTGTCACTCGACACTGCGAACGCTTGCTTCAACGCTTATATGAAAACACACGAACCTTAAAACAGTCTAAAAAGTTTATTCAATGCTCAGTTTCCTGGGTTCGGGTTTTACGGGGACGGATTTCGGCAGCGTGAGCTGCAGGACGCCGTCCTCGAACTTGGCGCGCAGAGCGTCGGTGTCGACGCCGGTGACGTCGAAGCGTCTGACGTAGGAGCCGTAGGAGCGTTCGCGGCGGATATAGGAATCTTCCTTCTTCTCCTCCTGCTCGGCGGTGTGCTCCGCCTTGATGGTGAGGGTCTCGCCCTCGAGAGAAACGTCGATCTCTTCTTTCTTAAAGCCGGGAAGCTCCGCCTCAAGGATGAAGGCGTCGTCCTTCTCGCGGATATCGGTCCTGAACGGCACGGCGGCTTCGCCGCTGAACCAGGGGCCGAAGAAGCTGCGCTCGAGCGCTTCCATCTCACGGAAGGGATCGCGCCGCGCGGGTCTGCAGGTCATAAAGGGAATCATATCGAACATGTTGAAAACCTCCGTTCTGAGTAATTATAGTATTTCCTCTGACGCTTTCTTTATACACGATTTATGTTACATTCGTGTGTTCTTTATGTGTCCTTTCTGTAAACTTTAGCACTCTTAATGCGTTAGTGCTAATTTCTTGAAAAACGACGGAGGAAAGACGGTTTTCGGAGATTCCGCTTGCAATCCGGTTCGGTTTATGTTATATTAATGTTTAATGAAAAAGAACGCGCACATGGCGCGTGGGAGAAGAGGAACCATGGGACGCATTTACGATAACTACGTCAGATCCTATTGTCTTGACAGGGAAAAGGACAAGGAATTCTTCGATCTGATCGCGGATCTTTACGATTCCGAAGAGGTGCAGAGCCTCAAGCAGTATCCGCAGCATTCCACCATCAACCGGCTCGACCATATTACGAGCGTGACCTATACCGCCTATTGCTGGGCGAAAAAGGCGGGGCTCGACGTGCGCGCCACCGTACGCGCCGCGATATTGCACGACCTGTTTTATTACGACTGGCACGATCCCGCGATGTGGCACCGTCCGCACGGATATAAGCATCCGCGTTTCGCGCTCGAAAACGCAAGGGTACTGAACCCCGATATAACGCCGAAGGAAGAGAACATCATCCTGCGGCACATGTTCCCGCTTACGGTGGTGCCGCCGAAATACCGCGAGGGCTGGGTCGTGACGATGTGCGACAAATACTGCGCGACCAAAGAGCTGCTGATCGCGGACCGCAAGGGCGCGCGCCGCCGATTTGAAGAGCGGCTCAAAACGCTTTCGGGAGGGAACGATCATGTATGAGACCATTCTCGGCTACGTGCTGATGTATTTCGTGTTTTCGATGATCGGCTGGGCCGTGGAATCGATGTACCGTTCCATCGGCGAGACCTGCACCGAAAAGCGTAAGATCTGGGATTTCAAGTTCATCAACTCCGGCTTCAACTACGGGCCCGTGTGCCCGATCTACGGCGCGGGCGGCCTTGTGTTCGAGCTGCTGCTCGTGCGGCCGAAGCTCCCCTTCTGGGCAGTGCTGCTGGTCGGCATGATCGCCGCCGACATCGTGGAATACGTGACCTCGGTGGCGATGGAAAAGCTGTTCAACGCCCGCTGGTGGGACTATTCGAACGAGTTCATGAACCTGCACGGGCGCATCTGCCTCAAACACACGATCTTCTGGGGCATCTTCGCCTGCGCCTACGTCTATTTCGTGTCACCCCTCTATTATTACCTGTTGTCGTTCATCCCGGAGTGGCTGCGGCCGATCATCACCTATATCGTGCTCGGCGTATTCCTGATCGACTTTTCGTTCACCGTGTTCGCCGCCCTCGACGTGCAGAAGGTGATGCGAAAGCTCGAGAACCTGCGCAGTAGCGTCGCGATGGCGGGCTCATTCGTGAAGAACGCCGCCGGGGATTTCAAGGGCAAGGCGCTCGCGCGGTATGATGAGTTCCGCGATAACGTGGCCTCGAGCAGCGAGAAGTTCGAGTCGTGGCGCAACGAGATCGCGGGGCAGATCCGCTCGGCGGAGAAAGATATCACCGAGCTCGATTCCGACGTCAAAACCGGAAAACGCCGCCGCGCGAAGAAGATCTTCCAGCGGTCCAACACGATGTCCGAACGCGCGTCGAAGACGATCCAGGAGATCAAGGAAAAGTGGGAAGAACTTAAGAACAAATAAAAAAACCGCCGCGAGGCGGTTTTTTTATTCGGTCTCGTCGTAACGTTCGAGAAACGAGTGGAGTTCGCCTTTCGTTTTATAGGCCGGGAAGGTGTCGAGGCAAACGTTGTGGATCGCGGAGAAGATGGATTTTTCGATATCGGGGTCCTTTTGTTTGAGCGTGCGGATGAGCTCCTTTACCTCCTGCCGTTTCGACGCGCCCTGATGCGCTTCGTCGCCGAACTGCTCGGTGAACCGGCAGGCGCACTGAAGAAACGACAGGCCGTTATACCGCGCCCACGCCACGATATCCTTTTCGTTGACGCAGTATAGGGGGCGGATGAGCTCCATCCCCTCGAAATTGAGGCTTTTGACCTTGGGCATCATGCCCTGCAGCTGCGAGCTGTAGAACATCGCCATCACGGTGGTCTCGATCACGTCCGAAAAATGGTGACCGAGCGCGATCTTGTTGCAGCCGAGCTCTTTTGCCTTGGCGTAAAGGTGACCGCGGCGCATTCTGGCGCAGAGATAGCAGGGCGATTTTTCGGTCTTATTCGCGACGCGGAAGATATCGGTCTCGAACACCGTGATCGGCACCTGCAGAAGCGCGGCGTTTTCTTCGAGCTTTTTGCGGTTTTCGGGTGTGTAGCCGGGGTCCATCACGAGGTTCACGACCTCGAACGGCACCTCGGTGAAGCGCCGGAGCATGCGCATGAGAACGGCGAGCATCATCGAATCCTTGCCGCCCGACACGCAAACCGCGATCTTGTCGCCGGGCTCTATGAGTTCATACCGCTTGACCGCCTCGATGAAGGGGTTCCAGATCTCTTTGCGGTATTTTTTGCCCAGACTCCTCTCAGCGAGCTGCCAGCGTTCGGCCTGTTGCAGATCCATGCGATCCCCTCCCCTTTTTCAGTCTTTTTATGATTCGTTTACGCGCGTCCGTTTTCGGGACGGGCGCGGTATAAGAGCATCGTGAGCGTGAAGCCGAGCACGGCGAACAGCAGCATGTAATACGGGAACAGGCTGATGCTCACACCCTGCGCGAGCAGGCCGAACAGCGGCGGCATGAACGTGGAGCCCGTGTAGGCGAACGCCATCTGCACGCCGACCACCGCCTGCGAGTTCTCGCGCCCGAACACGTCGGGTGTGGCGTGGATCACGGCGGGATAGATCGGCCCGCAGCCGAAGCCCGCGATCAGCAGCCCCGCGAGCGTAGGCAGGGCGGAATGTACGGGCACGAGCGTGAGCGCGAGCCCCGCAAACACGACCGTATAGCCGAGCTTCGTCATGCGGCGGTCGCCCACTTTGTCGGCGAAAAAGCCGGTGAGAAAGCGGCTCAGCGTCATGCCGAGATAGAAAAACGAGGCGAAGCGCGCCGCGTCTTCGGGCGAAGAGCCCTTGACGTTCACGAGATAGGTGCTCGTCCAGGCGAAGGCGGTGACCTCCACCGTGCAGTAGGCAAGGAACGAGAACAGAACGTAAAAGATACCCCGGAGCCGGAAGATCTCTTTGAGGGGCTTCGGTTCGGTGCGCGCTTCTTCGGGCTTCGCCGCGGCGTTGGCTTTCTTCCAAAGCGGCAGGCTCAAAAACAGCAGGACGGTCAGCGCCGCCTGAATAATCGCAACGGTGAGATAGCCGCGGTCCCACCTCAAATCCCGCGCAAGCCAGAAGCCCATAATATACGGGCTGATGCTCGCCCCGAGCCCCCAGAAGCAGTGCAGCCAGCTCATGTGGCGCGAGGAATAGTGCAGGGCCACGAAATTGTTGAGGGCGGCGTCCACCGCGCCCGCGCCGAGGCCGAGCGGTACGGCGAACACAAGCAGCATCCAGAAGCGCGTCGCATGCGAAAAGCCCACGAGCGCCGACGCCGTGAGCAGCACGCTGAACGCCGTGACCTTGCCCGCGCCGAACCGATAGGTCAGGCGGTCGGAGCACAGCGCCGCGAGGATCGTGCCGCCGGAGATCGTCATGGTAACGGCGCCCGCCCAAGAAAGCGGGACACCGAGCTGTCCCTGCAGCGTCGGCCACGCCGCGCCGAACAGGGAATCCGGCAGCCCGAGGCTGATGAATCCGAGATAGATGATACAAAGAAGCAGCGTCAAGGCGCGTTCCTCCCCGCGAAAAAGCGGTTTATAAGAGCACGGTTTTCATCTCTTCGGGCGAAAGGACCGTATCGAAGCGCACCGTTTTTTCGCGCAGCGCTGAAAGCGACGCGGGAACGGGCACGCCGGTCTCGGTCCCCAGAAGATCCTGCGCCTCGAAGCCGTCGGCGGACATGCCGAAAGCCTTCAGCACATCCGGCGCGAATTTATAGGGGTTGGCGGTGGACACGAGCACGGCGGGGTTTGAGGGATTTTTAAGCTCGCGATATACCGCGTAGCCGACCGCCGTGTGCGGGTCGAGAAGATACCTGTGTTCGTTCCAGCAGGCGCTTATCGCCTCGACGGTCGCGGTATCGTCGGCAAAGCCGAACGAGAAGGTCTCGCGGAGCGGCTCCATAACGGAATCGGGGACGGCATAGCTCCCCTGTTCGGCGAGCTCGCGCATCCACGCGGCGACGCGCCCGGCGTTGCGCCCGGAGGCGAGATACAGCAGGCGCTCGAGGTTCGAGGAGATCAGGATATCCATCGACGGCGAAGCCGTTTTATAGAACGGGCGGCGGCGGTCATAGACGCCGGTCTCGAAGAAATCGGTGAGCACGCGGTTGCGGTTCGAGGCGCACACGAGCCTGCCGACGGGCGCGCCCATCAGCTTCGCCAAATACCCGGCAAAGATGTTGCCGAAGTTGCCGGTGGGCACGATGAAATCCACGGGGCCGCCGACCGAAAGCCGGGCGCTCGCGTAGACGTAATACACGATCTGCGGCAGCAGCCTGCCCCAGTTGATGGAATTGGCGGAAGAGAGCCGCACCCCGCGTTCGGCGAGGTCGGCGGCGAGGGACGCGTCGCCGAACAGACGCTTGACGCCGGTCTGCGCGTCGTCGAAATTGCCGCGCACCGCGAACACGCCGACGTTATCGCCCTGCTGGGTGGTCATCTGCAGCTCCTGGATCCGGCTCACGCCCCCGTAGGGGTAGAACACGAGGATCCGCGTGCCGGGCACGCCGCAGAAGCCCTCGAGCGCCGCCTTGCCGGTATCGCCGGAGGTGGCGGTGAGGATCCACGTCTCTTCGGCCGTGCCGCATTTCGCCTTGCACAGCGGCATGAGCCGCGGGAACAACTGCAGCGCCATATCCTTGAACGCTGCGGTTGGGCCGTGCCAGAGTTCCATCACGTTCAGGCCGTTGCCGAGATCCTGGAATTGTACGGGCTCGGACGTGTCGAAGCGCGCATAGGCCTCGCCGACGCAGGAAACGAGCTCGTCGTCGGTAAACGACGGCAGATACGGGCGCAGGACTTTCAGCGCGGCGCTTCTGTAATCGGAAGCCGCGATCTCAGCGAGGTCTTCTTTTGAAAAAACGGGGACGGTTTCGGGCAGATAGAGCCCGCCGTCGGGCGCGATGCCGGTCAAAATCGCCTGCTCGGCGGTGACGGGCGCCGACGCGCCCCGGGTGCTTATATATTTCATAACGCTTCCTCCGTGGTAAGAACGGCGCCCGCGTGGTCCACGGGCAGGCTGAGCACCTTCGCTTCGATCCCCTTATCCCGGAAGCACGCTTCGAGCGACGCGTGCACGGCGGGGGCGGCGGCTTCGGTCGCCAGCGCGAGCACGGTGGGGCCCGCGCCCGAGATCATGCAGCACAGCGCGCCGCCTGATCTGCCCGCAGCGAACGCGTCGTCAAGATAAGGCATGAAGGGCTTTCTGGGCGGGGTGAACAAGACGTCGCGCGTGGCTTCATCCAGCAGCGAAAACGCACCGTTCGTGAGCGCGGCGACGAGAAGGCTGACGCGCTGCACCTGCCGCACGGCGTCGGCAAGCGGCACCGTTTCGGGCAGGGCGCGTCTCAGTTCATGGGTGGACAGGCGA
The DNA here is from genome assembly GCA_017550625.1 of Clostridia bacterium. GTDB lineage: Bacteria > Bacillota > Clostridia > Oscillospirales > Acutalibacteraceae > RUG806. Next base: position 84,379 of record JAFZOL010000034.1, on the reverse strand, counting down.
AACGCCGGGATCGCGACCACGGCCGTGAGGGGCGGGACGCTGAGCTTCTGCCGGAGGATCTCGCCGTTATCTGCCGAAGCCGCCACGGTGAAGCCGCCGAGCAGGGCGGGCGTGACGTTGTCGGGGTGCCCCTCGAGCACCGTGCCGAGGTGCAGGAGCGTGCCTTCATCCGGCTTTTCGCCGAGCAGGGCGAAGCCGCCGAGCAGGCCCGCCACGATCGCCGTGGACGAGCTGCCGAGCCCGCGCGAGAGCGGGATCTCGGAATTGACTTCTACCTCACACGGCGGCAGCGGACGGCCGACGCAGGTTCCGGCGGCGCGCATCGCGGCGAGGATCAGGTTCTCTTCGTCCGGCAGCGTGAAGCGCGCGCCGGTCTCGTCGAAAAAGGTGAAACGAGTCTCGTCCGCCTCGCGGAAGCTGACCCGCAGATATAACGACAGGGCAACGCCCATGCAGTCCACGCCCGAACCGAGGTTCGCGCTGGACGCGGGCACCCGAACGAACACGCTCATGCGTCATCCTCCATACAGATCCAGTAGGCGCCCTCGTGGACGGCGTCGAGATTCCTGAGGTCCGCCATCGCGGCGCTGAGTTCCCGCTCGGAAGCGCGGTGCGTGAAGAGCAGAAGCTCGGCGCTGTCCTTGCCGCGGGATTCCTGCACGAGAGACGCAAGGCTCACGCCGTGCTTGCCGAACACGCCAGCCACGCGCGCGAGCACCATCGGGCGGTCCTGCACGCTCAGGCGCACGTAATACACGTTTTCGGAATCGAGGATATCCATTACCGGCAGATTCTCGTAGCACGAGAGCGCGGCGGCGGTGTGTCCCCTGCCCGCGCGCACCACGTTCATGAGGTCGCCGACCACCGAGCTTGCAGTCGGCAGCGAGCCCGCGCCGCGGCCGTAGAGCATCACCTCGCCCACAGCGTCGCCGGTGATGAACACCGCGTTGAACGAATCGGATACGGAGGCGAGAGGGTGGCGTTTGGGTACGAGCGCCGGGCGCACGTAGGCCTCGCAAGCGTTTTCGTGCTGACGGGCGATGCCGAGGAGCTTGAACACGAAGCCGGACTGGTCCGCGAACCGGATGTCGGTGGGCGTGATGCCGGCGATGCCCTCGTGGTAGACGTCGTAATACGACACGGGGCTGTGGAACGCGAGGGTGGACAAAATCGCGATCTTGCGCGCGGCGTCGCCGCCCCCGACGTCGGAGGCGGGGTTGGCCTCGGCAAAGCCGAGCCGCTGCGCCTCGGCGAGCGCCTCTGCATACGAGAGGCCGTTCTGCGTCATCTTGGTCAGGATGTAGTTCGTGGTGCCGTTGAGGATGCCGAACATCGACTGGATGCGGTTCGCCGCGAGGGTGCGGCGGATGGAATCCACGAGCGGGATACCGCCGCCCACGCTCGCCTCGAACGCGAATCGCACGCTGTGCGCCGCCGCGAGATCGTTGAGCTCCTGAAAATGCGTGGCGATCAGGTCCTTGTTGGCGGTGACCACGTGCTTGCCCGCTTTGAGCGCTTCGGAGATGTAGGTATAGGCGGCGTCGGTGCCGCCGATGAGCTCGATCACGACCGAGATCGTGGGGTCGTTGAGGATCTCGCCGAAATCGGAGCAGATCTGCGCCTCGGTCAGGCCGAGCGCCAGCGCCTTCGCGGGCGTGCGCGCCAGCACTTTCGCGACCTCGACCTCTTCGCCGAGCTGCACGCGGACGCTCTCGCCGTGCATCGCCAGCAGTTTTATCACGCCGGACGCGACCGTGCCGCATCCGAGAATACCGATCCTGATCATAAAGATCCATCCTTTCCGCCGGAGAACCGGCAAAAACCGCGCTTTTCTTTATATTATAACCGAACGCGCGCATTGAGTCAAGAAAAAACCGCCCCCGAACGGGCAAATGCCCGCAAAAGAAGCGGATATTCATAAGATTTTTGGCATACGATCGCGCGAACCGGGCAAAAAAAATGAAAAAACGCAAAAATAACTCTTGATTTCTTGAAACCGTTGTGATAATATATCTTCTGCTGACAGCGAAACATATCCGGGTGTGGCGCAGTTGGGAGCGCGCTTGACTGGGGGTCAAGAGGCCGTGAGTTCAAGTCTCGCCACTCGGACCACGTCGTCGCAAGCTTTATATCGCTTGCGGCGATTTTTCTTTTAAAAACCGCCGCGCACTCACGCCGCTGCTCCTCCTTTCCGCAAAAGGTCACGCTCGGATCGCCTGTTCGCTTGCAAGCGCGCTCGCGACGGCGCTCTGTCGCTACCAACCTTTTGCGGTTTTTCGTGCCGCCGGCGAAACCCTTTACGGATACTCAATCCCAAAGCCTTGAATTTGCTTGATTTATAAGCAGATTCAAGGCTTGTTTCTTTTGTCGGCACAAAAAGGAAGGCCTCTTGACTTTTTGCGGAAATTTAGGGAGTCAAGAGGCCTTGAAAATGTCAATGATTACGATGAATTTTTACCAAAAACACCGACGAAGTCTTTGTACGCTTCTTATTCCAAAAGAAGGCGAATGGTTTAACTGATAAGACATTGGGAAATCATTATTTAGTTCTTTTTAGCACAATACTGCTATCACTTTGCTTTGTAAGGGAGTAAGGAGGAGTGGTCAAATCCATTACATAGCCTACAACAGCACCGCCATAATTGAGTGTCAAAATGCCATTTTTTTCAGACCAAGTACCAGATGAACCATTGTACTTGGTTCCGTCAAGAACTACATCATATCTATAAAACGTACCACCTTTGTACAGTTCAAGTGTATAGGTATGCGGTTTCGATACTGCATCCTGTCCAGCATCTCTTGAACAAGTCCATGTTCCTATAAGTTTTGATTCATTATTTGAGACACATGCACCTAACATCATTACCATAACAATTGCCAAGACAAGACTGATTACTTTTTTCATTTTTACACCTCATTTTTAATACTTGCCCAAAAGTTTCTTATTGATTTCGTGGCCAATAAACTCTATTACAATGAAATGCCCTCAATAAAGCTTATCCGCTTTGACAAAGAAAAGGATTTGGAAAATCTCTAGGAATGTGGTATGCACTGCCTTTTTTGTCTTGTGTAATCTGACCATCGTTTATTCTACGAATATAACGATTGCAGTAATTCCTTACACGTTTTTGCGACACACCCCAGCGTTCAGATGCTTCTTTTGTTCCCATATCAGCCAAGTTTCTCCCCCCCCCTTTCGACAATAAAAAAGTGCGCAGCCGAAGCTACGCACCGAAAAACGCATAACTCCTGCTTGCGCCACACAAGTTTTTCTGTCATTACGAGAATGCGAAAAATGGAGAACGCGTTTTTGCCGAAGACAAAAACACTTTCCCGTAAAGACAGAAATATTCACTTGTGTGGCACTATCAGCATATCACACGGGACAGGGGATTGCAAGCCTTTTTCGTTTTCTTTTTGAAAAGCGGCATATCATAATTAAAAATGAACCCCGGGGCGCGTTTCAGCGGACTCCGGGGTTCGTTGTGTTTGAGGGAAAAATAATAGTTACGGGTCGTTGACGACGCCGATGAAGAGAGGCTGGCGGTCTTCGGAGATCAGCACGAAGAGGAAGGGACGGTCGAAGACGAGGTCCATCTCCTCTTCGGGCGGCGGGGCGGCGCCCGCAAGCGGCATGCGCGTGTATGCCGCCGCCGTGACGCCTTCTTCGTCGACCGAAAGCGTGGCGGCGTGCTCGACCTCGCCGATATAGGCTGTCGCTTTGATCGTCTCGTTCACGGGCGTGGCGGCGAACAGGGGACTGAAATCCGACGTGCCGGGCGTGAACAGGTCCGCAAGGCCGAGCGACGATAGCGCGCCGTTGAGGGTGAGATCCGCCGAGACGGTGAACTTCGGCAGCGAGAGGTGCACTTGTTTATCGCGGGTCACGTTCTCCCACGCGGCCTCGTATTCGTAATAGCCGCCGGCGGGGGTCCCGGCGTTGTCGACCCACGCGTCGCGCGCGAGCAGATACGAGAGCGCCTCGGGGTCTTCGAGCAGGTCGGCGGGGGTATAGCCCTCGTCCGGCAGCACGAGGCGCATGCGCCCGTTATCCTCGAGATTGAGCTCCACCGCGCCGAAATGCTCGCCCCAGAAATAGGGTCCGTGCATCAGCGTTCTTTTCATAAAGTCCGCGTTGACGTCGCCGCCGGGCGCATGGAACGTGCCTGGTTCGGTGGCCGCCGCGCCGAATTCATCGAGCCATTTGACGCGGTAAAGCACGGTGGTGACGAGCTCCATGATCGTTTCGTCGGTCATGTTGACGTCGGACACGTATTGATCGAGCAGGCCGCCCGTCATCTGCGAAAGCCACGCGCGCAGCTCGGCGCTGTAGGCGGGGTCAGCCATGTCCCCGGCGAAGACCGAGGCGTAATAGTTATTTGAAAGCGCCGACACCGTGTCGAGGTTATAGTCGAAGCCCTTTCGGAGCCACAGCGACGCGCCGAGCAGGAGCGTCGTAGCGCCGTCGTTCTGATAATGGGCGTTCCAGAGGTTTTGACAGAGAGCGTGGAGCGTTTCGACGGAATCGACGTGCAAAAGCGACAGGAGCGCGTCGCGCGAGTTCCCGGAGGTGACGTCGGCGAGCATCGAAAGCGCGAGATAGATATTGAGCGGCGAGACGACAGCGTTTTCGGTATCCGCGTCCGCAAGGAGCAGCTTGACCGCGTCCTGAAAGAAGGCGGTGACGGCGTCGCCGGACCGCCCCGTATGGAAGGCTGCGAGTTTGGCGTTTCTCAGCTGGAACCATTTTTCGTAGTATTCCTGCGCATAGCCGTTCGACGCGACGGCGGGGTTCAGGACCCTTTCGGGGTATTCGGGCGTCGATAAGAGGCTCGCAGACCTGACCGTGGGATCGACCTGCAGGTCCGTAAACGCGGTCTGCGGGTCGGCGGGCGTGGACGCCGGCTCGTCAACGGGCGCGGGATCGGTCTCTGATACGGGCGCGGGATCGGTCGCGGAAGCTTGCGTATTGTCGGTCGGCGTTTTTTCGGTTTCGACCGGCGACGGGGTGTGTCCGCGCCACAGGAACACGGCGGCGACCGTGATCAGGATCAGCGCAGCGGCCGCGGGCAGGATCCTGCGCCACGCGACGGCCCGTTTTTTTGCCGCGTTCGGCGCGGCGGCCTCGGCAAACGGCTCCCCTGCCTCGCCGAGGGCTTCAAGGATATCGTTTTCGTTCATATTTCAAAACCTTCCCTTCTTAAATGGTCCCGCAGCTTTTCGCGCGTGCGGGCAAGGCGCATTTTGACCGCGCCGACGCTGAGGTTTTCTTCGGCGGCGATCTCTTTGACCGGCGTGAACCACCAGTAGCGCCGCAAGAACAGCGTGCGCTCATTTTCGTCGAGCGACTTTAGAAAGCCCGCGAGCGCCTCTTTGAGCGCGAGGCGGTCGGGGAGATCGCGGCCGTCGGCGGCAGAATCCGGCAGCAGGTCCGCAAGCTCCTCGAGCACGGCCGTGCCCTGCCCGCCGCCGCGGCGGACACGCTCGCGGGACCGAAGGCGGTCGATCGCCCGGCTGCGCACGATGAGCATAAGATAGCTCTTCATTGACGGCGGGTCGGCGGGCGGAACGGTGTTCCACACCTGCAAAAGCGCGTCGTCCAGCACTTCTTCGGCGTCCGGGGTGCTGCCGAGCACGTCGAAGGCGAGCCGGCGGCAAAGCCTGCCGCAGCCTTCGGTCAGCCGCCGCAGCGCCTCTTCGTCCCGCTGAAAGAGCAGGTCACGGATCTCACGGTCGTTCAAGCGGTTCCCTCCCTTTTGAAGACGTCTTCAACCTTTATACCGACGTTTCGGGGCTTCGGGTCACGGAAAAACAATAAAAGCGCCCTCAGGATCGAGCGCGCCTGTGCGTCATTTCGCTTTTTTGATGAGATTGCGGATCTCGTTCGGCGTGAAGCGGTAGACCGAGGGGCAGAAATGGCATTTGACCTCGGTGACGGGGTCGCTTGCCATCTCTTCGAGGGCGTCGAGCCCCGCGCCGATCAGCGCCTGCTCCACGCGGGCGCGCGAGCAGTCGCACCGGTATTCGGTGTGCGCCTCGCCGAGCGTTTCGAGCTTAAAATCGGGCAGCACGGTTTCGGCGATCTCAAGAGGCGTCATGCCGTCGGCAAGCATCTGCGTGACGGGGCGGACCTTGGAGACGTCGCGCTCCACGCGGTCGATCACGCCGTCGTCGGCCGTGGGCAGAAGCTGGATGATGAAGCCGCCGGCCTTGGCCACGGCGCCCTCTTTGCCGAGCAGCACGCCGAGGGAGCAGACCGTGGGCACCTGTTCGCTGGCGGCGAAATATGCCGTGAGGTCTTCGGCGATCTCGCCCGACACCAGCGGCACCTGCCCGATCACGGGCTCTTTGTAGCCGAGGTCCTTGACGACGGCGAGATAGCCGTCAGCCCCGACAGCCTTGCCGACGTCGAGCTTGCCGTTGGGCTTCAGGGGCAGGTCGAGCGACGGGTTCATGATATAGCCCTTGACGTTGCCGTCGGCGTGCGCCGAGGCGATCACGGCCCCCGCCTCGCCGTTGCCGGCCACGCGCAGGGTGACGGTGTCGTCGGGATTCTTGAGCATATAGCCCATGAGCGACGCGCCGGTGAGCAGACGCCCCAGCGCAGCCGTGCACACGCGCGACGTATTCCCGATCTGCCGCGCGGTCTCGACGATCTCGGTGGAATCCTCCACCAGAACGACAACGGAACCGTCGTCGGATATGCATCTTATCAGATTATTGACCATGTTGGGTCACTCCCCGTTTATTTTTTCGCGACGAACCAAAGGCGCTCGTCGGTTTCTTTCGGCGGCGAAAGCTCGAGGTCGCCAAACGTTTCGACGGACGAAAAGCCCGCCTCGTATAACAGGCGTTCGAGAAGCGCGGGTTCGTAGGCGCGCTCAATGATCTCATCCTGCTCGCGGGTGTAGGTGCCGTCGGAATTCTCGACGAAGAGGTCGAGCGCCTCGACCACCGTGCAGTTCTCAGGCTCGTAGAAATTCTGCCAGACGAGAAACGCCGTTTCATCTTCAAACACAAAAGCGTTGTTGCCGAGCACCTCGGCGTGCTTATAGGGCGTGTTCACGTCGAACACGAACGCGCCTCCGGGCTCGGTGAACAGGCTCACGCGTTCGAACGCGCGCAGAACGTCCATTTCGTCGGTGAGGTGGTTGACGGAATCGAGGGTGCACACGCACGCGTTGATCGTGCCGAACAGGTCGAGCTCGCGCATATCCTGGCACAGCAGCAGCACGTTCGACCCCGTTTCGGCGAAGCGGGCGCGCGCGATATCGAGCATCTCTTCGCTGAGGTCCGCGCCGATCACGTCAAAGCCCGCCCTGACGTAGGCTTCGGTCATTTTGCCCGTGCCGCAGCACAGGTCGAGCAAGATGCCGCCCGTGACCCCGGCGCGCCGCAGCAGCGCGAGGGCGAATTCGGCGCGGCGTTCGGGCTCGGCGGCTTCGCAGAAGCGGTCGTAGACCGACGAAAAGCCGTAATCGTACGCCATCGGCTCACCTCCCCGTTTGATCTCGGCATATTATACCACAAAGCGGCGGCCTTGTAAACAGAGAAATGAAAAAACGGGACGCCCGACGAAAACGGGCGTCCCGGAACGGGTGCGGAAGAACTTACTGTTCGTGCTTTTCGGCGATCTCGGCCTTCTGGCGGTCCCATTTCTCGCCGTAGAGCGGATAGAACTTCATGCTGATCGCGGAGATCACGAGCAAAATCGCCGGGATCGCCATCCATGCAACGAGCACGCCGTGCTTGGCAAGCTCGCTCTGCATGCCGGCCTTGAGATCGGTGTTGTAGCCGAACCATTTGGCGATCATCAGGAACGCGGCGTTCGCGAGGCTGATGGCGGGCTTCGTGATGAGCGAGTTGACGCCCGCGTAGATGCCCTCGCGGCGCGCGCCGGTCTTATACTCGTCGTAGTCGATGACGTCGCCGTTCATGATGGGCACGAGATACATGCCGCCCGCGAAGCCCACGCCCGTGAGCAGGAACACGAAGAGCGCGACGGGCATGATCTGCCCGACCACGCACATCGCCGCGGCCGCGGCTGCGAACGAGACGCACATGATCGTGACGCATTTGCGCACGCCCCACGGACGCAGCATTTTGATCCACAAAATGATGCCGCCGAGCGCGCCGAGGCCGAGGCAGCCGTAGGCCAGCGCCATATTGGTTTCGAACTCGTCGAAGTAATAGATGACGCCCTGCATAAGGATGGTCTGGATGAAGATGACCGTGAAGCTGAGCACCTCGAACACCACGAACGAGCGGTTCTTGAAGCACTCGACGACCGAGCGGAAGATGTTCATCTGCTCTTCGGACTCGTTCTGCACCTTCTCTTTATAGAAGAACGTGGAGAAGAAGATGACAAGGAACGCGAACACGCCGATGCATGTCATGATGATCTGGAACTGCGTGGGATCGGTGCCGACCTCGGGCTTGATGAGCGGGAACACCACGAGCGGCACGCCGAGAGAGATGAGGCTGAAGCCGATCTTCCACACGAAGATCGACGAGCGCGCCTTGTTCGAGACCGCCATGGTGTAGGGCATGACGTAGAGGGACGTGGCGATGGCGGTGTAGAGCGTGTCGAACAGGAAGAGCGTGACGAGCATCTGCACGAACATCGCGGCCTGGCTGCCGCCGAAGGGCCACTTGAACCATGTGAACACGAAGACGAGGGCGTAGAAGAACGCGCCGTAGCGGATATAGGGGATGCGCCGTCCGAGCTTGGATTTCGTGCGGTCCGAAATATAGCCGAACAGCGGGTCGTTGACGGCGTTCCAGATGCCGAAGATGATCCACACGATGCCGGCGAGGCCTTCGTCGAGCCCCATGAATTTGGTGAAGAAATAGGTCATGCCGCCGCCGGTGAGCAGGCCGTTGAGCGAGCCGCACATGCAGTCGGCAAAGCTGAGCCAGATCTTGCTAAGCACCGGCACTTTTTCGACCGGCGCGGTGAGCGTCTGATGGTTTTCGTTCATACTTTATTCACACCTTTCGTCCCCATTTTACAGGATAGAACGAAAAATGTCAAACACTATTTCGTTTTTTCGCAATATCGCCGCCGTTTTGAAAGAAATGCTTGCAAAACGGAAAGCGAATGCGTATAATATTTGAAACAGACGGAACCGAAACCGAAAAGAGGGACCTTATATGGAAAAAGGCAAGTATTATATCACCACGGCGATCGCCTACGCGTCGAGAAAGCCGCACATCGGCAACTCGTATGAGATCGTGCTGACCGACGCCATCGCGCGGTTCAAGCGCCTGCAGGGCTACGACGTGTTTTTCTGCACCGGCACCGACGAGCACGGCCAGAAGATCGAGAACTACGCGAAGGAGGCCGGCGTGTCCCCGAAGGACTACGTGGACCGCGTGGCGGGCGAGATCAGGGAGATCTGCGATACGCTCAACACCACCTACGACCACTTCATCCGCACCACCGACGGCTATCACGAGCGCGCGGTGCAGAAGATCTTCAAAAAGCTCTACGACCAGGGCGACATCTATCTCGGCGCGTATGAAGGCAACTACTGCGTACCGTGCGAGTCGTTCTTCACCGATTCGCAGCTCGTGGACGGGCGCTGCCCCGACTGCGGCGGCGAAGTGAAAAAGGCCAAGGAAGAGGCGTATTTCCTGCGCCTGTCGAAATATCAGAAGCGGCTGGAGGAGCACATCGAGAGCCACCCGGATTTCATCTATCCCGAGGCGCGCAAGAAAGAGATGCTCAACAACTTCATTAAACCCGGCCTGCAGGATCTGTGCGTGAGCCGCACGTCGTTCAAATGGGGCATCCCGGTGACGTTCGACGAGGGGCACGTGATCTACGTGTGGATCGACGCGCTGTCGAACTATATCACGGCGCTCGGCTACGACCCCGACGGCAGCGGCGAGAACTATAAAAAGTACTGGCCCGCCGACGCGCACATCATCGGCAAGGATATCGTGCGTTTCCACACGATCTATTGGCCCATCATGCTGATGGCTTTGGGCGAGCCGCTGCCGAAGCAGGTGTACGGCCACCCGTGGCTTTTGATGGGCGAAAACAAGATGAGCAAATCGAAGGGCAACGTGATCTACGCGGACGAGCTCGTGCGCCGCTTCGGCGTGGACGCCGTGCGCTATTATCTGCTCAGCGAAATGCCGCACGCGAACGACGGCTCCATTTCGTATGAGACCATGATCGACCGCTTCAACGCCGATCTTGCCAACACGCTCGGCAACCTTGTGAACCGCACCGTGGCCATGGTGAACAAGTATTTCGGCGGCGTGCTGCCCGAGAAGGACGTGAAGGGCGACGTGGACGAGGCCTTCATCGCCGACGTGCTCGCAGCCGCCCCGACGGCGGAAAAGTGCTACGACGAGTTCAAGATCGCCGACGCCGTGGACGCCGTAATGAACGTGGCCAAGCGCTCGAACAAGTATATCGACGAGACTTCTCCGTGGGCGCTCGCGAAGAACGAAGCCGACCGCGGCAGGCTTTCGACCGTGCTGTATAACCTCGTGGAGGCGATCCGAATCCTCGGCGTGCTCATCACCCCCATCATGCCCGACACGGCGGACAAGATCTTCGCGCAGATCGGCTGCGGCGAGCGGAGTTATGAATCCGCGTTCACGTTCGGGGCGTATCCCGTTGGCACCAAAGTGGGCGCGCCGGAGCCGCTGTTCCAGCGTATCGACGCCGCCGTGATGCTGGCCGAGATCGAAAAAGAAATGGAAGAAAAGGCCGCCGCCGCGAAGAACGCCGCCGAGATCGCGGGCGTGGCGAAGATCGGCATCGACGACTTCATGAAGGTGGACCTGCGCGTCGCCGAGATCCTTGAAGCCGAGCCCGTGAAGAAGGCGAAAAAGCTTTTGAAGCTCACGCTCGACGACGGCTGCGGCAGACGCACGGTCGCAAGCGGCATCGCGAAGTTCTATAGCCCCGACGAGTTAGTCGGCAAAAAGGTGGCGCTGGTGTCGAACCTCAAGCCCGCCGTGCTGTGCGGCGTTGAGAGCCAGGGCATGATTTTGGCAGCCGACTGCGCCGAGGACGACGTGAAGGTGCTGTTCCTCGACCAAACGATGCCGAACGGCTCGAAGATTCGCTGATGCTGACCGGCATTTTCGATACCCACGCCCATTACCACGACGGCAGGTTCGACGAGGACCGTTTCGCGGTGCTCGAAGGTCTGCCCGAACAGGGCGTGTGCGGCGTGATCGAATGCGGCACGGATGTGCCGTCGTCCGAACGAAGCCGGGCGCTCGCCGAAAAATATCCGTTCGTGTGGTTCGCGGCGGGCATCCACCCCGAGGACTGCGGGGATAAGCCCCTTTCGGACCTCGAGGAGGTCCGCAGCTTGGCGGCGCACGAAAAATGTGCGGCGATCGGCGAGATCGGACTCGACTTTTATTGGCCGGAGCCGGACCGCGAGACGCAGCGTGTATTCTTCGAGCGGCAGCTTCAATTGGCGAACGACCTCGGGCTCCCGGTGATCGTGCACGACCGCGAGGCGCACGGGCCCACGATGGAGCTTATGCGGGCGTACCGTCCCGCAGGCGTGCTGCACTGCTTTTCGGGCAGCGTGGAAACGATGAAGGAGGCCGTCGGCCTCGGGCTCTATATCGGGCTCGGGGGCGCCGTGACCTTCAAGAACGCGAGAAAAGCGGTGGAGGTGGCGAAGGAAGTGCCCGCCGACCGGCTGCTGCTCGAGACCGACTGCCCGTATATGGCGCCGGTCCCCTATCGCGGCAAGCGCAACGACTCGTCGCTCATCGCCTTGACCGCGGCGTTTCTGGCGGAGCTCAGGAACGAAGACGAACAGGCGCTCGCCGACCGCTGCCGGGAGAACGCACTCAGGCTGTTTTCGAAAATCAAATAAAACGAAGCTCCCGATCGGCTGCAAATGCCGTTCGGGAGTTTGCATGCCCAGCCGATATATGAAAAACTGTCCGCAAAACCCCAATGCGGAGTGGGGACAGAATCAGAATAACGGTGGGCTTATTATCGGTGGCGCTTACGCGCTATCCGTAAACGGCGCAGGGGTCTGCGCCCCTACCGTTCCGTTGCCGGGAGAACGCGTTAAGGCTGTTTTCGAAAATCATAATATAAGCGCATAGAAAACGATCGCCCGTACATACTATGTACGGGTGATGTTTTATGGCCAAAAAGAAAAAGAACAACAACACGACGCCCGCCCCGCTCGGGCAGACCGACGCGTATCTCGCGCCGGGGCTCATGAACGCGGTGTCGCCGGAATTCACGCCGAACATCGGCACGAAGCACCTCGGCACGCCCGACGCGAACGTGGAGCACTTTTTCGACGTGCTGCCGGAGCTCAAGGGCGACAGGTTTTCGGAGTGAAACCGCTGAAGCGCGGGGAGAGCAGACCGACTCCCCTGCGCTTTTTGCATTACAGCACCGCGCCGGGTCCGAAAAGGACCCGGCGCGGTGCTGTGTTTCGATTCCGCTTTCAGATCGATCAGGTTTATCTCATACCGAACAGCCGCGCGAAGACGAACAGCAGATCGTGAATAAACTTCATGAATCTGCCTGCCGCGGTGTTGGGATGGACCTTGCCGCAGTATTTACAAGCGTTGCTGTTCTGCCCGCCCTGATCGCCGGGATCCACGGGCGTCATGGTGGTGCCGCAGCCGTAGTCGCAATACCCGTCGCCGTTATTGTCCACGTGGCCGAGCGGATCGGTATAGTCCGCCGTGTAGGTGTGGTCGCCGCGCACGCAGGTATAGGTGGTGTAGCCCGCGGCGGTGCAGGTGGCGGGCGTCACGGTCGAGGTATAGCTGTGGCCGAGGGCGTTCACGTAGTCCGAACGGTAGTTGTCGCCGCAGCGGGTGCAGGTATAGGTGGTGTAGCCCTGCGCGGTGCAAGTGGGTGCCGTGACGGCGGAAACGTAGTTGTGATTGTTCGGTGCGATAGCCGTTTCAACGGTTTTGGTCTCGCCGCAGCCCGGGACAGTGCAGGTGTATTTCACAAGGCCTTTTTGGTTGCAGGTGGCCTCGCGCAGCGTTTCGCCGTTGTTCCACGTATGGTCGGCGAGGGCCTTTTCGACGTGACCGGAGATATACTGCCGGCAGTCGTTGCAGTAGACGCCAGCCGTGTAACCGGGCGTGATGCAGGTAGAGAAGGTCTCGGGGACATCCACGGTGTTCACGTGGTTGGTCGGGTCGACGTCCATTTCTTCGTAGCTCGTGAAATCGCAGCGGGAACAGGTCTGATAGGCAATCCAGCCGATCGCAGAGCAGGTGGGAGCCTGCGCGGGATGGTCGACGTAATCGTGCCCGAGGGCGTTGATCACGGTTCCCTCTTCGATCGTCTCGCCGCAGTCAAGGCAGACGAGGTCGCCGGTGTAGCCGTTCTCAGTGCAGGTGGCGGCGGAGGCGTTCTGTAGCTCGGTGTTTTCATGGGGGCAAGCAGTAAAGTCGTCAACATGCGGTAAGTCTTTCAGCGTTGCATAAGGATATTCAGCACCGACAATGATCTCCCAAATAGAATCAAAATCAAAATATGAGCCATATGCCCCAGGTCTTTTGAATTCTTCGTCTGTTTTTGAAGTACCAAGCGTATTTGTTGGGGCTTCGCAAATTCCATCCAAGAACAGAGCATAACAATCACTCGGACCTTTACCTTCTATCGGCCCATAATAGCCTTCTTCTTGAGTTGCAAATACATGACCGACATTATAGCACGATCCATACCCAAAACCAAATGTTCCGCTTGCTCCTTCAACCTTAGTACAAAATCCAACCAATCCTCCTGAATAACTCCCTGCAGAGACATTTCCGCTATTAAAGCAATTAGAGGCACTGGGTTGTGTGATCCAATAAGACCAATGTGTTACACCGTTGACTTTGGTTTGATGGTTGTTTCCTGTGCCTACTATATAACCAAACAAACCTCCGGCATATAATTCTGACGCATTTACGGTCCCCATATTGAAAGAGGTGCTAATGGTTGCTCCACCGCTATAAGCATAACCGCATATGCCGCCAATTTTAGAATTACCATATACTGCCGAAGCATTAATACATTTTATTATCCGAGCAGGTTTTCTTTCACTATAACTATGACCACCACTCATATAGTCGTGAAAAACACCGATCATGTAGCCTACAATTCCTCCGACAGTATCAGTACCGGATACTGTTCCAATGACTATACAGTTTTGAATTGTTGTTTCGTTTGATGCTCCGTTCATATAACCGGTAATGCCGCCAACGTTTGAATTTCCACTGATGCTTCCGTTTACCGTACAATTAAGAATCGATGAAGAATTATCTGTATACCCGGAGACCGAGCCAACATAATTTACCCCTTGAATTTCAATATTGTTTAGTTCCAAGTTTTGAACAACAGCCCCATTATTCAAGAAACCAAATAAACCTTGATAATCCTGATCGGGATTAGTGATTTTCAAATTGTCAATTATATGATTATTACCGTCTAATTCTCCTGTAAACGGATTTGATGAAGTTCCAATTGGATTCCACCCATAGGTGTAATTATAGAAATCACCGCCGGGAGCATAATCTTCATCCGTAAACACAAGGTCGTTCATCAAAATGTATTTTCCGCTCATATCAAGACGGATATTGTCGAGATCGTCTTTTGTGTAGATCGGCGTATAGCCTTCCGGGATCTCAGGCGTTTCTTCCGCGAATCCGATAATCGGCAGAACAACAAAGACCAATAAAACGGAAAGAATCACAGCAATTGCTTTTTTCATACTCATTCTCCTTTCTTAAGCGTTATTGTTTTTTCTTGAAGTTCAATGATAAACCCGTATTTTTTGCACAATCGAGCTATTGCAGAGTTGTTTAACAGGTAGTATTTTCCTTTTGGCAAGGAAGCACCTGTTTTTCTCTCATACTGTGCATCAGTAAGAGTAATTGGTTTTCCTTTTGACAACATCGCTTCAATCTTTTCAAGTTTTGGTTTTGCCATTAATTATCACACCTTCCTAAAAAGTATACGATTAAAAAAGTGCAGCCTCCCTTCGCGCAGAACAAAAAAGTGCGGCAAACCGAAGCTGCCGCACCGAAAAATACAAAGCTCCGATTTGTCGCTACACAAAACCACCATCAAATGCACACATAACAGCTTGCAAAGATAGCAGAGCCTGTATTTTTACCAAAAATGATAAAAATACAAGCTATTATGTGTGTAAAAAACACTATGCGGTTTTGTGTAGCATATTCAGCATACCACATCGGGCAAGGATTATCAAGAGATTTTTGTATTATTTCAGATTTTATGAAATCCGTGCAAATGACGGCGGTCTGTAAGGGCAAAAAAAAAGACCGTCCGGGGACGGTCTTTTTCGGGCGGCGGCCCGATCATTTTTTCTTTTTCATCGCCTCGGAGAGGGGTTTGCGGGAGCCGTCGGGATAGACGACGATGGTGTGCTCGAGCTGCCCGCGCAGCGAGTCGCGCATCGCGTCGACGTAGGCTTTGCGGAGCTTCGCCTGCTCGGCCTTTTCTTCGGCGGTGAGGCCCTCGGGGGTGCGGGATTTGCGCGCGAGCTCGTTGATGCGGTCGATCTGTTCCTGTGTGACCATAGGTTACTCCATTCCGGGCGTGTAAAAGCCCTTGAATTCCGCGGGGTCGATCTCTTCGTCCCAGTTGATATCGGGGTCGTCCTCGGGTTCTTCTTCGCGGGGTTTGAGGGGGATCTCGGCGAACGCCTCGGCCTTGGAGGTGTTGCCCCAGACGGAGGGGATCACGTTGAGCGTGTAGCCGCAGCCGTTGGGCGTGAGCCACTCGTGCATCGGCGCCTCGGGGATGGCGAACATCTGCATGATCGTCATGATCACGCCGCCGTGCGTGACGATGGCCACCGAATCGGCGCCAGCCTTGAGCACACCGTTCACGATGTCGTAAAACGCGCGGCAGACGCGCTTTTGGAAGGCGGCGTTCGACTCGCCGAAGGGGGCCTTCGCGTCCGGCCCGCCAGAGAGCCATTCGGCGAACGCGGGGTCGGACTTGAGGTCGTCGGCTGTCATGCCCTCGAACTCGCCGAAATCGTATTCGATCAGCGTGTCGAAGATCAGGGGGCTTAAATCCGGATACAGGATGCGCGCGGTCTCGAGGCAGCGGTCAAGGGGGCTCGAGAGCACGGCGGAGACGGCCGGGTACTCATAGTCGCGCTTCATCCGCTCGAGCTGGCGGCGGCCTTCGTCGGTGAGGGGGACGTCGGTGTGCCCGATATACTGCCCCTCGACCCCGCCCTCGGCAAGGCCGTGGCGGATCAGGTGGATCTTGCAGGTTTTCATAGGTTCTTCCCTTTACAAAACGAAAAAGTATGCTATAATTATACTATCATCGTTCACCGTTTGCAAGGGGGAGAATCGCATGAGCGCGGAATTTTCGGCAAAACTCTCGCGGCTGAGACGGGAAAAGGCCGTCAGCCAGAAGCAGGCCGCCGCCGACCTCGGTGTGTCGCAGGCGCTGTTGTCGCACTATGAAAAGGGCATTCGCGAGTGCAGCCTTGATTTTTTAAAAAAAAGCGCCGCGTATTACGGCGTTTCGGCGGATTATCTGCTGGGGCTTTCGGACCGCAGGCAGGGCGCGGAAGAGCTCACGTTTTTCGACGCGCTGCCCACCGACGATGCGCTGCAGAGCAAGACCGTACTGCGCGCGCTCATCAAGTTTTCGGAAGAGGCCGCCGGCAGCGCGGACGACGAGGCGTTTTTCAACGTGTTCTTCTCGCTGTGCGCCGAAAAATACGCCCTCACGTTATCCGGCGACGTGGAGAACGCCCTGCCCGTGAACGCGCTTGTGACGGATCTAATAACGAAAGAAAAACTGCGCGACCGCCCGAAGAGCGTGGAGCGCACGCCCGCCGTGGAAACCGTGCTCGCGGCGGCGAAAAACGAGACAAAAGAAAGACTCAGCCGACTTACCGTCGACTGAGTGAAAGAATAAGGCGCGCCGCCCCAAACAGCGGGATTGCCACCGAGATCAGTCTGACGACCTTCAAAACGCGTGTGACGCGCGTGGCGAAGCGGAGCAGCCTGATCTCTTTCGTTATGCGGTCAAGATTCACAGGCGCCTCTCCCCTCCCGCCAGTTCCACGGCGTGGCAGATGCACGGGATGCTCTCGCCCTGTAAGGTCGTGAGCGGGCTCATGAGCGCCCCCGTGCCCGCGAACAGCACGCGGCTGAGCGTCCCGTTTGAGAGCTCGCGCAAAATCTTCGTGGAAAAGACAGCGGCGCTGCACCCGCAGCCGGAGCCGCCGGCGTGGACGTCCTGCTTTTTCGCGTCGAACACCATGAGCCCGCAGTCGTTATGCACCGCGCCGGGGTCGCAGCCGTAATCGGATCTGAGCAGGTCGCGCATCAGCGCGGCGCCGACGCTGCCGAGGTCGCCGGTGAGGATCAGATCGTAGTCCTCGGGCACCGTTTTCGTGTCGAGCAGGTATTCGCCGATCGTGGCCGCCGCCGCGGGCGCCATGGCCGCGCCCATGTTGGCGGGGTCCGAAACGTCCATATCCGTGATGCGCCCCACGCACCCGCGCACGATCCTGGGGCCCGTCCCCTTCGCGCCGACGATGCACGCGCCCGCGCCCGTGACGGTGCGCTGTGCGGTTTGCGGGCGCTGGCCGCCGTATTCGAGCGGCATGCGGAACTGCTTTTCGGCCGAGCAGAAATGCGACGAGGCCTCGGCCAGCGCGTGTTTTGCGTAGCCGCCGTCCACGAACAGCGCCGCCATGAAGAGCGCGAGCGCGAACGTGGAGCAGGCGCCGAACAGCCCCGCGAGCGGGATCTGCAGCTCGCGGAAGCCGAAGGTGGAGGCGGTGCACTGGTTTAATAGGTCCCCGGCGAACGCCACGTCGATCTCGGCGGGGGTGAGGCGGGCTTTGTCGATCGCCAGCGTGACCGCCTGCCGCACGAGCGAGGCCTCGGCCTTCTCCCACGTCGACGCGCCGACGCCGTCGTTTTCGTTGATGAAGTCGAACTCGTGCGCGAGCGGGCCCTCGCCCTCGGCCTTGCCCACGCTCCCGGCGCCGGAAAGGATCGCCGGCGCGGATTCAAAGGTAAAGGTGTATTTCCCGAGTCGTTTCATGGCGTTACCCCCGCAGAAAACAGTAGTAGATCAGACCGTAAAGAGACGCCGCCGAGCAGCCGTAGACGATCACGGGGCCCGCGATCGTGAACATCCTGACCGCGGTGCCCGTCACACGCCCCTCGGTGGCAAACTCCACCGCCGGCGACACCACGGAGTTGGCGAAGCCCGTGATCGGCACCATGGTGCCCGCGCCCGCGTGCTTGGCGATGCGGTCAAACACGCCGACGCCCGTGAGCGCGGCGGTGACGGCGATGAGCGTGACGCTCACGAGAGCCGGGGCGGTTTTTTCATCCGCGCCGAGACGGGCGTAGAGCGTAAAGAGCGCCTCGCCGATCAGACAAATCGCCCCGCCCACGCAAAACGCCCAAAGGCAGTTCTTGACGAGCGGAGAATCCGGCGACGCGCGCTTCACTTTTTCGCGATAGGTTTCTTTGTCCATGCGTCCACTTCCTTTTCCCGCTCAGTATGCCCCGGAAAACGCGGGATATGCGATACGACGACAAAAAAACCTCCGGTTGTCCGGAGGTGTTTTTTGTTTTCTGCTGTTTGATCGGATTAATCGCTGATATAGGGCAGCAGGGCAAGCTGACGGGCGCGCTTGATGGCCACGGTCAGTTCTCTCTGATGCTCGGCACAGGTGCCGGTCACTCTGCGGGGCAGGATCTTCGCGCGCTCGGAAATGAAGCGGCGGAGCTTGGCGGTATCTTTATAGTCGATGAACTCGCTCTTTTCCACGCAGAACGTGCAGACCTTTTTGCGTTTTCTGTTCATGGGACGGGCGGGTCTTGCGCCTTCCTTTTTCTCAAAAGCCATGATGGTTCCTCCTTATCTCAGTATTTTCTCAGAACGGAAAACCGTCGTCCTCTACCACGGTCTGAAAATCGTCAGACCCGGCGTTCTGATAGGACGCGGCAGGCTGCGCGCCGGGCGCGGCAAAGTCGCCGCTGCCGGATTCGGCCTTGGAGCCCGTGAAGCTGATGTTGTTGGCCATCACTTCATAGGTCGTGCGGTTCTGGCCGTTTTTGTCGGTGAACTTGTTCATGCGAAGCTCACCCTGAACGGCGATCATGGAACCCTTGTGGAAATACTTGCTGACGAACTCAGCCGTCTGACGCCACGCAACGATGTTGATGAAGTCAGTCTGCTTTTCTTCGCCGGGGCGGGTATAGCCACGGTCCACCGCGATGCTGAATCTTGCGACGGAAACGCCGGAGGCCGTCGTGCGAAGCTCGGGGTCGGCAGTTAATCTGCCCATTAAAACAACACAGTTAAGCATCTTTCTTCCTCCCTTATCTCGCGACGATAATGGAACGAAGAACGCCGTCGGTGATGTTGTAGATACGGTCGAGCTCAGCCGGGAAATTCACGTCGGCCTCGAACGTGTAGAGCACGTAATAGCCGTCCGTCTCATAGTTGATCTCGTAAGCAAGCTTACGGACACCCCACTCGTCAACTGCCTCCATCGTACCGTTCGCTTCGATCAGAGCCTTGAACTTTTCGACAAGGTTCTTTGCAGCCTCTTCGCCTTCCTTCACGGAAAACACTGCTACGGATTCGTACTTGGACATTTGATTGCACCTCCTTCTGGACTTTGGCCACCGAAGTGGCAAGGAATGTTGTAAAAACGCATTACAACAGATGGTATTTTAACAGAGCGCACAAAAAAAGTCAAGCATTTTTGTAAGGTTTTTTGCCCCACGGCGCCGTTTTTTGCGAAAAAGTCCCCCGGGAGGGCCCGGGGGACGGGGTTATTCGGTCAAAACGGCCGATCAGTAGCGGAACGTGACGATATCCTGCGAGATATAGCCCGCTTCGTTTTCGGGAATATCGCCGTCGCCGCGGATATAGACCGCGCGGTTTTCGGCGTCGACGCAGGAGCCGAAACGGTTCATCCACGCCGAGATATTGCCGAGGGACGTAAGCTCCTCGCCCGTTTTGACGTCGTACACGCGGGTGATCTTCTGCCCGTACAGGTGCGTGACGAGGATACTCCCGTCGTTCGAGA
Organism: Clostridia bacterium; assembly: GCA_017550625.1. GTDB lineage: Bacteria > Bacillota > Clostridia > Oscillospirales > Acutalibacteraceae > RUG806. Next base: position 64,310 of record JAFZOL010000034.1, on the reverse strand, counting down.
CGAGCGCGCCCGTTTTTTCGCTGTCAAGCCGGACCTTGACCGGCGTGAGCGTGAGCGTTTCGCAGTCGAGCACGTAGCACAGGTCCGGGAGGTTGCCCATTTGAGACTGCTTGTTCGCGCGCGGCGCCAGCGTGCGGAAGCGGCCGTCGCCGTCGAGGATCCACGCCGAGCTGTCGAGCGTGACGCTCCCCCCTACGCGGTTTTCGTAGCGGTCCACGAGACTGAACGTGATCGAATCATCCGCTTCATTATAGTCCTCGACGAGGAACCGATCGCCGATCATGCCGACCGTTGTGCCGTAAGCGGTGCTCTTTTTGACCTTCACGGGCGTTCTTTCGCCGGTGGCGACGTCGAAAATAAAAGCTCGCTGCGTTTCACTGCAGTAAACCCAGAACGCGCCGCCGTCGGTAGAGATCAGCACGCTGCCGTTCGCCGCCTGATAATTGAACAGCGTCATTTCGTCGGACGGCAGGCCGGTTTTAAAGGGTACATCGGAGAGGACGCCGCCGTCGCTGCCGTAGACCCGGACGTGCGGGTCGGGAGCGGCGGGGTTATCGACGGCGATCAGGCGGTCGTTTGCGAGACGGAAGGCGTTCGCGTAATTGGAGAGCACGGCTTGTTTCGTCAGGCTGCCGTCGGCGGGATCATAGACGTAAAACGCGCGCTCGCCTGCCCGCACGTCGCTCTCGGCAACGTGCACCACGGCAAGCCTGCCGTCGGAGAAGACGTCGGCAAAAGGCATGCCGCCGCCGATCGACGAGAAGCCGAGATAAGAGACCTTACCGGCCGGAGCGTATTGGGGCTCTTTTGCGGGCGGCAAGTCAGCGGGTGCGGGCTTTTCGCCGACAAACAGGAATTCGGTGGGCGTATTGTAAACCGATGCGTACGCACCGGAGCCGACCACGACCGTAGCGTAAACGTGGTGCGCGCCCGCGCCGAGCGACGCGGCGTCCACGGGGAACGTCACTGCCGTGACGGTGCCGGTTTCGGTCACGACGTCCGTAAACGTGGTGCCGCCGAGATCAACGGGTGCGTGGTCGATCATCAGCGTGACGCGGCAGGTGCTCCCTTTCCCCGCGAAAGCGACCGTCAGGCCGTTTTCGCCGTCCCCGCGCAGGAGATTGACGCTCTGCGCGGCGAATTCGGAAGCGGGATCCGTGAACAGCTTCGGGAATACCGATTCGTCGGCCGTTTTCAGCTCGTCATCGGAAAACGCGGGCGATTTTGCCGTTGTCTGGACGGCGAGCCCCGCGGCGGACATCGCAGCGGGAGCATCCTGCGCGAACGCAAGGGTCAGGGGCTCGGAATACACGCAGCGGTGCGGGTAGACGGCAGCCTCTCCGAGGAAGCCGTAGCCGTATGCATCGCCGTAGTACGTGCCCTCAAACGACGGGTACATCGTGACGCCGAGACACAGCGTAAGGGTATCGCCCGCTTTGCCGACGTTGGGCGTGAAGACCAGATCGAAGGTCTTCGTCTCTTTGGCGTTGAAGAGCAGCGGGTGCATCGCGGCGGGTTCGAGAAGCGTGCCGTCGGCGTTTCTGAGCGTGACGCTTTGGTACACGCCGTCGAGCAGCACCGAAAAGCCGCCCTCGCTCACGTAACGAGACGGGTTCGTTGCCGTGACATGCAGGGTAACGGGCTCGCCGGTGAACCTGAGCCCGCCGTCGGCCGACAGGTTCCACGTGAGCGTGGAATCCATCAGCTCGCGCATGGCTTCAGCGTCGTTTTTCACCGCGTTTTCGATCACGGCGCGGTGCTCGGCAGCCGTTGTCGCGGAGAAGCCGTAGCCGCCGCCGATCGCCGCGGGCAGCACGACCGGCGATTTTTTGTTGAGCGTGACGCCGAGCACGGCGGTCAGGGCGATAATCAGCGCCAGCGACACGGCCGCGATCCCCCGAAGGCGTCTTTTTTTCGCGGTCCTGCCGGCATCAACGCGTTCGCGCACGCCGCGGACCATTTCTTCGTCAGATCTCATATGTGAATCCCTCCTTCAGCAGTTCTTCTTTCAGTGATTTTTTCGCCCGGTAAACGAGCTGGGACGCGTTGTGCCTGCTAAGCCCCATGATCTTCGCAAGCTCTTCGATGCTGAAATCCTCGAAAAACCTGAGATACAGCGCCTGCCGCTGCTGATCCGGCAGCCGCTCCATACAGAGGTTCAGCGTCGACGCATCCGTCTGGGCGTCGTACAGCTCCGAAGCCGAGGGAAGCGCCCAATCCATGAAGGAGAAGTCTTCGAAGCGGATCTCACGGCGTCTTCCCTGCCGCCGGAAATGATCGACCGCGAGATTTCTCCCGATGGTGTAGAGCCAGGTGCGGAAGGAACACGTTTCGGTGTTCCGCGGCCGCTTGACAAGGAGCTTTACGAAGGTATCCTCAGTCAGATCGTCCGCCAGCTCCGGGTCGTGCACGAGCCCCAGGAGATAGTGGTAAAGCCCGCGGCGGTATTCCGCGACCAGCTGCGCGATCGCGTCGTCTTCACCCGCGAGGAAACGGCGGTAAGCGCCGTTGCCGTCTTCCATAAGGATGCCCTCCTTTCCGAAGAGAAAAGTCTCTTCATGAATTACACGCCGGGAACGCGTTTTCATCACCGAAAAAGATTGAAAAACAGACGGAGAAGTGATAGAATGAAAACGGTGATGCAAGATGTTTGGGAAAAAGCTTGTGGGAAACGAGATCGAGCCGAAGTGCAAATACTGTCAGTTCGGCGAAGCCGAAGAAAGCGGCGAAGCCGTGCTGTGCCCGAAAAAGGGCAGGCGCGAGCCGGACGACAGCTGCCGGAAATTCGTTTACGACCCCTTGAAGCGCACGTTCCGCCGCCCGAAGCCCCTGCAGACCTTCTCGGCGGAGGATTTCGAGCTGTAAAAAAAAGATAAAACGACCGCCGGCTGTGATCAGCCGGCGGTTTTGCTGTCGTTATGCTTATTTGCTGAACATATCCTTGAGTTTGTTGAAGGTCTCTTTGACGCGGTCCCAAAGGTCCACGAAGAAGTCGCGCAGCCTCGCGAATTCCATGATGACGATATCGTCCGCCATCAGGGTTTCGAACGTGACGACCTCGGTCTCATAGGTCCACGGGTCGGTTTCGTTGAGGTCGATGATGCGCACGCCGCGGGTCTCGGCGTTGCCGTAGGAGCTGAAGCCGCAGGTGGGCGTGTTGATAAGATCGATGCCCTCGTACGGGATCACGAAGGAATTGACATGGTCGTGGCCGGAGACGATGGCAAGCACGTCGCCGCCCTCTTTGAACGCCTCGAACTCGCCGCCGTTGACCGTGCCGGGGCAGGGCGTTTCGCCGAGGATGGAGCCGGGAAGGGCGGTCTCGGGGAGCTTGTAATAGGAGCCGCCCCACTCGATCGCGCCTTCCGCGTCGTCGGTCTTTTCGAGGGCGTCGAAGATCTCAGGCACGATGATGTGCTGGAACGCCATGGACGGCACGGGGCCGCCGTTTTCTTCGGCAAGGCTGGCGCTCTTCTCGCGGTACCAGTCGAGCTGGCTCTGTTTGATGTGATCATAGCCGCCGTTTTCTTCGTCGTAGGTGCCGGAGTCGATCATCCAGACGTTGAACACGACCTTGTCGCTGCCGTCGGAGGCGAAGATCGGCACGTTATAGGTGCCGCAGCCGTCAACGTCGGGGCCTTCGTCCACGGAGATGCTGCATTTGTAGGAATCGTAGATCGCCATCTGGTCTTCCTTCGAGAGCTTGGTATCCTGATCGTCGTGGTTGCCGAACACGATCGCCACAGGCACGCCGAGCTGCTCGAAGATCTTCATATAATTCCCGATCGCGATCTTCGTTTCGAGTTCGGATTCGGTGGAATAGCCGCCGATGTTGTCGCCGGTGAGCACGATGAGATCGGGCTCGTAGGTCTTCACCGCGCGGCGGATGAACGCCGCGGCGCAGACCGAGAGCGTTTCATCATCCTGAATGTCGGAGAAGTTCAGGATGCGGAACGTGCCGTCCTCACGGAAGTGAAGATGCGCGGCCTCGGCCTTCGTTTCGGCCGACGCGGCGGGCGCGAAGACGGTGAAAAGCAGAAGGAGCGAGAGCATCACGGCAAAAATCTTTTTCGTTTTCATGGATTGACCTCCGTTCTTTGTGCCGGCGCACATTTTCGTTTCTATTATACAACACCTGACGGAAAAGTCAACGACAGATTTGTGAACAAACAAAAAACGGGTTCAAGTCCCGTCTTTTGATTAAAGAACAGCAAAACGACCCCCCTGTTGGGAGGTCGTTTTGCTGGTGCGAGAGACGGGACAACGATTTTCTTTGCACGCAAAGAAAATTGCCGTCTTCGGCACCCGTCTTGCGACAGGACCCGCCGAAGACTTCGCCGCGCAAAACAGTCCCCCGGACTGTTTTGTGATCGCGGCTCACCCTCTTAGGGTTCAAGTCCCGTTCAGATTGAAATACCAACAAAATGACCTCCCTGTTGGGAGGCCATTTTGTTGGTGCGAGAGACGGGACTTGAACCCGTACGTGTAAACACACGCCCCTCAAACGTGCGCGTCTGCCAATTCCGCCACTCTCGCATTCCGCTCGGAACAAGTGACAGTATAGCACAGCGCACCTATGATGTCAATAGCAATTTTCGTTTTTTTTGATTTTTTTGAGAACCGCCCGGCGGCGCGCAAAAAGCGCGGCGAAAAGACGGAAATGACGGGCGAATAGCCCGCTTTTTCGCGCAGAGTCCGGCTTTTCGGACTGTGAAAAGATTCCGGCGAAATTTCGGCAAAAAGGGATTGCATTCGCCGGCCGGACGTGGTACAATGCAAATGTGGAACATTTGTTCGCATCGTTTCGGAGGGGTTCGTATGCAGGAGAAAACCTATATCGCCATCGATCTGAAGTCCTTTTACGCGTCGGCGGAATGCGCGTCGCTGGGGCTCGATCCACTCGGCGTCAATCTCGTGGTCGCGGACGCGTCGCGCACCGAAAAAACGATCTGCCTCGCGGTGTCCCCTTCCCTGAAGGCCTACGGCATCCCGGGGCGTGCAAGGCTGTTCGAGGTGGTGGAAAAGGTGCGCGAGATCAACGCTGAACGCCTCCGGCACGCGCCGGGCGGCAGGTTCACGGGGTCGTCGTTCGTGGCTTCGGAGCTCGCAGCCGACCCCTCGCTCATGCTCGATTTCATCGCCGCGAAGCCCCGCATGCGGCATTATATGGACGTGAGCGCGCAGGTGTTTTCGATCTACAGCCGCTTCGTTTCGCCCGAGGACATCCACGTGTATTCCGTGGACGAAGTGTTCATCGACGCCACGAGTTATCTGCCGACCTACGGCCTCGCGCCCCGCGACTTCGCGCTCAAGATGATCCATCAGGTGCTCGCCGAGACGGGTGTGACGGCGACCGCGGGCATCGGCACGAACCTGTATCTCGCCAAGGTGGCCATGGACGTTATGGCGAAGCGCATCCCCGCCGACCGCGACGGCGTGCGCATCGCCGAGCTCGACGAAATGCGCTACCGGCAGGAGCTGTGGGACCATACCCCCATCACCGACTTCTGGCGGATCGGCGGCGGCTACCGGCGGCGGCTGGAATCGAAGGGGCTTTACACCATGGGCGACGTGGCGCGCTGCTCGATCGGCAAAGAGAGCGACTATTATAACGAGGACCTGCTTTATAAGCTGTTCGGCATCAACGCGGAGCTGCTGATCGACCACGCGTGGGGCATAGAGCCCTGCACGATCGCGGACATCAAGGCCTATCGGCCCGTGAGCACCTCGCTGTCGAACGGGCAGGTGCTGCCCTGCCCCTATTCCGCCGCGCAGGCGAAGCTGATCCTGAAAGAGATGACGGACCAGCTCTCGCTGTCGCTGGCGGGCAAACGGCTCGTGACCGACCAGATCGTGCTGACCGTGTGCTACGACGTTTCGTCCGCGAAGGATTATCAGGGCGAGCTCAGGCTCGACCACTACGGCCGCCCCACGCCGAAAGAGGCCCACGGCAGCGAGAACCTGGGCGAGCGCACGAACTCCACGAAGGCGCTTTTGCAGGCGGCGGCGCGGCTGTACGACCGGATCGTGGACCCCGCCCTCGCGGTGCGCCGTATCTACGTGGTGGCGAACCACACGCTCGACGAGCTTGCCGCCGAGCGGCAGGAGGAGCCCGAGCAGCTGAGCCTGTTCACGGACTACGCGGCGCTGGCAAAAGAGAAGGAGAAAAAGCAGGCCACCGACCGCAAAGAAAAGCGAATGCAGGGCACGATCCTCGATATCCGGGGCCGCTACGGCAAGAACGCCATCCTCAGGGGGATGAACTATGAGGAGGGCGCCACGGCGAAGGAGCGCAACAACATGGTGGGAGGTCACATGGGATGACAAGAAGCGAAGAGAAATACGCCGATATCATGCACGTGGGCTACACGCCGTCCGGCAGGCACGCGCGCATGGGCCGCGTGGACCGCGCCGCGCAGTTTTCGCCCTTCGCGGCGCTCACAGGCTTTGAGGAGCAGATCGACGAATCCGCCCGCCTGACCGACGAGCGCGTCCTGCCGTCGACCGAGGTGTGCGACGCCCTCAACGACGCGCTGAAAACGCTGGAGGGCCGCATCCTGTCGCAGCCGCTCGTGCGTCTGACGTATTTCAAGGCGGACGAAAAGAAGGACGGAGGGCGCTATATCGAAAAATGCGGGCGGCTGAAAAAGATCGACCCGCTGGCAGGGGCCGTGACGTTCACGGACGGCGACACGGTGCCGATGGAGGACATCAGGGCCATCGAAACGCAGAGATAACAAATAGACCGGATCGCGGGATCCGGTCTTTTTATTGGATATAAATCAAATACTGTTTTTATTTCCGATCCGCTGTTGGAGGTCGTAGAGCTGTTTGCGGCGGGAGTGTTCATAGGCGGGGTCGGGCACGAGCAAACCGCCCTCGGTGCGCAGGCACGTGCCGTCGGCAGCGCCCGCGGGCAGGGATGAAACCGAGAAAAAGAGCGAGGCGCCGGTCTCGTCCTCAAGGCGCGCGACGCCGTTATCGATACTTTCGACCACGTAGCGCATCAGTAGGACCTCCGGACGAAGAGATCGACGCCGTCGGAACAGATCGTGACGGTGCCGTCGCGGTCGGTGCGGTAGACGCTGATCCCGGCGTTTTCAAACATCTGCAGCACCTCGCGGTGCGGGTGGCCGTAGACGTTGTCTTTGCCGCAGGAGATGACGGCCGCGGCGGGATCGACGGCGCGGAAAAACGCGGGCGTGGTGGACGACGAGCTGCCGTGGTGCCCGACCTTGAGCACGTCGGCGCGCAGGTCGAAGCCGGCATCGAGCATCGCCTGTTCGCTTTCGAACTCGGCGTCGCCGGTGAACAGGAACGACACGTCGCCGTAGGTCGCCTTGACGACGATGGACATATCGTTATGGTTCGTGCTCTCGGACACCGGCGCGAAGATCTGAAGGCTCAGCTCACCGAAGGTGAACGTATCCCCCGCTTTCACGAAGAGGACCTCGCAGTCCCGCTCGGCCTCAACGGCCGTGAGCAGCTCTTCGTAGGAAACGTTGGTGGGCGTGTTGAGCTCGCTGAACGCGGTGGTCATGAGCATGTGCACGTTGAACGCAGAGAACACCGCGGGCGCGGCGCCGATGTGGTCGTTGTGCGGGTGCGAGGCGATGTAGCACGAAATATCGGATACTTTTTCGTTTCTGAGATAGGCGACGAAGGCGCCGGCGTAGTCGCGCTCGCCGCCGTCGATCACGATCGTTTCGTTTCCGCAGCGGATCAGGATGCCGTCGCCCTGCCCAACGTCGACGAAATCCACGCGCAGCGGGAAGTTCGTGTTCGCGGCGTCTTTGATCTCGGCGTGGCGGTTCTTTCCCGCGCCGGAGGCGGCGAGCCATACGGCAACGCCGATCCCGATCAGGATCAGCGTGAGCGCCAGCGGCAGCAGGATTCTTTGGAGTTTCTTTTTCGATTTCATTTGATGGAACAGGGGCCGGAGGCCGGGGAATTATAATGTAAAAAAACGGGGATTACGGGGTTTTAGTCGGGGTCGGAGATGTCGTCGAAATCGCGAAGGCCCGGATCGGTCACCTCGGCGGACATGGCGTTCATCTCGTACCACTGCGCCTTCGTGATCAGCACCTTTCTGGGCTTGCTGCCCTCGGTGGGGCCCACGATCCCCTTCTCTTCGAGGGTGTCCATGAGGCGGCCTGCCTTGGCGAAGCCGAGGCTCAGGTGCCGCTGCAGGGCGGAGATAGAAGCCTTTTCGGGGGCGCTGACGAACAGCTCGATGGCGCGGTTGACGAGGTCGTCGTCCTTGCCCGCGCCGCCGGGCGCGAGCTCCTCGGACGAGGCGCCCTTCTTCTTGTCCACGGCGGCCTGCCGCTCGATCTCCTGCTGGACAACGTCGTCATACTGCGAGGAGCCGTTGGATTTGAGGAATTCGACCACGCGCTCGATCTCGGCGGTCTTGAGGAACGCGCCCTGCACGCGCACGGGCTTCGGCACGCCGACGGGATAGAACAGCATGTCGCCGTAGCCCATCAGCTTTTCGGCGCCGGCCTGGTCGATCATGGTGCGGGAGTCGATCTGCGATTTCACGGTCAGCGCGATGCGCGACGGGATGTTCGCCTTGATGACGCCGGTGATGACGTCCACCGACGGGCGCTGGGTGGCGAGCACGAGGTGCATGCCCGCGGCGCGGCCCATCTGCGCGATGCGCTGGATGCTGTCTTCCACCTCGGCGGGAGCGACGCTCATGAGGTCGGCGAGCTCGTCGATGAAAATGACGATCTGCGGCAGGCGCTGCAGCTCGGGGTCGCCGTCGCACAGGCTGTTGTAAGACGCGATGTCGCGCACGCCGCTGGCGTTGAGGGTCTTATAGCGGCTGAGCATCTCGGTGACCGCCCAGCCGAGCGCGCCGGAAGCCTTTCTGGGGTCGGACACGACGGGCACGAGCAGGTGCGGGATGCCGTTGTACATGCCGAACTCGACCTGCTTCGGATCGACGAGCAGGATGCGCACTTCGTCGGGCGTGGCGTGATAGAGCAGGCTTACGATCATGGTGTTCATGCACACCGACTTACCGGAGCCGGTGGTGCCGGCAACCAGCAGGTGCGGCATTTTGGCGATGTCGGCATAGATGACGTCGCCCGCGATATCCTTGCCAAGGGCGGTGAGCAGCTTGCTTTTCGCGTTGAAGAATTTATCGTTGTCGATGATCTCGCGGAACGAGATGGAGGCGCGGCTGCGGTTCGGGATCTCGATGCCGATCGCGGATTTATTCGGGATCGGCGCTTCGATGCGAAGGCCCGCGGGCGCCGCCATGTGAAGGGCGAGGTCGTCGGACAGGTTCGTGAATTTGTTGATCTTGACGCCCTTGGCGGGCACGAGCTCATACCGCGTGACGGTGGGGCCGGGCACGACCTCGGAGATGGACGCCGACACGTTGAAGGACGCGAGCGCCTCGATGAGCTTTTCGCCGTTGGCCTGCAGCTCGTCGAGATCGTAGTTGCGGTTGTCGCGGTTCGGCATGTCAAGCAGGTCGAGCGAGGGCTTTTCGTAAACGCGCACGGGCTCCGCCTCGAGGGCGTCCTGCAGCTCGGCGCTGACGGCCTCGGCCTCTTCTTCGGTGAGCGAGGGGGCTTTCTGCGGCTTTTCGTCGGCAGGCTTGTCCGCCTCGGCGGGCAGGACTTCGGGCACGGGGACGGCGGGCTTGGGGGCGGGCTTATCCGTGAGCACGTCGAAGATCGAGAAGATCTGGTCGCTCGTAAGGCCGGTATCGGACTGCGCGCGCTTTTTCACGGGCTTGTCGAAGCCGGGATCCTTGACGTCGTTATCGGTATAGAAGTCGTTGACGACCTGCGTTGCCTGCGTCTGCCTTTTCTTCGAGCGGTCGGCCGAGACCTGTTCGCGGCGGGCGCGCACGTCCTCTTTGACGGTCTCGATCTTCTGGCCCGTATACTGCCCAACCTTTTTCGCGGGCTCTTCCATGCGGGTGAAGACCTTGTAGAGCGTGATGCCGAACAGGAACATGAGGTCGGTGAGGATCAGCAGCAGCAGAATGACGCACGCCAGCGCCTGCGACTTGCCGAGGGCGTAGAACACGCCGCCGAGCAGGGCGCCGATGAAACCGCCGCTGGCGATCGGGCCGATGAGGTCGTTCATCATGCCGGCGAAATGGACGGTGATGCCTTTGCCGAAGGTCCACACGTTATCGGCAACGTGGTCCTGCACGAAGGGCACGCCGCTGAAGACGTAGAACACGCCGCCGACCAGGAAGAACAGCAGCAGGACTTCGAGGCTTTTGATCAGAAAGCCCTTCGACTCGCGGTTGAGCACGCGCAGCACGCCGAAGAACAGCAGGATCGGCGGGATCGCCGCGCCGGCGAGCCCGAACAGGGCGTAATAGAAGGTCTGGAGCGTGTTCCACAGACCGCCCGCGCCGAAGGGCACGGCCAGCAGGAGCGTGACGACGCCCGCCACGAAGATCATCGTGGCCTTGAACTCCTTGGAGCGGATGAGGCGCTCGAGCGGAGTCTCGGGCTCGGCCTTCGCGCGCGAACGGGAGGTCGAAGCGGAGCGGGACCTCGCGGAGCCGCTTTTATTCTTGCCGGCGCCGCTTTTCGCGCCGGACCTTGAACCGGAACTGGATCTCGTATTTGCCAATGTACACAACGTCCTTTATGTAAAAATCAATAATATGCTGATTTTAACTATACCATATATTTCTGCGTTTTGCAAGGGGTGATTTGACGGAGAAACGGCGCCCCGCCGCCTCAGGACAGCGACGTGAGCGCCGTGACCGCGTCGTGCAGAGTGCCGACCGCGCCGATGAGCCCCTCAGCCACCGCCGCCTCGCCGCCGAGGACGGTGCCGAGGTCCGTGGCGAGCGTGCCGTGCGCGCGCATGAGTCTTCGAAGGCGCGCGGGCTGCACGCCCGAGTGCGACGAGATGAACGATACGATGCGGTTTTCGATATCGCGGAAATAGTCCATCGTCTGCGGTACGCCGAGCACGGTGCCGCTCATGCGCACGGGGTGCAGCGTCATGGTGGCGGAGGGCACGATGAAGCTCTTTTTCGCCGCCACGGCGAGCGGCACGCCGATGGAATGCCCGCCGCCGAGTACGAGCGAGACCGTGGGTTTGAGCATACCCGCAATGAGCTCGGACAGGGCGAGGCCCGCCTCGACGTCGCCGCCGACGGTGTTAAGCAGAATGAGAAGTCCAGAGATGTTGGGGTCCTGCTCGATCTGCACGAGCTTCGGGATCACGTGCTCGTATTTCGTGGTCTTGACCCCGCCCGGCAGCGCGACGTGCCCCTCGATCTGCCCGATGACCGTGAGCGCGCAGTAAAGCTTGCCCCCGGCCTCGAAGCCGACGACGGCCGTTTCGGCGCCGGAGTCTTCGTTTTCGCGCCCGGGCGCATCGGACGGAGCGGCGGGCGCGTCGAAATCGCGTATAAAAAGCATCAAAGTCCCTCTTCTCACAATCGCGCGGGCGCGCGGTTTTTCATTATTTTGCCCGGAGCGGGGGCGAATACTCCGAAAAAAATATTTCCGGCGCGCCGGAAAAGATATTGACTTGCGAAAGAGAATCTTATAGAATAGAAACCGGTGAATCAAATGAAAGAGAACAAAGAGATCTCGGCCTCCGTCGTTGGGAGACTGCCGAGATATTATAGATTTTTATGCGAGCTCAGCGCCGCGGGCGAAGTGCGCATCAGCTCGCGCGAGCTTTCGGAGCGCATGGGGCTGACCGCGTCGCAGATCAGGCAGGATTTCAACTGCTTCGGCGGTTTTGGCCAGCAGGGCTACGGCTATAACGTGGAGCAGCTCAAAAACGAGATGGCCGCGATATTGGGGCTCGACGTGCTCACGCCCGCGATCTTGATGGGCGCGGGCAACCTCGGGCGCGCCGTGGCGAGCCAGATGCGCTTTGAGGAGATGGGCTTTTCGCTGGTGGGGATCTTTGACACGGACCCCGCCTACCGCGGTATGAAGCTGAGGGGACTGCAGATCCAGTCCAACGAGAAGCTGGCGGACTTTTGCCTCAAAAAGCGCCCGCGCATGGCTATCCTTTGCGTGCCGCAGGACAAGGCGCCGGCGCTCGTGGACGAGCTCATTCTGCTCGGGCTCGACAGCTTCTGGAACTTTTCGCATTATGACATCCGCGCGAAATATCCGCAGGCGAACGTGACGAACGTTCACCTGAGCGACTCGCTGATGACGCTTTCATACAGCATCAAAAACAGCCAGAACGGGGGTAAATGAACATGCTGAGGATCGTTAGCCTCAATATCGTGGACCTGCTGCCCTTCCCCTCCGGCATTTTCTTCGTGCTGAAGGAACCGCTTGAGAACGGCAGCGTGAAGGTATCGTTCTATTCGTTCGACATCGCGACGAAATCGATCGCAACCGTGACGAAAAACGCCTATCTGCTCACGAAATACGGCGCCGCCTTCGCGCCCATCGCGAAGCAGCTCGGCGACTACGTGTCGTGCGATACGGGCAAGCTGTGGAACGGCCATACCTTTATCATCTATTCCACGGGCGAGATGGGCATCTTCGACGACAGCGGCGCGCTGCTGCGCACCGGCGACCTCATGTATAACGGCGCCCCCGCGCGCGACGTGGCCATCGACAACAACTATATCTGGTCGGTGGTGCCCTCGAAGAACCTGATCGTGAAGTATTCGCTGCTGCAGAACCGCGTGGTGATGCGCATCGGCGGCGACAACGCCACCACCTTCACGAACCCCGTTTCGATCGAGGAATACGACGGGTATCTGTACGTTTGCTGCAAGGACTCGAGGAAAATCAAGCGCGTGCGCCTCGCGGACTTCAGCGTGGAGGACTTCAAGAGCTTCGACGAGCCGGTGTATAAGTATCTGCGCGTGGCGGGCGAAGAGTTCGTGGCGCTCGAATCCGGCGTTTATATGCTGTGAGGTTTAAAAATCAGCAATAATAGTGCGCTTTTCGGACGGGATTTTGTTGAATTCGACAAAATCCCGTTTCTTTTCATTTTCCCCTTTACAATCCGACGGCGCTGTGATAGAATTTCAGCGGATCTTTAAGGATGGGTACAGAGAGACCCGCAAGAGACGCAGAAGTGAATCCCTTTATGCTGTTTTCATGCGGTCCCGTTCTGAAAAGACGGGACTTTTTTTGTTGCTTCGGAGGCGAAAACGGATGACGTTCAAGGCGCAGATCATGGACGAGGCCGGCGTGCGGCGCGCGCTGAGGCGCATTTCGTTTGAGATCGCCGAAAAGAACCGCGGCGTGGACAACGTGGTGCTCGTGGGCATCCGCAGGCGCGGCGTGAGCGTGGCGAAGGAGATCAGGGAAAACATCCTTTCGTCAGAGGGCGTTTCGGTGCCGCTCGGCGAGCTGGACGTGACCTTTTACCGCGACGACGTGACCAAAAAGAGCCCCGCGCCCGCGATCGGCGAAGTGGCGGTCCCCTTCGACGTGACGGACAAGACCGTGGTGCTCACCGACGACGTGATCTTCACGGGCAGAACGGTGCGCGCGGCGATCGAGGCCATCTTTTCGCTCGGCAGGCCCCGCGCCATCCAGTTCGCGGCGCTCGTGGACCGCGGCCACAGGGAGCTGCCCATCAAGGCCGATTACGTGGGCAAAAACGTGCCCACCTCGATGAACGAGGTCGTGCGCGTGAGCTTTCCGGAGTACGACGGGACTCCGATCGGCGTTTCTCTTTATTCGGTAAATTAAAGCGAAAGCTTTAGAAATAACGGAGGTAAATCTTATGAATCTTGCTTACGGCGTCAAAGACAGACCCACATTCGGCAAAATGATCGTGTTCGCGTTCCAGCAGGTGCTCGCGATCCTTGCCGCCACCATCGTGGTGCCCGTGATCATCAACGGCAATGTTGCCGACCTGATCAAGAACGGCGCAGTCGCCTGGACCGAAGGCCCGACGATGAACCAGGCCGCCGCCCTGTTCGGCGCGGGCGCCGGTACGATCATCTATCTGCTCTTCACCAAATTCCGCAGCCCCGTGTTCCTCGGCTCATCCTTTGCCTTCCTCGGCTCGATGACCGCCGCCTTCGCAGGCGCCATTTCCGCGCAGGCCGGTTTCGTCGGTCTGATTCTCGGCGCCGTGTTCGCGGGTCTCGTTTACGTCGCGATCGCCGTCGCGGTGAAATTCGCCGGCGTCAGGTGGGTCAACAAACTCATGCCCGCCGTCGTGATCGGCCCCACGGTCTCGCTGATCGGTCTCGCCCTCGCCGGCAACGCCATCGGCGACGCCATGAGCAAATCGAAGCTCGGCAACTATGACGCCGTGAACGGCGTGTTCAACATGGACGCCGCAAGCTGGATCAGCCTCGCCTGCGCCCTCGTCACCCTGATCACCATCGTGCTTTGCTCCGTCTATGGCAAGAAGATGGGCAAGCTCATCCCCTTCATCATCGGTATCGCCGCCGGCTACGCCGTGGCCTCGTGCCTGACGCTGATCGGCATCAAGACCGGCAACGACGCCCTGAAGGTCGTCGACTGGTCCGCATTCAGCAATCTGAAATGGGTGCCCGAATTCACGTTCCTGACCGCCTTCAAGGGCATCAAGGAGATCAACGGCAGCTACGTCGCTACGATCGCCTTCGCCTATATCCCCGTGGCCTTTGTGGTGTTCGCCGAGCACATCGCCGACCACAAGAACCTTTCTTCGATCATCGGTGAAGACCTGCTCAAGGAGCCCGGCCTGCACCGCACCCTGCTCGGCGACGGCGTCGGCTCGATGGTAGGCGCGTTCTTCGGCGGCTGCCCCAACACCACCTACGGCGAATCCATTGGCTGCGTTGCCATCACCGGCAACGCCTCGGTCGTCACGATCCTCACCACCGCGATCCTCTGCATGGCCGCCTCGTTCTTCGCGCCCTTCGTTGCCCTGCTCTCCACGATCCCGAGCTGCGTAATGGGCGGCGTGTGCATCACGCTTTACGGCTTCATCGCCGTGTCCGGCCTCAAGATGATCCAGAAGGTCGACCTCGGCGAGAACCGTAACCTCTTCGTCGTCGCCACCATCCTGATCACCGGTATCGGCGGCCTTGCCCTCCAGATCGGTTCCGTGACGATCACTAAGATCGCCGTTGCCCTCATCCTCGGCATCATCGTGAACCTGATCACCCCCAACAAGGCTGAAAAGGCTGTCAAAGCCGAAGCTGAAAAGGTTGAAGCCGAAAACGAGTAAGCTTCCTCCGTCTATCCGGAGCCGTGCGCCGCACGGCTCCTTTTTTACGCCCGCACTTGACGAGAGGCGCGTGTTTTTGGTATAATGAAACCGAAGAAACGGAGGCGGTTTCATGGAAAAGCTGCTGGTGAGCGCATGTCTTCTCGGCTGCGCGTGCCGGTACGACGGCGGGAGCGTGCCGAACGAAGAGATTCTGGAACTCAAAGACAGATACGAGCTGATCCCGGTGTGCCCCGAGCAATCCGGCGGCTTGCCGACCCCGCGCGTGCCATCGGAACGCGTGGGCGACCGCGTTCTGGCGAAAAACGGCGCGGACGTGACCGAAGCGTTCATCAAGGGCGCCGAAACCGCCCTGTATCTCGCAAAGACGCTCGGCGCGTCGGCTGCGGTGCTCAAGGCGCGCAGCCCCTCGTGCGGGAAGGGCGAGATCTACGACGGCAGTTTTTCGGGGACGCTGACGAAGGGCGACGGCGTGACGGCGGCACTGCTGGAGGCAAACGGCGTGCCGGTGTTCACGGAGGAAAACCTTGCCGCCCTGCCGAAAAATGAAAAAGAATATTGACTTCACGGCGCGGATATTATATAATAAAAGCAGGAAAAACGAAGGAGGGCTGACAGATGGAGGATTACGGTCCCGATATCATCTCGGTGCTGGACGACGACGGCGTTGAGCACGAATTCGAGGTCCTCGACCGCATCGATACCGACGACAAAAGCTACGTCGCGCTGATCCCGTATTACGAGAACGAGGCCGACATGCTGAACGACGACGGCGAGCTCATCATCCTGCGCGTGGCGGCGGACGACGAGATGCTGCTCGAGCCCATCGAGGACGAAGAGGAGTTCGACCGCATCGGCAGGCAGTTCGAAGAGCGGCTGGCGGATACGTTCGATTTTTCCGACGAAGAAGAATAACCCCCGCAAAAATCTGAATACTATCGCGTACAGGCCTTTCTGCGTTGTGCGATAAACGGGCGCCAATATTAACCCAACAGACATTTTAAGGGAGTCCTGATACTCCGTCCGCGGATTGCAGACCTCCCGGCTTAGCCGGACGAAGGGAGCGTGAACCGGATGGGAGGACACCCACCTGCTTAGGAGCAGGTTATTATCGTCGCCCGCCGGCAATGCGGAAAGGTTTTTTTATGCAAAAACAACGGGTATGCCGTTTTTAAAGGAGACGATACCATGGGCAAACTGAAGGAAATCGACAAAAAAGCGGAACAAAAGGGCAAAGGCCTTGAAACGTTCTGGCAGTTCATCAAGTTCATCTTCGTGAGCCTGCTTGCCATGATCGTGCAGTTCACCCTTCTGAACACGCTGAAGTTCATTCCCCCGATCCACAAGATGTTCGACGAGGCGCAGCAGAGCGCGCAGATCATCGTGTCGGAAAAGGATTTCAAGATCAAATCCGTGGATGAGATGAACGGCCTGAAGGTCGGCGTGCCGGAGGGGATCATCGACCTGCTCGAAAAGAACGAGAAGGCCGAATACGTTACATACGCCACCTGTGAAGAGGCCCTCGCCGCCATGAAGGACGGGCAGGTCAAATGCGTTGTGGTGAACTACGACACTTCGTCGGAGTTTTTGAAGGATAAAGAGAACAAGAAGGTCTACACGAAGAGCCAGATCCCGAGCGAAAAGGACTTCAGGTGGCTCACGATCTTCTTCTGCGCTGCCGAGATCGGCGGCCTTGCCTATTTCATCATCAACAACGCGGCGAACATCGTGGCGCAGATCGTGTCGTTCTTCGTCAACCGCGAAAAGACGTTCAACTCCGGCGCGAACATCGCCGTGACGCTGCCGATCTATATCGTGTTCACGCTGGCGCTGATCGCGTTTTCGGCGTGGCTCAACCCCACGCTCAAGGGCGTGTTCACCGACTGGAACTGGAACGACGACCTGTCGGCGAACGCCGCCACCATGGTGTGCTCCGCGATCCAGTTCTTCCTCTACTTCCCGGTGGATAAGATCCTGTTCCACAAGAAAAAGGAAGAAAAGGCCCTTCCCGAAGAGCCCGCCGCCGAAGCAGAAGCGTAATACTACCCTGCCGTCCGGAGGCGCCGAGCAAGGCGCTTCCGGACGCGTTTGTTTTCATGCGTGAAAAGAAAGGAAAAAACCATGAACGAATCCAAAAACAATACGATCAAAATCGTGTGTGCGCTGCTCGGCGTCGTCGTGGTGGCGCTTCTCGTCGTCGTCGCATTCCTGCTCGGCCAGCGCAGCGGCAGCGGCAACAACGGCGGGCAGACGACGCTGCCCGAGGAGGTCCCGTATACGGACCCGACATTGCCCGCCCCCACGTCCGCGACCGACGCCGTGCCGGGCGAAGACGGGCAGGAGGCCTCTAAGCCCGCCGACGGCCCCTACGCCTCGGTGCGCGATCTGGACGTGGACATGACCACGGGCACACTCACCTTCAAGGCGGGCGACGCCTTCGGCGTGGACTACGACTCCTCGGTCATCAGCGTGACGGTCAGCGACGAATGCATGATCATCGGCAACGCCGTTTCAGACCCCACCGCCGCCCAGCGCAGAAAAATGGACGTGACGATCACTGTGCCGGAGAGCTTCTTTTTCGGCGACGTGGACCTGTCGCTCGGCGCGGGCAAGCTCAACGCGCAGACGCTGAGCGCCGAGACGCTGGAGCTCGAATTCGGCGCGGGCAGCGCCAATTTCAGCAAGCTCACGGTCACCGGGTCCGCGAAGATCCAGGAGGGCGCGGGCGAGCTCTCGATCAACGGCGGTTCGATCAACAACCTGAACCTGCAGTGCGGCGCGGGCGCGTCGAACGTGTCGGCAAAGCTGACGGGCACCAACAACATCACGGCGGCCTTCGGCGCGGTCAACCTGCACTTCGAGGGCAGCGAAGCCGACTATACCGTCAATTTCCAGATGGGCATCGGCACCTGCATTTATAACGGCAGCAAGATCTCGCGCAGCGGCACGTTCGGCGAGGGCGATACGCTTGTGAACATCACCGGCGGCTTCGGCATCATGCACGTGGACGTCGGCTGATCCGAGGACCCGACGATCAAGGAGGAACGACTATGGCCAGTATTCCCGGCAGGATCTTTTCGGCCGTCGCGCGCGCGGCGGGCAACGTGAACCCCAATATCGTGGAGCAAAAGCACAAGAACGTTGTGAAGGACCTTCGCAGCATGGAGCCGCTGTTCCGGCACTATATCGCGCCGATCGGCTACCGCTTCGTGAAAGCGGAGGCGGACGGCGTGCCGGTGGAGGTGTTCTCGAAGAAGAAAAACGCCTCGGACAAGGTGATCTTCGTGGTGCACGGCGGCGCCTACATCTCGCGCATGATGTTCTATTACCGGCTTCTCAACAAGCGCTATTCGAAGGCCGCAGGCGGCGGCACGGTGATCCATTTCGAATACCGCTGTGCACCGGAGGCCCTGTATCCCGCAGCCCTCGAAGACACCATGAAGGTGTGGAAGTGGATGCTCGACCAGGGGATCAAAGAGGAGAACGTGATGGTGATCGGCGACTCCGCCGGCGGCCACCTGAGTGTGAACCTGATGATGAAACTGCGTGAGCTCGGGCAGAAGATGCCGAAAGCGGCTATTCTGATGTCCCCGTGGCTCGACATGACGGCGTCCGGCGAGTCGTACGTGTATAACTACAAGGTCGACCCCGTGTTCGGCATCAAGGGCCAGACCCCGTCGGCGGAAGAGGTCAAGAAAATGCTCATGACGAGCGAGCTCTATATGTGGCTCGGCGACCACGAGCGCACCGACCCCTATATTTCGCCTGTGTATAACGAGTTCGACGGCGGCTATCCGCCCATGCTCGTGACCGCGGGCGGCAACGAGATGCTGCTCAGCGACTCGAAAACGCTGGTGGAAAAGCTCAAGAAAGCCGGCGTGGACGCAAGGCTTTATATCGGCGACGGGATGTTCCACGTGTTCAACGTCTATCAGCTCTTCCCGGAGTCGCAGAAGGCGCTGAGGACCATGTGCGCCTACATCCGCGAGCAGTTCGGAACGAAATAAATAACACTCCCCCTCCGCGTCCGTGCGAGGGGGTATTTTTCGCCTTTTTTGATTGACAAGGCAGGCGGAAAGGGATATAATAAAGTGTAAATCAAAAAAGGAGCGTGAGGACATGGACATAGGCGACGGCGGCACAAATCCGGGCGGACGAAGCAGGCTTTGCGATAATGACGACGTGCCCTTATGCGGGCCTCGCGCTTATTATTCGGCATAGCGTCTGCCCACGTTTTGTGTACCTTTTTCTGAAGGGGCCAAAAGCCCCGAACCCGGCATTCGCCGAAACGCAAAGGAGGCTGCACACGTGGAAGAGAGAGATCTCCTGCTGAGGCAGGACGAAGACGAGATCGAGCTGGACGAGCTCGACCTGGAAGAACGCATCCAGGAGCAGCAGGAACGCCTTGTGGAAAAGGCGCTTTTGCTGCTCGAAAACAAACAGTACGCCGACCTCAGAGAGATGCTGGGTGACGCCGAACCAGCGGATATCGCGGAGTTTTTCGACGAGCTGACCGAAAAACAGACGCTGGTGATCTACCGCCTGCTCCCGAAGGAGCTGGCGGCGGAGGTGTTTATCGAGCTGGATCCCGACCAGCAGGAATACCTGATCCGCGTGCTCTCGGAATCGGAGCTCAAGGAAACGCTGGACGAGCTGTATTACGACGATACCGCGGACGTGATCGAAGAGATGCCCGCGTCGGTCGTGAAGCGCATCCTCGCGGCGGCCTCGCCCGAGCAGCGGCGCGTGATCAACGAGCTGCTCAAATACCCCGAGGATTCCGCCGGCTCCATCATGACAACGGAGTTCGTGCGTCTCAAAAAGGACTTCACCGTCGGTGAGAGCCTTGAATTCATCCGGAAGGTCGGTATCGACAAGGAGACGATCTATACCTGCTACGTCACGGACCCGCAGAACCACCTGATCGGCATCGTGACCGCGAAGGAGCTGCTCATCTCCCCGCTCGATAAAAAGATCGAAGACATCATGACCGAGAACGTGATCTATGTCAAAACGCTCGACGACCAGGAGCAGATCGCGTTTATGTTCTCGCGTTACGACTTCCTCGCCCTGCCCGTCGTCGACAACGAGGACAGGCTTGTCGGCATCATCACCGTCGACGACGCCATCGACGTCTTACAGGAAGAAACGGAAGAAGACTTCGCGAAGATGGCGGCCATCACGCCCAACGACACGGAGTATATGAAGACCCCGGTCATCCGCGTGTGGGCCTCGCGCATCCCGTGGCTGCTGCTGTTGATGATCTCAGCCACCTTTACGGGGCTCATCATCTCGAGCTTCGAAAACTCGCTGGCTGCGGTGCCGATCCTGACCGCGTTCATCCCCATGCTCATGGACACCGGCGGCAACTCCGGCAGCCAGGCGAGCGTGACCGTGATCCGCGGTATCTCGCTCGGACAGGTGGAATTCCGCGACTTTTTCAAAGTGGTCTGGAAAGAGATCCGCGTGTCGGTGCTGTGCGGCGTGACGCTCGGCACGGCGGCGCTGTTCAAGGTGATGCTGGTGGACCACCTTTTGATGAAAAACGCCGACGTGGACTGGAACGTGGCCGTCGTGGTGGCGCTGACGCTGCTCGCCACGATCATCTGCGCGAAGATCATCGGCTGCTCGCTGCCGCTGCTCGCGAAGCGCATCGGCTTTGACCCGGCCGTGATGGCAAGCCCGTTCATCACCACGATCGTGGACGCGGTGTCGCTGCTCGTGTATTTCACGGTGGCCAAGCAGTTCATCCCCCAGATGAGATAGACCCGGCAATTCCCTTTGGAGGAACAGTATGGCAAACGAAACGAAATATCTGTCGATCCAACGCAAAATGGTCGCCGAGATGACCTCGAAATCGTGGCAGGAGATCCCGCACGTATCGTTCAGCTACGAGCCCGACATCACCGCGATCTTCGACCTTTATCAGAAAGAGATCAAGCCGCTCGGCCTGTCGTTCAACACGCTGATCCTCAGGATCATCGTGGAGGGCCTCAAGTGCGCGAAGGCCATGAACGCCGAGATCGTGTATAACTACCGCCTCGCGGGCGGTAAGGTCATCACGAAGGACGAAATAAGCATCTCGATGCCGATGATTTTGCCCAGCGGCGAGATGATGACCGTGACGCTCAGGAACGTCAACGACATGTCGCTGGTGCAGCTCAGGAACACGATCATCGATATCCGGCGCCGCTCGTTTTCGACCGACCTCAACGAAGTGATGTATGACATCGCCAAGGGCAAGCTCATCGAGCGCATGCTGCACGGGCAGATCGTGTCGCAGGGCGTGAAGATCCTGCTCAACCAGTTCGGCAAGGGCAAAGCGCGGCACATGCGCGGCAAGGAGAAGCGCGACTACGAGAGCATCCCCGCCACCGACCGCCTGACGAAAAAGGACCTGGACCCCGGCACCGTGACGGTGTCGAACGTGGGATCGCTGTATCCCGGTATGCGCGGCAGCTTTTCGCTGCTGGAAATTTTGCCCGGGCAGGTGGTGGCCATCGGCCTCGGCGCCGTGCAGGACCGTGCCACCGTGCTCAAGGACCGCGAGGGCAACAAGGACCTTGCCGCGCGCAAGATCTTTCCGATGTGCATCGCGTTCGACCACCGGGCGCTCGATTTCAACGAGATCGTGCCGTTCATCAAACGCCTGGACGAGATCTTCGAAAAGCCCGCCGAGGTGCTGAACTGGATCTCCTGAACTGACAAATAAACCCGCTTTCAGGTTTTTGCCTGAAGGCGTATTTTTATGCATTATCCGACACGAAAGCAAAAACTGTTCGATAACCCGAAAAATTAATTAACACATTGTTGCACGAATGTTATATTTCTATGTATTTTATTGACAAGATTCACAAGAATGTTATATAATTGTGTTATAATAATACAGGGAGGTCCCGATATGCTTCCTCTGACCAACGACGACAACTGTTACGAATACCTCAAACGCTGCACGAGCATCTATCCCGACGTGTGGATGATGCAGCACTTCGGCGTGAGATACAGAAAGAGTGAGATCTTTCGCGATATCGACGGGCTTGCGGCCTATTTCCAGAACGAGCTGGGCCTGAAACGCGGCGACGTGTATACGGTGTTCATGACGACCACCGTGCAGGGCATCATCGCCTTTTACGCCCTCAACCAGATCGGCGTGATCGCGAACATCGTGCATCCGCTCATGAGCACCGCCTTCCTCAAAGAGACGCTCGAGGACGTGAACGCCAAGGGCGTGATGATCCTCGACCTATTGTCGAAAGACCACGTGGAGACGATCAACGACTCGGGGCTCCCCTGCATCGTGTGCTCGTCGTCCGACTATTCGGAGGGCGTCAAAAAAGCCGGCACGCGCGCGGGCGAGGCGATCCTCAAGGCGGTGTTCCCGAAGTTCAAAAACGCCGTCAGGTACCGCGACGCGATCAAAAAGTATACGAGCTTCACGCCCGTGCGGCACAACGCCGACGACATCGCCGTGTATCTCAACGGCGGCGGCACCACGGGCAAGAGCAAGACCATCAAGCTCACCTCGCGCGCGACCAACGAGCTGGTGCAGCGCGTGTCGGACCTCGACGAGATCCACGACCCCGGCGAGGAGGCCGAGATCATCGTGCTGCCGATGTTCCACTGCTTCGGCCTGACCGTGGCCATCCACATGGCGCTGTGCAACTCGGGGCGCATCATCCCGATGATGCAGTTCGACGCCAAGCTCTTCAACAAGCTCATGCGCAAGAACCGCGTGGTGGGCTACGGCGGCATCCCGCTGATGTTCCAGAAGCTCATGCGCGAAAAGCACTTCGACGGGCCGTGGCTCAAGAACATCCGTCTGATGTTCTGCGGCGGCGACGACGTGTCGGACGCCTTCCTCGACGAGTTCAACGGCTATTTCGAGCGCTGCGGCGCCGTGGGGCGACTGAGACAGGGCTACGGCCTGACCGAGATCGGCAGCGTTTGCACCACGAACTCCAACACGGAGTATAAGCCGGGCTCCATCGGCAAGGCGCTCAGAGGCGTGGAGGTGCAGATCTGGGACGACGACCATCACGAAGTGCCCAACGGCGAGATCGGCGAGATCGTGATCGCCGGGCCCACGATCATGGCGGGCTATTACACGAAGGACGGCCCCGAGGACCTCGGGCTCTATACCGACGAAAACGGCAAGAAATGGGTGCTCTCGGGCGACCTCGGCTACCGCGACGACGAGGGGTTCTTCTTCTTCGCCGGGCGCAAGAAGAGGGTCATCATCATCGCGGGCTATAACGTGTACCCGAACGACCTTGAGAAAAAGGTGGGCGACCTCGACTACATCAAGGACGTGTGCGCTGTGCAGGGCTGGCACGGCGACAGAAGCATGGTGCGGCTCTACGTCTCGCTCAAGCGCGAGGTGGATAAGGAGCAGGCCGAGGCGGAGATCAGGAAGATCGCGGAAGAGAACTTCTCGAAGTTCTACGTGCCGCGCGAGATCGTGTTCCTGAAGGAGCTGCCGCAGACCCCGCTCATGAAGGTGGACTTCATGAAGCTCACGCAGAAAAAGCCCGGCGACCCGCTGTACGAGCCGCCCGTGGGCGAAAAAAAGAGCCTGCTGCCGATCTGATAACAAACGATAAAAAACGAACCGCTTTCCGAGGAAAGCGGTTCATTTTTACAGGATTGATTTTCCGGAAAGATTCTATTGATCAGACGGGAAGGAGGCTCTTCTTCTCCCCGACCGGCGGGGTATAGATCGGATCTTCGGGGCAGTTTTGGGTCAGTTTCATGAAGTCCACCTTCATCAGGGGCGTTTCGGGCAGCTTGTCGAGCTCGATGACCTCGCGCGGCACGCTGAACTTCGAGAAGTGCTGCTCCACGCATTCGAGCATACGGCGCTTGTAGATCTCGCGGTCGCCCTCTTTGTCGTTATACGATACAAAGAGGCGGATGATGGGCTTGCCCTCTTTGCTGAAGCCCTTCACGCAGCAGCATTCTTTGACGAACGGGAACTCGGAGAGCTTTTTCTCGATGTCGGACGGATAGACGTTGTAGCCCGAGATGATGATGACCCTCTTTTTGCGGCCGGAGAAGAAGTAGTAGCCGTCTTCGTCGCGGTAGCCGAGGTCGCCGGAGCGCACCCAGAGCTTGCCGGTGGCGTCGGGGGTGAGGCCCTCGCCGTCGTGCCCGTCTTCGGTGTAATAACCCTGCATGATCGTGGGGCCGGCGATCACGAGCTCGCCGATCTGGCCCACGGGCAGCGGGTTGCAGTCGTCGTCCCACACGTCCATCTCGACGCCCTCGATGGGAAGGCCGATGGAATAGGGCTTGAATTCGGTGTTGGTGCAGGTGCAGCACACGGACCCGACCTCGGTGAGGCCGTAGCCCTGACGGAGCTTGCCCACCGCGCCGTATTTCTCAAGATAGGAGTTGAACTCGTTGAGCCACGCCTCGGGCGCGTCGTCGCCGCCGCAGAACGACAGGCGGATGTTCTTGAGGCACTTGTTGTCGAAATGCTTTTCGTCCATCAGCTTCTTGAACATCACGGGGATGCCGAGGATGCCGACCACGCAGTTCTTGCGCATGAGCTTGTTGAAAAGCTTGGCGTCGAACTGCATCATCGGGATGAGCCTCGCGCCGTTGCACATGGCCATATGCATGGCGACCGACAGGCCGAAGCAGTGGAACAGCGGCAGCACGATGACCTCGGCCTCTTCGCCGGGACGATGGATGCGGTCGAGCTTGGACATGCGGTAAACGATCTCGTTGACGGCGCGGGACGAGAGCTTGATGGTCTTGCTCTTGCCCGTGGTGCCGCCGCCGTTGAGAAGGACGGCGGTCTTGTCGCAGTCGCAGTGGTCCTTGACCTTGGCCTTGCGGAACCGCTTGAGGGCGGTGCGGTATTCCTCACGGTTCTTGATCTCGGGGAAGGCCTTTTTGAGGATCTTCTCGCCGAGGCCGATGCCGACCTCAGCGAAGATGTTCGCGTAGTCGGACGAATGGCACACGAGCACCGGCAGGCCGAGGTTGTTGAGCATGTCGGTGTATTTCTTCGAGAGCACGTCGAGGATCATCACGCCCTTGGAATGGAGCGAGGTGATGGTTTCTTCCACCACGTCCGGCGGGAGCAGGGGGTGGATGAAGTTGATGACCACGCCGATCTTGTTGAGGGCGTAGAACGCCACGATGCTCTGCACCGTGGTCGGCATGAACACGGAATACACGTCGCCGGGCTTTAAGCCGAGCTCGATGCGCACGTAGGCCGCGAGCGCGTCCATATCGCTGATGATCTCAGTGTTCAGGAACCATTTATCAAAGTGCTGCTGGCAGTAATATTCGCCGTATTCCTCGGTGCAGGCCTTGTAATACGCGTAGCAGCTCATATTGCCGGGATCAACCATCAGAACAATCTCCTATCACAATTCAAGTCTTTCGTTAACAATTCGTTCACAGAACGAACGAATTCTTATAAACATTATAAAAGAATATGTACATTTTTCATCCCCCATGTTCAAGTTATTTCGGACTATGCCGGGATTGTCCATATTTAAATCTTTTTGGACTATTGATTTTTGATATACGCGCGTGATATAATATTGCGGGTTGAAAGATACCGGGCGAAATCTTTTTCAGGAGAACATTTGTGAACGGCAAACCGGACAAGAAAAGAATAATGCTGTTTTCCAGCGATCCGCTGACGCTGGCGACCGGGCATTTCGAGCCCGGCAACGCCGAGGCGTTCTGCCGTGCCGTTGAAAACGAGGACCGCCGGCGGCTCGCCGAGGCGGAGCTCGCCTATATCCGCGGCGAATCGGCGCAGGCGAACGAGGCGTTCCGCGCCCTCGCCGAGACCGTGAGCGAAGACCTGATGCCCACGGCTATACTGGGCTCGGTGCTCTCTTCCCTCGCGGGCGGCGACCTCAGGGACCTCATCCAGACCTACGAGTTCGCGCGCAGCATCCAGGTCTCGTCTTTGGACGGCGAGAGCGAGCTTACGCGGCTCGGCGGCGCGTTCATGCTGTATTTCAACATTCTGATCCGCAACCTGCCCGCCATCACGTTTCCGCCCTTCGGGCCGGACGCGTTTTCGATGCCGCCGTCGCTGGTGCCTCTGGCCTTCTATATCTATACGAGCTTTCTGATCGAGACCGGCGACGTGGGCCGCGCGATCGGCATGGCCGAGGGTGCGCTGGTGTTCATGGACAGGCCCTGCCCCGTGTCGGAGATCTATCTCTCGCTCATCATCGCCCGCGGCTATATGCTGCAGAAGGTGTGGGACAAGGCGGAGTTCTATTTCAAATACGCGTGGAACCTCGCGAAGCCCGACCGGCTTTATATGCCCTTCGCGGAGCACCGCGGCATGCTTTCGGGCATGCTCGAAAAATGCCTGCGCTACGACGAGCCGCAGGCCTATAAAAAGATCCTCGAGCTGTCGAACGCCTACCATAAGCGCTGGGTGTTCGTGCATAACGAGCTGACGGGCGAGCGCATCTCCGACGCCCTGACCGCCATCGAGTATAACGTGGCGTCGCTCGCGGCGAAGGGGCTCTCGAACGGCGAGATTGCCGATTTTCTAGGCATCACGGTAAATTCGGTGCGCGCGCATCTCAGGAACATCTTCAACAAACTCGGCATCGGCAACCGCAGGGCGCTCGGGGACTACGTGATCTGAGCCGCGGGGACATATCTATTTACATCGGTAAAACGACCGCCGGACGGCGGTTTCGTCTTATAGTTTTGTTTAACAAATCTGAATACGGGAGGGGTCAATCAGTGGTAAACATCAACGTCTCGCTGTGCAAGGACTGCCGGTACTGCGTCAAGTTCTGTCCGAAGCAGATCCTGAAAACAAGCGGGGAACGCAACGAACGCGGGCATTTTTATCCCGTGATGACGGATGCGGACAAGTGTATTTCCTGCGCGATCTGCGCCACCATGTGTCCGGAGGGCGCGATCGAGGTAACGAAGGGAGGCGAAGAGGCATGAGCGAAAAACGGTTTATGAAGGGGAACGAAGCCATCGCCGAGGCCGCCGTTCGCGGCGGGTGCCGCTTCTTCGCGGGCTATCCCATCACGCCTCAGAACGAGATCCCCGAGTATCTGTCGTGGCGTCTGCCCGAGGTGGGCGGCTCCTACGTGCAGGGTGAAAGCGAGATCGCGAGCGTGAATATGGTTTACGGCGCAGCCGCCATGGGCACGCGCGCCATGACGAGCTCTTCCGGCCCCGGCATCAGCCTGAAGGCGGAGGGCATCTCGTATCTCGCGGCGGCCGGTCTTCCGGCGCTGATCGTGAACATCAGCCGCGGCGGCCCCGGTCTCGGTTCCATCCAGCCCGCGCAGAGCGACTATCTGCAGGCCACCAAGGCGCTCGGGCACGGCGGCTTCCACGCCATGGTGTTCGCGCCGAACTCCGCCCAGGAGGCCGTGGACATCGTGTACGACGCGTGGGAATACGCCGAGCGCGACCGCAACCCCGTGCTGGTGCTCATGGACGGGTGCCTCGGCAACATCATGGAAGAGGTGGAGCTGCCCCCGATGAAGGAGCTCAGCGACGCCGATCTGCCCGACTGGAGCCTTACGCGCCGCAACGGCCGCGACTGGCAGGGCAACATCACGCCGATCTACACCGAAGCGATCCTTGAGGGCCTCAACGCCATGGCCGGCGAAATGTATAAGGTCTGGGAAGAGGACGACGTGAAGGTGGAAGAGTTCATGGTGGACGACGCGGAATACGTGATCGTGGCCTACGGCATCGCCTCTCGCGTGTCGAAGGAGGCCGTGCTCACGCTGCGCGCCGAGGGGTACAAGGTGGGGCTCATCCGGCCCATCACCGTGTTCCCGTTCCCGAAAAAGAGCATACGCAACCTCGATTACGATCGCGTGAAGGCGATCATCGACGTTGAGATGACCATCCCCGCGCAGATGCGCGAAGACATTGAGCTGCAGGTCCTCGACCGCTGCCCCGTGTATGAGTACGGCCGCTCCGGCGGCGTGCTGCTCGACGACGAGGGCGTGCTTGAGGCCGTGAGAGATATTGTGACGGGAGGGACGTTCTGATGCCTGAATATAAGCGTTCTAACATGCTCGCCGACAAGCCCTCGGGCTATTGCCCCGGCTGTCTGCATTCCCTTGCGACGCGTCTCATATCGGACGTGATCACCGAGCTCGGGCAGGAGGATAACTCGCTGAACGTGATCTCGGTGGGCTGCTCGGCGCTCAACATCCTGTATTGGAGCGGCGACTTTCTGAGCGTGGCCCACGGGCGCGCGCCCGCCGCGGCCACCGGCATCAAGCGCACGAATCCCGAGCGCCTCGTGTTCGCCTATCAGGGCGACGGCGACTGTGCCGCGATCGGCCTTGCCGAGATCATGAGCGCCGCCAACAGAGGCGAGAACTTCACGGTGATCTTCGCCAACAACCAGACCTACGGCATGACCGGCGGCCAGATGGCCCCGACCACGCTGATCGGCCAGAAGACGACCACCACCGTTTACGGCCGCGACCCCGCGACCACGGGCTATCCGATGAAGATGTGCGAGCTGATCTCGCAGCTCGAGGCGCCGCGCTTCGTGGCGCGCTACGCACTCAACTCGCCCAAGGGCGTGCGCGAAGCGAGAGCGGGCATCAAAAAGGCGTTTGAGATGCAGCTTGCCGGCGAAGGCTTCACCTTCATCGAGCTGCTCACGAACTGCCCCACGAACTGGAAGATGTCGCCGCTCGACACCCTCGAATACATGAACACCAACACCATCCCCTATTTCAAACCCGGCGTTTACAAAGACGTGACGGCAAAGGAGGCGGAGTAAGGCATGAAAACTTCATTCGTATTTTCCGGCTCCGGCGGACAGGGCATCATGAGCGCGGGCATCACGCTGGCGCAGGCCGCGATCGAGATGGGCAAGCACGCGACGTATCTGCCCGAATACGGTCCCGAACAGCGCGGCGGCAGCGCGAAGTGCACGGTGGTGATCTCGGATGAGCCGATCGTGTCTCCCCTGCCGAAAAACTGCGACAACCTGATCGTGATGAACGAGCAGGCCTA
Source organism: Clostridia bacterium (assembly GCA_017550625.1). Lineage (GTDB taxonomy): Bacteria > Bacillota > Clostridia > Oscillospirales > Acutalibacteraceae > RUG806. The sequence goes on along the minus strand of JAFZOL010000034.1, from coordinate 35,156 downwards.
CGCCAAGTTCTATGAGGACGTGAAGGCCGGCGGCCTGCTGCTGGCGAATTCGTGCCGCGTGAAGAACGCCGACGAGCGCGACGACGTGAAAAAGATCCTCGCGCCGGTGGACGACATCGCGCTGGAGCTCGGCAACCCCAAGACCGCGAACATCGTGCTCATCGGCATTCTGATCGGCGCGACCGGCATCGTGGACAAGGAGACCTTCAGGCAGAGCCTCGAAGAGAAATTCAAGGACAAAAAACCCGGCGTGCTGGAGATGAACCTGCAGGCGCTGGAAAAAGGCATCGCGCTCGGCGCGGAATAAAAGAAGAGAAGAATCAAAGGAGGAACCACTATGGCAAAAATCGGCATCGGCTCGTGGGCCGGCAAGATCAGCGTGCGTCTCGCCAGAGGCGAAGTGAAATTCACGATCGGTGAGGACGAGAACGGCGAGTATAAGATCGACGTGACGCTCCCCGGGGCGCTGAGGACCGCGAAGATCAAGTTCATGGACCTGAAGGAAGAGCCCGACGGCAAGACGATCTCGGGCTTCGGCACCATTTCGGTGCTGCCCGGCAGAAAGCTGGAGGGCGCGTTCACCTTCGAAGAGAACACCTTCGTGGGCGAGATCAAGGCGCCGGTCGTGGGCAGGATCAAGATCACGGACGGCCACAGGGTCGTGTAAGTTTCAACAAAAAAGCCGGAAGCGGGAGCTTCCGGCTTTTTGTTGGTGTGGAGTGTGAAGTGAGAAGTGTGGAGTGTCGGCGGCGCGGCTGTGCCGCGCATTATAATGCCGACCGCAGGTCCCGAAACGTTTCGCCGGAGCGAAACACATCACGCCGCGAAGCGGCACTTCACTTGCGAAGCAAACATCACGTCGCGCCAGCGACACATCACTGCGCGGCATACCGCGCAACAAAAAAACCGCCTCATGGCGGTTCTTTTTGTTTGCGGTTCTTTTTGTTTTAATAGCCGATCTTCCATCTCTGCTGGAACAGCAGGCCGAGGTTGGCGTTGCTGATCTTCACGAAGAACGCGGAGACGGAATCGAAATGCAGGATGCAGGGATTCTCGAAATAGAGCTCCGTGATGTGGCCGCTGGCCTTATCGACGGTCGCGACCACCTTGCCGGTGGGATAATAGGCGTGAAGCCCGTCGAACTTGATCATGGTCGCGGCGCCGGACACATCCTCGGTGCGCAGCAGCAGGCCGATGACGCCTGCCGAGCCCTGGCCGGGCTGGCAGTCCGTTTCGGGATTGTCGTCGGTGCCGGTGGAGGTGAGCGTGATGGTGTAGGTGCCGCCGTTATCCACGCATTCGGCGGTGCCGACCTGCGAGGGCGAGATCGCAAGGTTCGTGACGCCAACGGGCGGCACGGTGGAGAAATCGCCGGCGACCTCGGTGGTGGTCTCTTTCATGAACTGGTCCATCAGGGTCTTCGCGAGGGACTCAAGCGTTTTGTTGTTGTTGACCTCAACGATGCCCTTGTAGTTCGAGGTGTAGTCGTAGGTCCGCGTGAAGGTCTTGGCGTCGGTGCCCATCTTGTTATAGGCGGTCACGTAGTAAGCCACGATCTCTTCCTTCGTGGTGGGCGCAGCGTTCGCGGGCTTTTCGGTCGCGGGCGTCTCGCTTGCAGGCGTTTCGCTCGAAGGCGTTTCACTCGCCGGCGTCTCGCTCGAAGGCGTTTCGCTCGCGGGCGTTTCACTTGCGGGCGTTTCGCTCGACGGCTGCGGCGAAGTGGGCTGCGTGGCGGGCGTGTTGTCGGCAGGCGTGGCGGGCGTATCCTCGCCGGCGGGCTGCAGATAACCGCCGAACGCGTTGTAAAGGCCGACGAACTGATCTTCGTCCATCTTGACCTCGATCTTGGCGGCGCCGCAGGCGGCCGTTGTCAGCATGAGCACGACTGCGAGAAGCAGTGCAACGATTCTGAGTTTTTTCATAAAAAAGACCTCCGAAAGCCTTTATTCTATCTATTTTATTGTATAAGCAAAAACGATAAAAGTCAATACCTTATTTGTAAACTTATCGGGCGTCAGGCGACTTCGGGGATGCCGGACGAGCGCACCGAGCTCATATACCAGCCGCCGGCGGCGTTTCTGAGCGTGACGCGCAGATATTTGTCGGGCTCGGGCGGGGTCAGCTCGCCGGTCTTCGGGTCCTGCTCGTACATGCCGACGCTGCGAAGGCCCACGGTGAGCACCACCGAGTTGCCCACGGCCTCGGCCGACGTGATAACGGGCGTGTAGATCGGCGTGATCGTGGTAAGCGGGATGCGGTAGCAGGCGGCGGCTTCGTCATAGACGAACTCATAGCCGTAGCCCTGGACGGTGGTGTGCACGATCGCGCGCTCACCGCCGAAGAACGAGCGGTAAGCGGTTTCGACCTTCGCCTGCGGCAGGATCAGCTCGTCGCCCTCGTATTCCATCTGCGCGGGGTCCAGCTCGGAGCTGAGCACCGACCAGACGCTCATCTCTACAAGCTCGGACATATTCGCTACGGTGACGTCCTCATACGGCTCGATGTCGATCGCGGCGGCGGGGATCAGGAAGGTATAGTAGCCTTCGTAAGCGGAAAGGCGCTTTTGTTCGCGGTTTTCGAGGTAGGCGTTGAGGCCCAGCGAGATCAGGCAGAACAGGCCGTAGACCGCCAGGCCGACCGTGAGAAGGCCGACGATGATGCCGGGGATATTGTGCTTTCTTTTCGGCTTGAGAAGCGCCTCGAAATCCTCGTCCTCCTCCGTCTCGTCCTCTTCAGGGAGCTCCTCTTCGGGCGCGGCGGTTTCGGGCTTCGTTTCGGCGGCGTTATATTTCGTTTCTTCCATCTCGTTTCTCCTTGTTCCGGATCAGTACGACGTGAGCCCGAGATAGGGCTTCGGGTCGACGCGGGTGCCGTTGATAATGACTTCAAAATGCAGGTGCGGGCCGGTGGCGTAGCCGGTCTGACCGATCTGCGCGATGGGCTGGCCGGCGTAGACGTGGTCGCCGACGTTCACGAGCAGCGAGCCCGCGATGCAGTGGGCGTAAAGCGTTTCCATGCCGTTGCCGTGGTCGATGCGGATATAATAGCCGTAGGACGAATGCACGCCGGAGATCACGACCGTGCCCTCCGCCGCGGCGATCACGGTCTTGCCGTAGGACGTGCCGACCGTGGAGCCGATGTCGATGGCCGAGTGCAGCTTGCCCCAGCGCCATTCGTAGTCGGAGTTGATGCGGTCGGGGCCGATGGCGGGCCAGAGCAGGATACCGCCGAGGTTCGTGACGGGCTGGTAATAGTTGCCGTCGAGGGCGCGGGTGCCGATCTGCACGCGGGCAGGCACGGGCTCTTTTACGGTGATGCGCGAGATCTCTTCTTCGCCCACGCGTTTGCCGTCGACCACGGTCACGAGGCGGGTGACCTGGTCGCTGCCCTTCACGCCGTTCACGACGGTGCGGGTGGTGCCGAGATACATCACGTCGGTGGGGATCTCGACCGTTTCGTAATCGGTGGCCACGTTCACGACCTCGGTCTTTACAGTCTTTACGGTGAGAAGGTCGGCGGTGCGGTACACGAGCACTTTCGTGCCGGGCGCGAGCGTTTCGGCGGCCGCGAGCGAGGGATTGAGGGCGGTCAGCTCGGACAGAGAAATCGCCGCGCGCGCCGCGACAAGGGCCGGGGTATCCCCTTCTTCGGCCGTGTAATACACGTCGTTTTCACGCGCGGAGCGGAGAAGCTCCGACAGCGCGTCGGCGTCGCGCACGACGTTACCGTTCGCGGGATAAAGCCCCTGCACGTAGTCGATCTCCTCCGCGAAGGAGGTGACGCCGTCGCCGCTTTCGCCGTATTCCGCGAGCAGGGAGCGGAAAACGCCGCGGGCGTCGCTCTCGTTCGGCACGGCGCAGAGGAACTCGCCGTCGACATACACGCCGCAGGCGGGCACGGTGGCGAGAGACGAGCGCACAACAAGGCGCTCGGCGAGGTCGCGCACGGAGATGAAGCGGTTTTCGGTCACGAGCTCGGACGATTCTTCGGCGTCGGGCAAAGACGCCAGAGCCTCTTCAACATCCCCGGCGCCCGAGACGAGGCGTTCGGCCGCCTGCCGGCGCGCGAGGAGATAGTCGTTTTCGGTGCGCACGTAACCGAGCACCTCGCCCTGATACGTGAGCTTCAGCGCGAGGGTGCGCACGGAATAATAGCGCACCGTGAAAAACAGGATCACGGCAGCCGCGGCCGGAATGCCGAGCAGCAGCAGGTAGCGCGCGAGCTTTTTGTATTGGCCGAGGCCCCGCCGGACATAATAGAACAGGACGGGGAAAAAGCTTTTCGGCTGTGTGAAGAGCGTTTTGAGGAGCGTCTTGAGGGCGCGCCAGAGCCGCCCGGTGAAAAAGCGCTGGTTGTCGGTGGCGTTACGGAACGACGAGACCGCGAAGCGGGCGATCGATCTGCCGAGGAAGCTCAGAAGTTTCCACAAGAGCCAGAGCGGCAAAAACACCACGAAAAGAAGGCGGCGCAGCACGGCCCACGCGACTTTGATGATCTCCGAGCCGAAGGATTCAAACAGTTCGAGCATAAAGCGCCCCCTCCTTTCCTGAAACACATTATTTTTTATTATATCATATATGATATGTGAATGCAACAGAAAAATCATCCTGCCGCGCCCGGGGGATCATCCTGCCGCGCCCGGGGGAAGCATACACGAAACGGAAAAAGCGGAACGGCAGAAGGGTGAAAAAACGCTTGCATTTCATGCGCGCGTATATTATAATATAAAATTGTAAATTTGCGCGGAAATCCACGCTCCGAAGGAGTATGACCATACATATGCATCTGTTGCTTTCCACAGCCGTCGCCCTGTTCGCGGGGCTGATGATGACTCGTCTTTTCAAGATTCTGAAGCTCAACCTGCCCGACGTGACCGCGTTTCTGATCGCGGGCGTGCTGGTGGGTCCGTTCGCCCTCGGGCGCCTCGGCATTCCGGGCCTCGGATTCCCGGACATGGAGTCGATCGACAGCGTGTCGTTCCTCTCAAACTGCGCCCTCGGGTTCATCGCATTTGATATCGGCAACGAGTTCCGTTTGGGCCAGCTCAAGCACACGGGCAAGACCGCGACCGTGATCGGCATCTTTCAGTCCGTTGCCGCGACCCTGCTTGTGGATATCGCGCTGATCGCACTGCACGAGATTCTGGGCGAAGAGCGCCTGCCGCTGACGGTCGCCGTCACGCTGGGCGCGATCGCCTCCGCCACAGCCCCCGCCGCGACCCTGATGGTGGTGCGCCAGTATAAAGCCAAGGGCCCGGTGACCGATCTGCTGCTGCCCATCGTGGCGCTCGACGACGCCGTGGGCCTCGTGCTGTTCGCCGTGTCGTTCGGCGTGGCGCAGGCGCTGCAGGGCGGCAGCGTGAGCGTGGTAAGCGTGGTGGTCAATCCTCTGCTCGAGATCCTGTGCTCGCTGATCCTCGGCAGCGTGATGGGCGTTGTGCTGTCGTATCTTGAAAAGCTGTTCTTCTCCAACAAGAACCGCCTCGCCCTCACAATCGCCTTCGTGCTGATGACGATCGCCCTCGCGGGGCTCGAGGTGCGGTTCGGCGAACTCAGGATCGGCTTTTCGTCGCTGCTCGTGTGCATGATGCTCGGCACCGTGTTCTGCAATATGAGCGAATATTCCGTCGATATCATGAAGCGCAGCGAGCAGTGGACCTCGCCGCTCTATACGGTGTTTTTCGTGCTCTCGGGCGCGCAGCTCGAGCTGACGGTGTTCAGATCCCTATCGGTGGTGCTCATCGGCGTGGTGTATATCCTCGTGCGCTGCCTCGGCAAATACTACGGCGCGCACATTTCGGCGGGCGTGATGAAATGCGCGCCGGTCGCCCGCAAGTATCTCGGCATCACGCTGTTCCCGCAGGCGGGCGTGGCGCTCGGCATGGTAGTGTCGGCGCAGGCGCTCGGCGGCACGGCGGCGTCGATGATCCGCAATATCATTTTGTTCAGCGTGCTCGTGTATGAGCTCGTGGGCCCGCTGCTCACCAAGATGAGCCTTGAAAAGGCCGGCGAGATCGCAAAGCCCGGCAGCGACGAGGAGCACAGGGCAAGATTCGCGAAAAAACAGAAAGCCCGGTAAAGCACCGGACGACGGAGGGAAAGCATGAACTGTCCGCACTGCGGAAAAGGAATCGGAGACGGCGGGACACTTTGCCCGTTCTGTGAAAAACCGCTCCCGCCGAAGGCGGAGGCGGAGGTCCCCGTTGTTGCCGCGGACAAGCCGGAAATAAAAGAAAAATCCGAAGAGAAAACCGAAGAGAAGAACAAAGAAATCACCATAGCAAAAACTGAAGAAAAATGCGAAGAGAAGCCGGAAAAAGAGCCTGAAAAAGAACCGGAGAAAAAAGCGAAAAAACGGCCGAAGAAGCTGTTTTGGATCATACTTGCCGTGATTCTGGCGCTCGCCGTCGCCGCGGCGGCGCTGTGGGTCTTTTCGCGGCCGAAAAAAGAAAACGAAAACGTCCGCGCGATGTTCGGCGCGCTGCACGCGACGCTGTTCAACACCCGGAGCCTGACGCTCACGAGCGAAGGCTTTACGTGCAAAGCGGCGTGGGGAGACGACCTGTATACGAGCGACCTTTCGGTCGAAACGGCGCAGGACGGCGTGCCGGTCAGGGTGATGCTGCACGGCGGAGCCCTGCTGCTCGTGAGCGAGACCGGCGGCAACCCGCAGTTCGGCGCGGACCTCAAACAGGTGTTTTCACCTGACAAAGAAACCGAACGCGGCCGGCTTTTCGCCGTGTGGGCGGGCGCTTTGAAAACGGCGCTCGCGAAAAAATCCGGCGGGGCGCTGCCCGATGAGGCCGCACAGGCGGCTGAGCGTTGGGTAAACGCGCTCGGGGCGCTGCTCAACGAAGCGGGCGACCCTGTCGCGTACGGATTTTTAGCGGACGGGGTGCTGCCCAAGCGCGTGCAGGACCTGCTGCTCGAGACCGCCGACGGCGCGGACGAGGCGGTGCTGAACGTCACGGCTGAGGAATCCGAAGGCGCGACCGTTTTTACCGCCGAGATCGACGTTCAGGCGTTTCTGAAGGCGCTTTCGGACGCCATGGCGCGGGACAAAAAACTGCCCGACGCCTGGAGAGAGTCCGCCGACGCGTTCGGCGCGCTGATGACGGCGTTGGCAGAACTGCCCGAAGCGCGGGAGCGGACGGAGAAAGAGAGCCTGACCATATGCGTCGTGGCGAAAAACGGGCTCGCGACGGAAATTTCTTTCGGGGAACTGACGCTCACGGTCACGGACGTCAACCGCACGGAACCGGCGCTCGGGAATTTTGATACGTATTATACGGCGCTGCAGAGCAACGGGATGCTGATCACGGCCCCAGCCCTGCCGCCGACAGGCAAATAAACGATCATCAGGAGGATACAAAAATGAAAGAACTGAAAAAGAACCGTCTGCCGGTGATGATCATCGCGGTCATGCTCGCGATCGTGATGATGCTCGGCGGCTGCAAAGGCGGAGAGAATCCGGAAGAGAACACGAAAGAGAATACGGATGTCGTTGAGCTTTCGGACTTCAAGGCCGCCGAAAAAGCGCTGGAGGACACGTTCACCGGGTCAGATTCGTATACGCTGGAGCTCGAAAACGCGACCGTGAAGATCGCCTGGGGCAGCGACCTCTATTCGTCCGACATCGAGATCGCCGTGCCGGAATCCGCTATGAAGCTAATGTTCCACGACGGCAGGCTCGTGGTGATGGACACCGCGGCGAACAAGGCGAAATACGGTGTGAACGTGCGTGAGCTGATGGGCGGCGTTGCCGAAGGGAGCCTGACGGATCTGTTGGGCTTTGTCAGGATGAACGTCGGCGCGATCGCGGAAGACGAGAGCGACGCTGCGCTTTTCAACCAGCTGCTGGACTTTGCGGACGCGCTTGCAGTGAACGTCGGCAAGGTCGCGGAGAAGCTGCCCTCCCTTGTAAAAGACAAAAAACTCGACGTGAGGGGCTTCGGCGCTGCGCTTGACGGCGTGATCACCGCAGAGGACCGCAAGCCGCTCGCCGAGGCGGTCAAGGGGATGGTCGATTCGCTCACCGAGATGATCAACAGCGACGGCGACGCCATCGAACTGCCCGACCTTTCGTCGCTCGTGATGTCGTTCGGTGACCTCGAGAAGCTGCTTTCGGCCTCGGAAAAGGCGATCGAAGGCATGGACGAGAGCGCGTTCAAGATCGAAAAGACCGAAAACGCGGGCGTGATCACCTATCGCGAGACCTTCACGACCGAGGCGTTTCTGAACGCGATGACGGACGCCCTGAAATCTGACGAGACACTCGGCGCGGACCTCGGCAAGCTCTTCGGCGACATTGGCGCGCTGCTCAAACAGCTGAGCGATTCCGGCGTCGACGTCACGGAGGACCTGCCCGAGAGCATCCCGAGCGAGATCCCCGAAACCTTCACGGTCGTTTCGACCGTGGAAGACGGGAAGCTCTCGTCGATCACCTTCAACGCCGGCGACGGCGACCTTACCACGGTGCGCGTGAGCGGCGTCAACGCCACCGCGCCCGACATGTCCGCGTTCGACGGCATTTATAACGAGCTTGACGAGAACGGCATGGTCACCTCGGATCTCACGGAGCTGCTGATGGTCGTCATGTCCTCCGCGGAGGAAGAAGAATAAACCGCGAAACGGCCCGGGCAAATCATAACCAACCGGAGGAGCCTATGGAAACGCTCAATTTCGCATCCGACTATATCCGCGGCGCGCACCCGGCGATGCTGGACGCGCTCGCCGCAGCCAACGCCGGCGCCTTCACGGGTTACGGGACGGACGTGCTTTCGGAGTCCGCGAGGCGGTATATCCGGGAAGCCGCCGCCTGCCCCGGCGCCGCCGTGCACTTCGTTTCGGGCGGCACGCAGGCGAACCTGACCGTGCTCGCGGCGATGCTCAGAAGCTGCGAGGGCGTGATCGCCGCCGACACGGGGCACATCAACGCCCACGAGGCCGGCGCGATCGAGCTGACGGGGCACAAGGTGCTGTTGCTGCCCGGCAAGGACGGCAAGCTCGACGCATCCGCCGTGAGAGCGTTCATGGAGCGCTTTTCGCGCGACGAGAACCGGCAGCATACCGTGCAGCCGAAGGCGGTGTATCTCTCGCAGCCGACCGAATACGGGACGCTGTATACCAAAGCGGAGCTTGAGGCCTTCCGGCGCGTGTGCGACGAATACGGGCTTTATCTCTACGTGGACGGCGCGCGCCTTGCCTACGCCCTCGCCTGCCCCGGAAACGACGTGAGACTGCCCGTTCTGTCGGAACTGACGGACGCGTTCACGATCGGCGGCACCAAGTGCGGGGCGCTGTTCGGCGAGGCCATGGTGATCCCGGACCCGAAGCTTTTACCGCTGTTTTTCACCCAGATCAAGCAGCGCGGGGCGCTGCTCGCCAAGGGCTTCGTGCTCGGCGCGCAGTTCGAGGCGCTGTTTAAGGACGGGTTTTATGAACGGATCGGCGCGCCCGCGATCGGGGCGGCGGAAAAGATCCGCCGCGCACTGACCGAAAAGGGCTATCCCCTGACGCCGCCAACGCCCACGAACCAGATCTTTGTCACCCTCACGAACGAGCGGTATGAGGCGCTCACGAAGCGGGTCCTGCTCGGGTTCTGGGAGCAGCCGGACGAGGCGCACACCGTGGCGCGCATCGCGACCTCGTGGGCCACGACCGAAGAAGAGACCGGGGCGCTCATCGACCTAATGTAAGTCCCGAAAAAACACTTGACGGCGGCAAGCCGGATATGATAGTATTTTTATAGATTCTTTATGCAAACGGAGGACCGATCATGGAAAAACTGATTGCCCTGCTGATGACGATCATCATGTTCCTTTTCCCCGCGAAAAACCTGCCCGAAGTCGACATGGAGAAAGAGACCATGTCCACGGACTACACTTACGTGTTCGTGCACGGGCTCGACGGCTGGGGCGAGTATGAATTTTATTACAAGCTCTTCCCGTATTGGGGCGTGTTCGGCGGCGACCTGATGACCTATCTCAGGGCGCGCGGCATCGACGCGCACGGCGCGTCCGTCAACCCCACCGCCTCGGCGTGGGACCGCGCCTGCGAGCTCTACGCCCAGCTCACCGGCACCAAGGTTGACTACGGCAAAGAGCACAGCGAGCGCTGCAACCACCAGCGCTACGGCAAGGATTATTCAAAGAATCCGCTGATTGACAATTGGAGCAGTGAAGACAAGATCAACATCCTCGGGCATTCGTTCGGCGGCGCGACGGTGCTCACGCTCGTGGAGCTGATGGCCAACGGCAGCGAGGCAGAGCGCGCGGCGACGCCCGCCGGCGAGCTTTCGCCGCTGTTCGAGGGCGGCAAGGGCGACTGGTTCTATTCCGTGACAACGCTTTCGGCGCCGCTCAACGGCACCACCGCCTACGACGCGGGCGATTCCTCGCCCAAGGTGTCGAAGACCGGCGCGACCACGACGTTCTTCTACGCCGTGACCCCCTCGCCGCTTGACGGGCGTATCGACGACGACTCCGCGCGCTACGACATGCACGTGGACAACGCGATCGCGATGGTGAGCTCTTTCGAGACGCTTGAAAACGTGTATTATTTCTCGATCCCGACCTGCCTGACCGACGTGGACGAGAACGGGAACTCGGTGCCCGACAAGGCGCATATGGAGGTCCTGTTCCAGACCGCGAGCGAGGCCATCGGCAGCTACAAGGGCGTGACGCCCGGCGGCGTGGTGCTGGACGAGACCTGGCAGCCCAACGACGGCCTTGTGAACACGATCTCCGCCCGCGCACCGTTCGGCGCGCCGCAGAAGGATCTGGACGAAGCTAACATCGAGCCCGGCGTGTGGAATATCTTTCCGACCTACCGCGGCGACCATATGGCGCTCGAGGGCGGGCTCATGAAGACCAACGAGATCCGTCAGCTGTACACGGACCTCATCAAGCTGATCAACAATCTTTGATCCTTATATACGCATAAAAAAAACCGTCCCGCGACGGCTTTTTTATTTGACTGTGATACATAACCTGAACACGCCGCGTTCATCCGGTGCGATCGCGTATTCGAAGCCCACAAAGCCCGGGTTCAGGTTGAAGAACGGCTTCGGCGGGCCCGTAAGAATCCCCTGCCGAACCTCGATGGCGGCTTTTTCGCCGATCAAAGGCAGGAAGAAGCGCGCGTCCCCCGCCTGCGCGGGCGGTACGCTGCCGGTGATCTCGAGCATAGAAGGTGTGAGCGAATAACACATCGTGCACACGCCGTCGCCAGGCATGCGGCGGTGACCGGCGTCGCAGAGAAAGGCTCGGATGTCCGCCGTGACCCGATCGGGCGCGGAAGATGCGGCAAGCGCCGCCCCGAAATCGTAAAGACTACCGTACCTCACGCCGTCAAGCGTGATTTCAATGCGCGGGCACGTGCAGCGGCAGTCTTCGGGGTGCGTAGACTTCTGGAGATTCAGGGGCTCGCGAGAAGGCTCGTCCACCGCGCCGACGGCGATCAGCGGGCCGGCCTTTTCGTGCCAGAGCAGGCTGACCGCGCCGCCGGACGCGTGGTCGCCCTTCATATATGAGAAGTCGTAGCCCGTGACGTCCATGCGCCAACCGCCGCAGGAGGCGCGCACGGCGTCGAGCTCGGGGTAAAAGACGAGAGGCGCGGGCGCGTCGGCAGGCAGCGGCACGCGCGGGACAGCGGGAATACCGGCGTTCAGCGCGCCCGCGAGCGCTTTGGCGTGGCAGAACGTGTGGTGGACGCAGGGGGTTTCGCCGTGCCGGGCGTAATCCGGCCCGCCGGCAAGAAAGCCGTTTTGCGTGCAGCGGCGAAGAAGCGAGAGATTTCTGAGCGCAGCCTCGGCGAACACGGGGTCGGTTTTGCCGAGGGCGAACAGCGCCTCCTGACAGCCGTCGGCCGTACGGCTGCCCCAATAGGTCCATTTGAACGCGCGCGTGCCCACGCTGTCATCCCAGCCGCCGTCGGGCAGCATCCATAAAAGATGGGCGCGGAACAGGTTTTTCACGGCTTTGAGCGCGGTTTCGTCGCCGAGGGCAACGGCGCAGCGGAAGAGACACGGCAGGGATTCTTCGACATTATAGCCGCCGAGGTCGAAGGGGCGGCAGCCTTTCGGGGTAACGGCGTCGTTGGGACGGCCCTCGCCGTATAGAAGGCCGTTTCCGCTGACGTGTGACAGGCAGTAGACCGCGAGCTCCCGCGCACGGGAGATGTAGTCGTCCCTGCCGAAGTATGTGCCGAGAAGCGCCGTTGCCGCGGCGGCCGCCGCGTAGTAATTGAGATAGGCCGGGGTGCGCTCGGGCGTGAGATTCAGATATACCCATTCCCCGTAACCGCGAAGGCGCGCTTCCCACGCGGCGCGTTCGGGGGCGGACAGGAGCGAACCGTGGTATTTGAGCGCGTCGTGCAGGGCGATCGCCGCGAAGGCCGTGACTCCCTTCCAGCCGGATTCGAAGTCGTTTTTCACCGCCCCGTCTTCGCAGAGCATGTTCTCGCCCCAGTCAAACAGGTTTTTTGCAGCGGAGAGGTAACGCCCCTCCCCCGTTCGTTCGGCAAGGCAGAGCAGCGGATAGACAGCCTCGTGGCAGCGGCCGTGAATCCTGCCGCAGGCGGGACACAAAAGCGCGCCGCGGCGCGTTTGATCGGCGGGCGCGTCGATCTGCAGGCGAAGCATCCCCTCGCCCCAGTCGCTGAGCAGTGAAAAAACCTCACGTTCGGGCTGCGCGCGCATCTCTATCCCTCCCCTTTTGTTGCTTGATCTTGATTTGAGTATACCACGAAAAATCAGCCGAAACAAGCTATTGAATTATAAATATCAATGTATTATAATAATAAAAGAACATATGAAGGAGGCGGACCGGATGGGCAGGATCACAGAACTCAAGGATCGGTTTTTCGCGCCGAACCCGAGCTTTACGCTCAAGGAGCAGCTCGGTTACTGCGGCGGCATTTTCGGCAACTGCATGGGGCAGGACGCCATCGGCACGTTTGCGGATAAGTTCTTCCGCACGTTCATGAGGATCGAGGCCGATCACATCACGCTTTACAGCAACATCGCGCTGGCGCTGGGCTTCGTGACGGGCGCGGTTTCTGGCTATATCCTCGACACGCCGACGAAGCCGGGCAAAAAGACGCCCACGAAGATCATCACCGGGATCACGCCGATCCCGTTCGCGATCACGTCGCTATTGTTGTTCATCGTGCCGACGGAGGACCCGTTCAGGAACTTTATCTGGATGATGGTGTTCCACCTGATCTTCAACGTGAGCGACGCGTTTTACGACGCCTCGCTCAACACGCTGTCGCTGCGCATGACCAACAACGCGAAGGACCGCAAAAACTTTTATACCGTGGGCACGCTGGCATCCAGCCTCGGCTCGATGCTGCCGGGCGCGGTGATCCCCTTGTTGGTGGGCACCACGAAAGACGCGCTCAAACAGAGGTATTACTATTTCTTCTCGGCTCTCGTGTTCTGCGTGCTGGGCGTGTCGCTCATGTACGCCCCGTATTTCACGCTGAACGAGAAGATCCGCGTGGAGCAGCGGCCCGAAAAAGAAAAGCTCGCGTGGGACAGGGAGACGATGCTCTCGGTGCTGCACAACCGCACCTTCATCATCGTGGAGATCGCCACGTTCTTCGAGCAGATCCGCCAGATGAGCTACACCCTGCTGCCGTATATGTATGAGGACGTGCTGGGCGATCTGTCGCTCCAGTTCTGGATGGGCGTCGTGAGCAGCACGCTTTCGTACGCAGGCCTGCTGGCGGTGCCGTTCCTCGGCAACCACTTCTCGGCGCGCACCGTGCTTTCGGGCGGGTTCGGATACACCGGCATTTTCTATTCGCTCATGGGGCTGTTGGGGCTCGGCTTCAGCAGCAAAAAGATGCAGGCCCGCAAGCTCGCCCTGGGCCTGATGATCGGCCTCGCCGGCATGCCGAACAACGCGATCTCGGCTTCGAAAAAGGTGATGGTGGGCGACTCGACCGACTACATGGAATGGTATGCCGAAAAACGCTTCGGCCGTCCCATCCACGCCGAGGGCTTCATCACCGCCACGCAGAGCATGCTGGGCAACGTGTTCAACGTGATCAGGACGAACATTTATAATATCATATTCGGCAAGATCAACTTTTTGCCGAACTATACGGACGAGAACGGCAACGACGTGAAGCCCGTGCAGAGCGAATCGACGCTCAAATCGCTGTTTATGATGTTCATCCTGTTCGGCGTGATCGGAAACTTTTTGGCCTCGGCGACCTATCTGTTCGACAACTACACCGGCGAAAAGAAGGCCGAGATCTATGCCGAGCTGCAGAAGATGCGCGCCAAACGCGTCGCGGAAAAAGAAGCCGCGGGCAAGATGACGGAAGAGAACGCGAACTGACGCTTCTGATTATTTACAATTCGGCAACACCCTGTCCACAGACGCCTGCTATAGTGAAGGCAGAAGATTCCGGTTCAAGGGAGGGATCGCGATGGCGATCATGGACGTGGCGTCAAGCGCCATACAAAAAGTGACCGCGCGTTACGGCAAAAAGGTGCGCCGCGACGTGATACGGCAGGATATCGCGCGCAACGGCCCCCTGACGATCGCGGGGGAATGCTATCGCGTGGGCTTCGCGATGGACGACATCATGCCGCCCGAAAACAGCGGCAAAACGTATTATATCGCGGGGCATGGCTCCGGCCATAAGATGGAGGGCGTGCTCACGCCCGCGTATATCCATGCGCTGTGGGTCGACTGCGGCGGCAGCGACGGCATGCTGTGGCTATCCGCCGACATCGTGGGCCTCACGAACGTAGAGGTGGAGCGCATCCGCGCGAAGATCGCCGGCTCGAAGATCATCAAGGGCTGCCGCAGCGTCAACGTGAGCTGCACGCATTCCCATTCGGGGCTCGACACCGTGGGCTATTGGGGCAAACCGTTTTTGTCGATCCCGTCCGACGGCAAGGACCCCGAATACATGGAAATGCTGTTTGAGAAGGCTCTGCGCACGGCGGAAGTCGCCTTTCTGACCCGCCGTCCCGGCGTTCTTTATGCGGGGCAGGCGCCCATCCCGGGCGGGCTCAAGTGCAAGCGCCCCTTCACCGACCGGCACGAGGTGCTCTACCGTCTGCGCTTCCATCCCGACGACGGCAGCCGCGACGTGTTCATCGTGAACGTCGGCGCGCACCCGAATTCGCTTGGCGGCAATAACCGCATGCTTTCGGGCGAATTCCCCTATTACATGCGCGAGGAGATCAAAAAGCTCATCGGCGCGGACGTGTTTTTCGGCATCGGCGCGATCGGCGGCATGGACGCGGCCGACCTCGACGGCAAAGACCCCGTGGACACGATCAAAAAGCAGGGCAAGTTCTATGCCGACGCAGCCGTGTCGATCACCGACGAGCGCGAGCTGAAGCCCGAGATCCGGTTTTTGCGCAGGCAGTTCTATCTGCCCGTGGACAACAACGTGCTGCTGTTTCTGGCGATGCTCGGCACGATGAGCTTCAGGCCCTTCCCGGACGACCGCTCGGCCACGGGCGTGGCGATGAAGACCGAGATGACCTATATGACCTTCGGCGACCAAAAGATTCTGCTGCTGCCGGGCGAGTGCTTTGTGACGACCGTGTACGGCGGCTACCGCAGCGCCGAAGAGAGCGCCACCGGCCTCGGGCCCGAGGTCAACGCCCAGCCGCTTGCCGAGATCGCGGGCGACCCGGACCTTATCGTGTTCGGCGTGACGAACGACATGACCGGATACAGCGTGGACCGCAACGAGTTCATCCTGCACCCCACCGAGCCCTATCTTGAGACGGCGCGCGACCGCTTCGACGAACGCCACTATCACGAAACCAACTCCATGGGCCCCGAAACGCAGCGCGCGATCGCCGATGCTTTCGCCGAGGTCGTGGAGGATTTCGGCTGAACAAATCAAAAGACATAAAGAATCCCCGGCGTTTGAACACGCCGGGGATCGTTGTTTTTTATGGCTCAGCGGCCGAAGTAATAACGGAAGAAATCGTCGAACCCGCCGAAATCGCCGTAATCATCGCCGTAGTCGTCGCCGTAGTCGTCATAGTAATCGTCGTAATCATCGTCGCCCGAGCCGAAGTAGTCGTCGAAATACGAGGTTTCGGGCTCTTCTTCCTCGAGGGTCTCTTTATCCTCCACGAGCTTGCCGGTGATATCTTCTTCTGTGAACGAATAGTCGCGGTTGATGTGCACCACGTGCAGCGTGATCGTGTCGCCCACCTTCATGGTCTCGACGAAGGCGGCGAGGTCGGCTGCCGTGTCGAGGTCTTTGCCGTTGATGGCGGTAACGAGGTCGCCCTGCTGCAGCCTGCCGTAGAAATCGGAATCCTTGCTGATCTCAGCCACCACGATGGAGCCGGCGGGCAGATCCTTGATCGCCACAAACATGGCGTAGGCCTGCTCTTCGGACGCGCGCACATATGAGATGCCGATCTTCGGGCGGGCGGTGACGTAGCCGTTGGCAACGATCTCGTTGATGACCTTGACGAACACCGAGGACGGGACCGCGAAGCCCATGCCCTCGTAGTCCGCCGCCACGATCTTCATCGAGTTGATGCCGATGAGCTGGCCGAAGCGGTTCACGAGCGCGCCGCCGGAGTTGCCGGGGTTGATGGCCACGTTGTGCTGGATGCATTCCATCGTGTAGCCGGACGAGGACGAGGACACCGGGCGGTCGAGGGCGGTGACGATGCCGTTGGTGAACGTGAAGGCGAACTCGGTGCCGCCGGGATTGCCGATGGCGTAAACGGTTTCGCCGACCACAAGCTTGTCGCTGTCGCCGATCTCGATGGCCGTGAGGCCGCTCTTCTGGATGCGGATCACGCCGATGTCGGTGCGGGAATCGTAGCCGACCACCTGCGCAGGGATCTCGGTCTCGTCGGTGGAGAGCTGCACCATGATGCTCTGGTTCGTGCCCTTGATCACGTGCGCGCAGGTCACGATGTAGGTGTATTTGCCGTCGTTATCCTCCTGATAGATCACGCCGGAGCCCTCGGAGAGCAGGTTCTTGGAGGACTTGGAATAGACGAGCACGCCCACGGACGAGGGCAGGATCTTTTTGTAGATCTCTGTGGCCTCGAGCGTGCTGTCGGCGCCGACGGTGACTTCGACCGAGGGCGTCGCCTTGGTGGCGACCTCGTCCACGTTGTCGATCTCTTCATGGTCGGCGGCGGAGCCGGAGGGACGGGAGGCGTTCGGCGTTTTATCCCTGTTGTCGATAAAGGTCTTGATCAGGATGCCCGCCACGATGAGGGCGATCGCGGCGAGGACCGCGAGCAGGATCTTGCCGCCCTTGCCGCTCTTTTTTTCGGGCTCGGGCGTTTCGGTGTAGGCGTAGCGGGGCGCCGAGGGCTGGGACTGCGGCGGCACGTAGGACGGCGGCACGTAGCCTCCGTTTTGCTGCGGCATGCGGTAGGTGCCGAAAAGCGGGCTCTGCGGCTGCGGCCTTGACGCGGGGGACTCGCCGCCGAATTGCGGGTTTTCGGCGGGCGCTTCGGGGCGCTCGCCGGGCTCTTCGGGCGTAAAGCCGTAAGCGCCGAATTCCGGGGCGGGAGGCGCGGGCTGCTCCGCGGCGGGCGGGTCT
This sequence comes from Clostridia bacterium, assembly GCA_017550625.1. GTDB lineage: Bacteria > Bacillota > Clostridia > Oscillospirales > Acutalibacteraceae > RUG806. The sequence continues at coordinate 17,592 of JAFZOL010000034.1, read as the reverse complement.
GCGTTTTCGGGCCTGTAAGGCTCGTTATATCCGTTGTAATCGTTACGATCGTCCATTTGTATATATCCTTTCTCTTCTGTCTGACAGGATTATATGATCAAATATTTAAACCGACTTTAAAACTGCCGTTCCGTGGGCAGGCAAACGGTGAATTCGGTGTATTCGTCCACGACGCTGTCGACCGAGATCGTGCCGCGGTGCAGCTCGATGACCGACTTGACGATGAACAGGCCGATGCCGAAGCTCTTGGCGTCGAGCCCGCGGGACTTATCCACCTTATAGAAGCGGTCGAAAATGTGCGGGCATTCCTCGGGCGGGATGCCCTTGCCGGAGTTGCGGATCTTCAGCACGGCGGTCTTTTTGTCCTGCGTGAGGGAGACGCGGATCTCGCCGTAGTCGGGCGTGAATTTCACCGCGTTGTCGATGAGGTTATATAAGATCTGCCCGAGCAGGGTGTCGTCCGCCGGTACCGTGACGGGTTCGAGCTCGTCGAGCCCGAACACGGAGATGTTTTTGTCGCCGATCGTTTTTTCGAAGCCGACGACCGTTTTGCACAGCATATCGTCCAGAGCCACGTCGGTGAGCGTGAGCTTGAGCTTATCCGCCTCAATCTTCGAGATGTTGAGCATCGACACCACGAGGCGCGACAGGCGCTTGGTCTCGTCGGACACGATGCGCAGGTATTTTTCGGTATCCTCAGGCGGGATCGTGCCGTCGAGGATGCCGTCGACGAAGCCGCTGATGATGGTCATGGGCGTCTTTAATTCGTGCGAGGTATCCGCCACGAACCGGGATCGCGATTCGTCGATCGACTGCAGGCTATCGGCCATGGAGTTGAACGACTCGATGAGCTCCCGAAGCTCCGAATAGGTGTCACCGGGCTTGATGCGGGCGTCGAAATTGCCCGAGGCGAACTGCTTGGTGGCCTCGGTGATGTTTTTGAGAGGCTTTACGAGCCGGTGGGAGTTGATGAGCGCGAGCACGAACGCCAGCGCGATCGCCCAGAAGGCCGTGCCGAGCACCATACGGAACAGGTCGGACGTGTAGGGCACGTAGGACGACTGGACGTCCTGCAGCAGCACGACGAAATATTGCCCGTCGGGGATGAGGGGCGCGAGCACGAAAAAGGTCTCGTCCGGGTGGCCGGGCAGGGCGTCGGTCTCTTCTTTCAGGGGTTCCGGGAAGTTCGCGCGCGCCTCGACGATCTTTTCGGGCGGGATCGTGAACGTGCGGTAAGCATCCGGCGGCGAAAGCGACAGCGTTTCGCCGTTGAGCGCGATCATCTCTTTACACAGTATAATCTGCCCGTCCTCGTCCACGATATACAGTTCGCCGGCGCTGCGGCCCGACACCGTGAGGAAGGACGACGACAGCAGGAACGCAGAATCGTTCTCTTCGTTGATCGGGAAGATCTCTTTATCCTCGTCATATAACTGCGTAACGCTCCGAGCAAAGCTCAGAGCGTCGTCAGCTAATCCTTTGAAATGGTCGGTCTTCCAAAAGCGCAAAAAGGAAAACATCAGCGAAAAGCTCGCCGCTGTGAGAGAAAAAATGACGGTGAGGGTCATCAGCGAGAAAAACCGCCGAAACATGGACCCCGACGTTCTTTTCGTGAGGACCGACATGGCGCTTTACCGCGTTTCGAACTTATAGCCAACGCTCCAGACGGTCTTTAATTCCCACTTGTCGGAAACGCCCTCGAGCTTTTCCCTGAGGCGCTTGATGTGGACGTCCACGGTTCTGGAGTCGCCGTAATAATCGAAGCCCCACACTTCGTCGAGCAGCTGGTCGCGCGTGAACACGCGGTTGGGGTTCGAGGCGAGGTGGAACAATAGCTCGAGCTCTTTGGGCGGGGCGTAGACGTGCTCGCCGCGGACCTTGAGCTCGTAGTTCGTGATGTTGACCGTGAGGTTGTCGTAGCTGACCTCTTTGGGCAGGTCGGCCTGCGGCGCGACGCTGCGGCGCAGCACCGCCTTGATGCGCGCCACGACCTCTTTGGTCTCGAAGGGCTTGACGACGTAATCGTCCGCCCCGAGCTCGAGCCCGAGGATCTTGTCGAAGGTCTCGCCCTTGGCGGAGATCATGATGATCGGCACGTCGGAGGTCTGGCGGATCTTGCGGCAGACCTGCCACCCGTCGAGCTTCGGGAGCATTACGTCGAGAAGGATGAGGGCGGGCTTCTGCTCCGCGGCCGCGCTGACGGCGGAGATGCCGTCGTTCACGATCACGGGAGAATAGCCCTCTTTCTGCAGATAGAGGCGCAGCAATTCACAGATATTGACGTCGTCGTCAACGATCAGGATCTTTTCGTTCATGGTTTTCTCTTTCTTTCAGAAGAATGCCGACGAGGGATGTCGCCGGCAAAAGAAGATATATGTATACTCTTACTTAACGGTGATGAGGCTGAACACCTCGCCGGACTTGAGGCCTTCGGCGACGGTCACGCCGTCGATACCGGCGATCGGGCTGTCCTTCACCGCGCCGAGGCGGTCGAGGATGCTGATGAAGCCGGCGCTGCGGATCCACTCGGTGTTGAATTCGTCGGGCAGCACGGTTTTCACAGGCTGCTTGCTTTCGGCGGCTTCTTCTTCACCCGAAAACGTGGGTGCGATGAAATACATCGCGTCCTTCGCCTCTTCGGAAAGCCCGTCGATCAGGTTGTCGGCAGCCTTCACGATGCGCTCGTTGACGCCCGCGTTGCGCAGGATCTGGGCGATGATCGTTTCGGAGCTCTCGTAAACGGCCTCGCTGCCGGGATCCTTGCCGGGCTGGGAGCCGGCGCCCTCGCCCTGGGTGAGGGTGACCGTGTAGGTCTCGACGTCGGTCTCGCCGCGATAGACGGCCTCAACACGAATCACGAGCTTCTGCTCTTTGAGATCCGGGTCGACCGGGATCTGGGTGTAGTAGCCGTCCTCGGCGGCTTTGCCGTTCACGGTGATGTTGACGAGCGCCCCGTCGACGGTGCCGGCGTAGGAGATCGGATAGACCCAAACGCAGGAACGGGCGGCGGAAAGCTGAAGGGTGTAGTCGTAAACGTCGGCGTAGAACTCGTTGGCCTCGAGGCTGAACGTGTCGGTGTTCTTCGCGACGAGATCGAACGCGTCGCCGAGCGAAGCGTCGCTCTTGACCGAAAGGCCGTTCTTCTGGCCGATCAGCTGCAGCAGATAGCGGGGCACGGTGCCGCCTTCGATGGCGGGCGCGAGGGTCTCGGGCGCGACGGTGACGTCGTATTTTTTGCCGAGCAGGGCGGCGGTGTAAGACGCGCGCAGGGTATCAAACGAAGCGTTTTCATCCACGCTCAGGCCGAGCGAGCGGATGGTCATCACGGCGGCAAGGGCGGTCACGCGGTCCTGCGGCGTGTTTTCGTCCACATCGTAGCCGTTCGACCACAGGGTGTAGCGGGCCGAAGCGAGCATGTATTCGGAAAGACTGTCGGCCCCGTCGGGCGAGAAGCGAGCAACATCGCTCTGGGTGAGGCCCGAGAGGGACGAGACGTATTTGATGAGCGCCTTTTCAAGCGTGAGGCCGGCGGCGAGGTCCTCTTCGGTGATGCCCTCGAACGCGCCGGTGATCATGGCGGCGTAAAGGGCTTTGGCGAGCACCTTCATACCGGAATCCGGCTCGCTTGAGTAAGTAATGCCCACGTTCTCGAGGTAGCTGCGCACCGCGGAATCGGAAACGCCCGCGGCGAACGCGTCGGAATTCGCGCCGAGCATTTCGAAGATCGCGACGTAAGACGTGGTGAGAGAATCCTCTTTGAGGTCGTAGACCTGCAGGTACTTATCGACGTCCGCGGTGAAGGTCTCGGCCGTTTCGGTGTAGGGATAGGCGGGCGCGGCAGTAAGGCCCCCCTTGCCCACGAGCGCCGAGATGTTGTTGAGATCTTCGCGGATCGTGAGGTCGGTGAGCCACCCGAGCTTCGCCTTGTCGTATTCGAATTGTGTCTCAAAAGGAAGCGCAGCCGCAAATCCCACCGCGGAAAATACGAGCGCGCAGACGAGCATTGCGGCGACAGCCGCCGCAAACTTTCTTCCCCTGCTCAATCCGGTCACCTCCGATAGTTAATGAGAAATTATATTACAACCAGAAAAAAAGAATCTATTCTTATATATAATAATATGACGGACGCGAAAAGTCAAGAGGGAAAAGACGGATTTTTCCGACAAATCCGTTTATTCCGTCTCATTTTCTTTGTCGACCGAGAAGCGGTAAATGGTTTCGGAGTCGAACGGCTGCCCTTTTTTGAACAGGCAGGACGGGAATTCGGGGCGGTGGGGCGTGTCGGGATAAAACTGAGTCTCGAGGCAAAGCCCCGCGCGCTTGATCATGGGCACGTTTTCTTTGCCGGGCTGGCCGTGCAGGAAGTTGCCGATATAGAACTGCACGCCGGGCAGATCGGTGAATACCTGCATATTTATACCGGTTTCAGCCGAGCGGACGCGCGCGACCTCGCGGCAGGCGCGGTCGGGATTTTCGCGAAGGCAGAAGTTGTGGTCGTAGCCGCCGCCGATCAAAAGCTGCGGGTCGTCGGCGTTCACGTCGCGCCCGATGGGCTTTTCGGCGCGGAAATCGAAGGGCGTGCCCTCGACCGGGTACAGCCTGCCGGTGGGAATGGAATCGGGATCCACCTCGGTGATCGCGTCGGAATCGATGCGCACGATATGGCCCAGCACGTCGCCGCCATCGTAGCCGTTGAGATTGAAATAGGCGTGGTTCGTGAGATTGAGATAGGTGTCGCGGTCGGAGACGGCGTGATAGGCGATCTTCAGTTCCCCGTCGTCGGTCAGCGTGTAGGACACGGTGTTCCGGATCTCGCCCGGGAAGCCGTTCGCGCCGTCGGGATGGACGTAAGAAAACTCGATGCGGTCGGCGTCGGCGATCAGCGCGCGCCAGTTGGCGGTGTTATATTCGGCGTTGGAATGCAGGCAGAGCTTGTCTTTCTCGTTCTTCACGAGCTCGTAGGTCTTCGTGCCGATCGGCAGCTCGCCTTTCGCGATACGGTTGGCAACGGGCCCCACGATGACGCCCTGATAGTCGTGCCGCGTGAGGTAGTCCTCCACGGTGTCGAAGCCGAGCAGCAGGTCGCGCTCGACGCCGGTTTTGTCTTTGATCACGATCGAGCGCAGCGTGGCGCCGAGGGTGAGGATGCTGACTTTCAAACCGGAACGGTTCTCGAGTTCATATTCGTAAACAGGGCTGCCGTCCGGCATGGCGCCGAAGTCGCGGCGAAGGATAGACATAGCGTTCGCTCCTTTATAATTTCTTCTTTTATATTTTACCCTTGCCGCGGCGGAAAGTCAAGGGAAATCGGGATAAGCCGGGAGAGAAAACAGATGAAAAATATACGCCAAAATATGTATATTTATAGAATTTCTATGTATATTTCGTGCGTCCCCTGGAGCAAAAACAAAAAGAAACAGGCGCGCGGGCGGGCGTGTTTTTTCAGTTTTATTTCATTCACAAAAGATAGAATAACTTATCCGACATTTCTATGATTCGGTATTGACTAACGGCGCGCGATTTATTATAATAATATGGATATCATCTCTTTTGATTTCAGAGTATTTGATCCGGAGTGATCCCGCATGAGCTTTATCGAGCTAAGTTCCGTTTACAAAAAATACAAGATGGGCGAAGTGACGATCACGGCGCTCGACGGCGTTTCTTTCAGCATCGAACAGGGCGAGCTGTGCATGGTCGTGGGCCCCTCGGGCGCCGGCAAGACCACCGTGCTCAACATTTTGGGCGGCATCGACGCCTGCGACGACGGCAAGGTGCGCGTGGGCGGCGAGCTCATTTCGAACATGAACGCCCGCAAGCTGTCGGTCTACCGCAGGCAGGACGTGGGCTTCGTGTTCCAGTTCTATAACCTCGTGCCGAACCTTACCGCGCTCGAGAACGTGGAGCTCGCCTCTTCCCTTTCTAAAAAGTCGCTGTCGCCGATGCGCCTGCTTGAACGCGTGGGGCTGGGCGACCGTGCGCAGAACTTCCCCTCGCAGCTCTCGGGCGGCGAGCAGCAGCGCGTTGCCATCGCCCGTGCGCTCGCCAAGAACCCGAAGCTCTTGCTGTGCGACGAGCCGACAGGCGCGCTCGATTCCGCCACGGGCAAGAGCATTCTGGAATTGCTGCAGAACACTTCACGCGACACCGGCATGACCGTGGTGATCATCACGCACAACACGGGCATCACGCCGATCGGTAACCGCGTGATCACCTTAAAAAACGGTAGGGTCCAGCGAATCACGGTGAGGGACAATCCCCTGCCGGTCGACAGCCTGGAGTGGTAAGGAGGACGCGATTTGTCAGGCCCGCTTTTTCTCGATACGTTAAGGACGATCAAAAAGAATTTCAGCCGGTTTCTGTCGATCCTGCTGATGGTCGCGCTCGGCACCGCCTTCTTCGTGGGAATGAAGGCCACCGCGCCCGACATGTATGACAACGCCGAAACGTACTTCACCGACTGCAATTTAATGGATATCCGCGTGCGGTCCACCATCGGGCTCACCGACACGGATCTGGAGGCGCTCTCGAAGGTCGAGGGCGTTGAGTTCCTGTCCAGCGAAAAGTTCACCGACGCCTTCGTTTCGGTCAACGGCGTGCCCGAGCTCGATATCGACGGCACGCGCATCACCACGCGCGTGTACGGCGTGTCGACGGACAAACTTTATAACTACACGCACAATATGGACGACGGCGACTACATCAACCGCGTAGAGCTGATCGAGGGGCGCTTTCCGCAGAAGGGCGAATGTCTCGTGGACGCGTCGCGACTGTCGACCCCCGAGAGCTACCGGCTCGGATCGATCATCACGCTGAAAAACAGCGGCGACGAAACGCCGGAGGCCCTGAACACCGATACCTTCACGATCGTGGGCATCGTGCGCTCGCCCTATTATCTCTCGTTCGAGCGCGGCAACACCGACATCGGCAGCGGCAAGCTCGGCACCTTCATCATCGTGCCAGAGCAGGCGTTTTCAACCGATTATTATTCCGAAGTATATATCAAAGTGGAGGGCTCGGACGAATACGAGCCGTTCTCGGACGATTATTTCTCCCACGTGGACGAGGTCAAGAAGCAGATCGAGTATAAGTCGCCGCACCTGATCGCGAACCGCGTGAGCGACCTGCGCCCGACCCTGCAGAAGGAGATCAGCACCGCCGAGGCGGAGATCTCGTCCAAGGAGCAGGAGGTCGCCCTGTCGCTGAGCGACCTGAACGCCACGATCATCACACTGCAGAACCTCGTGGACAACGGCGATTCGATCATGCAGCAGGCGCAGGATAAGTTCAACGAGGAATTCGCGAACGTGGACGCTACCCTGCAGTATAACACAGAAGCCTATCAGAACGCGATCACGGAGTATTCCGAGCAGAGCGCGGCGCTCAACAACGCGAAGGCCGAGTACAATCAGAAAGCGCTGGAGCTGCAGGCGAATTCCGCCGCCTACGACGACGCCCTGCAGGAATACAACAGCAAGGTCGCGTCTTTGGAAAGCGCGCGCGCCCAGCTTGAAAACACCCAGAGCATGCTCGAAGCAGCGAAAAGCATGATGCAGCGCGTGGAGGACATGGGCGTTTCAAACATGTCGAACGAGCAGGCGCAGTCGCTTCTCACGCTCATCCAGACGACCAACCCGGAGCTCTATAACACGATCCGGGGCATGTCAGCCCAGGGGCTCGCGACCGAAGTGCTCGCGAACCTTGAGCCCTATATCGAACAGGAGACCGCGGAGCTTGCAAAGCAGCAGCAGAAGCTCGACGAGGCAACCGCCCTGCTCGCCGCGCAAAAGACGATCCTCGACGAAAAGAAGCTCGAGCTCGAGACCGCCGCGATCCAGAGCAACCAGGCGCAGGTGGCGCTTTCGGACGCCGAGAACGCCCTGCGGACCTATGAACAGGTGCTGCAGAACATGGGCGTGAAGCTGCAGGACGCGAACCTGCAGGCGACGATCAAAAAGCTGGAAGCGCAGAACCAGCTCAAGGAGCTGCAGGCGCAGCTGCAGGCCGCTCCCGCCCAGCTCGACACCGCCCTTGCCACGAAGGCGTCGGTGGAGGCGCAGCTTGAAACGGGCCTCGCCTACGCGAAATCGAAGCTCGCCGACGCGAAGCTCTTATACGCCAAGCTCGACGACGTGGAGTGGGATATCTACGACCGCGGCGACACGCCCGGCTATACCGGCTACGGGCAGGCCGTGGCGAACATCGAGGTCATCTCGAACATCTTTCCGATCTTCTTCTTCATCATATCCTCGCTCGTAGTGCTCACCACCGTGACGCGCCTCGTGGACGAGGACCGCACGCTCATCGGCACCTATAAGGCGCTCGGCTACCGCAACGGCTCGATCTTGATGAAATACGTGCTCTATTCCCTGCTCGCCGGGCTTCTCGGCGCGGCGCTCGGCATGGGGCTCGGCTATCGGCTCATCCCGATGGCGGTATCGGCGGCCTATTCGATCATGTACGATCTGCCGGCGATGGAATACTCGTTCCCGGTCAACTGGGCCGTCGTGGGCCTCGCGATCGCGCTTTTGTCCACCGTGGTGGTCACAGTGCTCGCGGTGCTCGGGAATCTGCGCCTCGCCCCCGCGAAGCTGATGCGCCCGAAGGCCCCGAAAAAGGGCAGGCGCATTTTGCTGGAGCACATCCCCTTCATCTGGAGGAGCCTGAGCTTCTCGCGCAAGGTGACGCTGAGAAACCTGTTCCGCAACAAGAGCCGGTTCTTTATGACGCTCGTGGGCATCGCGGGGTGCACCGCCATGCTGCTCGGCAGCGTTGGGTTCTATAACTCCATCTCCGCCATCAAGGGCAAGCAGTACGACGGCGCCGACGCGATCTCGAAATACGACCTCCAGGTGGTGTTCGACAACCCGCAGACCACGCCCGTGCACACGACCGAATACACCGCCGTGTCGCTTGACGCGAGAGTGGCCTCGATGAACCTCATCTCGATGAAGAGCACCAACGCCTTCAGCGACCGGGCAAGCAAGAAGCTCGAGACCTACGTCCTCGTGCCCGAGAACCCCGAGCGGCTGACGGATTTCTTCGCCCTGCACGACCGCAAGGCGCCAGAGACGTCCTACACGCTCACCGACGACGGGGCGATCATCACCGAAAAGCTTGCCAAAGACACGAAAACCGAGGTCGGCGACGAGATCTCGTTCACCGACGCCGCCGGGAACGTGTATAAGGTGCCCGTGGCGGCGATCGCCGAGAACTACACCTTCCACTATATCTTCCTCTCCCCCGCCCTCTATCAGAAGACCGTGGGCGAGGCGCCGGTGTTCGGCTACGCGATCGGCACGCTGTCGGAGAGCCTGAAGGCGACGACGGGATCGGAGCTCGACGCGCTCAAGGGCCTGCTTGCCACCGACTTTATGCGCCAGACCGGCGTGACCACCGTGGCGTTCACGAGCGAGACCACCAAGAGCATCGGCGAGATCACGAACGCTTTGTCGCTCGTCATCGTGATCTTCTTCGTATCCGCCCTCGTGCTCGCCATCGTGGTGCTCTATAACCTCGCGAACATCAACATCATCGAGCGCACGCGCGAGCTCGCCACCCTGAAGGTGCTGGGCTTCAACGAGAGCGAGGTGGGCAGGTATATCCTGCGCGAGAACATGATGGTGTCGTTCTTCGGCATCCTGTGCGGCGTGGGCCTCGGCATCGGGCTGCACAAGCTTCTCATCACCTACACCGCCATCGATACGGTCATGTACGGACAGGAGATCCACTGGTGGGCATACGCCCTCGCGGTGGGGATCACCGTGGCGATCATCGCCGCCGTGAACCTGCTGCTGCGCAAGAAGACCAGGCGCATCGACATGGTGGAATCCCTCAAATCCGTGGAATAAGAAAAAGGCATAAAGAAAGAACCGTCGGGCGACGGTTCTTTTTTTCGTTGCGGATTATTATTCTTTCGGGATCTCGCGCCCCGACAGCAGATGCGACACGAGGCGCGTGGTGCGCAGGTCCGGGGCTTTCGGCGTTTTGCGGTGGATCGCGCGGTCGATCGCGTCGGCGTTCGACAGGATCATGTCGCTCTTCACGGGGGCGTTATCCTCGAGCAGGAGGACGTAGCCGCTGATCCAGACGTTCAGCCCCTGACTCTTGAAATAGTGAGACAGGAGAAAGATCTGGCGCTTGACCTGCCTGATCGGGTTCTTCACGATCTTCATATAGGTCTTGCCGCCCTTGCTGCGATGGAACTTTTTCCACTCGAAGTCGTTGACGGAGCCCTCGAGCCTGCCGGAATAGTTTTTGACCTCGATGATGAATACGCCGTTTTCATTCACGATCACGTTGTCAAGCTCGGTGACCTTGCCCTCGTATTCCACAGGCACGTTCGTGAACAGGCGGTCGCCCTCGCGCAAAACGCGCACGATCGCGTTCATCGCGAGCTCCTCGCCGCGCCTGCCCGCGATATCGGATTCGCTGGGCCTGTCGCTGTTGAGGCGTTTGGTGAACACAACGCCCAGAATGATCACAGCCGCAACGACCAGCACGGCGGCTGCGGCGATCAGGATCCAGGGCTCAAAACCGGTGTTCATGCGTTTTCCTCACATTCATAGGCGCAGAGAGCGAAGTCCCCTTCGCGCGCGAGATATTTGGGGTAGTCGTTAAAGGGGGCGTATTTGGTCTCTTTGGTAAGGCCCGTGCCCCACGCCTTGCCGAGCGCCTCTTTGAAGGTCCAGACTTCAAACAGGCGCGAAAGAACTTCGGGATCTTCGATCGGGTCGGTTTCAGGCGCGGCGGGCGCGCCGAAGACGTAAACAAGGTCGGAGTCGCAGCAGAAATACCGCGTGATGCGGGGCGACACGGGGCGCACGCGCTCGATGTCCGCGCCGACCTCGCGCTCGCCGAGCGCCAGCACGATCTCGCCTTCGCAATGGGCGTAGGAGAACCGGACCGGGAAATCGGGCGCGTAAGGCTTGCCTTCGGGCGTGACGCGGATATTGATCTCAGCCGGGGACACGCCGAAGCGCGCCGAGAGCGCGTTTCTCACAGCCATGTCGGCGGCGATGCAGCACTTTCGGTCGATCTCGCGCCTGTAACGGTCACACTTTTCGCGCCGCGCGGGCGACATATGCAGATACCCTTCGGCAAACTGCGCGTCGGTAAACTGCCCGACGCTGATCCTGACGATCTTCATACCCGATACGAAAAGAGCCGGTAGTAAAGCCGGCTGCTTTTCGGGATCTCCTTATTCCATGTATTCCTCGATGATGCGGATCGCGTCCTCGACGGTCTCGAGACCCATAGCCTCGCGGTCGGGGATCTCAACGTCGAATTCCTCTTCGATCTCGACGGCGAGATTCACGAGCTCGAGCGAGTTGAGCCCGAGATCCTTGCGGATGTTGGTTTCAAGGGTGATCTCTTCGGGGTCGATATCGACGAACTCGCAGATGATGTTTCTGATTCTTTCAAGCATTATATATTCCTCCTTGATCAGGCGTTTTTCAGGCTTTCGTAATAGCGGTCCTCCACCTTTTTGCGGATGACCTTGCGGGTGGAATTGATCTCGAATTCGGTGGTGGACACGAATACGTCGTTGATGCGTTTATAGCCCGGCAGGAGCTTGTTGACGGCGGTGACGTCGTCGCTCACCTTCTGCTTGAGCTCCTCTTCGCTCATCTCCGGGAAGTCGGCGGGATCGACCTGGAAGGCGCCCACGATGATCTTCTGCGGGCGGCCGTTGATCGGCTTTTCGCCCTCGAACACCACAACCTCGTGGATGTAGTCGATGTGCTCCATGCAGAAGGCCTCGACTTCTTCGGGGAAGACGTTTTTGCCGTTGTCGAGAATGATGAGGTTCTTCTTTCTGCCGACGATATACAGCAGGCCCTTGTCGTCGACGCGGCCGTAGTCGCCGGTCTTGAACCAGCCGTCCTCGAACGAGGCCTTGGTGGCCTCCTCGTCCTTATAGTAGCCCTGCGTCACGTTCTCGCCTTTGATCCAGATCTCGCCGACGCCGTCTTTGTCGGGCTCGTGGATCGTGAACTTCGCCTTCGGGAACGCCTTGCCGGCGCAGTCGGGATTGCCGCGCACGTCGAGATTCAAGGTGACCGTGGGGCTCGACTCGGTGAGGCCGTAGCCGTTATAGATATTGAAGCCGATGTCGCACAGGCACTTGACGTATTCGATGCGCGAGGGCGCGCCGCCGCACGAGAAGGTGGGGAACTTGCCGCCGAACTTTTCGGCGATCTGCGAGAAAAGCTTCGGGCGGATATCAATGCCGACCTTCATCAGGGCGTTCGACATCTTGATGCCCTTTTTGAGCACCTCGGTGCGGCCGGTCTGCTCGGCGGTCTTCCAGATCGTGTTGTAGATCGTGTCGATCACGAGCGGCACGACGGCCATCGCGTCGGGCTTGAAGAGCTGCAGGTTCTTCTGGAAATTCTTGAGGCTGTCGTTGATATAGATCGTGGCGTTCATGTAGATCGCCGTGAGGATGTTGCACGACAGCTCGTAGACGTGGTTCATCGGCAAAAGGCTGATGGACGAATACTCGGGCGGGATGGATTCGAGCACGCCGTCGGCGTTCTGCGCGAAATTGCCGTGGGTGAGCATGACGCCCTTGTTGACGCCGGTGGTGCCCGACGTGAACACGATGGCGGCGAGATCGTCCTTATGGACCTCGATGTCGATATAGCTGCGGTCGCCCTCGGCCACGAGCGCCTTGCCCTCGGCCACGAGGGCGTCGTAATTGAGGATGTTCTCTTCGGGGTATTCCTTGTTGAAGCAGACGCCGACCGGGCAGGTCTCGTCGTGCTCCATGTGGTATTTCGCGCTCTTCTGGTACATTTTTGAGAAGAACACGCCCTCGACGTCCGCCTTTTTGAGCAGCAGAGAGATCGTTTCGTCGTCGAGCTCTTTGTCGATCGGAACGACCACGCCCACGCCGCAGGTGACGGCGAAAAACGTGACGACCCACGCGTAGGAGTTTTCGGCGATGATGCCGAGGTGCTTGCCCTTGAAGCCGTGTTTCAGCAGCGCCGTGCCCAGCGCGAAAACGTCGGCGCGGAAATCGTTGACCGAGTGCTGGATGATCTCTTCTTTGCGCTTCTCGACCATGCAGATGCGCTCGCCGTAGACCTCCATGCGGTCGATGATCATTTTGAGCGTGAGCAGCTCGCCCATCATGTGGACCTGGTGGCGGATGACCGCGAGTTCTTTTTTCTCCTGTTTCGTCAGCACTGTGTTGCCTCCTTTATTCGGCCTCGACCTCGTCCATCAGCTTGCCGATGGTGGTGTCGGGCGCTTCGATGCCCTTCATGATGATATCCACCATGTTCTCATGCAGCAGCCGCACTTCTTCGGGCGTGACGATCTTGACGCGGTACATATAGTGCATCATCACGCCGCCCGTTTCGGGATCGGGATAGCAGATCGCGTAGAGCGGGTTGAAATAATGCCCGAGGTTATAGGTCTTAAAATCCACCTTGAGGCCGAGCTCGCCGAGCTGGTCCACCGGGATCGGCAGCCACGAGAACATGAACGCCGCGACGCCCTCGGTGGTGGCGTGGTTATACATCTTCATGAGCATCCCGCGGGCATAGATGAACGGATAGCTCAGATGCCGGTACAGGGCCGTGCGCACGCGGAAGATCTCGTCGAGGCCCTCCATGAACGTCGCCGTTTCGGGGATCAGGGTGCGGACCTGCAGGGTCTGCGCCATGCACCCGCCGGTGCGCATATCCTTGTAGGACACGCGCTTCGAGCACATCAGGTTATAGAACACGTCCTCGGTGCGGTAGTTGATTGCCGAGCAGTAGGTGCGCATGGCGAAGGTGAACAGGCTTTCGGGCGCCACGTTGTTGGCGCGGCAGAAATCGAAGATCTTCTGGGTCTTCTCTTTGTCGATGCCGAGCGCGATGACCTTGGCCTTGGAGTTCTGGGGCGCGTAGGCAGCCTTCGTGACGTGAAGATCGGGGTTGCCGGTCTTTTTGCGCTCTTTCTCGAGCAGGGCGGGGCCGTGCACGCCGGCGTAGAAGGGCTCGCCGCCCTTGGCAAAATACTCGGCGTAGAACGCCTGCCCCTTGGCGAGCCGCTTTTCGTTCGTGGACTTCTCGAGCTCGGAAACGATGTATTCCTCATAGGAATAGAGCGGCGCGGGCATCTCTTCGCCCTTCAGGAGCGCCTTATACACGCCGAGCAGGTCGTAGAAGAACACCATCATGCCCATCGCGTCGATCGCGAGGTGCGAGCAGCAGAGGTAAACGCCCTTTTTGCCGTCGTGCGCGACGAAGAAATAGATGCGCAAAATCTCGTCCTTCAGGAATCTCACCGGGGTCTGCGCATCCTTTGCGAAGAAGGCGTCCTGCTCTTCGGCGGAAGAGAAATGCAGGATCGGCACGCTGTCGACGCGGTAGGAATCAAGGAAATACTGTTTGAGCTTGCCCTTGGTCTGCTTGAAACGCAGGCGCAGGGAGTCGTTGCGCTGGTATTCGATGTTCAGCGCCTTCGTGAGCAGGTCGAAATCGATATCCTTGTCGATGGCGAAGGACGTGGGGATCTGCACGATCTGCTTGTGCGGACTGAATTTGACCATCAGGTACATATTCAGCTGCGAAGGGATCAGATCATAGAAATTCGGCATAGATATTACCCTCCTGACAAAATGGACTTACAATCCTTATTATCATAACATAAAAAAGTCCGGAATGCAACATTCCGGACCAAGTTTTTATGCAATATACAGCTTTTGGAAGAATATCAGAAGCTTCTCACGTTCTCGAAGCCGTTTTCTTTGAGCGCCTTGCGCCAGCAGGTCCAGCACATGCTCTCGTAGCGGTCGTTGCCGCCGAGCGCGACCTGCGGGCCCTCGATCGTGACCTTGCCGTTTTCGTCGAACCGCGCGTTGACGAACGCCTTGTGCCCGCAGTTGCACACCGACTTTATTTCGATGATGTCGTCGGCAAGCTGCAGAAGCGCCTTACTGCCCGGGAACATACGGCACTGAAAGTCGGTGCGCAGGCCGAAGCAGAACACCGGGATGTCGTAGTCCGACACGATCTCACGGAGCTGCCAGATCTGCTCTTCGGTGAAGAACTGCGCCTCGTCCGAGATGATGACCTCGTAGTTCGCGCCGTCCATGCGCATGACCTCGAAGATGCCCTTGACGTTCATCTCGGGCGTGATGATCTCGGCCTCGGCCTCAAGGCCGATGCGCGAGCGCAGGATGTTCGCGCCGTCGCGGTCGTCGGTGGAGGGCTTGATGAGCCAGACCTTCGAGCCCTTTTCTTCATAGTTGAAGCGCGTCATCAGCGCCTGCGCCGTTTTGGACGAGCCCATGGCGCCGTATTTGAAATAAAGCTTTGCGGATTTCATAAACGCTCCCCTTTCGGATCAGTGGTAGGCGGGCAAAAAGCTGCCGTGCGCCTCGATGAGGTCGTCGACCATCTTTTTGATAGTGTCGACGTCGAGCTCGCTGCCGGTGTGCGGGTCGAGCATCGCCGCCTGATAGATGTGGTCCTTCTTGCGGGTGACGGCGGCCTCGATCGTGAGCAGCTGCACGTTGATGTTCGTCATGTTCATGGCGGCGCACTGCACGGGCAGCGCCCCCACGCAGCAGGGGTTCACACCGTGGGCGTTCACGAGGCACGGCACCTCGACGCACGCGTCGTCGGGCAGGTTCGTGATCAGACGGCCGGAATTCAGCACGTTGCCGCCGATCTGGAACGGCACGCCCGTGACGACCGCCTCCATGATGCGCGAGGCGTATTCGTTGGTGCGGGTGTGCTCTTTGATCCCGGTCTCGAGGATCTCGGCGTATTCGCTCTTCCAGCGTTCGATCTGGTTGACGCAGCGGCGCGGGTATTCGTCGAGCGGGATGTTATACCGCTCGATGAGCTCGGGATAGCGGGACTTGATGTAGAACATATTGTATTCGGCGTTGTGTTCGCTCGACTCGGTGACGTAGTAGCCGAAATGCTTGATATACTCCATGCGGACCTTGTTGTGCGCGTCGGGCCTTGCGAGATAATCGTCCACGCGGCTACGCACCTCGGGATAGAGGTCAACGCCGTTTTTGTCGCGCAGGTCGATGAGCCACGCCATGTGGTTGATGCCGGCGATGAGCTCCTTGCGGCCCTCGAGTTTATCCTCCATGCCGAGGTCCCTGAGCAGGCTCTCGGAGCAGACCTGCACGCTGTGGCACAGGCCGACGGTCTTGATCGGGGTGTAGCGCAGCATGTAGCCCGTGAGCATCGCCATGGGGTTCGTGTAGTTGAGGAACAACGCGTCGGGGCACACCTCGGCCATGTCGTCGGCAAAGTCCTTCATCACCGGGATCGTGCGCAGCGCACGCATGATGCCGCCGATGCCGAGGGTGTCGGCGATGGTCTGCCGAAGGCCGTATTTCTTCGGCACCTCGAAGTCGATGATCGTGCAGGGATCGTAGAGCCCCACCTGGATCGCGTTGACCACGAACGAAGCGCCGCGAAGCGCATCCTTGCGGTTTTCGACGCCGACGTAGCACTCTATTTTGCCGTAGCCGCCTTTGGCCACGCGCATGGCCTCGAGGATCGCGCGGCTCTCTTCGAGGCGTTTCGCGTCGATATCGTAGAGCGCGAAAACGCTGTCCCTGAGCGCCTCGGCGCACATGCAGTCGCCGATCACGTTGCGCGCGAACACCGTGCTGCCCGCGCCCATGAAGGTGATTTTCATACAGTCGTCCCCTCCGTCGTCCCTTTTTCTTTACTGTACCATACCGGCGGGAAGAATACAAGCGAAAAAACGAAAACTTTGTGAAAATCGGGCGAACGGGAGAACGGGATGATCGCGCAGCGCGGGGGGCATTCGACGCTTCGCACTTTCTCAGTGATGTTTGCGCCTGACGGCGCAAGTGAGGCTATGTCTGCGGCAAAATGATGCTGCTCCCTGCGGTCGCAGTGATGTGATGTGTTCCGCATTCACGTGCCGAAGGCACACATCACGCACGAAGTGCGCATCACGTCGAAGACACATCACGTTCCGCGCGAGCGGAACACATCGTTCAAAAAAGCCCTTTTATCCGAAGATAAAAGGGCTTTTTTGGTGGTGACCCGGTTCTTGAAAATTCCGAACAGAGCATTTTATCTCGGATCGGACCTCTTCAGAACTTGCACCGTTGGGATTGATCCGAACGATCACATCAATGGTGCAATGCCCCGGATCATCAGGTAAAGGATCGTATACGTCGATCCGTTCAACGTACGTCTGAATGATACGCTCTCTGCCCTCATCCGTCACGAGCATGGAGTTCCAAACCTCGCGGATCTCTTGCAGTTGGGCAAGAAAATCTGCCGCTGCTTTCGGAGCGTTATCCTGACGGATCCTTGTCTCAAGCTCAGATTCGCATTCCTTAATGATTCGCGCCTCATCCTTGCTCAAATCATACCATTCCTGATCAGCAGTATCAAGATAACACTGCATAGCTCTCTTTTTCTTTTCGGAATGGATTTTTATCTCATTGCGAAGCTCTTCAATGCGCGGATCCTGCTCATGCAGACGTATCGCTTCTTCCGCAGCTCGAACATATTCTTGTATTTGTTCTTCGTCCCATATCCGCTGTGTCACAACGTCAAGGACCGCTTCTTCTATCGGCTCCTTCGG
>JAFZOL010000033.1 GCA_017550625.1 Clostridia bacterium | reverse complement strand
GGGGCCAGGGGCCAGAGGTCAGAGGTCAGAGGCCAGAGGTCAGAGGCCAGAGGTCAGAGGCCAGAGGCCAGAGGCCAGAGGCCAGAGGCCAGTGTCCAGGGGCCAGAGGCCAGAGGCCAGAGGCCAGAGGCCAGAGGCCAGAGGTCAGGGGCCAGAGGCCGGAGGCCAGGGGCCAGAGGCCAGAGGCCAGAGGCCAGAGGTCAGGGATGCGCGGCGCTACCGGAAAACATCCCCCCCCTCCTCCACCTGTCTTTTATGATAGGTAAGGGCGGATGGTCTCGCCTGCCGGCTCGGTCGGCGCTTCTGCTTTCGGCAGAGGTGTCCACCGGACACCTGCGCCCCTTCCTTCCCTGGCCCCTGGCCTCTGGCCTCTGGTCTCTCAATTTTTTATTTTTTTATTTTGCATTTTTTCCGTGCACCCGCCGCCGCAGGCGGCAAAAGAAAGGAGCCACCTCTATGATCCTCCCCATCGATCCGCCGAACGCGCGGCAGCGCCTGTTCTTGCTCGACCGCCACAAATACGTGGCCTTCGGCGGCGCCCGCGGCGGCGGCAAAAGCTGGGCGGTGCGCACCAAGGCGCTGCTTTTGGCGCTCAGGTACCCCGGCATCCGCATCATGATCGTGCGCCGCTCTTATCCGGAGCTCAGGGCCAACCACATCCTGCCGATGAAGGGGATTGTCGGCGACGCCGCGGTGTACAAAGAGACCGTCAAGGAGTTCCGTTTCCGTAACGGCAGCATGATCCTGTTCCGCTTCGCCGCCACCGAAAAGGACCTCGACAAGTATCAGGGCACCGAGGTGGACGTGCTGTTCATCGACGAGGCCACGCAGTTCACCGAGGCGCAGTTCGACCGTTTCAAGGCCTGCGTGCGCGGCGTGAACGCCTTCCCGAAGCGCATTTATCTCACCTGCAACCCGGGCGGCGTGGGGCACGGCTACGTCAAGCGCCTGTTCGTGGACAGGCTCTACCGCGCGGGCGAAACGGCGGCGGATTACGCCTTCGTCGAGAGCCGCGTGACCGACAACCTCGCGCTGATGGAATCGGACCCCGACTACGTGGCGCGGCTCGAGGCCCTGCCGCCGAAGCTGAGGCGCGCGTGGCTCGAGGGCGACTGGACGATCTTCGAGGGGCAGTTTTTCGAGGAGTTCCGCAACGACCCCGACCACTACATCGACCGCCGGAATACGCACGTGATCGCCCCGTTCGAGATCCCGGACGGGTGGAATATCGTGCGCTCGTTCGATTTCGGCTTCGCGCGGCCCTTTTCGTGCGACTGGTGGGCGATCGATTTCGACGGGCGCGCCTATCTCATATTGCAGCTCTACGGCTGCACCGGCACCGCCAACGAGGGCGTCAAATGGCACCCGGACCGCATCTTTTCCGAGATCGCCTCGCTCGAGCGCAGCCACCGCTGGCTCAAAGGGCGCAGGATCACGGGCGTGGCCGACCCCTCGATCTGGGACCGCAGCCGCGGCGACGCGATCGTGGACTTCGCCGACCGCCACGGCGTGTATTTTGACAAGGGCGACAATGAGCGCGTGCCGGGCTGGATGCAGTGCCACTACCGCCTGTCGTTCGACGACGAGGGGTACCCGATGGTGTATTTCTTCGAGACCTGCCGCGACGCGATCCGCACCCTGCCGGATCTGCAGTTTTCGGCTGTCAACCCCGAGGACCTCGACACCACGGGCGAGGACCATTTCGCCGATTCGTTCCGGTATTTTGCGATGTCGCGCCCCATCACGCCCCGCCTGCCGACCTCCGCCGCGGCCCGCGGGGATGATCCGCTGGATCTTTATAAACGATAGGGGCCAGGGGCCAGAGGCCGGAGGCCAGGGACGCGCTGCCGTTTGAACATTCCTGCGCCCCTGCGAGACCCCGCAAATTCATTTTGTATTTTGTATTTTGCATTTTTCCCCGTGCACCCGCGCGGCTGCGCCGCGCCCCTGGCCCCTGGCCTCCGGCCTCCGGCCCCTTTTCCCCACCCGACCCCAAATCAAAAGGAGGACATATATGAACGACCCCATTTTTTCCGCGCTCCGGCGAAAGGAGCCGGAGGCGCAAAAGCGCACGGGCGCCGGCAAGCGCGTCGGCGCCGAGGAGGTGCGCGCGGCGCGGGCGGTGCTCGACAAATACGCCGCCGCGAAGGCGAACCTCGAGCGGCGCGTGACCGAGAACGAGCGCTGGTTCCGATTGCGGCACTGGGAGCAGCTGCGCGCCGAGAACGGCCGCGAGAACCGCCCCTCGGCGTGGCTGTTCCACTCGATCGTGAACAAGCACGCCGACTTCATGGACGCCCTGCCGCGCTGCACCGTCCTGCCGCGTGAAAAAAGCGACGCCCCCGCCGCCGAGGCGCTCTCGTCCGTGATCCCGGCCGTGCTCGAGCGCTGCGACTGGCCGGGCGTGTATTCCGACGCCGCGTGGAGCAAGCTCAAAACCGGCACCGCCGTCTACGCCGTCCAGTGGGACCCCGCCGCCGCGGGCGGCATCGGCGACGTGAGCGTGCGCTCGGTGGACCTGCACGCGATCTTCTGGGAGCCCGGCGTGCGCGAGATCCAGAAGAGCCGCAACCTCTTCGTCGTCGAAAACGTAGATAACGACGTGCTCACCGAGCAGTATCCGTTTTTAGAGGGCAAGCTCTCGGGCGGCGGGCTGTCGTACGTCTTCGACGAGCAGGTGGATACCGCCGGCAAAAGCGCCGTGATCGACTGGTATTACAAAAAACGCGGCAAATTCGGCGAGACGCTCCACTACTGCAAGTTCGTGGGCGACGAGGTGCTCTACGCCAGCGAAAACGACGACGAGCTCTGTGAGCGCGGCTGGTACGACCACGGGCAGTATCCCTTCGTGTTCGACCCGCTCTTTAAAGAGAGCGGCACGCCCGTGGGCTTCGGCTTCATCGACGTGATGAAGGGCGCGCAGGAGGAGATCGACATCCTCGACAACGAGATCGTGCGCTCCGCCCGCCTCGGCGCGCGCCGCCGCTATTTCACCCGCAACGAGGGCGCGATCAACGAAGAGGAGTTCGCCGATTTCAGCCGCGATTTCGTGCACGTGTCGGGCTCGTCCCTCGGCGAGGATTCGATCAGGGAGATAAGCAGCGCGCCCCTGTCGCCGGTGTATCTCACCGTCCTCAACAACAAGATCTCCGAGCTCAAAGAGACCAGCGGCAACCGCGATTTTCAGGCCGGCAGCGTGGCGGGCGGCGTGACCTCGGGCGTGGCGATCACGGCCTTGCAGGAGGCGGGCAGCAAGCTCTCGCGCGATATGATCGGCGCGTCCTACCGCGCGTTTTCGGCGGTGTGCGCCCTCGTGCTCGAGCTGATCAGGCAGTTCTATTCCGCGTCGCGCGCCATGCGCGTTTTGGGGGAGGACGGGAGCTGGCGCTTTTTGTCCTACGACAATTCGGCATTACAGGGCAAACCGCCCGCCGAGGATTTCGGTCTCGACTTCGCCCCGCGCGTGCCGGTGTTCGACCTCACGGTGCGCGCCGAAAAGCAGCCGGCGTATTCCCGCGCCGGGCAGAACGCCGACGCGATCAGCTTTTATAACATGGGATTCTTCGACCCCGCGCGGGCGGTCGAGAGCCTCGCCTGCCTCGAGATCCTCGACGTGGACGACAAAGAGAAGCTGAGGCACCTGATCGAAGAAAACGGCCGCCGCCACGGCACGCTCGGGCAGACGCCCGGGGCGGGGATCGCTCCGTGATCGCGGCAAAATTCGTCCGCGCGCCGGAAAAATGGACCTTCGTTTGCGCGGGCCACGCCGAAAACGCCCCGCCGGGGCGCGACGTCGTGTGCGCGGGGGTGTCGGCTCTGTGCATGGCGCTCGATGCGCGCCTCGCTTCCCTCGCGGCGCAGAGAAAAACGACCGGCTTCCGGCGGGAGGTGCGCGAGGGCTTCTTGTCGCTCGCGGTCTCCGGCGACCCCGCCGTCTATGCCGGGGCGTTCGAGACGGCGCTCGCGGGGCTCCAAACGGTCGCGGGGCTGTATCCGGCGCACCTCGCCGTGACCGAAGAAGCACTGCCGGAACGTCAAAAGGAGGAAGAACCATGAACGAAACGATCGCGCCCGCCGCCGAAAGCGCGGACACGGCGCAGACGACCCAAACCGACGCGCGGGAACCTGAAGAGGAAAGCGCCGCGGCAAACGATCGGCCCGCCGCGGCGCAAAGCGAGAGCGAACCGGAAAGCGCCCCCGCCCCCGTCGACCCCGCCCTCGAAAGCGCCGCTGACGCCGTCAACGAGCGGCTCGTGTCGCGCCGGGTGCAGAAGATCCGCGAAGACTGGGCGCGCGAGAGCGAAGCGGTCAAAGAGATCTATCCCGCGTTTTCGCTCGAAAACGAGCTCAAAGGGAACCGTGATTTCAGAGACCTTCTGAAGGCCGGGATCACGCTTCGCCGCGCCTACGAGGCCGTGCACCTGCCCGAAATTCTGCGCGAGGCGATGCGCTGGGCCGCCACCGAGACCGGCAAGCGCGCCGGGGCCGTCCCGCGCGAAAAACCCTCCCGCGTGCAGGAGAACGCGGTGCTCGACCGCGCCGCCAGCATCCCGCACCGCGAGGTCAAGGACCTGACCGAACGCGACATCCTGCGCATTCTCGATTCGGTGGGCAGGGGCGCGAAAATCAGCTTTTGAGGCGAAAAAGCCTTGAAGAATCAAAGAAAGGAAGGACAATCCATGAACGAAACCATGAACCCGGGCGCCGCCCTGACGCTGACGCATTTCGGCGCGGGGCAGGTGCTCAACACCACCGCCGGCACCGTGGAAAACGGCTCCGTGACCGACGCGTCAGCCCTGTCGGCCGAGATGAAGGCGTTTTACGACAAGACGCTCATCACGCTCGCGGGCGCGAACCTCGTGCACGAGCAGTTCGGGCAAAAGCGCCCCATCCCCAAAAACGGCGGCAAGACCATCGAGTTCAGGCGCTTCTCGAAGCTGCCCAAAGCCCTCACCGCCATCACCGAGGGCGTCACGCCCGCCGGCAACAAGCTGAACGTCACGGGCGTGTCGTGCACCGTGGACCAGTACGGCGACTACATCGAGCAGACCGACATGCTCGAGCTCACGGCCGTTGACAACACGATCATCGAGGCCACCAAGGAGCTCGCCGCCCAGGCGGGCCTCACGCTCGACACCGTGGTGCGCAACGAGCTCGTGGGCGGCACGAACGTGATGTACGCCCCCAAGGTCGAAAACGGCACCGAGACCGAGATCAGCCTGCGCACCGACATCACCCCCGCCTGCAAGCTGCGCGTGAAGGACGTGTTCCGCGCCGCGGCCGAGCTCAAGGCCGTGAACGCCCCCAAGATCAACGGCAGCTACGTCGCGATCGTGCACCCCTACGTCGCCTACGACCTCATGCAGGAGGCCGGCGACAAGTGGATCGGCGTGGCGAAATACGTGAGTCCCGAGAATCTGCTCAAGGGCGAGATCGGCACCCTCGGCGGCGTACGCTTCGTCGAATCCACCGAGGCCAAGATCTTCGCCCCCGCCGAGATCGCGGGCGGCTATCCGCGCCTGACCGTGAAGACCGCAATCGAATCGTCCACCACCTCCGTCGTGGTCGAGGAGGAGCTCGCCTCCGCGTCGGACCTCTCGATCGACTGTTATATCGGCGGCGTCGCGAACAAGATCACGGCGATCACCGCGGGCTCCGGCCAGTCCACGCTCACGGTGCAGACCGCGATCTCGAGCCTCGCGAAGGGCGCCGTGGTGTGCGGCCTCGGCGGCGGCAAGGACGGCAGCGCCGTGTTCTGCACCCTGTTTCTCGGCGAGAACGCCTACGGCGTGACCGACGTCGAGGGCGGCGGGCTCCAGCACATCGTCAAGCAGTGCGGCTACGGCAACGACCCCCTGAACCAGCGCTCTTCCGTCGGCTGGAAGGCCACGAAGGTCGCGAAACGCCTTCTGGAGGAATATATGATCCGCTTCGAGAGCGGCTCGGCCTTCTCCATGACGGCTGTCGCGAACTGATTTTAGCCGCCGGGGCGGGGGAGAGACCCCGCCCCCGGCGGCGGGCATGCGGCGCGGGAGCGCCGCGGGTGCACGGCCCACGGGTGCACGGGATGATGTCACGGTCCGAACGGTAGGGGCGCAGACCCCTGCGCCGTATCCGGATGACGCCCCGCAGGGGCGCACCTTGAATAAACCGACCGGTTTGTTGAATCAACCGACGGGCCGCAGACGAAGCATATTCCATTTCGGTGGAGGAAAACTTTTTTAGAATCTAATGCGAGGACAGGTGTCCGCACGTCCCGCTGCGGGGTGGGTTCCGATTTGCAGATCATAAATGGGTTTATTAGCGGTGGCGCGCTTCGCGCGCTATCCGTAAACGGCGCAGGGGTCTGCGCCCCTACCGTTCGGTCGGCTTCTCCGCGCCTTATAATGCGAGCCGCAGGCTCCGAAACTCCTCACCCCTCACCCCTCACTTCTCACCCCTCACCCCTCACTTCTCACCTCTCATACAATTTTGTATTATGCATTTTGCATTCTTTTCCCGTGCACCCGTGCACCCGTGCACCCATGCACCCGCCGCCGCAGGCGGCAATCAAAGAAAGGACTGATCCCATGTCAAAACTCAAATCCGCCCTCCGGGAGGGGCTCGAGACCGTGTTCATCCCGAAGGAATCGAAGCACGACGACGCCCTCTACGTCGCCGTGAACGGCAGGCGCATGCTCGTGCGCAAGGGCGAAAGCGTGGCCCTGCCCCTGCCCTTCGCCGCCGTGGTGCGCGCGTCGCAGGAGATGAAGCGCGCCGCGGACTCGTACATCGACGCGGTCTCGCGGGAAGGCTGAGGTGATCGCATGACGCTCTCTCAGGCGATCGAGCGCTTCGATCAGCTCTATCCGAACACCGCGCCGTATGCCGTCAAGCGCGACCTTCTCTCGTCGCTCGAGGGGCGCCTCAGCCGCGAGCTCTTTTCGCGCTACGATCCCGCCCCCGCCGAAACGGGGCCCGTCTCGGCCGACGACCCCGGCGACACGCCTTTGCTCGCGCCCTTCCCCTACGACGACCTCTACGTCAAGTTCCTCGCCGCCGAGACCGACCGCCTGCAGGGGGACGTGAACCGCTATCTCAACAGCGCGGCCGTGTTTAACGAAGCCTACGACGCCCTCGCCATCTATCTGCTGCGGACGAGAAAGCGTTCGTCCCCGCGCGTGAAGCTGCCGGAGGTGACGGCATGAGGCTGCCTTCTCTCAGACGCCCGCCGCAGAAGACGGCGCGGTATACCCGCTTCTACGGCCTCGAGGCGAAGCCCGGCGCGCGAGCGGGGGCGTTCCCGGAGGAACTCAACCTCTGCGCCGACGATTACCCGCTGCTCTCTGTGCGAAAGCGCCGCGCAAGGTACCTCGCGCCCGGGCAAAACTGCTCGTTCACATTCGATTCGCCCGTCACGCACGTCTGCTCCGCCGGCGACTCGCTCGTCGTTTGCACCGAAAACGGCGTGTGGTACCGCGGGGCGCGCCTCACGCCGTCGGCGTTTAAGTCCGGCATTGCCGACCGCAGGGCGACCCCGCTCGGGGCGGACTTTCTCGTCACGCCCGACAACGTGTTCGTGAAGACCGGGGGCGACGCGCCGGAGCTTATCCCCCTCGCGTTCGAGCGCACGTTCAATCTCATAGAGGTCACGCCCGTGTACGAGGACTGCACGCCCTTCGAAACGCACTCCTTCTGGCTTGACGCCTCGGCCCCCATCGACCCCGAAGAGTGGTCCGACTGGGTGGACCCCTCGTCCGGGCGGCTCCTCCATTATCACTTCACCGACGGCAAGTGGGAGCTGCAGGGCGAATTTTATATGATGCTCGAGGCCGAAACGATCGGGCAGGGGCTCGCGCCCGGCGACCGGATACTCCTCGACGTCTATTCCTACGACGCCCCGCGCGTCAAAGAGGAGTTCACCGTCGTCAAGCGCGAGGACGACCGCATCCTCGTGACAGGCAACTTCATCCTCGGCGGCGAGCTCGGCGAGGATACGCACCTTAAACGCCTGTCGCCCGTTTGCGACCTCACGATCGCGCACGGCAACCGCCTTTGGGGCTGCCGCTGGGGCGTGAACGCCGCCGGGCAGCGCGTGAACGAGATCTTCGCCTCCGCCCTCGGCGACCCCACGCGCTGGTACGATTTCGAGGGAATCTCGACCGACGCCTGGACCGTGAGCGTGGGCGCGCCCGGCCCGTTCACGGGCGTTGCCGAGCTCGGACAGGAGCTCGTGTTCTTCAAGGAGGACTGCGTCCTTCGCGTCTCGGGCTACACGCCGGGGGATTTCTGCCTCACGGTCACGCCCGCGCCGGGCGTGCGCCCGGGGGCCGAACAAAGCGTCGCGGCGACCGCCGACAAGGTGGTGTATCTCTCGTCCGGGGGCGTTTCGGTCTTCGACGGCGCTTCGGTGCGCTTCTGGCCCCGGGATTTCGAGACCGCAGACCTCAAAAACGTTTTCGCGTCGTTCGTCGGCGGGAATTACGTGCTCGCTGCGGAGAGAGGGAATGAAAAGCGCCTTTATCTCTACGACCCCGTGCCGGGGCTCTGGCACACGCAGGATAACGATGTGAACGCAGTTTCGTTCGTGCGCCTCTTTTCGCAGGACTATTATTTCTGCCGCGGCGGCGGGTACGCTTACACCCTCGTCTCGCCGCGCTCGGACGCCTCGCCCGCAACGCTCTGCCCGTGGGGCACGTCGCTGACGCTTACCGCCGTGCCGGAAGGGAAGGTCGGGTGGTTCGCGGTGCTCGGCCCCCTCACGCCGCCCGACCCCGCGTTCACACTCACGCGCCTCGCGCTGCGCCTCAAACTTTCGCAGGGGGCGCGGTTCTCGGTCGAGGCGAAGGCCGGCAGTACCGGCAGATGGCGGCCGCTCGGCACATTGAGGCGCGCGTTTTCGGGCACGTTCGCCCTGCGCGCCCCCGCGCCGAAATCCGACGCTTTGATGCTGCGCCTCTCAGGCGAGGGGGAGTGCACGGTGCACGCGCTGGAGCTGATAGCGCAGAGCGGCGGGGAGGTGAGAGACCTTGGCGTCACGTGATCCCGACGCGGGCCTTGCCCGCCTTTGGGCGCTGCTCACGCGCCTGTCGCAGCGCCTCGACGCGATCGAGGCAAAGCTGCGCGCGATCGACAGAAAACTCGAGGAGATGAAAAAAGCATGAAAAAGAAATACGCCCCGTCTGAGCTTCTGCGCCTTGCCGTGGACGGCGTTTACGACGAGACCGCCGACC
Source organism: Clostridia bacterium (assembly GCA_017550625.1). GTDB lineage: Bacteria > Bacillota > Clostridia > Oscillospirales > Acutalibacteraceae > RUG806. Next base: position 22,019 of record JAFZOL010000033.1, on the reverse strand, counting down.
TCGACGCCGACGGCAAGGTGACCGCCGCCGACGCACGCCTTGCCGACCGGCGCGCCTCCGGCCTGCCGGACGAGAACGCGAATGCCCTGCTTTCGGGCAAAACGGACGGCAGCGACGTCACGATGCGCGAGAGCCTGTATTCGGCGCTGCTCGGCGGCGCTCTGGGCACGGGCGCGGACACTGCGGGCGTCGGCGCCGATACCTCGCGCCTTTACGACGACTATTTCCGTTTCGCCGGCGAAAACGCGGCTCTGGCGGCGAAAAACGCCTTCGGGCTCGCGTCTGCCCGCACCGGCGGCTACGGCTCGAGCTGGGCCAGCTCCGCGGCGACCGCCGCCTACAACGACTATATGAAAGGCGTCAGCGACGCCTATCTCGAGCTCGAACGGCTGACGCAGAACGCCGATTCGATCGCCCTGCAGCAGGAAAAGCAGCGCATGGACGCCGCGTATAAGCTGTTGGGGCTGCTCGACGACGAAGAAGAAACGGCTTACAGCCGCGCGCAGGACGAGCTGCAGTTCGCCTTCGACGCGGCGAAGGCGGGCGACTATTCCTACCTCGCCGCCCTCGGGGTGGACGCCTCGGCTCTGAGGGACCGCGACGCGCTTGAACAGGCCGAAAAGCTGGCGAAATACGGCGACTATTCCGGTCTCAGCGACCTCGGCGTGGACGTGTCAAACCTTATTTACCGCGAGCTGTTGTCCGCCGCCGGGACCCTTGCCGGCTACGGCGATTACTCCGCCCTCGAAGATCTCGGCGTGGACGTTTCGTCCCTCTACGGGCAGGATCTGCTTGACCGGGCGCTCGCGCTGGCGAAATACGGCGATTATTCGCTGCTCGGCACGTTTTCGCAGAACGGCGGGGTTTTCAAACAGAAGATCGGCGCCTCGATCCAGAAGGGCGCCGAGGCCGCATACGCCGTCGGCGGGCGCGCGGGGCTCGTCCGCTACCTCGACAGACAGGTGGGCTACGGCCAGCTCACCGAAGAGGGCAAGCAGCAGATCCTCGCCGTGCTGGCGGGGTGAAGGGAGGATAAATGGAACTGACTTTGCTTAGCGCGCGCCTGATGCAAGGCGCGCACAAGGCCGACGCGCTGAAACTCAGCGTCGGCGAAAACGAGCTCCCGGCGGGGGCGGAGGTACGTCTTGCCTTCCTCACCCCCGCGGGGCGGCGCTGCGAGACTTCCGCCCTTACGCTGACGGACGGAGAAGTTGACTACGCCCTGCCGTCGAGCCTTCTCGACGCGTCGGGCCTGCTGCTCGCGCAGGCCGTCGCCGGGACCGAAACCTGCGTTTTCAAGAGCGAGGTGTTCGCGTTCGACGTCGAAAAGAGCATCGACGCGTCCGGCGCGCCCGCCCCGGGCGAAACGTTTTACACGCTCGGCGGCCTCGCCGCGCGCCTCAATGAAAAGGCCGACCTTGCCGACCTCGCCGCCGTGGCGACGAGCGGCAGCTACAACGACCTCACGGACAGGCCCGCGATCCCGACGAAGACCTCGGACCTCACGAACGATTCCGGTTTCCTGACAAGCAGCGATTTGAGCGGGATCCAGGAAACGCTCACGTTCGACGACGCGCCGACCTCGGGCAGCGCGAACCCCGTGAAATCGGGCGGCGTGTACACCGCTCTCGCGGGCAAACAGGACACGCTGTCGTTTGATAATTCTCCGACGGAGAACAGCAACAACCTGATAAAAAGCGGCAAGCTCTATAACACGCTCGCGAGCTACGCCACGAAGGCCTACGTGGACGAGGCCGTGGCCGGGATCGGCGAGCCGGATCTTACGGGTTTTGCGAAGACCGAAGATCTCGCCGCGGTGGCGTTTTCAGGGGACTATGACGACCTGACCGATACGCCGACGATCCCGACGGTGCCGGAGATCTCGACAAACATCTCATCCGACGCTTCGAGCGACACAAAGACCGCAAGCCCCAAGGCAGTCAAAACATACGTTGACGGAGCGATCCCGACAGTGCGGGAGCTTGTTACGAGCTCGGATTATTATAACAACAGGAACAGCGACACAAAAACGATTACGCCGAAAGGCGCAAGCGTTTTGGTTGATTATAGGCGCTCGAAAAGCTCGACAATTATGCAGGATATTTCAAGCGACGATCAGCTTGTGACGCCGAAAGCGATGAAAACGTGGGTGGACGCGCAGAGCTTCGCAGCGTCGGGCTCTATCCCCACTGTGCCGACGATCAGCACGGACATCTCGTCGGACGCGTCGAGTGACGCAAAGACCGCGAGCCCGAAGGCGGTCAAGACATATGTTGACGCGGCGATCCCGACTGTACCGACGATCTCGACCGACATCTCGTCGGACGCGTCGAGCGACGTGAAGACCGCGAGCCCGAAGGCGGTTAAGACGTATGTGGACGCGGCGATCCCGACGGTGCCGACGATCAGCACGGACATCTCGTCGGACGCGTCGAGCGATGTGAAGACCGCGAGCCCCAAGGCGGTAAAAACCTATGTGGATTCTGCGGCATACGACGCGGAAACCGACGCCCTCGGCAAGCGGGTCCTTGTGGAGGCCACGCTGAATCTTTCCACGATGGCGATCACGAGTATCACCGGCGACGTCAACAACGTCAGCGGAGCGCTTGCCTGTATCAACGAGGGGCGCATAGTCGAGCTCGTTCTCACAGATTCGGCCGACGCAGATCAAAAATTCCACATCCCGTACCGTTGGTATAAAAAAACGGTCACAACCGGTCCGATCATCACCCAGACGAGACACGTTTTGCACTTTTCAGGCACAGTCAGATTCAATCCGACCGGCGGATCGGGCGCAAAGGATTATGTGCTTGACGTCTCGTGGAATTCCATCGGGAACGGCATGACGCCGACGTTGACGGAGATCCCTCCGGTGCTGACGGTCGACAGCGCGCCGGCTTCGGGAAGCGGGAACCCCGTAAGCTCCGGCGGCGTACATACCGCCCTCGCAAACTACGCCACTACGGCCTACGCAGACGGCAAGGACCAAAGCTACGTTGTGAACTGCGACCTCAATTTAGCGACGCTTGAGGTGACAAATCTGACGCACGGCGGCGTATCCTGCACATTTGCCGACGCAATGGCCGCCGTCACCGCCGGAAAAACGCCTGAGATCTGGCTGTCGTTCACGAGCATTTTTAACGTGCCGTGCACGGCGGTCGCCCGTATGCGTTTATTTAATTCAACGCTGATAGAATTCTCTTGCCCGCTTGAAACCAGTTTCGGCGCGGGCGACCGACCTTATCTGATCGTCGGATATTGGTATTCAAACGGCAGCGTGACAATTACGCCGATCCAACTCGGATACGGTTCCAACTGAGGAGGAAAACGAAATGGCTGTTTTTTTAAACCCGGATAAGGTACGAAACGAATACGGGCTTGAGATTAAAGAAAAAATCATCCCGGACGGGAACAAGAATAAGCCGAACCGACGGCTTACGAGCGGAAAGCCCGAATGGGTCACCGTGCACAACACCGACCGTGTGATCACGGCGGCGGGCACGACCCAGAGCGAGCAGTACGCCCGCGCGACGTTTAACGGCAACATGGGCGGCGTTTCGGTCCACTACTACATCGACGACAGCGACTGCTGGCAGCTTCTCAGGGAGGACGAAATGGGCTACCACGCCGCCGACGGCTATTGGGGCAAGGGCAACTGCACGTCCCTCGCCGTGGAGATCGTGATGGACGGGTCGGGCAAGGATCACGACAAGGCCGCCGAAGCCCGCGGCGCCCTGCTCGCGGCGATCCTATTGCACCGGCACGGGCTCGGGATAGAGCGCCTCACCACGCACCACCGCTGGTCGGGCAAGTTCTGCCCCGCCTACATCCTGCCGCACTGGACGGCCTTCCGCGGCGAGGTGCAAAAGAACCTCGACCGCCTCTCGGGCAACGGCGACGTTGACGGTGACGCCGCAATCACCGCAGCGGACGCGCGCCTCGCCCTCCGGGCGGCGGTCGGGCTTGAAACGCTTTCGCCCCTCGCTTTTGCGGCCGCGGACAAAGACGGCGACGGCAAGGTGACGGCTTCTGACGCGCGTGCGATCATCCGCACGGCGGCGGGGAAGGAGGAGTCGGAATGATGCGGCACATCATATTCGCGTGCGTCGGGGCCGTCGGGGCTTCGGTGGCGTCCCTCTTCGGCGGCTGGGACCACAGCGTCGTCACGCTGCTCATTTTCATGGGGCTCGACTACGTCACGGGCCTCGTGGTGGCGGGGGTGTTCCGCCGCTCGCCCAAGAGCGAAAGCGGCTGCCTTGAGAGCCGCGCCGGGCTCAAGGGCCTCATCGGCAAGGGCGGGGCGCTGCTCGTCGTGCTCGTGGCGGCGCGCCTCGACCTGCTTCTCGGCAGCGCCTTCATCCGCGACGCCGCGGTGATCGCGTTTCTCGCGAACGAGGCCGTGAGCCTGACCGAGAACCTCGGGCTCATGGGCGTGCCGATCCCAAAACCCGTGCGCGACGCGATCGAGGCGCTGAGAAAAGAGGAATAAAAAAAGACCGCGGAGCTTATGTCTCCGCAGGTCTTACGTTGAGCGCGTCGATCTCGGTCGGCGCGCCGTTTTTATTCTGGATGATGAGTTTTAATTCCGTATTCCCTCCCGGCGCGAAAAACGGCAGGGTGAGCGACGAGAGAACTTCTCTTTCCGGCAGGGGGACGTTCGCGGCTTTCGACCCGTCGAGATACACGGTCAGGGCGAGGTCCGCTTCGGCGCGGTAGGCGAGCGTGAGCATATAGTATCCCTTTTTGAACGCGACGGGCCCGATCGCGAAGCCCGCGCCGTCGGAAAGCCCCACGCAGGGGAAGCGCCCGTCCGGCGTTTCGGTCACGTAAGCCCCGCCGAAAAAGCGGAAGGCGTTCACGGGCGACGTCACCCCTTCGGGCGGCAGGGCGTCGAGAAAGCCCGCGCTCGTGGGACAGGCCTGTTTTATGGTATGCGCCGCTTCGTCCACGTCGAGCTTTTCCACGCGCGCCCGGCGCGAAAACGCGCTGTTGTTGGTGGAGGCGTGGTAAAAGACGAACCAGCCGCTGTCCGTTTTGATCACCGAGCCGTGGTCGTTCCACGACGCGGGGTCGAGCCCCTCGTTGTCGATCACGGTGCCGCGCCGCACGTAGGGGCCGTAGGGCGCGTCGGCGAGCGCCCAGTCGAGCTTCGTGGGCCGCGCGCCCGCGTTCGGATAAGCGTCCGCGTATTCCGAGGCGTAGATGAGGCAGTATTTGCCGCCGAGCTTTCTCAGCGACGAGCCCTCGTGAAAGCCCTCGCGCCCGGGGGCGTTCGACAGCACGTCGGTGTGCAGGGAGTCCGGTTTCAGAGTGCAGAGATCGTCGCCGAGCTCCGCCATATTGAGGTGAAACTGCCCCCACGTGTAATAGATATGGCCGTTATCCTCAAGCACCGAGGGGTCGATGCCCGCGATCGGCTCGTTTTTCAGCGTGATCTGCCGCGCGTTGACGAAGGGCCCGGCGGGGGAATCGCTCTCGGCCACGCCCTCGGTGCCGTCCGACAGGCAGAAAAACAGATAGTATCTGCCGTTATGATATAGGGCGTCGGGGGCGTAGAGCAGGGCGTCGGACCACGGCACCGCGTCGGTCGAGAAGCTCACGCCGTGGTCCGTCCAGTTTGTCAGATCGTTAAGCGGGGCGGAATACGCGCGGTAGACCCGGCTGCAATAGCCCTCGCCGAAGCGGTCGAACGAGCCGTAGAGCCAGAGCCTGCCGCCGAATACCTTCGGTTCGCCGTCGGGCACGTAGATATTGTAGGGCAGAAATGGGTTCGCCCCGGAGAACTGTTTCACGTTCATCCGTTCGCCTCGGGCAGGGGGTTCTTGAGGGGATAGGTCACCTCGAGCGGCACGTCATCCAGGTCGTCGATCGCCCATTCGCCGCTGTAAAAGTTTCTTGCGCGGATGAGCACCTCGTTTTCATACACCTCGACCTCCACGCCGACGCCGGAATCCTCGGTGATCTCGGTATCGCCGGAGAGCGACGTCATGCGCGGCAGATAGGTCTCGGGAAAACCGTCGTAGGTATGGAAGGACCAGAAAAGCAGCATCGGCATATGGGTGTGGCCTACGAAGCTGAACAGGTCGTGCTCTTCGTTGTACGCCGCGAGGATATCGATGAGCCGGTCGGTGTAGTTCCCGTCCTCGTCGGCGGCGTCGTCGGCGGGGAAGTGTGCGAACACGAACACGGGCTTGCCGCTGCCGGCGGCCTCGTCCAGCACGCCCTCGAGCCACGTAAACTGGGCGTCGGTCATCGTCATCTCATAGACCGTGTGCGCCTCCTGCCCCAGCACGATGAAATAGAAGCCGTCGATCACCTCGTAGTAATACGGGTGCTCAAGCTCCCTGCCGAAGAACGCCCCGGTGAAGGTATACCAGCGGTTCTGCAGCTTTTCGTAGTCGCCCTCGCCGTTGCCGATGTCATGGTTGCCCATCACGGGCAGCACGGTCTCGTTTTTGAGAAGCGCCGCCGCCACGCCGTGGAACAGCAGGTTTTCGACCAGCTGCCCGTTCATCGTGTTGTCGCCGAGGAAAACGATCGCGTCGTTGCCGCTCTTGTTCTTTTTCACGTTTTTGAGCGCGCCGATATACACCTTCGCGCGGGCGAGGTTGTTGGTCTCGAGATGGGTATCCGAGAGCACCGAGAAATTGAGGGCGCATTTTTCGGGGTCGCGCACGTCGTATTCGTCGCCGCCGGAGAGGAACGCCCCGCCCGAAAGGACCATCAGGCACGCGGCTAAGATCGCCGCGACCGGGCGCAGGAACATCGCTTTGAACATCATATAAATCACCGTCGGCGCGCCCCGCAAGGCGCGCCGTTCCCTTTCAGATTATTTGTCGAAAATGCCGACGAGGAGGTTCACCATGCGCACGAAGAGATACAGGAATTTCCTGAAGAGCTTCGTTGCGCGCTTCATGGGGTTCGGTTCCACGGTCTTCTCTCTGCTCTCGCCGAAGAGCTCTTCGGGCACCACCGAAATGAAGTGCGCGGGCTTTTCGACGCCGAGGGCGTAGAGGGCGATGGCCGAAACGTCGCGGTTCTGCACGTTCTCGCCCAGAACGGTCGCGTTGACCGAATGGCCCGCCACCGCGAGCACGGCCGAGCTCTCTTCCTTCGTCTGGCCGCCGTGGCCGTCCGTGGTCTCGCCGTGGTCCGCCACGAGGATGAACAGGCTGTTCTCCATGAAGCCGCGCGCCTCGATGGCGTCATAGATCTCGCCGAGCCACACGTCCGCCTTTGCCGCCGCGTCGTAATACTGCTGCGAGAAGCCGCCGTAGGTGTGCGCCGCGTGGTCCACGCTGTCGAGCTGCACGAACATGAGCTTCGGGTCGTTCTTTTCGTTGTTGATATACTTTAAGATCGCGTCCACCACGAGCGGGTCGGTGCCGCGGTTGATCTTTTTGACGCCCAAGTCGTTCTCGATGATGCCGTGGTTGATCGCGTCCCAGTTGTTGAAGGACACAAGTTGGGCGTCCGGGAACGCCTGCCGCGCGTAATAAAAGATCGTGTTGTTCTCGTCGGCGGAGGTGCGCTCGTTGTCTTCGCAACAATCGTTCGTGAGCCCGTGGGTCGTGTAGTCGACGCCGGTGAGGATCGAGCCCCAGTTCTGGGCGCTGACCGTGACGTATTCGGTGTGCGCGTCGTAGCGGTAGGCGTTGTCGGCGAAGATGCGGTCGAAGTTCGGGCTGTCGACCATATCAAAAGTCGCGCCGAGGCCGTCGATGCCGATGATGAACACGCGCTCGTAGGCGCCGAAGCTGTCGTAAGTCTCGCCCGCGTCGGCGGCGAAGGCGACGCCGACCGAGCACATAAGCAGCAATGCCGCGAGGATCAGGGATACCGTTTTTTTCATGGCGATAAGCTCCTTTCCCGAAGCCCCGTCACTGCGCGGTGAACGGGAGCTTCACGATCGTGGAATACTTATGGTACGCGCTCTCGGCGGTGACCACGAGGGTGTAGTCTTTGCCTGATTCGAGGGTGTCGCTGCCGATGCGGAAATCGGCGGTGTTATCGTCGTCGAACACGAAATAGTCGTCCACGAAGTTCTCGGTGTAGATGATGAGCCCCTTGTCGTTGAGGATCGTGACGCGGTATTCGTGCACGATATAGCCCTCGGCGGCCTCGGCCTCGGTGAACGAGATCACCCATTCGCCGGCGTTGTTTTTATAAGCGGTCGCGGTCGCGTCGTCCGGGAACTCGGGGCGCTGATCGTGGGCGTACATGTTCTTATAGGTGTAGCCCCACGAAGCGCGGTCGTTGACGTTGTCGACGTAGTATTCGCAGATGTAGGTGCCTGACAGCAGGTCGTAGCCGCGCACGCGTACGCTGCCGTCGTCGTCGGCCTCGATGATCGCCATCTGGGCGGCGGGGTCGTAGCCGTCGGGGTGCTGGCCCGGGAGATAGTCCTTGTCCGTCTCAAACGTGGCCATCGCGCCGCAGCCGACCGAGGTGTAGGTGGTCTGCAGAATGCTTCTCGGGTCGTTCATCGGGAAGTGCGAATGCCCCGAGAAATCCACCACCTTGTTATGGCCGTTGAACACGACGTTGAGCTGCGGGTCCGACCACACCGTGGAGCCGTACACCGTGCCCCAGGGGGCGGGGTGGTTGAACACGAACACCGCCCGGTCGCCGGACTTTTCCTCCGCTTCATCGATCGCGTCCGAGAGCCACTTGAGGCTCGATTCGGTGTAGGTCCACTCGGTCAGTCCCCGCTCGCCCGAGAACGCCACGCACTGAAAGCCGTTGATCTCGGTCACCGTGTCGGGGTCGTGGCCGAAGTATTTGATGAAATACTCCCTGTAATTATCGTCCTTGAACTCGTGGTTGCCGTGGATGTTGACGAGCACGGTCTCGGGACGCACGTGGGCCTTCAGCGTTTCGGCATAGCGCGCGTAGTCGCCCTCGCCGCCGATGCTCGAAAAGTCGCCGAGGCCGAAAAAGCCGTCCACGCCCGCGTAAACGGGGTCGTTGTCGAACAGCTCGTAGGCGGTGTCGATCGCCATCGCCACGTGGTCGTTGCGGTTATGCGAGTCGGTGAACGCCACGATGCGCACCGTGGGCTCGAAGTCCGCGGGCGTATGGGGCAGGTCGTCCGTCACCTTGCCGGTGAGGCGCTGCACGCCGCCGAAGGGCAAAATCACGCTGATGACCGACGTGAGGCCGAAAACGATGCCGATGAACCATTGAAAGATCTCGTGAAAACTCATACGTTATTCTCCTGTTCTGTTGCTTTATTGAAATATTATGATTTCCGTTTACAGGGTCTCGCTCGTGTGCGGGGTCTTTGAAACGCGCGGCTCCGCGCCCGTGAGGTGCGAGATGTCGCGGTAAAGGGGCGAAGTGCCCTCGAAGATCCCGGGCGGGAGCTGCGAGGTCCATCCCTTTTCGTCGAAGGCGGGGGCTTCGAGCCCCAACGCGTACAGCACGACCGCCGCGAGGTCGCGCACGTTCATTCCGGGGATCTCGCCGCGGCGCACGGTCTTTCCCGCCGCCGCGAAGGTGACGTATTTCTCTTCGTCGGTCCAGCCGCCGTGGCTGCCGCCGCCTCCGCCGGGCGGGTTCGTGCCGCCGTGGTCGGCGATCACGATGAACAGCGTGCCGTCGATGATCCCCGCGTCCTCGGCGGCCTTGTGCACGTCGCCGACGAGGGCGTCCACCTCGTGGAGCCGCCGCATATACGCCGGGGTGGCGTAGCCGTGGCCGTGGCCCGCCCCGTCCACGCTGTCGAACTGGATGAAGAGAAAGGTCGGTTTCTCTTTGCGGATATAATCGCATATCACCGGCGTGAGCTCGGTGTCGGGGGCGGTGGCGTGCGTCACGCCGAGGTTCCGTTCCACGATGCCGAAGGTGATGGGGTCCCAGTCGCAGAACGAGCCGAGCGCTGCGTCCGGCATCGCTTCGCGGACGCGCCGGAAGAGGGAGGGCAGATTCGCGTTCTCATAGGGGCGCGACGACACGATTTCATTTGTGAGGCCGTGCACCTCGGGGCCGACGCCCAGGAGCATCGAGCCCCAGCACTCGGCGCTGATCGTGGGGCGCGAGGCGAGCGCGCGATATGTGACCGCCCCGCGTTCGAAGATGCGGTCGAAGCAGGGGGTGTCGGCGTCGCGGAAATACTGCCCCGCGCCGTCCACGCCCACCACGATGACGTGCTGATAAGGTCTGTTTGCGTCCATAGATTTAATGATCGCCTTTCTCAGAACAGTTCCTTCAGGAAATACGCGATGCGGTTGAAGAGCTGCTTGAGATACGTGAACACGCTCAGATATTTGCTCGTGCCGTCGATCTTCACGCGGGCGTCGAGGGGCTCCGACTGCATGCCGTAGGCGTTTTCGGCCACCACGCGGATGATGTAGTCGCCCTCGCCGAGGTCGTTGAGCGTGAGCTCGATCTCGTCAAGGTCGATCGCGCGGTAATACTGCGGCAGCGTCCAGCTTTCGGTCAGCTTCACCTCGCGCACGTTCATGGCGTAGGCGCGGTAGAGCACCACGGGCATGCCGTCCACGGATTCGGCGACCGGGGCGACGATGTTGCACCCGCCGTAGAACGGCTGCACCGAAATCAGGGCGCCCTCGGCGAACGCGGGCGCGGCGGCCACGGCCTTGCGGGCTTCTTTCGTAAAGCTCCGGTTCTCGGGATCGGCGGGGTTCTCCATGATGAAGTCACACAGGAACCTGCCCTCGTCCACGTCGAGGCCCCTGAGGCGCATGTTGTGGTCGGCGTCGAGCTCGATGATCCAGCACGTGCCGGTCTCGTAGCAGTCCGGGGGATCGTAGGCGCGGATCTCGTCGATCGTGAACTCCGAATAATAGATCGCGCCGGTGCCGATCGCGGTGAACTTCTCCTGCCAGACCGAGCGCGGGTCGTTGAGCGGATAGTGCGAGTGGCCCGAAAGGTCCACGACCTGCGGATAGCCGTCGAGGATCGATTTGAAATAGGGCACGCCCCAGCCGTCGTAGAACGAAGAGCCGTACACCGTGCCGCGCACGTGCTCGTGATGGGTCACGAACACGGGCTTCGTCGGGTCCTCGGCCGTGGCGGCGTCGAGCTGCTTTTTAAGCCACGTAAGCTGCGAAAGGTCGTAGTGCATCGCGTCGTTCGGCGAGGCCGACAGGCCGATGAAGTGGTAGCCGCCGATCACCACGTGGAAGTCCGCGTCGCAGCCTGAAAGCTCGGTGAACAGGTTCCGATATTCCTTGCGGCCCATGTCCCAGCCGTCGTGGTTCTTCGCCACGATGCCGAGAAACTGCGTGCCGTCCTGCAGCGCGCCGTCCACGGCGTTCCAGAATTTTCGGAACTCGGTGGCGGTGCCGTCGTTCGTGAGGTCGCCCGCGATCAGCAGGGCGTCCACGGCGGTGTAGTTCGGGTCTTCGCCCGCGATCTCATACGCCTTCGCCATCATTTTGCCGATGCGGATGGTCGTCATGTCGTTGTTGTCGCTCACGTGGGTGTCGCTGCACGCCACGAAGCGCATCACGGGCACGAAAGTGTCCGTCGGTTCCGCCGTCGCCGCCGACGCCGGGAACACGAACGTGCAGGCGAGAAGGCAGACGGTCATCAGAACGCAAAGGATCTTTTTCATAGGCTTCTCCTTTCGGGCGGCGGCGCGAAGCCGCGTTTTCGCCGCTTTTTTCTTATAATCGAAAACATTATAGCATCCTTCCTCCTAAAAATCATCACCAAAGTATTAAAATTTTTATACAAAATTCCGAAGTATCTTTTGGGCAAGCGGCACGAAAAACGCAGAATTCAAAAAAAATCTCTTTATTTTCGCGCACGGGGGTGTTATAATGATTATCCGGGCGGGTACGACCGCAAGAAGGCCCCGCCCGAAAAGGAGAAACTATGTCCAACAAAATCTTAAGCCGCGCCGCCATGCGTCTCATGGTGATTAAGGGCGGCATGAGTCTCAAAAGTCTTGCCCGCGCCGAAAAAGACCCCATGCAGATCAACGAGGCGCTTCTGATGAAGATCGTGCGCATGAACCGCAACACCGAGTTCGGCAAGGCGCACCATTTCGACCAGATTCATTCCATTGAGGATTACCGCAAAAACGTGCCGATGGCGGTGTATGAAGACTTCGCCGCCGACATCGAGCGCACGAAGAACGGCGAGCAGAACGTGCTCACCGCCTCGAAGGTCCTCGGCTTTTCGCGCACCTCCGGTTCTTCGGGCGTGCCGAAATACATCCCCGCCACCGCCGACTCGCTCAAGGCCTACGTCAAATATACGTGGACCCGCGCCCTCGCCCTCGGCGCGAAGGAGTTAAAGCGTCAGGGCAAAAAGTATAAGCCCGGGCGCGGCGTGTTCCTTTCGCCCGCCACCAACGAAACGCTGCCCAACGGTCTGCCCTGCAGCAACATCGCCGAGATCGGCGCCAGGGAATACGGCACGTTCTATCCCTACATCCTCACCGTGCCCACGAAGAACCTCTTCGACATGCACGACGGGGACTACATCTACTGCATCTACCGCTGCGCCCTTGAGGATCCCGACGTCACGTTCATCTTCTCGGTGTTCTTCTCGATCAACGTCAGCCAGCTCGCCTACCTGCGCGAGAACTGGCGCCGGATCGTGGACGACATCGAAACCGGCACGATAAGTGACGACGTGGACCTGAAGCCCGAGGTGCGCGCGATGCTCCAAAAGCACATCCGCCCGGACCCGAAGCGCGCCGCCTATCTCAGAAAGCAGTTCGAGCAGGGCTTCGACGAGACGCTCATGAAGCGCCTGTGGCCGAACCTGACCGTCATCTGCGGCATCGGCAACGCGTCGTTCAAGCCCGCGGCCGAATATATCCGCTCGTTCTCGAAGGGCGTGAGCTTCGACTATTCGATCTACGGCGCCTCCGAGGGCCTCGTGGCCGCGGTGCCGGAGCTCGAGACCACCGACATGCAGCTGCTCACCGACAGCTGCTTCTACGAGTTCGTGCTGAGCGGCGACGAAACGAACACCCCGCTCACCCTCGATCAATTGAAACAGGGCGAGAAATACGAGATCCTTATCACCACCATGGCGGGGCTCTATCGCTACCGCCTCAAGGACGTGATCGAGGTCAAGGGCTTCCGCGGCAAGTGCCCGCTCATCTCGTTCGTCTACCGCAAGGGGCAGCTCTTCAACGTGGCGGGCGAAAAGTTCAGCGAAGAGGACGCGCGCTGCACCATCGAAGCCTTCGAAAAGGCGCACGGCGTGTCGGTCGGCAGCTGGCTGTTTTATCAGGACGACAGCGTGATGCCCAACCGCTATACCCTCGTCACCGAAAGCCCCCTGCCCGGCGACCGCGACGAAAACATCGACGAGCTCGAGGGCTATCTCGGCCGCTTCAACAAGCGCTACGAGAGCCAGCGCGCCAAGGCGTTCATCGCCCGGCTCAACATCGAAAAGCAGATCCCCGGCACGCATCAGGCGTGGGCGGACCTCTGCGTTTCCCGCGGCGCGTCCGCCGCGCAGATCAAACCCGTGCACACGCTCGACACGCCCGAAAAGCGCGAGTTCTTCCTCTCCCGGATCCAAAAAGATTAATATATATTTGGAGGTTCATCATGAAAAAACGGTTTCTCAAGGTCCTTGCCTGCGTTCTGACGCTGGCGCTGGTCTTCAGCCTCGGCGTTCCCGCGTTCGCGGCTGACAAAAACACCGTCCGCCAATACGGCAAAGAGGGCGGCTATCTCGCCATCGGCGACTCCATCTCGCGCGGCTGCGGCGCCGAGGGCTTCTACATCGGCAAAAACGGCGAATACCTGCCGAACGGCGAAGGCCAGTACGGCGAGTATGAGATGCGCAACGTCCAGGGCTGCGTGCCTTATCAGATCGCCGAGGCGGTCGGCTGCGTCGCGCCCATGGACATGACCGACCAGAGCGCCACCTACTGGCCCTTCACCTATCCCGGCATGACCACGGCGGTCACGCTGGACCTTCTCGGCATTGACGACGGCTTCACCGACACCAAGCTCAACTACGCCTATTACGACTCGATGCTCGAATACTTCGGCTACGAAGGCTCGCTCGACGGCGTGCGCGAGGGCCACGTGTATAAAGAGGGCGACGGTACCTGCGGCAACATCATCGAGCTCATCGAGCGCGCCGACCTCATCACCGTCCAGCTCGGCATGTGCGACGTGTTTTACCGCGCCTACCGCGTCGTGTCCAACGGCGGCATGCTCGCCGACGGCCTGAGCTTCGACCTCAGCAGCACCGACGCGATCAAGAACCTCATCGAGACCGCGATCACCGAAATGTATTTCGGCTACGATTACTGGAAAAACAACTTCCCGCTCCTGCTCGACAAGATCAAGGAGCTCAATCCCGACGCCGACGTGGTGATCGTGGGCGCGTTCAACCTGGTCAACGAGCTCACCATCACCGACGATCTGCTCATGCCGATCGGCACCGCGTTCTCCGTCATTACCGACGCGATGAACGTGCATTATAAGCAGTGGGCGAAGGACTACGGCTATTATTACGCCGACATCGCCAACACCGAAACGCAGGCCGCCGAACTCGACTGGTCGCTGCTCGGCGATTTCATGGACAACACCTTCACCGGCACCCATCCCACCCAGAACGGCTACGACTACATCGTGCGCCAGATCCTCGCCGAGCTGCCGCCCACCGACGACAGCGGCAACTTCAGCGTGGACGTGGGCCGCTTCGACGCCGTGGACTACGTGCTGATCAACGGCATCCCGGTGACGAACTACACGTTCGAGAACCACAGGCTCACGATCCCCTACAAGGGCCCGCTCGCCGGCAACATGACGGTCGGCATGAAGAATGACGACGGCACCGTGGCCGTGCAGGAGTATACCCTGACCTGGACGGCCGGCGAGGGCGTTTCGGCCTACCGCGTGTGGGGCAACAACGACGCCGCCGGCGCCGCCACCAAGCCCGCGCGCACGGTCTGGAACCTCATCAAGACCGTCTTCGAAAAGATCGTCGACTTCTTCAAGGGCCTGTTCAACCGTTGAGCAGGCGGGAGAATACCATGACGCTTACGCCCGAAATCCGCGCCGCAGCCCTGCTGCGGCGCCTTTCGACGGACGAAAAGGTCCGTCAGGTCACGTCGGATATGTATTTCGACGTGGACGAACATTACCGCGAACGGCGCGACCCCCTGTGCGGGGCCTACCGCAACCCGGGGCATTTCATGCACGCCGGGCGCGAAAAACCCGCCTCGCCCGCCGAAGTGACGCGCATGATCAACGAAGACGTGCGCCTGAGCGTTGAGGCGCAGCCCCACCATATCCCGCCGATCGAAAACGGCGAGGCGCTGCACGGCGCGCAGTGGGGCATGTGCACGAACTTCCCGCAGCCCATAGGCCTCGCGTCGTCCTTCGACCCCGCCCTTGTCGAGCGCGTCGCCGACGCGATCGGTCAAGAGACGGCAGCCGTCGGCGTGCGGCAGGTGTTCGCCCCCGTGGTGAACGTGAGCCGCGACTGCCGCTGGGGCAGAACGGTCGAGACCTTCGGCGAGGACGTGAAGCTCTGTTCCGACATGGGCGCCGCCGTGTGCCGGGGCTTTGCGAAAAACGGCGTGATCGCCACGCCGAAGCACTACGCCGACAACTACGGCGCCGGGGGCAGGGACTCGAACTACTCCGAAACGAGCATCCGCACGCTGCGCGAGACCTTCCTGCCGCCGTTCAAGGCGTGCTTTGACGCGGGCGCCGGCAGCGTGATGGCCGCCTACAACGGCTGGGACGGCGTGCCCTGCTCCGCGAACAAAAAGCTGCTCACCGAGATTTTGCGCGGCGAATGGGGCTTTGAGGGCTTCGTCGTGTCCGACTACTGGGGCGTCGAGGGCCTTCACGAGACCCACCGCGTCGCCGAGTCCGTGCCGAAAGCCTGCGCCATGGCGCTCAAGGCCGGGCTCGACGTGATCTTACCCTTCAACCGGTATGAGGACGTCAAAAAAGCCCTCGAACTCGGATACCTTTCCGAGGAGGAGCTCGACAAAAACGTCCTGCGCGTTTTGACGGCGAAATACCGCCTCGGCCTGTTCGACAACCCCTACCGCGACCCCGCCGCGGCCGACCGGCTCGTGCGGAACGACGCCCACAGGGCGCTGGCGCTCGAGGCCGCCCGCGAGAGCGTGGTGCTGCTCAAAAACGAGGGGCTGCTGCCGCTCGACAGACAAAAGGTCCGCCGCGTCGGCGTGTACGGCGCGAGCGCGCGCCTCATCCCGATCGGCGCGAACTATTCGGGCCCCTACGGCACGCCGTGGCAGGGCGACGACGCCCCCACCCCCCTCGAGGCGCTCAAGGCCTTCCTCGGAAACGACGCCGAGGTCGTGTTCGGCGAAAGCGCCGACATCGAAACCCTCGCCCCGACCTGCGACGTGAACCTCTATTTCACCGCGATCACCGAAGGGGAGGGCAGCGACCGCAGCGACCTGAGGCTCCCCGCCGTCACCGCGAAGAAAAAGAGCGAAAACGGGGGCGGCTTCATCGTGGATGAAAATTCCCTCGAGATCGCCGACGATCAGGAACAGGCGATCCTGCGCCTGTGCGAGAGAGGCGAAAACGTCGCGGTCATCCTGCTGAACGGCGCGCCGGTCGATATGACGGCGTGGGTATCGAAGCCCTCCGCCGTGCTCGAGGCGTGGTATCCCGGCGAGCAGGGCGCGAAGGCGCTGGCCGAGATCCTGTTCGGCGTCACGAACCCCTCGGGCAAGCTGCCGGTCTCGATCCCGAAAAGCGCCGGCCAGCTGCCGCTTTACTATTCCTACAAACCCTCCGGCAGGGGCTACGCCTACTGCGACAACGACGGCAAGCCGCTGTATCCCTTCGGCTACGGCCTCAGTTACACGTCTTTCGGCCTGTCCGGCGCCGCCTGCGCCGCCGACGAAGACGGGTTCGAGGTTTCCTGCGATATTACGAACACCGGCGCACGCGCGGGGGCAGAGGTTTTGCAGCTCTATCTCGGCACGCACGGCTGCCCGGTCCTGCGCCCGCTCAAAGAACTCAAGGGGTACGCGCGCGTGGCACTCGCCCCCGGCGAAACGAAGCGCGTTACGCTCCGCCTCACGGCAGACGACCTCTCATTCTATGACGAGAACATGGTCTTCGGCGCGCACGACGCCCGCCACACCCTGGCGCTCGGCACGTCCTCCGAAGAGATCGCCGCCTCGTTCGATACCCGCGTCGAGAACGGAAAATTCATCGTGGATTGACCCACAAAAAAACGCCCTCCGCGGAGGGCGTTTTGTGTTGGGAGATAAAGACGTGTAATGCAAAATGCAAAATACAGAATTGAGAGGCCGGAGAGCCGTGGGCGCGGCACAGCCGCGTGCAATCTTTGTGGTAGCGCGGCAGACCCCTGCCGCCGCGGGGAATTGCTTTTGGACGCCGATATGGTCGGTCGGCGGGAAAGCCTGCCGGTAGTACGGCTGCCTACAGCCGTTTGTTCCCTACGGAGTGGGGTGGGTCGATTTGACGGAAAGCATAGGGATATGAAGATGACTTGATTCAAATCGATCCCATCCCCGACGTGGGGAAGTCGCGGCGGCGCCCGCTTGCCGTTGATGATGAACACGGTCGGCGGGGTTGGTGGTTTCGTGACTCTGATTCTTTATGAATGAATGAGATATGAGAAGAAGACTGTTCGCCGCCCAAGCAGATATGGAGCCGGTCGTCTATGCGTCGGGTTTCCCCGCGTCGGGGAGTCTCGCCGTTCGGCTCAACCCCCGCTCCGCAGGGAAAGAACGGCTGTGGGCAGCCGTACTACCCACGGCGGGCCCGCCGACAAGGCAAATTGAAAACCGCAAATCCATTTGCGCAGCGGCAGAGGCAGACTCCCCCGCGGTCCGTCCCCCTACGGTACGGCGTTCCCCGCGCTTCCCCTGGCCCCTGGCCTCTGGCCTCTGGTCTCTCAAAAAAAAGAAAAAACCGGCCAAGCCGGTTTATTTCTTTTGATCGAAAAATCAAACAGCGCGCGTGACCTTGCCTGAACGCAGGCAGCGTGTGCAGGCATACACTCTGCAGGGGGAGCCGTTGACGACAGCTTTCACTCTTTTGACGTTGGGCTTCCAGGTTCTGTTGGATCTTCTGTGCGAATGCGACACCTTGATGCCGAACGTGACGCTTTTTCCGCAGAAATCACATTTTGCCATTACAGCACACCTCCTTATTTTTATCGAAAACTCCGTTTTCACAAATCAGCAAATCACATCATAACAGAAACGTTTGTGAAATGCAAGCATTATTTTTGTTTTTTTGCGGTTTTTTTTCAGGTTTTTTCGCCGCGCTCGGAAAAACGCCGTTTTGATGCGGTTTGCCTCTTCGTCAGCGCAGTTTATGTACGAACAGGCCCGACAGGAGCTTCGGCTCGAACCACGTGGACTTCGGCGGCATGATGCGCTCGTCGTCCGCGATGCGCATGAGCTCCTCCATCGAGGTGGGGTGCATCGAAAACGCCAGCGCCATGTCGGTCTCGCAGCGGCGCTCGAGCTCTTTTAAGCCCCGGATGCCGCCCACGAAATCGATGCGTTTGTCGGTGCGCGGGTCGCCGATGCCGAACACGGGGCCGTTCACGAGGTCCTGCAAAATGCTCACGTCAAGGCTCTTCACGGGGTCGCTTTCGTCGGCGGCGCCTTCCTTGAGCGTGAGGCGGTACCAAGTTTTGCCGAGGTACATGCCGAACACGTGCCGCCGGTCGGGGGCGACGGGAGCGTCCTGCTTTTCGATCTCAAAGTTTTTGCCGATCGCGGTGAGGACCTCTTCTTCGGTCATGCCGTTGAGGTCGGCGATCACGCGGTTGTAGTCCATGATCGCAAGCTCGTCCGCGTCGAAGAGCACCGCCAAAAAGAAATTGAATTCCTCGCTGCCGTCGTAATCCGGGTGTTCCCCGCGGCGCTTGAGGGCCACCTTCACGGCGGAGGCGCAGCGGTGGTGGCCGTCGGCGATATAAAGGCGGTTTATCTCGGCGAACGCGGCGGCGATCTTTTCGTTGTCCGCTTCGTCCGCGACCCAAACGGTGTTGCCCACGTCCCCCTCGCTCACAAAATCGTAAACGGGCTCGCGCTCCATATACTTCGCCACGATCGCCGCAAGGGCGTCGGAGTGGCGGTAGGCGAGAAAGATGGGCCCGGTGTTCGCGTCGCAGGCGTCCACGTGACGGATGCGGTCGGCCTCCTTGTCGGCGCGGGTCAGCTCGTGGCGGCGCACGTCGCCCGAAAGGTATTCGTCCACGCTCGCGCAGCCCACGATGCCGGTCTGGCTGCGGGGGCCCATCGTCTGGCGGTAGATATAATAGCGCGGGGTCCCGTCCTGCCGGTATTCGCCGCGCGTTTCATAGGCGGCGAGGAGCTCGGCGGCATGGGCGTACACCTCGGGGGCGTAGGGGTCGTGCCCGGGCTCGAAATCCACCTCGGCGCGGTCCACGCGCAGGAAGGTGAGGGGATTTGCTTCGGCGCGCACGCGCGCCTCCTCGGTGTTCATCACGTCGTAGGGCAGGGCAGCGATCTTCGCGGCGAATTCCGGCGTCGGACGCACGGCGCAAAACGGACGGACGGTTGACATGATTGGGCCTCCTTTGGAAATCGAAAATGTAGAGTTGAGAGGCCGGAGGCCAGAAGCCAGGGGCCAGGGGCGCGGCGCAGCCGCGCAGAATCTTTTCGGTAGGGGCGCAGACCGTACCGCACATTTCCGGTCTCCGGCCTCACAATTTTGTATTTTGCATTCACCCTACGCGGCTGTGCCGCGTGCCCGTGTACCCGTGCACCCGTGCACCCGTGCACCCGTGCACCCGTGCACCCGCGCGGCTCCGCCGCGCCCCTTGCTCGCCGCTTTATTTCGCGTCAAAGAAATAAATCGCGTCCTTCCCGGGCAGCAGGCGCACGCCGGAAACGTTTTTGGCGAGCAGAAACACGCTGTTTTCCTGCCACACGGGCAGCATCAGGGCGTTCGCGCCGACCGTTCGCGCGAGGGCGCGGGCGTCGTCGGCCCCGTCGGCGTTATAACGGAGATTCTCCACCGCGGCGTCGAATGAAGCGTCGTCGAAGCGGCACACGCTCTTCGGTGAGGCGGCCGAAAACTGGGCGAACCAGCGCGACAGGCCGAACGCCGGGGCCTGCAGCGGATAGAACGCCACCTCGAAATTCCCCGCGGCCACGCGCGAAACGAGGTCCTCTTTTTCCACCACGGCCACGCTCACGGCCATGCCGATGCCGAGGGTCTTCTGGTATTCCTGCAATAGCTTTCTCAGCGCGTTCTCAAACCGCGCCTCGCATAGGATCGAGAGCTCGGCGGTGTCGGCTTCCAGCGCTTCCAGCCCGCGCCTGAGCTGCTCGCGCGCTTCGGTAATGCTGTCGGGATAGGTATAAGTCGCGCCCACGCCGTCGAAGGCGGCGGGCAGCATCGACTTCGTTTCGGTCTTGCCGCATTCGGCGCACAGCACCTCCAGCGCCGCTGCCCCGCAAAAGGCCTTGCGCACGTCTTTGTTCACGGCCGCCTTGCCCGCGGCGTTGAACACGAACGCCCTGAGAATATCGGGGCAGGTGACGCTCGACCCGCCTTTGAGCGGGTTCTTTTCGGCGTAGCCCTCGTCCACGAGCGCGCCGGTGTAGGTGCCGTCCGAGAGCTTTTCTTTGAGCGTCTCGTCGTCGGGGCGGTGATAGAGCCAGATGACGTCCGCCTTGGCGGTGTGGTCGCCTACGTAGTCGGGGCTTTTGGCGAGGCGGTAAGACCCCTCGTCCAGATCGAAGCGGGTCAGATAAAACGGCCCGTTCGACACGATATATTTGATGTACAGGCCGTACCGCCCGCCGGTGGCCTCGAAAAACGCCTTCGGGCAGGGCATGCACACGGGCCGGGTGAGCACCTCGAGAAAATCGCTCTGCGGCTTTTCGAGACGGATGCGCAAGGTATGCGCGTTCTCGGCGAACACGCCGAGGGTCTCGGGCGAGCGCTCGCCCGCGGCGATCTTTTTGGCGAAAAAGACGTTTTCAAGGAGCTTCGCGTCCGGCGCACCGGTGGCGGGGTCCACCGCGCGCCTCAGGGCGAACACGAAGTCGTAGGCGGTCACGTCGTCCGAAAAATCCTTGAGCTTGTCGCCGAGCTCTTCGCTCGCGGTCGCGGTCAGGTGCCATTTCGCGCCCTCCCTGAGATGGAAGGTATAGGTCAGGCCGTCGTCGCTGATGTTCCAGCTCTCGGCAACGCCGGGCTCGGGGTTGCCGCGCTCGTCGAGATACACGAGCCCCTCGTAGATATTGCGCACGGCCACGCTTATCGCCCCCGCGCCCGCGATCTGCGGGTCGAAGGTGGAGCCGCGCCCGGGGTCCACGGCGAAATAGAACGCCACGACGTCGCTTTTACCGCACGCCGAACCGAGCCCGAGCAAAAACGCGAGCAGAAGCACGACCGCCGCGGCGGTCCTGAGTTTCCGGGTGCCGGACAAACGCGCGCCCTCCCTTCAAACATTTCCGTCCCATTATACCATCCCGCGCGGGAATAGTAAAGGGGAAAATTTGAAAAAGGGCGCAGAGCGCGGCGGAGCCGCGCGGGTGCACGGGTGCACGGGTGCACGGGCACGCGGCACAGCCGCGTAGGAAGAATGAAAATTGCAGAATTGAGATGCCAGGGGCCGGGGGCCAGAGGCCAGGGGCCAGGGGCGCGGCGCAGCCGCGCAGAATCTTTCCGGTATCGCGGCAGACCCCTGCCGCTGCGGAGTGTGACCGATGGTTTTAATTTCCGGCTGGTCGGCGAACCCGTTGTGCTGCGGGCGCCCCGTCGCCCGACTAAAAGAGGCGCCGATACTCTTACCGCCGGGCCGCGTACGGCTGCCGCGCTGCCGATAAGCAACCGCGCGCCGTCGTTCCGCACTATAAACCTTCGGGCTCTTGAATTTTGTATTTTGTATTCTGCATTTTGCATTTTTTCCCGGTCGAAAACATAGTCGCCTGCCTTCGCTTGGGGCGCTCGGCACGCTCCTTGTTTTCTTCAGACTGCGGTTCGCCTTCATCCCTAACCGGGCCGTCCCCCTCTGTCGGCTTCGCCGACATCTCCCCCGCACTGCGGGGGCGT
>JAFZOL010000032.1 GCA_017550625.1 Clostridia bacterium | reverse complement strand
TGCAAAATACAAAATACAAAATACAAAATGATGTGAGATGTGGGATGTGAGATGATGGAAGGAGCGCGGGTGTCCGGTGGATACCTCTGCCGTTAGGCAGAAGCGCCGACCGAGCCGGCAGGCGAGACCATTTGCCCTTACCCTTTTTATAATGCGAGCCGCAGGCTCCGAAACGTTTCGCTCAAGCGAAACACATCATGCCGCGAAGCGGCGCATCACTTGCGAAGCAAACATCACGTCGCGAAGCGACGCTTCACTGCGCCGAAGGCGCATCCCTGGCCCCTGGCCTCTGGCCTCTGGCCCCTCAATTTTTGTATTTTGCATTTTTCCCCGGCCTCTGGCCCCTTTAGGAGGAAACCGACCATGTCAACCATCGCAGCCATTGCCACGCCGAACGCGGCGGGCGGCATCGGCATCGTCCGTCTGTCGGGCGAGGACGCCGTCGAGATCGCGGCCAAGTGCTTTTACCCGTTTTCGGGCAGGGACGTCGGCGCCATGAAGGGCTACACCGCCGCCTACGGCGCCGTGCGCGACGGCGAAACGGAGCTCGACGACGGCGTGCTGCTCGTCTACCTCGCGCCGCGCTCCTACACCGGCGAAAACGTGGCAGAGATCTGCTGCCACGGCGGCCTGTACGTGTTGCAGCAGACGCTGCGCCTTGTCTTGAAGCTCGGCGCGGTCCCGGCGGGCCCCGGCGAATTCACCCAGCGCGCCTTTTTGAACGGCAAAATGGATCTCTCGCAAGCCGAGGGCGTGATGAACGTGATCTCGGCGCAGGGGGATTCGGCCCTGCGCGCCGCCAGAAGCGCGCTTCGCGGCGACGTGAGCAAAAAAGTGGAGGCCATCGCCTCCACCCTCGTGGCGGCGGCCGCCGCCCTCGCCGCGTGGACAGATTATCCTGACGACGACGTCCCCGCCGTCGAAAACGCCGCCCTCGGCGACGCCATAAAAGGCGCGGCGGACAGGCTTCGGGGCCTCATCCGCGATTACGACAACGGCAAGGCCGTGACGAGGGGCGTGAAGACCGCCATCTGCGGCAAGCCGAACGTGGGCAAAAGCACGCTCATGAACCTGCTATCCGGCTGCAAACGCTCGATCGTGACGCCCATTTCCGGCACCACGCGCGACGTGGTGGAAGAGACCGTCCGCCTCGGCGACCTGACGCTCCGGCTCATGGACACCGCCGGCATCCGCGATACCGACGACCCCGTGGAGCGCCTCGGCGTGGCGCTCGCAAGAGAAAAACTTGAAGAAGCCGAGCTCGTCCTCTGCGTGTTCGACGGCTCGTGCCCCTTCGACGAAGCGGACGAAGCCATGCTCGAAGCCGTGAAGGGCCGCCGTTGCCTCGCCGTGGTCAACAAGGCCGACCTGCCGCTCGTTTTCGATCTTGAAAAGATCCGTGCCGCCGTGCCCGACGCCGTGGTGCTCTCGGCAAACGACCCCGACGCCCTCGCGGTGCTGCAGGCGGCCGCCGAGAAGCTGCTCGGCGTGGGCGGGCTCGATTTCAATCAGGAGCTGCTGGCGACCGAGCGCCAGCGCGCCTGCTGCGAAACGGCGCTCGAGGCCCTCGAGGACGCCCTTTCGGCACTCGACACGGGCCTCACCGTGGACGCCGTTTCGGTGGATATCGACTGCGCCGTGGACGCGCTTTTGACCCTCACGGGCAAAAAAGCCTCCGACGAGATCGTGTCGGAGGTCTTCAGATCGTTCTGTGTCGGAAAATGAAAAAGCGGCGTTTCGCCGCTTTTTCAGGGAGAAGGGCGCACAGGGCGCACAGGGCCGAGGGGCGACATTGGTAGGGGCGCAGACCCCTGCGCCCCTACGATCCTCCCCGCGCCCATCGGCAATCCCCATTCATTTTGTATTTTGTATTCTGTATTCTGCATTTTGCATTCTTTCCCTGGCCCCTGGCCTCTGGCCTCTGGCCCCTCAATTTTGTATTCTGCATTTGCTTCACCGCTAAAACAGCCCGCCCGCGATCCCTGCCGCGAGGGCGCCGAGCAGGGCGGCGAGGAGATACGACCCGATTTTCAAAAGTCTGTTTGCGCCGGGGACCCGTCCGGCGGGGGCGGGAGAGACGTCGCGCAGCAGCGACGCCGCCTTTTTTCTGAGCGTGTCGGGCGGCGTGCCCGCGTGCTCGGGCTTGACGAAAAACAGCACCGATTCGAAATACGCGCTCTCCGGCCGGGGGATCTCCAACACCATCCGATTCACGCCCTTGAGCATGGTTCCACCTCCGAATTTGAACGTCCGAAAATAGTATTTTCCGTTGTCAAGCCCTTATGCGAAAATTTTCCGAAATCTGCTATTTTAACAAAAAAATCACGCGGTTTTGGGCAATCTTCCAATCTTTGCACAGGCAAGGATATTTTACTATCTGTATATTCGGCTTACAAACGCCCATGTTCAAAACCTCGTTCAAAATGTTCATAACCACGCCAAAAAACGTTGATTTCACAAGGTCTTGCCCCGGAAAAATTATAAACAATCGCACTTTTTGAACATTTTTTGTATACAAGCTGTTTTATCGGGTTTCTTTTTTATACAGAGCGGAGATATTTTGTTGACAAATTTTCGTCACGATTTTGTGTAAATTGCCGATACCGCGTTTTTTCGACAAGCTCGTTTCCCGCCCGAAATCAGCCCTTGCAATCGGCCTCGCGTTGGGGTATAATGAGAGCGTATTTTATGAAAAACCGAAGGAGGAACCGCTATGAAAAAAACCACCGTGGCAACGCTCGGCAAACGCGCGCGCGCCGTGAAGGGCGCCGGGCAGTATCTCTTCTTTCTGATCCAGTGGACGTGGGGCGCGTCCGTCAACGTGGTCGGGGGGCTCGTGTGTCTGTTCCTTTATCCGTTCTGCAAACACGAGCATTTCGGCAACGCCCTCATCACCTACGTGCCGTGGAACCAGGGCGGCCTGAGCCTCGGGCTGTTCATCTTCATCGCGGCCGACCGCAACAAGGAGTGGACCTTCAACACGCGCATCCACGAATACGGGCACACGATCCAGTGCCTGCTGCTGGGGCCCCTTTACTGGGTCGTGGTGGCGCTGCCGTCGGCGATCTGGTGCAACTTCTTCGAGGGGTACCGCCGGCGCAACAACGTATCCTATTATAAGCTCTACTGCGAAAGCTGGGCCAACCGCTGGGGCGAGAAGTGGAGCGACATCAAACGCAGGAACGATAAATAAGCCGCCTTCGGCGGCGGGTGCACGGGTGCACGGGTACATGGGTGCACGGGAAAGCGGCGAAATCGCCGCTTTTTTGTATGTTAGGAGTTAGGAGTTAGGGGTGAGGGGTGAGGAGTTTCGGAAGGGGCGCGGGTGTCCGGTGGACACCTCTGCCGTCAGGCAGAAGCGCCGACCGAGCCGGCAGGCGAGACCCGCCCTTACCTATTATATATAATGCCGGCCGCAGACCCCTTAACGTTTCGCGCAAGCGAAACACATCATGCCGCGAAGCGGCGCATCATTTGCGAAGCAAGCATCACGTCGCTTTAGCGACACATCACTGCGCGCAGGGCGCGCCGCGCGCCCTGTCGAATATCCGCCCCGTGTCTTTTTTCATTTTCTTGTTGATTTTCCGACTTGTGTATGATATAATACATCCAACTGCCGCGCCCGCCGGGGCGGGGCAGGAAGGAGGAAAAAATATGACTGAGGGAAGAAGACCCGAAGACCGCCGCGTCAAGCGCACGAAGAAGGCGCTCAGGGACTGCCTGTTCCGTCTGCTCGAGACCAAAACGGCGGACGAGATCACCGTGAAGGAGCTCACCGCGATGGCGGACATCAACCGCTCCACGTTCTATTTCTATTACCGCGACATCGACGACATGATCATGCAGATCCAGGATGAGATCTATTCGGTGTTCGAGCGCGACGTGATCATGACCGCCGAGTCGTTCGGCACCGCCAACGATTTCGTGCAGTATCTCACGCGGTACCTCAGGTTCTGCACCGAGAACGAGCGCATCGTCAAGTTCGTGATGAGCAACGACCCGAAAAACAACCTCGCCAAGCGCATCAAGTCGGCGCTTTTGCGCGTGATCCCGGATTCCACCAAGGTGTTCCGCGAGGGCGATCCGAAGCGCTATCTCACGGCCTACGCCGTGGCGGGCTTCTGGGAGCTCATCCTCGCGTGGATGTACGAGGGCATGGTGATCGAGCCCGAAGAGATGGCGGTGTTCCTCACGAACGTGTATTTCTACGGCAGCCGCTTCGTGCTCAGCGGTCGGAAGGAGGTCAATGTATGAACAAGGCGCTCTGCGACCATATCGACAATCAGAGAGCTCGGTTCGTCAAAGACCTCGCAAGACTCGTGGCGGTGGACAGCACCCGCACCGCACCCCTGCCCGGCATGCCCTTCGGCGAGGGCGGCGCGATCGCCCTCGGGGCGGCGGCGGAAATTTTGTCCCAACACGGGTATGAGCCCGTCAACTACGAAAACTACGCCCTCGAGGCGGACTTCGGCGACGCGCCGGATCTGCTGTTTCTGGCGCACCTCGACGTGGTGCCCGCCGGCGACGACTGGACCTACGAGCCGTTTTCGATGACCGAGGAGGGCGACCGCGTCTACGGCCGCGGCGTGACCGACGACAAGGGCCCGGCGCTCGCGGCCCTTCTTGCGATGGACGCCTGCCGCGACGTGCTGGGGCAGCCGAAGACCGGCGTGCGCCTCGTGCTCGGCAGCGGCGAGGAGACCGGCAGCGAAGACATGCAGCATTATTTCTCGCGCCGCCCCGCGCTCAGATACACCGTGTCGCCCGACGCGTCGTTCCCGCTCATCAACCTCGAAAAAGGGCGCTTCGCCCCTACATTTAAAAAGAAGGCCGTGTCGGAGGCGTTCATCCGCGTGAAAGAAATTTGCGGCGGCGCCACGCAGAACATCGTGCCCGGCAAGGCCACCGCCCTCATCTCGCACCTCAACGCCAAAAACGTGGCGGCGCTGGTGGGTGAGGCCGCCGCGCGCCTCGGCGTGGAAGCGCGCCTCGAGAACCGCGGCGAGGACCTTTCGATCCTCGTGAAGGGCACGCCCGCCCACGCGAGCACCCCCGAAGCAGGCGTGAACGCCCAGACGGCGCTCATCCGCATCCTGCTTGCCCTGCCGCTGCGCAGCGACCCGGTGCGCGAGACCCTTGAGGGCCTTGCCCGCCTGTTCCCGCACGGGGATACCAAGGGCGAGGCGCTGGGCATCGACATGGCGGACGATGAGAGCGGCGCGCTGACGCTCAATTTCGGCGTGCTTTCTTACGACGGCGAGACCTTTGCCTGCGGCGCCGACCTCAGGCTCCCGCTCGCAGCCACCGAGGGCAACGTGAAAGACCCGATGGCCGAAAAGCTCGCTTCGATCGACTTTGCCTTCGAGGGCGACCCCGAGCTGCGCCCGGTGCACTACGTGCCCCCCACGTCGCCGCTCGTCAAGACCTGCCTCGCCGCGTATGAGGAGTTCACCGGTCAGCCCGGCGAGTGCCTCGCCATCGGCGGCGGCACCTACGTCCACGACGTCCCGGGCGGCGTGGCGTTCGGCCCCGAGTTCCCGGGCAGGGACTACCGCATCCACGGCGCGGACGAATACGCCGACGTGCCGGAGCTGCTGCTTTCCGCGAAGATCTATGCGGAAGTCATAGCGAGGCTGTGCTATTGATAAGGCCGCCTGCGGCGG
Source organism: Clostridia bacterium (assembly GCA_017550625.1). Lineage (GTDB taxonomy): Bacteria > Bacillota > Clostridia > Oscillospirales > Acutalibacteraceae > RUG806. Next base: position 13,784 of record JAFZOL010000032.1, on the reverse strand, counting down.
CGGGTGCACGGGTGCATGGGTGCACGGGTGCACGGGAGCGCGGCAAGGCCGCGCGATCTCTTTTCAGCAACACGGCAGACGGCGGCCACAACGGTAGGGGCGCAGACCTCTGCGCCGTTTACGGATGGCGGATCGCGAAGCGACCGCACCGATAAAAAACCCGTCAGCCTGTTGAATCAGCCGACGAGCCGCAGACGGAGCAGACGCCCTTTCGACGGGGAACATATTTTATAAATAATGATTACGCTGAAACGCCCGCGGGTTCTGCTGCGGGCAGGCGTTTTCAGGCAAACCTCTTTCGATTGATTTTTGAACGGGAAAGGTATTTAAGGTATCATGTCAATGAAAAAGCCCGAACTTCTCGCGCCCGCGGGGTCGCCGGAGGCGCTGCGCGCCGCCATCCATTTCGGGGCGGACGCCGTTTACGTCGGCGGCCCGCTTCTGCAGCTGCGCGCCGAGGCCGCGGGCTTTTCGTTTGACGCCCTCGCCGAGGGCGCGGACTACGTCCACGGGCGCGGCAAAAAGCTCTACGTCGCGGTGAACTGCTTCGCAACGAACGCCGAGATCGCCGCCGCCCCCGCCTACGCAAAGGAGCTCCGGTCCGTCGGCGCCGACGCCGTGATCGTGTCGGACCTCGGGCTCATTGCCGCGATCCGCAAAGCCGTGCCGGACCTCCCCGTGCACGTGTCGACGCAGGCGAACGTCCTGAACTACGCCGCCGTGAACGCCTTCGCCTCCATGGGCTGCCGCCGCGTGGTGCTCGGGCGCGAGATGACGCTCGCGGATATTGAGGCGCTCAAAGGCAAAATCGACCCCGACGTCGAAATCGAAGCGTTCGTCCACGGCGCGATGTGCATGGCGTATTCGGGCAGGTGCCTCTTATCGTCGTTCCTCAACAACCGCTCCGGCAACCGGGGCGAGTGCACGCAGCCCTGCCGGTGGGAGTATTATCTTGTGGAGAAAAAGCGGGCGAACATGCTGATCCCGGTCGCGGAGGAGGACGGCGCGACGGCGATCCTTTCTTCGGCGGACCTCAACTGCCTGCCGTTTCTAAACCGGCTCGCCGACGCGGGGGTCAGTTCGTTCAAGATCGAGGGGCGCATGAAATCGCCCTATTACGTCGCCACCGTGGTAAACGCTTACCGCCGCCGCATCGACGGCACCGCCGAAGTCGACGTCCTCGAACGGGAGCTCGACGCCGCGTCGCACCGCCCCTATACCTCGGGCTTTTATTTCGGCGAGGCGAAAACCGACCCCAACAACGACGGGCGCTACCGCGCGTCGTGCCGCTTCACGGGCGTCGTGCTCGGCAAAACGGGGGAGGGGACATACCTCGTCGAGATGCGAAACGCCTTCGCTCTGGGCGATACGCTCGAGGTGCTCTCGCCGCGTTCGATCGGGCTTTCGTTCCCCGTGACCTCGATCCGGGGAGAGTCCGGTGAGCCCAAAGAAAAAGCCGACCTCGTGCAGGAAAAGGTGGAGATCGCCTGTCCGCATGCGCTTGAGGCCGGGGATATTCTTCGAAAAAGACTGTAAATTTTCACTGAAATATTGACAAAATCCCGCCGACTATTTATAATGTATGATGTATCGGTATGAACGCCGAAAAAAAGGTGCGCCCTCCGGCGCACGGTGAGGAGACGGAATATGTTTTTATTTTTCCCGATGGAGCTTAAGATATTCCTTTACATCCTGCTCGCGGCGGCCGTCGCTGTGGGCGTGGTGTTCCTGGTCCGTTGGCTCAGACGCCGCAGCGTAAAGGGCTTCGCGCAGGGCATCGCCGACAACATCGAATCCTTCTACGGCATGTTCGAGTCGCTCGAGACCGTGGCCGAGGGCAAGACCGACAAGCAGAAAGAAACGATCGCCCTGTGGGATAAAACGATCCACGCGTCCGAAAACAACGAGAGCGGCTACAAAGAGCTCTACGACAAGCGCTTCGGCGACTACGTGAGATGGGATAAGGACGAAGATTGGCGTTACCGCGACGTGGCGAAGACCCTCGTGCGCGCGGCTGCCCAGGCGGGCGTCAAGCGCAGCGCCGACGTGTTCGTCGAGGGCAACGAGCAGACCGCCGAGCGTTACGTCCTGCCCGGCGACGGCGTGATCTATTACGACAAGAAGTATCAGGTCCTCGCCCCGTGCTGGATCTTTAACGACGAAGTCGTGGACAAAGGCGTGATCCGCTGAACAAACCGAAATCGGCCGCCGCTGGCGGCCCTTTTTTGTTGCGCGGCGCCGCACCCCTGGCCCCTGGCCTCTGGCCTCTGGCCCCTCAGTTCTGCATTTTGCATTCCCCAAAAAAAATTATGTTTTCTGCAACAAATTCCCATTCTAATCCGTCTTATGATCGAAGGGCAGGTGATTTCGTATGACCGATGAAGCGTATTCCGAGGCCGTGAGGCGCATGCAGGCGGGGAACGCGAAGGCGTTCGGCGAGCTTTACGCCGAACTTGCCGAGCCGCTCTACCGCTTCGCGCTCTCGTATCTCGGGCAGCCCGCGGACGCTGAGGACGCGGTGCAGGAGGCGCTGCTTTCCGCTTTCCGCAACCGGCACACCCTCAGAAAGGGGACGTCTTTCAAAAGCTGGCTGTTCACGATCACGGCAAACCGCTGCCGCGATATGCTGCGGGCGAAAACGCGCGTTTCGCCCGTGGACCCCGAGGACCCGGCTCTGGCCGAGGGGTCGTACGATCAGCCCTTCGGGGAAGACGCGGGCGCGCTGCTGTCAAGCCTTGACGCCACCGACCGTGAGATCGTCACGCTTTCGGTGCTGGGCGGCTACACGGGGGAAGAGATCGGCCGCTCGCTCGGCATGAAACCGGCAACGGTCCGCTCGCGTCTGTCCCGCGCACTCAAAAAACTCAGAGAAGAATGGGAGGAGCAATAATGAACAACGATTATGAGATCGTCAAAGAGAAGCTCGAAAACGCCGACGCGCCGCTGCCCGAGTCGCTGAAGCCCGAGGCAGTCGTCAAACGGCTCGAGACCGAGGGGGCTTGGGTCCCCGCCGACGCAGAAACGACAAAAGAGAAAAAGCATAAGAAGGGGATCATCCGCCGCTTCACGCCCCTCGTGGCCGCCGCAGCCGTGATCGCCCTGCTGATCGGCGTGCTGCCGAAGGTCACCCGCAATAAGCCCTCCGGCACGAACAACGGCGCGCCCGACAGGAACGTCACGCAGGTCGCCCCCGACGATTATTCCGCCGTGGCTGCCGCCCTGCAGAAGAACAAGGCGCGCTCGATGCTCTCCGACGCCATCGATGATATTTTCGGCGGCTTCGGCTATTTCGGTTGGTCCAAAGCGACCGACCTGGCCGGGTGGGGCGAAGAGGCCTACGCCGAAGAGCCCGCCGCCGAGTCCGCCATCGGGAACCACGAGAAAAGCAACAGCGCGCCCGCGACCGCCCCGAACACCGCCGACGCGGCCGAACACGGGAGCTATTCCGAGCTCAACACCGTTGAAAAGGACGTGGACGAGACCGACGTCATCCGCACCGACGGCAAGTATATCTACGTCCTCAAGAACGCCGGTTCGTCGAACTACTATTACCGCTTCTACGGGGCGTGGGATATGGTCGCTGAGACCGGCACGCGCGTCCAGACCTTCACGATCGTGTCGCCGAACGACGGCGATCCCGCGAAGCTGAGCGAAACCAAGCTCACCCTCACCGAGGAGGGCGCCGCCGAGGTCGTGAAAGAGCGCGCCTACACCGGCTTTTATATCTACGGCAACTACGCCGTGCTCACCGGCAGCGAGATCCGCTTCACCTCGGGCGGCATGCAGTATGACGAAGAAGGGCAGTATTGGGATTTCTACGGCAACGTCGAGATCGAGTCGAAGGCCCTCGTCACCGTTTACGACATCACCGATAAGGCTGCGCCCGTGCACGTGCGCGACCTGTGGTTCAGCGGGAATCTCCTTGAAACGCGCGTGGTGAACGGCCGCCTGCTCGCGGTGTCGCTCTGGGCGCCCGATTTCGACGTGATCACCTATGAGGACGCGGGCACCTTCGTGCCCTGCGCCGGCAGCGACGGCGAGCTCGTGCCCGCCGGCAACATCACCGTGGACGAAGAGGCAACCGACGCCGAGCAGTATCTCACCGTGTCGCTCTTCGACCTCAATAACGTCAGCTCCGACCCGCAGAGCGCCAGCGTGCTCGGCAGCGCGTGGGACATCTACTGCTCCAAAAACGCCGTCTACGTCTACGGCAGCCACAGCCGCTACCGCCTGCTCTCGTCCGACTGGCTCAGCGTGCTCGACGTGCACAAGCTCGACATCACGGGCGACGCCCCGGCGTACGTCGGCAAGGCCTCGTTCGAGGACGCCGAAGTGCTCAACGACTACGCCCTCAACGAGTATAACGGCAATCTGCGCCTCGCCCTGCATTTTTTCAAAGACTGGACGAACCGCGACAACGCCGTGGTCGTGCTCGGGCCCGACATGGCCGAGCTCGGCAGGACCGAGGCCTTCGGCAAGGGCGAGGATATCAAGAGCGTGCGCTATGACGGTGATCTTGCCTACGTCGTCACGTTCCGCAACACCGACCCGCTGTTCGCGATCGATCTTTCGGACCCCGCGAACCCCGTGATCCGCGGGGAAGCGAAGCTCCCGGGCTACTCGTCCTATCTGCATCCCGTCGGCGGCTATATGGTGGGCGTCGGCTACGGCGGCACCGAAGAGGGCCTCGACGGCAGCGGGAAGATCAGCCTGTTCGACGTCACCGACCCCGACAATCCAACCGAGATCGATCAGATCGTGCTCGACGACACCACGTTCATGAGCGACCACAAGGCGTTCGTGCCCGTGGGCGACGACGGCTTCATCGTGCTGTATCATTATTATAACGACTACTACTGGGTCGACGTGGTCGACGACGCCGAGACCGACGAAGGCGAATACGAGACCGACGAACCCGCGACCGAAGTCGCGGACGAAGAGCCCGGCGACGTCGACGCCGACGAGCCCTCGACCGCGACTGCGGACGAAGAGCCCGGCGAGCCCGACGACTACGGCCGGTACGAGGCGAAATACGGCTGCGGCTGGATCTACGTGCGCGTCGAAAACGGCAAACTCGTGAAGGTGTCGTCCGCCGAGCGCGGCAGCGAGGACGCGAACCGCGCCCTGTTCATCGGCGAAAACGTGTATTTCTACACCCACGCCTACGGCTATTACGAGAGCGACGACGAATACGTGCCCGATTCGTGGCTCATCACGGGCTACGCGTTCGCAAACGGCGCCGAAAAGGGCAGCCTTACGCTGTGAGTTCGGGCTTGCATTTTTAAGAATCATATTGTAGAATAGGGGGAGGAGCCCGCCGGGGTCCCTCCCCCGGACGTTTCAGAAAGACGGAAAGGAGGCGCGCCATGTCGCCGAAAGAACTGAGAGCCAAATTCGTTTCGATGGACAAAGAGCCCGTCGTGATGCGCCTTCTGGCCGCGTGGTGCCTGTCGGCGCTCATGTGCTTCGTGCTGGCGGGAAGGCAGCTTTCGGACCTTGCGGCCTACCGCGCCGAGGGGCTGCCGCTGTTTTTATGCCTCTTCGCCGGGGCCTTCGCCGCCCTCACGCTCGGCGGGGTGTTCATCAGGAAGAAGACGGAATATCCCACGCATTATATTTCGCTCGCGGCGGCGTTCGGGGCGTATTCGCTTCTCACCGCTTACGCCGCGCGCGACTTCTGGTATGCCCTCGTGCTGTCGGCGCTCTGGGCGCTTCTCATCTGGTACCTCGTGAAGCACGGGGCGCTCCCGCCGAAAAGAAAAGCGTCCGACGTGCTGCTGCCCGTCGGGGCGGCGCTGCTGATGACGGCGTTTTTCGTGCTCGTGGGGGGCGTTGGGGCGCTGAGAGTCCTCAACTACCGCGCCCCGAACTTCGATTTCGGCGTGTTCGTGCAGTCGTTCTACGCGATGAAACGGAGTCTCGCGCCCATGATCACGGTCGAGCGCGACACGCTGCTCTCGCATTTCGCGGTGCATTTTTCGCCGATCTTCTATCTGTTTCTGCCGGTTTTCGCCCTGTTTCCGTCCCCGGTCACGCTGCAGCTCGGGCAGGCCGCCGCTTTGGCGAGCGCGGCAATCCCGCTCATCCTCATCTGCCGCCGCCGCGGGATCGGCGAGCGCGCGACCCTGCTGTTCGCGGCCATGCTGCTGTTCGCGCCCGCGGCCTACATGGGCACGAACTACGATTTTCACGAAAACTGCTTCCTTTTGCCGCTCATTCTTTGGACGTTCTGGGCCTATGAACGCGACGCGTGGGTGCGCATGTTCCTGTGCGCCGTTTTGACGCTCACGGTCAAGGAGGACGCCTTCATCTATCTTATGTTCTTCGGCCTTTATATCCTGTTCGACCGCAAAAAATACGCCGTCGGCGCGGGGCTGATGCTGCTGTCGTTCGGCTATTTCCTGTTCGCGGTCGCGTGGCTCAACGCCCACGGCCAGGGCGTTATGACCGAGCGCTACGGCAACTTCCTCGTCGGGAACGAGGGCCTGCTCGCGGCGGTCAAGACCGTGCTCACCGACCCCGGCTACGCCTTCACGCAGATCTTCAAGGATAACACGGGCGAGCCGTATAAGAAGCTCGTGTATCTGATGCAGGTGTTTTTGCCGCTGGGGCACCTGCCCTTCGCCGTGAAGCACCCGAAGCGCCTCATGCTGCTGTTCCCGGCGCTGCTCATGAACTTCCTCACGCTCTATATCTATCAATACGATATCGGCTTCCAGTATACCTTCGGCAGCCTCGCGTTCCTCGTTTATCTCTCGGCGGTCAACTACGCCGAGGGGGACAGAGAGAAGCTCAGCGTCCCCCTTGCCGCGGGCGCGGCCCTGTGCGCGCTCACGGCGTTTACCCTGCTGCTGCCGCTGGCGGCGGACGGGGCGAAGCTGCACGCTTCGACCGCCGGCGAGAACGCCGCCATCACCGAGGCGCTCGCCTCGATCCCGCAGGAGGACGGCGTGACCGCCTCCACGATGCTCATCCCGCGCCTCGCCGACCGCGAAGAGGTGTATGAGATCTATTACCACAAGCTCTCGTCCGATACGCTCACGAAGTGGGCGGTCATCGACTGCCGCTATTCCTATACCACCCACCTCGAGCTCTACAAGACCTGGGGCTACGAAGAAGTGAAGACGTATACGGCGGACGAGCGGCCGGTCGTGATCGTGCTGAAACTCGCGGAGGAATAAAGAGACCAGAGGCCAGAGGCCAGGGGCCAGAGGCCAGAGACCAGAGGCCAGAGACCAGAGACCAGAGACCAGAGGCCAGAGGCCAGAGGCCAGAGGCCAGGGGCCAGAGGCCAGAGGCCAGAGGCCAGGGGCCAGAGGCCAGAGACCAGAGGCCAGAGGCCAGAGGCCAGAGGCCAGAGACCAGAGGCCAGGGGTCGGGGAGCGCGGCGCCGCCGCGCGGACCGTACCCCGTAGCCCACCCGGGCACATAAAAAGATAACTTATCCACCGGGCGGCAGAGGCAGACTCCCCCTTACCCACATTATAATGCCAGCCGCAGGCCCCTTCATCCAACACCTCACATCCAACATCCAACATCCATTTGTTTTCCCTTGGCCCTGTGCGCCCCCGGCCCTTTCAAGGAGGTTCCCTTATGAAAAAGATCCTGTCCCTTTCCCTCGCTTTCATCCTCGTTTTCTGCCTGTCTGATGCGGCGTTCGCCGCGCCGAACGGCAAGCTGACCGAAGGCGACGCCCTCACCGCGTCCGACGCAAGGCTCATCCTGCGCACCGCCGTGGGACTTGAGCCCCTGACCGAAGCCGAAAAGCTGTCCGCCGACCTCGATCTCGACGGCACGGTCACCGCCGCCGACGCCCGAACCGCCCTGCGCGCCGCCGTGGGGCTGGAGCTATTGTCGGACAAATACTTTGAGGACGCCTACGCCGCCCTGCAAAACGGCCACTTTTACGCCGTGATGCCGATGAACGACGAGGGCATGACGGGCGAGATGACCCTGGCGTTCACCGAAAACACCGTCTATATGCGCGCACAGGTGACGATGGAGGGCATGGACCTCGCGCTGCCGATCCTGCGCGCGGGCGACAGGACCTATCTGTTTGAGGATACGAACCGCTATTACGCCGAGATGACCGAAGAAGACAAGGCGACCTTCGCCTCGATCGGGCTCGACCTCGACGAATTCTTCGGCGACGCGTTATCCTTTTCCGGCATGCCGGCGCTTGGCGCCGCCTCGGGCGTGACCGAAGAGACCTACCACGGCGAAACGTGCACGTGCTATACGTTCAGGGACGCTTCGGGGGCGATGAAGGTTTACATGAAGGGGCGTCAGCTCAGGGGCTTCGCGGACCTGAACGCCGCAGGCAAAATCGTCTCCGACACACCGTTTTCGGCGTTTTCGATCGCGGTGCCCGCCGAAAAAACGCAGGTCCCCGCGGGCTATACGGACGTCGGGTCCGCCGCCGACCTGATGTTCATCATCATGGCGATGGCCGCGAAGAAAAACTGATTCTAACTACACAAAAACCGGCAGGGGAGACCTGCCGGTTTTTTTGGATCATAAGGGCGCACAGGGAAGGTTGCGCGGCCTCGCCGCGCCCCCCGGCCCCCGGCCTCTTAATTTTGTATTTTGGATTTTGTATTTTGCATTTATTCCACGCGGCTTTGCCGCGTTCCCGTGCACCCGTGGACCGTGCACCCGTGCACCCGCGCGCGAAGCGCGCTTTTTTTATTTCTTCCTGTTCTCGTAATCTTTCGCGATCTTTCTGCTCCAGCTCGGCTTGATCGCGGCGTTGGCGCGGAAGGCGGACACGGTCTCGCTCACGGCCTCGTACACCACGTGCTGGCCCTCGGCGTCGCAGTTGAAATTGACGGCGCGGTCCCTGCCGATGCCGTAACGCCGGGCGGTCTCAACCGCGTCGATATTCGCGCCGATGAACAGGAACTCCCAGCCGTACTCCTCTTTCTGACGTTCCACCATGCGGCGCACCTCGTCCGCGGAATAGCGCTTCGAGGCGTTCTCGAGGCCGTCGGTGGTGATCACGAACAGCGTGCGGGCGGGCACGTCCTCGGGGCGGGCGTATTTGTGGACGTTGCCGATGTGCTTGATCGACCCGCCGAGAGCGTCGATCAGGGCGGTGCACCCGCGCACGACGTAGTCCTTGTCCGTCAGGTCCTTCACGTCCGTGAGGTCAACGCGGTCGTGCAGCACCAGCGTTTCGTGGTCGAACAACACGGTGGACACGAGGCACCTGCCGTCCTCTTTGCGCTGTTTAGCGAGCATCGCGTTGAAGCCGCCGATCGTGTCGGCCTCGAGCCCGCCCATGCTGCCGCTGCGGTCGAGCAGGAACACGAGCTCGGTCAGGTCGTTCTTTTTGGTCTCATTGATTTCTTTCATTATCGTTTCCTCCGTTTCATTGATTTCGCGCTTATCTTAGCACGAAAAACCGGCCCTCAGGTCGCTTCGCAGGCGACATCGGAAAAAGACGAAAAAAAGCCGCCCAGATACACCGAGCGGATTTATAATCTTTTCTCAATAGCCTCTGGTCCCGCTGAGGCTCTCGTCGTTCTCGATCCAGTCCGTGACCGGGATCACGCGGAAATTCTCGTGGTCGTCGCGGATCACCACCTCGCGGATGCCGGCGTTGATGACCATGCGCTTGCACATCGAGCAGCAGCAGGAATTCGACACGTAGCTGCCGTCGGGCTCCACGCCGGTGAGGTAGAGGGTGGAGTCGAGCATTTTGTCGCGCGAGGCCGAGATGATGGCGTTGGCCTCGGCGTGGACGCTGCGGCACAGCTCGTAGCGCTCGCCGCGCGGGATCTTTAATTCTGCGCGGATGCAGTAGCCGAGGTCGGAGCAATTGGCGCGGCCGCGGGGCGCGCCAACGTAGCCGGTGGAGATGACCTCGTCGTTTTTCACGATCACCGCGCCGTAGGAGCGGCGAAGACAGGTCGAGCGCTTCGACACCATCTCGGCAAGGTCCAGATAGTAGTTGCGTTTGTCGCGACGTTCCATAAGAGCCTCCTTGATCGAACTTCTACTCATTGCCGCAAATACGGCCGTCAAAAGATGTGAGATGTGAGATGTGGGATGTGGGATGAAGGAAGGGCTCCGCCCTTACCCATCTTAAAATGCGAGCCGCAGGCTCCTTCATCTGACATCTCACATCCAACATCCAACATCTTTTTCATTGTGTACAGCACAAAATACGAATCAAACCTCTTCCCCGATCAGATCATATCCGTTCACGCCCGTGACCTTCACGCGCACGAAGGTGCCGGGGGCCAATTCACGGGACGAGATGAACCGGATGCCCGCGTCGATCTCGGGCGCGTCCATCCACGTTCTGCCGGAATACGAATCGGAATAGTCGTCGTAGTCCTCGGCCACGCACTCGATCACGCAGCCGATCAGCGCCTCCTGCTTTTTCACGGCGATGCCGTACTGCTGCTCCATCAGCACTTCGCCGCGGTGCTCGGCAAGCTCGGGGTCCACCTGATCGGGCATCGAGTAGGCGAGCGTCCCCTCTTCGGGCGAAAAGGCGAAGCAGCCGAGGCGGTCGAAGCCGATATCCTCCACGAATTCGCTCAGCTCGTCGAAATCCTCGTCCGTCTCGCCCGGGAAGCCGGTGATGAACGTGGTGCGCAGCACGCAGTCGGGCATATACGAGCGGATCTTTTCGATGAGCTTCGTCAAGGTCTCGCGGTCGCCGTGGCGGTTCATTTTTTCGAGCAGCCTGCCGCTCGCGTGCTGCAAAGGCAGGTCGATGTAATGCAAGATCTTTTCGGAATCGCGCATCACCTCAAGCGTTTCGTCGGTCAGGCGGTCGGGGTAGCAATAGAGCAGGCGGATCCACCTGAGCCCCACGATCTCGTCGAGGCGGCGCAAAAGCTCGGGCAGCATCAGCTTGCCGTAGTTATCGAGACCGTAGCGCGTGGTATCCTGCGCGATCACGATGAGCTCCTTCACGCCCTTCGAAACAAGCGCCCGCGCCTCGTCCACGATATCCTCGATGTCGCGCGAGCGGAAGGGCCCGCGGATCTTGGGGATGGCGCAGAACGCGCAGCCGTTGGAGCAGCCGTCGGATATTTTGAGATACGCCCAGTGGTCGGGCGTGGTGAGGATGCGCTCGCCCGAGAGCGGCAGGGCCGAGCGGGGCGGGAACTGAGCGCGGTCGCCGTTGCCGTTGAACACGCCGTCCACGAACGACACGATGTCGCCGTTCACGCCGAGGCCGCCCACGGCGTCCACCTCGGGCATCTCGGTGAGGATCTCGTCGCGGTAGCGCTGCGCCATGCAGCCGATGACCAATATTTTGCCGACGTCGCCGTCCTCTTTATACTGCCCCATCTCGAGGATCGTTTCGATCCCCTCGCGCTTCGCGGCCTCGATGAAGCCGCAGGTGTTCACGATCACGGCGTCCGCCCCGAAGGGCGTGTCGATCAGCTCGTAACCGGCGTCGGAGAGCTTTTTGATCATCAGCTCCGAATCCACCTGGTTCTTCGGGCAGCCGAGGGATATGAAGGCGATCTTTCGGTCCATGGGCTCAGTCCTCTCTGTTTTCGAGCGCGTATTTGACGTCGGCATACGAATATCCCGCCGCCTGGAGCCGCCTGAGCATGCGGGCGACCTCTTTTTCGTTCGGGTCGTCGGGCAGGCGCATTTTGGCTATCAATTCTATTATAGCGGCATTTTTGTCAATATCAAGAGCCGAAACCGCATTTTCCGCAATTTCTTTGGCGATCCCGCGGCGAAAAAGCTCATCTTTGATGCGCCTCGGCCCGTAATGCTTCGTTCGCGCGAGCTCGCTTGCCAGCGCCTCGGCGAATTTTTCGTCGTCGACGTAGCCCTTTTCGCGCATCGTTTCGGCGGTTTTTTCGGCAAGATCGGCCGAAAACCGGCGCCTGAGCTTCTCTTTGAGCTCTTTTTCGCTGTGGGCGCGAAGTGACAAAAGCCGCGCCGCGGCCTCTTCGGCCCTAAACTCGTCGGCACGGCTTTTGAGGGCCGATAGCGCCTCCTCGTCGGCGTCGCAGCCGTCTGAAAGGTCGCACGAGGCCCATATGAAAGCGGGGACGGTGAACCGATATTCACCGTCCGCGAACACGCTGATCCCGCCTTTTTTTTCGGTCGCCGTCGTGATCTCCATCAGTCGGCGGCGATATCGATCTTGATCTTCGGCACCCTGCCGTTGTTGGGCACGATGGGCTCGTCGCCGGCGTCGGGCTCCTTTTCGGCGCGCTCCTGCTTCATCATGGCGGCGCGGATCTTCGCGTCGAGCTCGGCGGCGAACTCGGGGTGCTCGAGCACATACTGCTTGACCTTCTCACGGCCCTGGCCGATGCGCTGCTCGCCGTAAGAGAACCACGCGCCGGAGCGGTGGATGATGTCGAACTGCACGGCCATGTCGACAAGCTCGCCCTCTTTCGAGATGCCCTTGCCGAACATGATGTCGAATTCCGCCTCGCGGAAGGGCGGCGCCACCTTGTTTTTCACGATCTTGGCGCGGGTGCGCGAGCCGATGAACTCGTTGGAGGGGGACCGAAGCTGCTCGATCCTTCTCACGTCGATGCGCATCGACGCGTAGAACTTGAGGGCGCGCCCGCCGGTGGTGACCTCGGGGTTGCCGTACATCACGCCCACCTTTTCGCGCAGCTGGTTGATGAAGATCACAAGGCAGTTCGAGCGCGAGATCGCGCCGGCCAGCTTTCTGAGCGCCTGGCTCATGAGGCGGGCGTGAAGGCCCACGTGCGAGTCGCCCATGTCGCCCTCGATCTCGGCCTTCGGCACGAGGGCCGCCACCGAGTCGATCACGATCACGTCGAGCGCGCCGGAGCGGGTGAGGTATTCGGCAATCTCAAGCGCCTGCTCGCCGTTGTCGGGCTGCGAAACGAGAAGGGAATCGACGTCCACGCCGAGGGCGCGGGCGTATTTCGGGTCGAGGGCGTGCTCGGCGTCGATGAACGCGGCCTCGCCGCCGGCTCTCTGCGCCTCGGCCACAACGTGCAGCGCGAGCGTGGTCTTACCGGAGGATTCGGGGCCGTAGATCTCAACGATCCTGCCCTTGGGCAGGCCGCCGATGCCGGTGGCCACGTCCAGCGCGATGCTGCCGGTCGGGATCGCGTCCACGTTGAGCGCCTCGGTCTGGCCGAGCCGCATGATGGAGCCTTTGCCGAACTGTTTTTCGATCTGATTGAGCGCAGCCTTCAGCGCGTCCTGCTTATCCGCCATAGTATCGTTCCTTTCGCGACTAAAAAATTAAACATTTGTTCCTGTTTGGACCCTATTATACCCGCTTGCCGCGAAAAAAGCAAGAGGAAAACGCAAAATAACCCTCGCTTTTCCGACGGGAGTGTGATAGAATACCATAAAAGGGACAGAAAAAGCCGCCTGCGGCGGCGGGTGCACGGTCCACGGGTGCACGGGCACGCGGCAAAGCCGCGTAGAGAGAATGCAAAATGCAAAATACAAAATACAAAATTTACGGGCAGGAGCCCGAGCGCGCCGCCGCGCTGATTCTCCCCGGTAGCGCGGCAGCCGTACGCGGCCCGTCCCCCTCTGTCGGCTTCGCCGACATCTCCCCCGCCCCGCAGGGGAGTCTGCCTCTGCCGCTGCGGTGAGGAATCTGCGTTTTACATTTTGCCCGGTCGGCGGGTCCGCCGTGGGTAGTACGGCTGCCCACAGCCGTTCTTTCCCTGCGGAGCGGGGGTTGAGCCGTACGGCGAGACTCCCCGACGCGGGGAAAACCGACGGATAGACGACCGGCTCCATATCCGCTTGGGCGACGAACAGACTTCTTCTCATATTTCAATCATACATAAAGAATC
>JAFZOL010000031.1 GCA_017550625.1 Clostridia bacterium | reverse complement strand
GGCGGGGTCGTTGGTTTCGTAACTTTGATTCTTTATGAATGATTGAGATATGAGAAGAATACTGTTCGTCGCCCAAGCAGATATGGAGCCGGTCATCTATCCGTCGGATTTCCCCGCGTCGGGGAGTCTCGCCGTTCGGCTCAACCCCCGCTCCGCAGGGAAAGAACGGCTGTAGGCAGCCGTACTACCCACGGCGGGCCCGCCGACCGGTCAAAATGTAAAACGCAGATTCCTCACCGCAGCGGCAGAGGCAGACTCCCCCGCGGGGCGGGGGAGATGTCCGCGAAGCGGACAGAGGGGGACGGGCCGCGTGCGGCTGCGCCCCTACGGTTCGGACCGCCGCCTCACGCGCAATCCGGGGACGGGCTGCGTACGGCTGCCGCGCTGCCGGTATCACAAAGGAGCGAAAAAGCCGGAGGTTCGATTGGACCCCCGGCTTCCCGTCATATAATTTTGCATTTTGCATCCTGCATCATTTGATCTTCATCGAAATGTCGAGCGCCGTGACGGAATGGGTGAGCGCGCCCATCGAAATGATGTCGACGCCGCTTTTGGCTTTTTCGGCGAGGTTTTCGAGCGTGATGTTGCCCGAGGCTTCGGTGAGCGCGCGCCCGGCGATATAATCGGTCGCCTCACGCATCTCGTCGGCGGTCATGTTGTCGAGCATGATGATGTCCGCGCCTGCCCCGACGGCCTGACGCACTTCGTCCATGTTACGGGTCTCGACCTCGATCTTGACTGTGTGGCCGAGCTTTTGTCGCAATGTCGCCACCGTTTTGGGGATGCCGCCGCCCGCGTCGATATGGTTATCCTTGAGCATGGCGCAGTCCGAGAGGTTGAAGCGGTGGTTCTTGCCGCCGCCCGTCATCACGGCGTATTTTTCGAGCGCCCTCAGGCCCGGCAGGGTCTTGCGGGTGTCGGCGATGGAGCAGTTCGTGCCCTCGACGAGCTTCACGGCGCGGTTCGTGGCGGTCGCCACCCCCGACATGTGCTGCAGGAGGTTGAGCGCGGTGCGCTCGCCCTGCAAAAGCGCGCGGGTGGGGCCGGTGATCTCGGCGATCACGTCGCCCTTTTTGAGGGCGTCGCCGTCGCGCATATAGACGGTCGCCTTGACGTTATCGTCAAGCAGCTCGAACACGCGCAGGGCGACCTCGAGGCCGGCGAGCACGCCGTCCGCCTTCGCGAGAAAGCGCGCCTCGGATATAGCGTCCTCGGGGATCACGAAGGCCGTGGCCTGGTCGACGTAGTTCACGTCTTCGAGAAGCGCGGTCTTGATCACGTCGTCAACGTAGAATTTGTTCAGGATCATTTTGGAGGGCCTCCTTTGTTGGGCGTTTTAAGAAAGATGTGGGGTGTTGGATGTTAGATGTTGGATGTCGGACGGGGGCGCGGGTGTCCGGTGGACACCTCTGCCGCAGGCAGAAGCGCCGACCGAGCCGGCAGGCGAGAAACGCCCCGTACCCCATTTTAAGATGCGAGCCGCAGGCTCCTTCATCTCACATCCCACATCTCACATCTCACATTTTTATTATTCCCGGCTCGCTTCCGTCAGCACGATATACGCGACGGTGGCGAGGGACAGGGCTTCGGCGTAGTCGAGGGTGAGGGCGTAGCCGCCGTTTTTGAGCTCGGAGAGCAGCTCGGTGATCACCTCGAGCCCCTCTTTTGCCTTTTCGGGGTCCGGGATCACGAAGTGGGAGCGCTGCATCACGCCGCGCACGCGCTCGCACACGTCCGCGTGGATGGGTTTGCCGGAAAGATCCGGCTTCATGCAAAGGTGCGCCGGGGCGTGTCCCCTGCCCGCGGCGATAGAAGCGGCGATGCTGTCGGCCGCGCGGCGCGAGAAGACCATGGCTTCGAGCAGCGAATTGCTCGCGAGGCGGTTCTTGCCGTGCACGCCGGTGTTGGAGCACTCGCCCACGGCATAAAGCCCCGGCACCGTGGTGCGGGAATCGAGGTCCACCTCGATGCCGCCCATGAGGTAGTGCTGGCAGGGATAGACCGGGATGAGGTCCTTCGTGAAGTCCACGCCGTGTTTGAGGCACCCCTCGTTGATCGCCGGGAAGCGCTGCCGCAGAAAATCGGCGTTTTCGTGCGTGATATCGAGAAAGAAATCCGAGCTGCCGGTGCGCTGCTCCTCGAGCATGATCGAACGGCTCACGACGTCCCGCGGGGCGAGCTCGAGGCGGTCGTCGTAGCGGTGCATGAAGCGCTCGTGCTCGCAGTTGAGGAGATACGCCCCCTCGCCGCGCACGGATTCGGAGATGAGGAACTGCTCGCCGTCTTCGGAGTGGAAGGCGGTGGGGTGGAACTGGATCCAGCTGAGGTCCTTGATCCACGCGCCGAGCTCCCACGCGAGGCGCACGCCGTCGCCGGTGGAGGCGCGGGGGTTGGTGGTGTAGCGGTAGACGCGGCCGATGCCGCCAGTGGCGAGCACCGTGAACGGGGCGTAGACCGGGAACACGCCGTCTTCGGTCGAAACAAGGGCGCCGAAGCCCCCGCCCGGCATCTTTTTGAGCGTGAGCACGGCGGCGTTTTCGACGAGCGTGATATTGGGGCGGGTCCTGACCTCTTCGGAGAGCGCGCGCACGAGCTCCGCGCCCGTGCAGTCGCGGTGGTGGACGATGCGGCGGCGGCTGTGGCCGCCCTCGAGCGTTTTGTCGAGCGAGCCGTCGGGCGCGCGGTCAAAGTCCGCGCCGTACGCCATCACCTGCCGCACGTCGTCGGGCCCCTCGTGCACGAGGACGTCCACGGCCGAGGGGTCGTTTTCGTGTCGCCCCGCGATCAGGGTGTCCTCAAAATGCAGGTCGTAGGAGTCGTCGTCGAGCGATAATACCGCCGCGACCCCGCCCTGCGCGAGGTTCGAAGACGATACGTCAAGGGCGTATTTCGAGAGCATCAGCACCCGCGTTTCGGCGGGCAGGCGCAGCGCGCCGTACATGCCGGCAACGCCCGCGCCGACGATCAGAACGTCGTAATCCGGTTTGAGTTCCATGATAAAGACCTCGCAATCAAGCCGCCTTCGGCGGCGGGTGCACGGGTGCATGGGTGCACGGGTGCACGGGAGCGCGGCAAAGCCGCGCGGTTTTTTTGATGTTGGATGTTGGATGATGGATGAAGGACGGGGCTGCGCCCCGTACCCCATTATATAATGCCGGCCGCAGGCCCCTTCATCTCACATCCCACATCTCACATCTCACATCTCACATCTTTTATGATGCCGGCCGCAGGCCCCTTCATCGCACATCCCACATCTCACATCTCACATCCCCGCCGCAGGCGGTTTTACGCCGCAGGCGGGCTTACGCAGTGAGCCTTACGACCAGCGTAAACACGCCGTCTTCGGTTTTGGCGAGCATTTCGCCGCGGTATTTGGCGGCGGCGGATTCGATGGACTTGAGCCCGAAGCCGTGGGATTCGGCGTCGGCCTTCGTGGTGTCGAAGAGGCCCGCGGCGTTCTTTTTCGGCGCCTGCTTCACGGGGTTCGACACGGAAATCACGCTGAAGGTCTCGTTGCCGTGGACCTTGAGGCGGATGTAGCGGTCTTCTTTCTTTTCGATCGCGAGGTTCGCCTCGATGGCGTTGTCGAGGGCGTTCGAGAGGATGATGCACAGATCGAGCGGCTCGATGCCGTTTTTGTCGAGGTTTATCACGTCGAAGGCGGTGGTGATGTCCTGCGCCTGCGCCTCGTACATCTTCTCGTTGAGGATCGCGTCCACCGCCGAGATGCCCGAGATGCGCACGTAGTCCGATTCGTCGATCACGCCGCTCATATCGCGCAGATAGTTTTTGAGCGCGTCGTAGTCGCCCTTTTCGGCGAGCACGTTCATGGTGAGGATGTGGTTCTTGATGTCGTGCCGGAAGGCGCGCGTGCGGTTATAAAGCGTTTCGAGCCGGTTGATGGACTGGGTCTGCAGCTCGAGCTGGGACGAAAGCATGTTGCGCTCGCGCCGAAGCTCCAATTGCTTTTGCAGCCTGCCGAAGAGCACGAACACGAGGACGTTGATGAACACCATGCCGAAGCACGAGACGTAGATATAGGTCAAAATCCGCTCGTTGCCGGGGTCGTTTTCGACGTAGAACTGGAACACCGAAAACGTGATGAGGGTGACGGCGGGCACGAGCAGCAGGGTGATCCACAAAAGCAGCGGGGCGTCGGAGCTGCGGTATTGGCGGCTGAGCATGCCGATGAGGGCGGCGATGGCAACCATGATGAGGGTGGTCACGCCCGAGGACGCGAGCACCATATAGCTCGTTTCGCCGCCGCCGAAGTTGAACTGGCGCGACAAGAGCGAGAGGATGAGGCGCGACCCGATCACGGACACGGCGAGAACGGTGATGAAGATCATGCCGCCGAGCACCTTGCGCTTGACGCTGCCCGTGTAGAACGCGAACAGAATGCCGATGAGCGCCGCGCTTTCGGCCACGTATTTGAGCGTGCCGGTGAGGATGCCGCGCTCCTGCAGCAGGATCACGACGCCAGCGAGGATGACAAAGGGCAGTACGTCGAGCTTTTTTTTCTTGAAGCGGAACGTGAAAAAGCTGCCCGCGAGGATATAGGCGAGCACGATCTCGAACACGGACGAAAAGATGCGCGCCGTGTGAAACAGGATATTCTGATATTGGGACGTGATGAATTCGAGCATCGGCGTTACCTGAGCGCCCAGAGGAAGGCCTCGTTGGTCTCTTTGGCGCGGTGCTTCGACACCGGCACGGCGCTGCCGTCGGTGAGGGTGACTTCGCCCTGCCTCAAGGACGAGATCTTGAGGGCGTTGATGAGGAACGACTGGTGGCAGCGCACGAAATCGTGCTTTTTAAGCGTCTCCTCCACGCTGTCGAGCTTGCCGTAGAAGCTGTGTTCCCGCTCGCCCGCGCAGTGGATGATGATCTTTCTTTTGTCGCTCTCGAAATACAGGATGTCGCGCACCGGCACCCACACCGTTTTCGCCCCGGCCTGGAACGAGAAGCGCACCTCGTCGGACTTCGTGAGCTCCTTGAGGCACTCGCGGAACACGCCCGGGAAGCCGTTGACAAGGTCGGGCTTGAGGATGTAGCGGAAGGCGCGCACCTCGTAGCCAGAGAACACGAACTCCGCCGACGCCGTGACGAACACCAGCATCACGCTCTTATCCACGGCGCGGATGCGCTTGGCGGCGGTCATGCCGTCGGTGCCGGGCATGGTGATATCGAGAAAAATGAGGTCGAAATCGGCCTTGCCGCCCTCGTAAAGGGCGCACAGGCTCTCACCGTCCGGAAAGGCGGTGACTTTGCCGTCGAGATCCTCTTCGGCGAGCAGATCGTAGATCCTGCCGGAGAGATAGTCACGGATCTCTTTTTCGTCGTCGCATACGGCGATGTTAAGCATCTTGCGTTTCCTCCTGCGAGGGATTTTCGGGCGCGGCCGCCTTTTTGCGGAACACCACGAACTTGGACGCGAAGTAGTTAAAGAGGATGTTGACGATGGACGAGAGGATCTTCGGGATCCAGTAGCCGCCCATCAGCTTCTGCAGCACGCCGAAGAGCAAAAGCTCGAACAGGACGAGCGACAGTACGCGCGCGCCCGCGAACGAAAAGAACTCGCGCGCGATCCCTTTGGCGGACTTTTCTTTCGACTCGAACACGAAGAGCTTGTTCGTGATAAAGGCGAACACCATCGCGGCGGTCCAGCCCACGGTGTTGGTCATGTAGGTCCACAGCACGGGCAGGCTGCCGATATGGAACAGAACGTAGGTCTCGTAGTCGGCGGGCGGGTTGAACGCGCCCGGGATCAGGTTGATGAGCCAGCAGGTCACGAAGTTGACGAGGGTGGTCATCACGCCGAAGAAGAGGTACGAAACGACCTCGTATTCAAGGAGCTTGTGGATCGCGGGCACGGCGTAGAGCTTTTTGAACACGCCGACCGAACAGATCTTATCGCGCAGGTTTTCGTAAAAGACTTTCAGTTTCATGGAGTTTCAGACTTTCTTCAAGAAAATAATATATCTATTACAGTATAACAGACCTTGCAATTTTTTGCAACCTCAAGTATAATGAATTATAAAGATTTTCCCGGGGGGAGAGATTAGACCATGCGTCTTGATAAATTCTTAAAGGTCTCGCGGCTCGTGAAGCGCCGCACCGTGGCCAACGAACTGTGCGACGCCAAGCACGTGGAGGTCAACGGCAAAACGGCGCGCGCGTCGTATGAAGTGAAGGTCGGCGACGTGATCGCCATCCAGATGGGCGAGCGCCGCATGGAAGCGCGCGTGACCGACGTGAAGGAATACGCCACCAAGGACAACGCCGCGTCCATGTATGAGCTCATCTGACGCAAAAGGAGACGGTTTTTTGAACGACGAACTTCTGAAAGAAGAGAACATCCCCGCCGAAGAACGGGCGGAGACGGAACCGAAGAAAGAAAAGAAAAAGCGCGGCGCGCTCAAAAAGGGCGTGGCGCTCTCGGCGCTGGCGTCGGTGCTGCTGGGCCTGTTCGGCGGCGCGCTCGGCGCGTTTCTCGTGCTGAGGTTCTTCCCCGAAAACGGCGGCGCGAAGGACGAGACCCCGGTGATCGCCCCGGGCGTGGTGAACGTGCTGCCGCCCGAGACCGCCGACCTGCCCGAAAAGACGACCGGCGAACAGGGAGAAACGGACGCCGAAGCGCCCGCGTTCACGCCCACGCCCGCCCAGATCTACGCGATGGCGGTGCCGAGCGCCGTGGGCGTGAAGGCGACGCGCACCGAAGAGACGACGGGATTTCTCGGCAAAAAGACGCAGCGCGAGGCCGTGGCAACGGGCTCGGGCTTCGCCGTGCGCGAGGGCGGCTATATCGTGACAAACGCCCACGTGGTGAAGGACGCGCACACGATCGCCGTGACGGCCTATAACGGCGCGGTGTATCCTGCCGAGCTCCTCGGTACGGACCCCGCCTGCGACGTGGCGGTGCTCAAAATCGACGCCGCCCTGCCGGCCGTGACGATCGGCTCGTCGGAGGCGCTTTCGGTGGGCGATAAGATCTACGTGGTGGGCAATCCCCTGTCGGACCTCGCCTACACCTTCACCGACGGTATCGTGAGCTATAAAAACCGCGTGATCCTGGGCGCGGGCGAGCAGCTCATCAACACCTTCCAGACCAACGCCGCCATCAACGAGGGCAACTCCGGAGGCCCCGTGTTCAACGCCATGGGGCAGGTGGTGGGCATCTCCACCGCCAAATACGCCGCCTCGTCGATCGAGGGCCTCGGGTTCTGCATCCCCGTGGACGGCGTGCTGGGGTCGATCGACGAAATCATCGAGACCGGCGGGGTGTCGGCGAAACCCAGCCTCGGGTTCAGCGCACAGAGCGTGACCGCCGCGATGGCGAGCGAGCAGGGGCTCCCTGCCGGGTGCTGGATCGTGCAGGTGGACGACGGCTCCCCCGCCGCCGAGGCAGGCCTCAAGGTGGGCGACGTGATCGTGCAGGCCGACGGCAGCCCGGTTGCGTCCGTCAAGGCGCTCTCGGCCGTGGTCAACGGCAAAAAAGAGGGCGACGCCATCTCGTTCAGGGTCAGCCGCGACGGCATGTCGTTCGAGTTTCATCTGACCTTCGCTGCGGGCTCCGGCGGCGAGAAACGCACCGCCAACGCGTACGCGATCGACTATTGAGAATCACAAAAAAAGACCCGCCTCGCGGCGGGTCTTTTTACGTCTTCTTCAGGAACACGCCGTTTTCGTAGCCCTGGATGCGCTTATCTTTTTCGGCGTTTTCGAGGCGGATGCGCGTCCACGCGCAGTAGAGCGGGCTTTTTTCGACCGTGCAGAAGCGCCGCCCGAGCTTTCTCGCGACGGCCGCCGTGGTGCCGGAGCCCGCGAACGGGTCGAGAACGAGGTCGCCGGGGGCGCTGGACGCGAGGATGAGCTTCGCGAACAGCTTTTCGGGCTTCTGGGTCGGGTGGGCGGTGTTCTCGGGCATGCTCCAGAACGGGACCGTGAGGTCGTCCCAGAAATCCGAGGGGCATGTAAGGCGCGTTTTGCCGTCCTCGTCTTCGGTCCAGTCCTTCGGCCTGCCGTTTTCGCGGTAGGGGGCCTTGACGTCGCGGCGCAGCTTCACCGCTTCAAGGTCGAAGTAATAGTCGTCCGACAGGGTGCAGAACCACACGTCCTCGGCGCAGCTCTTCCAGTTTTTCGCCGCCCCGCGCCCCTTCTCGCGCGCCCATGTGATACGCGAGCGCACGCGGAACTCCTCCGCTAAGATCGGGGCTAAGATCACGCCCGACCTCCAGTCCGCGCAGACGTAAAGGCTGCCGTCGGGTGCCATGAGGCGGCGCACCTCCCTGAGCCAGCGGCGCGTGAAATCGGCGTAGGCGTCGGCGTCGGTTTTACGGAACACCTCACCCGCGTAGTCTTTTGTGAGATTATAGGGCGGGTCGGCGATCACGAGCCGGAAGGCCTTTTCGGGCAAAAGCGGCGCGACCTCGAAAAAGTCGCCGCATATCGTTTGGTTTTCCGCGCCGCGCGCCGACAGGGCCGTCTGCGGGTACAGACAGTCTTTGAGGTAACTTTCGCACGCCTCGAGCGGCGCGTCGATCGTTTTGTTGCGCGGTGATTTCATAAAAACGGGCCTCATACGGAAAAATGCCGCATAAACCGGGCGGCGGGGGGAAAGATAAAGAAAAACAAAGGAGGATATACGATGCAGAACGAGGATACGAAAGGCATTTTGCAGGAATGCGATTCCGGCGTGAAGATGGGGATCGACAGCATCGACGAGGTGATCGACCGGGTCGGGAACCCGGCTCTCAGGCAGGCGCTTCTTCACAGCCGCACCGAACACGTGCAGCTGCAGAACGAGATCGCGACCGCGCTGGACGCGCACGGCTGGTCCGGCAAGGACCCTTCGCCGGTGGCGGACGTGATGAGCAGGCTGAAGATCAAAACCGGACTCACGATGCAGCCCACCGACGCGAAGATCGCCGACCTGATGATCGACGGCTGCGACATGGGAATCAAAAAGCTGAGCCAGTACGTGAACCGCTTTCCGGCGTCAGACAGCCCCGCCGTGCACATCGCCGAACGGCTGATCAAATCGGAGCAGGAGCTCGCCGACGCGATGCGCGTGTTCCTGTGAGTTTACGCGTCGTCCTCGATCTCGAGGGCGACGTAAGTTTTGCCGTCCTTTCTGACCGTGCCGATCGCGGAATAGCAGGCGTAGGTGTTTTTGAGCGTCTCTTCGAGGGCGCGGGAATCCTTCCCTTCGGCGCTGAAATACAGCACCGTGGACGTCTCTCTGTTTTCGGTAAAATCGGGATAGAGGATCATGGGGGCCTCCTTTTTTATACGATCGTGCGGATCCACACGCGCTTACGCACGAGCACCACGCCCACGACGTCCTTGATGAGCTCGAGGCTCAGGACGATGGGATAGATCCAGTAGATCGAGAGATGGCACAGGTAAAACAGCCCGAAGGCCGCCGGGACGGATATGAGCCACACGGAGCCCGAGTCGAACACCGAGGTGAGCACGGTTTTGCCGCCCGAGCGCAGCGTGAAATAGGCGGCGTTCGACACCGACCACAGCGGCAGGGCGAACGAGCATACGCGGATGAAATATTTCGCGAGGGCGATGCTCTCGGGGCTCGTGTTGTAAAAGCGCGTCACTTCGCCGCCGAAGAAGAACATCAGCGCCCCCACGGCGAGGCTCACGAGGAGCGAGAACACGGTCATCTTGCGCGCGGCGTCGTAGGCGCCCTCGCCGTCGCCCGCCCCGAGGTGCTTGCCCGCGATGATGCCGATGGACGAGCCGAGGCTCAGGAAAGCCATCGCGAAGAGGTTCGACACCGTGGACGAGATCGAATAGCCTGCCACCACGTCGAGGCCGTGCAGCGAATACGCCACCGACATCGCCGTCATGCCGCAGGACCATAGGATCTCGTTAAATAAGATCGGCATGCCCTTGCGCAGCATCTTTTTGATGTCGCCGCCGGGGATATAAAGGCTTTTGAACGCCCCCTTGATGTAGGGGAACTTTTTCTTTTTGGAATAGACGTAGCACGTAAGGATCAGGCATTCGGCCACGCGCGAGATCGCCGTGGCGGCCGCCGCGCCCTTGACGCCCCAGCCCGGGAGGCGGAGCGCCGGATGCTCGAAGATGAACAGGTAATTGAGCAGGCAGTTCGTGCCCACCGCGATGAAGCCCACGAGCATGGGCGTGAACGTGTCGCCCGTCTGGCGCATGGTGTCGGCGAACACCTGCGTGAACGCGAAGAAAAGAAGCCCGAAGAGCATCACGAAGAGGTACTCTTTTGCGAACGCCATCGTGAGCTCGAGGTCCCCCTGATAGGAGCCGTCGTGCAGAAAGAGGTCGATGAGCGGTTCCTGGAATACGAGCAATATCGCCGTGCCGACGGCGAAGATGCCCGTGCCGATCAGGGCTTTGAGCCGCAGCGTATAGCGGATGCCCTGCTGGTCGCCCTTGCCGTAATACTGCGCCGTGAAGATGCCGACGCCGCTTAAGCCCCCGAACACCGCGAGGGAATACACGAACAGGATCTGGTTCACGATGGATACGCCCGACACCTGTTCGGTGCCGAGCTTGCCCACCATGATATTATCGAGCATGCCCACGAGGTTCGTGATGAGGTTCTGCAGCATCATGGGCAGGGCGACCGTGAGCGCCATCTTATAGAACGCCCGGTCGCCGAAATAGGGTTTGAGTCGGTTCATACCGTTATGCGCGGGAAGACCGCGCCGTTAACCTTTCTTTTTTTGATAGAGAGCGCGCACGTAGGGCACGTCGCCATCCACTTCGTCGAGAACGGTGCGGTCGTACTCGTCGGGGTCGAAGGGCGGGAAAAACGCGTCCGCGTCGGGGTCGGTCGCGTCGGCCTCGGTGAGGATGAGCCTGTCCGCCAGCGGCAGAAACGCGCGGTAGACGCTGCCGCCGCCGATCACGAAGACCTCGTCTTCGCCTTCGCAGAGCTTCAGCGCCGCCTCGGGCGAGGGCGCGACCTCGGCGCCGGGGGCTTCAAAATGGGGGTTGCGCGTGACCACGATATTGCGCCGCCCGGGCAGGGCTTTGGGCAGGCTCTCGAAGGTCTTGCGCCCCATCACGACAGGGTGGCCCATGGTGGTCGCCTTGAAAAACGGCAGGTCGCCGGGCAGCCGCCAGATCAGGGCGTTACGTTTGCCGATCTCGCGGTTCTTGCCCACGGCGGCGATGAGAGTGACGGTCATAAGGGGCCTCCTTTGCGGAATGCAAAATACAAAATACAAAATTAAGGGGCCAGAGGCCAGGGGCCAGGGAAGGACGGGGCTGACGCCCCGTACCCCATTTTTATAATGCGAGCCGCAGGCTCCGAACGGAACGCGCAAGCGAAACACATCATGCCGCGAAGCGGCGCATCATTTGCGAAGCAGGCATCACGTCGCTTTAGCGACACATCACTGCGCGCATAGCGCGCATCATAAATGCGAGCCGCGCCGCTCCAAAACTCCTCACTATTATTCCCTGTGTGCCCCGTGCACCCGTGTGCCCGTGCACCCGTGCACCCGCCGCCGCAGGCGGCCTTTATTGCGCGATCGGGAACGAGATCTTGCCCATATGCTCGTAGCCGATGAGCTTGACGTCGAGGCAGTCTTTGGAATTGTCGAACGCGAAGAAATCCTTCACTTCGGGGTTGAGCCAGAGCTTCGGCGCGGGCAGGTGGCCCTTTTCGTCGAAGCGCCTTATCTGCTCCTTCACGCCGTCGATCTGGTTGACGTAGATATGCGCGTCCTTGATGGACCAATAAAGGCAACCGGGCTCGAGCCCCGTGACCTGCGCGAGCATGTAGAGGAGGGTGGCGTATTGCGTGACGTTGAACGGCAGCCCGAGCGGCACGTCGCACGAGCGCTGGTGCACCCACGCCGACAGCTTGCCGTCGGTGACGTCCCATTCGCTCGACCACACGCACGAGGGCAGCACGGCCGTGGGCAGGTAGTCGTTCTGCCACAGGGACATGAGCATGCGCCGGTCCTCGCGGTGGTTCTTGAGCTTGTCGATGAGCTGCTGGGTGAGGCCGAAGCGGTTCACGATCCAGCCGTAGGCGGTACCGATGGTGTGCGCCCACTCCTTGCCGAATTCGCGCGTGACGGTCTGTTTTTTGAGCTCGCCGTTTTCGTCGGGCAGCATCTGCTCGGCGGTCCAGAAGCCGTTTTCGTCGATCTCCCACTCGTCCCAGATGTGGACGTTGCGCTCTTTGAGCCAGCGCACGTCGTTCGACTGCGCCTGATAGATCCACAGCATCTCGAGCACAGCCTGCCTGATGAACAGCTGCTTCGTGGTGAGGATCGGGTATTCTTTGCCGAGGTCGAAAGCGAACGTGTGCGCCGGCACCTTGATCGTGTCGATGCCGGTGCGGTTATGAACGCGCACGCCCTCGCTGAGGATCCTTTTGCATAAGCCGATATAGTCGACGTCCCACTGTGACATGCCGATACCCCCTGTCAGTCTTTGCTCCATTGTAGCATACCCCCGGGCGAAAAGCAAGAGCAAACCGGGCCGAACTCGCACTTTACTTTTCGGCGGGCGTCTGCTATACTGGTAGGTAGAAAACGCCTTCCCGCCGCAAATAGGCGGGCGAAAGGACCCGTTCATGAACGTGCTCGATTCCGACGTCAAAATTTTGAAAAACGTGGGGGAACGCCGCGCTTCGCTATTAAGGAAGCTCGGCGTCGTGACCGTGCGCGATCTTATCTACGACTTCCCTTTCCGGTATGAGGACTGGGGGGCGACCGTGCCGTTCACGGAGCTGACGCCCGGGCAGACGCAGTGCATCCGCGGCAATATCGCCTACCGCCCGAGCGAAGCGCGCACGCCCGGCGGGCTTCTCCTTACCAAGG
This sequence comes from Clostridia bacterium, assembly GCA_017550625.1. Classification (GTDB taxonomy): domain Bacteria; phylum Bacillota; class Clostridia; order Oscillospirales; family Acutalibacteraceae; genus RUG806. The sequence goes on along the minus strand of JAFZOL010000031.1, from coordinate 38,386 downwards.
CGACCGTGACGGACGGCCTGAGGTACGTGTTTCTCATATTCTTCAACAACCCCTACGTCTACAAGGACCTGTTGGACGAGGACGAAGAATACCTGTTTTACGGCAAGGTGGAGCTCGACCGCGACGGGCGCTTCGTGATGCGCGCGCCGCGCATGCTCAAAGCCGCGGGCAACGACCGCCTGCACCCCGTGTACCACGCGGTGACGGGGCTCAACTCGAAGGCGATCGAATCGCTCGTGAAGAACGCCCTCGACCTTTCGTGCGGGGCGATCGCCGACCCCCTGCCCGAAGAAACGCGAACAAAATACGCCCTGCCGCCGCTTGCGGAGGCGCTCAGGAAGATCCACTTTCCGAAGGACGCTTCCGACGCCGCGGCGGCGAGAAGGCGGCTCATCTACGACGAACTATTGGTGCTCCAGCTCGGCATTCTGTCCGAGGGGCGCAAGGCCGACCAAGGCAGCGCGACGCCGATCAAACCGGACGCGCTGGCGGCGTTCTGGGAGAAACTCCCCTTCACGCCCACAGGGGCGCAGGTGCGCGCCGCGAACGAATGCCTCAGCGACATGGCTTCTACGCGCCCGATGCGAAGGCTCCTGCAGGGGGACGTGGGCAGCGGCAAGACCGCGGTGGCGGCGGCGCTGATCGCCTGCGCGGCCGATTCGGGCTGCCAGAGCGCCCTGATGGCGCCGACCGAGATATTGGCAGCGCAGCATTACCGCACGTTTCAAAAGTTTTTCGAGGGCACGGGCGTGACCGTGCGGTTATTGACCGGCAGCACGAAGGCCAAAGAGCGGCGCGAGATCCTCGAGGGGCTCGCTTCGGGTGAAGTGGATCTCTTAATCGGCACGCACGCCGTGATCACCGATCAGGTCGTATTCAAAAACCTCGCGCTCGCGGTAACGGACGAGCAGCACCGCTTCGGCGTGGCGCAGCGCGGCGCGCTTTCGGGCAAGGGCAAAAGCCCGCACGTGCTCGTGATGTCGGCCACCCCGATCCCGCGCACGCTCTCGCTCATCGTCTACGGAGATCTCGCGATCTCGGTGCTCGACGAAAAGCCCGCCGGGCGGCAGGAGATCGACACCTTTGCCGTGACGCCCGATTTTCACGAGCGCATCTATGCCTTTCTCAAAAAGCAGCTCGACGCGGGCAGGCAGGCCTATATCGTGTGCCCGCTGGCCGAGGAGACCGAGGACGAGGACGAGGACGAGAAGGAGCGGCGGCTCTCGGCCGAGAAATACATGAAGGACCTCTCTTCGGGCGTGTTCAAAGACTACCGCACAGCCCTGCTGCACGGCAAGATGAAGCCGAAGGAAAAAGACGCCGTGATGGCGGACTTCGTGGCGGGGGGCGTGCAGCTCCTCATCTGCACGATCGTGGTGGAGGTGGGCGTGGACGTGCCCAACGCCAACGTGATGGTGATCGAGAACGCCGAGCGCTTCGGCCTCAGTCAGCTCCATCAGCTCAGGGGCCGCGTGGGGCGCGGGAGCGAAAAATCGTATTGCATATTGATCAGCGACGCCGGGGGCGACGCGGCGAAGGAGCGATTCGGCATCATGACCGAGACGAACGACGGCTTCAAAATCGCCGAAAAAGACCTCGAGCTGCGCGGGCCCGGCGACTTTTTCGGAGCGAGGCAGTCCGGTCTGCCGGACCTGAGGCTCTCGAACCTGATGACCGACTCGCGCGTGCTCTATACCGCCCAGCGCGACGCGAAGGCGATCATCGAAAAGGACCCCGCCCTCACGCACCCCGACCACGCGGCGCTGAAAGCCGCCGTCGGCAGGCTGTTCGCGGAGATCTCGTAATACCGAATAAAAGAAAAAGCGCTTCCGGGATGGGATCCCGGAAGCGCTTTTATGCTGTTTGTCACACGAGCGAGGTGAAGAAACGCGCGGCCTCTTGCATGAGATAGAGGAAGGCGTGCACGATCCTGAGCCACCGGCCCGAGAGCGTGGACGTATCGTGGACCTCGCCGCAGTATTTACACGCGCCGCCCTCGTTTTCGCCGGGCGTAGTCGCCCCGTCGCCGCAGCGTCTGCACACGCCGTTTTGGTCGCGGTCGTGGCCGAGGGCGTCGACTGTGAGCGTGCGCGTCTCGGTGTAGGACTTGCCGTCGGGACCGGTGACGGCAGCGGTGAAGCGGATGCTGCCGGCCGCGGTGCAGGTGGGCGCGGTCTCGGCGCGCGCGGTGGCCACGGTGACGGTTTCGGCGTGCGTGGCGTCATTGCCGCAGGTGAAGGCGGCCGTGGCGGCGGAGAGATCGTCGGTGAAGGTCCATTCGGGCGCGCCCCAGGCGTGGCCGAGAGCGGAGAGGGTCATTTCGCGGCTGTCTTCATAGGTCTCGCCGTCGGGGCCGACGACGGAGGCGTGATCGATCCGCAGGCCGTCCGCGGCGCAGGTTGCGGGCGTAGTCTCGCTCGTCACGTTCGCGGGGACGCGCGTTTCGGCGTTATGGTTATTATGGTCGACGAACACCGCTTCGGCGGCGGCTTCGGCCTGCCAGACGAAGCCCGTGAACTCGTAATCGGGGTCGAGCTGCGGCAGAACGACTTCTTTCACATCGGCATAGGGTTCGCCGTCGGGGCCCGTGACGGAGGCCGTGTATACGGTCTTGCCGGGGGAAACGGAGGTGGCGGGCGTGGTTTCGGCCGTCACGCGGGCGGCGACGCGCGTTTCGGCGTCGAGGTTATTATGGTCGACGAACACCGCCTCGGCGGTGAGGTAATCGTCGGCCCAGACGAAGCCCGTCAGCTCGTAATCGGGGTCGAGCTTTTCGATCGCGACGGTCTTTTCGTCGGTATAAGGTTCGCCGTCGGGGCCGGTGACCTCGGCCCTGTACACGGTCTTGCCGGCGGCCGCGGAGGTGGCGGGGGTCGTTTCGACGGTGATCTCGGCTTCGGCCTCAAAGGAGTGCGACGGGTCGTTTTCGCAGGTAAACAGCGCCGACGCGGCGGTGTAGCCGTCTTCGTCGCTGCCGGTCCACGTCCATTCGGGCGCGCCCCAGGCGTGGCCCGCGCCGGGCACCGTGACGGTTTCGGCTTCGGCGGGCGTGAGGGTATCATTGAGTTCGAGCACGGCAAGGGCCGCTTCTTCATCCTCGCACCCGCCCGTGAAGCGGATCTCTGCGAGCGCCTCCCCTGCCGGGACGGCGGGCGCTGCGACGAGGGCGATCGTCACTTGCCCGGGTTCGGCGGAAATCGCCGCGCGGGCGGGCAGGTCCGCGCCGACGTAGGTGAGCTTCGTTTGATCGTAGGTCACGCGCAGCAGGGCGTTCAGGGCGTCGGTTTCGACGGTCAGGGGCAGGGTGAGTGTGTCCGCGAAGGCGGTTTCCGCGCGCGCGGCGGGGGCCTTGGCCTTCACAGCGGCGGGTGACGCGGCGGACGCGGGCAGGACGACTGTGGACTCAATCGTCTTTTTGAAAATCTTGATCTGAGCGGGCGTTCCGCCGAGCGAATAGGCGTTGTTTACATATTGGATATAACCGGCGTCCGTGCCGAGGCTGCCGTTTTCATAGCGCCACGCGCTGCCGGATTCGGACGTGAAGCGCAGCTCCCCCGCGAGGGCGGTGAGATAATATCCGCCGTTGAGAAGCCCGCCGTTTTCGACCGCGGTCCAGACCGCGGTCTCGTCCACGTCGGAGGCGAGGATATAGGGGGCGTCGGCGTTCCACACGATCACGGAGTCCCTGCCCGCAGTGGCGTAGCCGCGCGCCAAAGCGTGGGTGACGCCGTATTCGGCGGTGGGCGCGATCACGTAATCTTCACCGGGTTCAAGAGCGTCGGTCAGCGCGTAGACCGCGCGTTCGGCCACCACGTCGCCGGGCGCGAAGCGCAAAAGCGCCGCGGTTTCGTTGCCGGCGTAGTCGGCGACGAACACGTTGACGGCGTTCGTAAGGCCGAGGGCGGCGGGATCGAAGGTGAAGGTATTCTCTGCGCCGGGCGCGCTGTCGGGCGCGACGGTGAGAAGGGTGGTCTGCCCCGCGACGTCAAGGAGCTTGAGGCAGGCAACGTACCGGTCGTCGGTGAAGCGGATGGTGACGCCGCCGTCGGCTGCCTGCTCCGCGCCGAGGATCACGGGCGAAACGTCGTCAAGCGTGACGGTGTAGCCGATGTACGCGCCCTTGCCGTAATCGCCCGAGGCGAGCAGGGTTTTGAACATCTCCTTCGTGAAGTGCTCGTCGCCCGTGTTGCCGCCGAGCTTGATCGAATAATACGCCGGGAAGGCGAAATAGCCGAAGGTGAGGGTATCGCCCGCCGCGAGCCCGAGCGAGGCGGGCGTGCGGTCGAGCTTCGAAAGCGACGCGCGCGTGTTGCGCCAGCCGGCGGGCGAGGCCTGGGTCTGGTAATAGGCCGCGTCGATCTCGTACACGGGCGCGGCGCTGTAAAGCACCTCGCCGTCGCCGCCGAGCACCGCGACAGCCCCGCCCGCCATGGGACGGATCAGGGTATAGCGCGCCTCGTGGAGCGTTTCGTCGGTGCGGATGGCGAGCTTATCGGCGGGGAACGTGTCTTCGATCAGATAGGGGTTGCCGACGTACCAGCGCTCTTTGCCGGTCGCGGCGGATTTCAGGCGCCAGCCGTTGGTGTCTTCGGCGCCGAAATACGAGGTCTGGCCGTTGTCATAGAGCGTCTCTTCGTAGCGCACGGCGTCGAACATCGAGGCGTCGGTCCACGAGCCGTAGAAGCCGAGCACCGGGATCGAATGGGGCATATCCGTTTCGCTCTCGACGAAGGTGTAGGCCTCGATATAGGCGCCGCCCGCGCGCTCGGCGTCGAGAATCTGCTTCTGGGCGTCGGTGAGGCGGATGGTGACGGTGGCCCTTCCCGCCTGCCCGGCGGGGACCGAAGCGGCGGCAGCGGCGGCGTTGGCTTCAGAAATCGCGTCGGAGAGGAGCCGCGCGTCGCGCGTGGTCACTTCGCCGTCGGCGTCGTAATCGGCGGCTGCGAGATCAAAGTCGCCCGAAAGGCCCGCGGCAATTGAAAGGATCGCGTCGACGTCCGAAAGGTCGGTAAAGCCGTCGCCATTGACGTCGGCGGACAGGGCGGCGGGTTCCGCGCCGTCCCAGAGAACCGTCGCGGTCATATCAAGCGGCGTGACCTCGTGCTCCATATACTTGCCGTCTTCGGAGAGCGCCTGCGTGAACACGTCGGTGCGCACGGTGAAGGTCCGGTCCTCGTCGGAGAGGTTCATGACCGTGAAGCTGTAGGTATAGACGCCGGTGCGGGCGGGGTCGTCGCCGAGCTCGGCCTTGACCTTGCCGTCGGCTGCCGTGCGCGAGGCGTTTTCGTCCATCACGATGACCGACGACGCGCCCGTTGCTGCGTTGAGGTTCGCGATGCCCGAACCCTGTTTCAGGATCGAGTAATAATAGCCCGTGTCGGGGTCGACGATCGGCACGGCTGTGCTCATGAGGGCGCCCTGAGCGTACTGACGGAGGGTGAGGCCGGTCTTTTCGCGGATGCCGTCGGCCTTGTAGCGGCCCGCGAGCGCCGCCACGAGGCCCGTGATCTGCGGGGCCGCCATCGAGGTGCCGCTCATGTATTCATAGGCGTCGTGCCCGCCGTAGAGATTGTCGTTATAATAGCGGTGCAGGCCGTTGAGCGAATAGACGCTGCCGCCGGGGGCGGTGATCTCGGGCTTAAGGGTCAAAGCGCCGGGCACGCCCCACGCCGAGAAGCCGCTCATCGTGTAGACTTTGGCGCCGGGCAGGTCGGTTTCGCCGGTCTCGTAGCCGGAATCGTAAGCCGACGCCACGGCGAAGGCGTTGGTGAACGCGCCGGGCATGCCGCCCGCCATGAGGTTCACGTCGTCGGCGTAGAGGTGGGTGTGCGAATCCCACGACGAATTGTTGCCCATGGAGCAGACCATCACGAACTCGGTGCCGGCGAGCGAATCGATGATCGCCTGATACGAATCGGACACCGACACGCCGGGCGTGCCGGAGCTCAGCGACAGGTTCGCCGACGCCGCGCCGAGGGCGATGGCGTCCTCGACCGCCGCGAAATAGTCGGAGTCGTAGGCGCCGCCGCCGACGCCGAACACCTTCATCACGAGCACCTGGGCATCGGGCGCCTGCCCGACCACGCGCACGGTCTCGGCCGCGTCGACGAAGGTATCGCCGCGTTTGAGGTAGCGGTTCGCCGCGGAGATGCCCGCCACGTGCGAGCCGTGCTCGCTCTCGAAGTCGCCGGGGGCGACGTGGGTGACGTTGGTGTTGCGGTCCACGTAGTTATAGGCGAAGGGGATCTTGGCGTTGAGATAGACGCCATCCTTCGCGTTGAGGGAGCGTTTGAGGAGCTCGACCTCTTCTTCGGTAAGAAGGTCGTAAGATCGGCCCGCCTCGGCCTCGTCCTCGGCGATGGCGTAGAGGAAGGCTTCTTCGTCGAACGACTGGTGCTCGATATCGAGGCCGGTGTCGATGATCGCGAGGCGCTCGCCCGCGCCCTTGTAGGCGGAGGAGTATTCGCCGTCCGACTCGAGCATCTCGTACGAGTCGGTCATCGCGGGCTCGGCGGCTTCGGTCTCTTCGGGCCGCCACAGCGTTTCGAGCTCCACGCTCTTCACGTTCGGCAGGGCGCGGATGGCCTCGACGTCGCCGTATCGCACGTTCATCGACACGGCGTTCGCGAGCAGCGTGAGGTTCCAGCGCACGTCGACCTTATGCCCGACGGCGGCTTCGATCGAGGTTACGGCCCTATCCTGTGTGCGGAGAAGCGACTCGCGGTAGGATACCGCGGCGGCGTTCACGCCGACACCTTTGAGCGAAAAGCCGGCCTCGAGCGCCGAGCGGCTTTTGAAAAACACGGATACGCGCACGATCTCATCGGGGTCGCGCGCGGGTTCGGCTTGGTCGGCGACAGTCCCCTCGCCTAACCGTTCGACCGCCAGAGAGGCGGGGTCGACGGGGGTGAGGCTGACGCCCGTTTTTTCACCCGCGGCGAACGCCGGGCTGAAGCCCGGCACGAGCAGCAGGGCGCTTAATAAAAGCGCGATCAGGGTTTTCGGCATGCGGTGCATAAAAACACGCTCCTTTATATGATAATGGGAACTCTGTTTTCTATTTTACACGATAAATAAGAGGATGCGCAAGGGGTTTTTGAAAAAAAGCACAGCCGGGCCTGTTTTGACGGATATCGCGCCCGGACGGGCGCGGGCGGGCGGGGGAACGTCTCCCCTTCTCCCCCGTGGAGCGGGCAAAACCTGAGAGATGTGCCATAGCGCCCCCTGAAATTTTGGGCAATTTCGACAAAAAAACGAAAATATTTCAATTTTGTAATTTTTTTTCGTTTACCCCCTTTATTTTACGGCGCAGGTGTGCTATAGTATATAAGCTTATGAGTGTTACCGCGCGATTTTGCGGACATACTCATTTTCGGAGGGCTTTTTGCCTTCGCTTTATGACTTCTTCTTTCCTTGATATAAAAAACAGGATCAACATCAGATTGGAAGTGCCCTTGTGGAAAAGTTTGTTATTAAAGGCAACAAGCCTTTGATCGGCGAGATCGATATCAGCGGCGCGAAAAACGCGGCTGTGGCGATCCTTCCGGCGACTTTGCTCGCAAAAGACGTTTTTTTGATCGAAAACGTTCCCGATATCCGGGATATCAACTCCATGCTCCAGATTCTGGAGTCCATGGGCGCCCTCGTTTCTTACGCGAACCGCTCTACCGTGAAGATTGACACCCGCTTTGTGGAGGCCGGTACGGTGGACTATGAACTCACCAAGAACCTGCGCGCGTCGTATTATCTGCTCGGCGCGCTGCTCGGCATGTATAACAACGCCAAGGTCGCCATGCCCGGCGGCTGCAATTTCGGGGGCGTGAGGCCCATCGACCTGCACCTCAAGGGCTTTTCGGCGCTGGGCGCGATGATCAGCACCGACGGCGGCATGATCGTGGCCAAGGCCAACAAGCTGCTCGGCGCGTCGATCTATTTCGACAAGGTGAGCGTCGGCGCGACGATCAACGTGATGCTCGCGGCCGTGAAGGCAAGGGGCATCACCATCATCGAAAACGCCGCCAGAGAGCCGCACATCGTGGACCTCGCAAACTTTTTGAACCTGATGGGCGCGCGCATCAAGGGCGCGGGCACCGAGGTGATCAAGATCGAAGGCGTGAGCGAGCTGCACGGCTGCAGCTATTCGATCATCCCCGACCAGATCGAGGCCGGCACCTACATGGTGGCGGCGGCCGCCACCTGCGGCGATCTGCTGATCAAAAACGTGATCCCGAAGCACCTTGACCCGATCTCGGCGAAGCTGAGAGAATGCGGCGCGAGCGTGGAGGAATTCGACGATTCGATCCGTGTGTCCGCCTCGGGCAGGCTGCACGGGTGCAACATCAAAACGAGCCCGCATCCGGGCTTTCCGACCGACATGCAGCCGCAGTTCACGGTGCTTTTATCGCTGTGCGAGGGCATCAGCATCGTGACCGACTCGGTGTGGGACAACCGCTTCCGCTACGTGGACCAGCTCACCCGCATGGGCGCGCAGATCCAGATCGAGGGCAAGGCCGCCATCGTGCAGGGCAGCGCGGCGCTCAAGGGCGCGCCGGTGAAGGCCGACGACCTCAGAGCCGGCGCGGCGATGATCATCGCGGGCCTGTGCGCAAAGGGCACCACCGAGATCGAGGATATCATCCACATCGACCGCGGCTACGAGGACGTGGTGAAGAAGCTGACCGCCGTGGGCGCAACGATCTCACGCGTGGACTTCCCGGACCCGAAAGCCATCATCTCGAAGAGAGCGTAAAGGACGACAAAAAAGACCGCCGCGGGCGGTCTTTTTTTGATGTTGGATGTGAGATGTTGGATGTTGGATGAAGGTGGCGAGGCTTTGCCTCGCATTATAAATGGGTAAGGGCGAATGGTCTCGCCTGCCGGCTCGGTCGGCGCTTCTGCCTGCGGCAGAGGTGTCCACCGGACACCCGCGCCCCTTCCTTCATCTCACATCTGTCATCTCACATCCCACATCTTTCTTTTTTGCTCTCTTACCGCAGGAACCCGTTGATGATCTGCTCTTCCGCCTCGGCTTCGGTGAGGCCGAGGGTCATGAGCTTGACGATCTGCTCGCCCGCGATCTTGCCGATGGCGGCCTCGTGCACGAGGGCGGCGTCCACGTTGTTGGCCTCGAGCCCCGGGACCGCGAGGATGCGGCCTTTGTCCATGATGATGGAGTCGCACTCGGTATGGCCCGAGCAGGCGGCGTTGCCGACGATCTTGGCGTCGAACTTCTGGTAGGATTTATCCCGCGCCACGGAGCGCGATACGACGTCGGCGCTCGCTCCGTCGCCGTTGAGGCTCACGACGTAGGTGCTCACGGCGTTCTGTTCGCCGTGGGTCATCAGGCGCTCGCGCACCACGAGCTTCGCGCCGGCGGCGAGCTCGGCCGTGGTGGTGCGCACGGTGTCGTCCACGCCCTTGATCTGCACCATCTCCATCTCGACGACGGAGTTTTCGTCCTGATAGACCTCGGTGCCGGGGTTGAGGATGCGCTTGCCCGTGCCGCTGCCGGAGCCGTAGTGCTTTTCGACGTAGCGGGTCTTCGCGTTTTTGCCCACGAAGAAGCGGTGCACGCCGTCGTGCTCCGAGTCTGCCGTGCCGCAGTTATCGATGCCGCAGCCCGCCACGATGAGGACGTCGGCGCCCTCGCCGATATAAAAGTCGTTATACACGACCTCTTTGAGGCCCGACTGCGTCATGACCACGGGGATGTGCACGCTCTCGTTTTTGGTGCCGGGTCTCACGCGGATGTCGATGCCAGCGACGTCCGTTTTGGGCGTGATCTCGATGTTGGCGGTGGACTGCCTGCCCACGGCCGCGGAATTCGAGCGGATGTTATAGGCGCCCTCGGGCACCTGATGGAGGTCCGCCACCTCGCGCAGCAAACGCTTCTGGATCTCGTCGAGTTTTATCATGCCGGCACCCCCTTACTGCGCCTTGCGGCAGCCCTTGACCGCCGCGCGCGTGCCCGTGAGCGTGGGCAGCACCTCGGCGCGGCTCCCCTGCCGCTCGACCTGCCCGGCGCTGATCACCACGATCTCGTCCGCGATGTTCAAAATGCGCTCCTGATGCGAGATGATGAGCAGCGAGCTGTTCACGATGCGTTTTCTGAGATTCTTGAACACCTCGATGAGGTTCTGAAAGCTCCACAGGTCGATGCCGGCCTCGGGCTCGTCGAACACCGAGAGCCGCGCGCCGCGCGCCAAAACCGTCGCGATCTCGATGCGTTTTAATTCGCCGCCCGAGAGGCTGGCATTTACCTCACGCTCGAGGTAGTCGTTGGCGCACAGGCCCACGGCGGACAGGTATTCGCACGCCCCGGCGACCGACAGCTTTTTGCCGGACGCGAGGCGCAGCAGGTCCACCACGCGGATGCCCTTGAAGCGCACGGGCTGCTGGAAGGCGAACGCCACGCCGAGTTTTGCGCGGTCGGTGACGCTTTTGTCGGTGATATCCTCGCCGTCGAGGAGTATACGCCCGGCGGTGGGTTTTTCGATGCCGGCGATGAGGCGCGCGAGCGTGGACTTGCCGCCGCCGTTCGGGCCGGTGATCACAATGAGTTCGTTATCAGGCACCGTGAGGCTCACGTCGCGGATGATCTCTTTGCCGGACCCGTCGTCGCTCACCTGAAACGATATATTCTGAAGCTCAAGCAAAACGTTGCTCCTCTCCCCCGGGGGTTTTTTTTGTTTTCAGCATAGTATAACACGTTTCTCTGAAAAAGTCTTGTGTTTTTCAAAAAAAGCAGGATTTTTGTAATGGATAATCCCCCGCCCGGTTTCCCGGACGGGGGATCTGTTTAGTGGGTGTTACGGTTCACGGGGCTCCGATCATCTGCCGAAGATCCTTGCGATCTTGGCGAAGAGATCCTGGAACCACTTGATGATCCGCTGGAAGAAGTTGAGATTCTGGCCGGAGTTGCCGTTGTTGCCGCCGTTGTTGCCCGGGTTGGACGGGTTGGACGGGTTGGACGGGTTCGACGGGTTGCTCGGGTTGGACGGGTTGGACGGATTCGACGGGTTGTCGTTGCCGTTGTTGCCGCCGGGGTTATCTCTCTCTTCGACTCTCTGGATGAGCTCGGTGATGTACTGGATCACGGGCTGGATGTACGGGATGTTGACCGTGGCGAGCGTGCCCGCAACGTACTTCCAGTACTTGCCTGCGCTGCCGGCGAAGCTGATCGCCTGCTCGCTGGTGACGTTCCAAGCGAAGTAGATGTAGTACATCAGGCCCATCATCATGCTGATGCCGTAAGGCTGCGGCAGGAAGCCGAGCAGACCGGTGGGAGAACCGTTGGTCTCCTGCGAGTTCTTGCCGTAAACGGCGAGCACGTAAGAGCGGACGTCTTCGTTTTCGATGTTGTCAGTCAGGAACTGTCTGACCGTGGGCTGGTTCTCGGGCAGCGTGAGCCACTTGAGCATCGCTCTGAGCAGGATCGTGATGAGATCCGCAAGCGAAGCGTTCTGCGAGCCGAGGATGCCGGTGCCGGCCTGCGACGGATCGTCGGAGAGGACCATCGTGAAGAAGTAGCTGTAGGCCACGTTCTTGCACGAGACGTAGGTCGCCTTCGAAGGCTTCTGGACGATCTTACCGATCGTGAACTCGTTGATCGCGTCGAGGATCAGCGGTTTCAGGCTCGACAGGTTCGCGGGCAGGAGGTTCAGGACCACTTCGACGATCGCGTCGAAGTCAAGCTCGTCAAGGCTGAAGCCAATGAGCTTCCTGATCTCCTCGTCGATGTCGATATCCACAAGCGCGGTGACCGCGTTGAGCAGCGCATAGGCGGGATGGAGCAGGTTCTTGACGACGGTGTCGATGCCCTTGGAGTTGATGAAGTAGACGATCGCGGGCAGGCGCGGCAGCAGCGTGTTGAGCGGATCCGCGAGCACCTGATCGACGAAGTCGAGCAGCGGGTTGAGAATGTCGATCAGGATCGCGTTCTCGTTCGCAGCGATGTCGTTCTTATACTGCGTGAGCGTCTTGATGCCGGAGTTATCGGGCAGGATCGCTTCCATAAGCGGGATGATCGCCTGCTCGTAGCCCTTGCCGCCGGGCAGCTTGATGAGGTCGGTCTTGTCGACGTTGTAGAACAGAGCGATGTCTTCGTCGAGCAGCAGCCACTTGAGCAGCGGATATACCGGGCTCAGGAAGGTTGCCAAGGCGTTGACGAAGCCGTTTCTGTCACCGTCGGTGAAGCCGAAGTTCGTGCGGCCCCTGTAGGCGTTGAGGCTGTTGAGGTCGATGTGCAGCGCCACGTTGAGCAGCTCGCGGATCAGACCGTCGGGATCGATCTCGTCAAGCTTGCCGAGGAGACCCTTGTCAATCTCGTTCTGCTCGTTCGTTTCGCCGGTGCCGACGATGGCGGACACGAGCTTGTAGAGCAGTTCGTTGGTATACAGGTTGCCGCCCGGAAGCAGAGCGTTGATCAGATCGTCGATCGACTGGACCTGACCGTCGACGCCCGGGATGGAAATGCCGAGAAGCAGGAGCGTGTTGTTGATGACCTTGATGAGGTTATCAGCCACATACTGCGCCATCTCCTTGGTCCAGTACTTGTCGTAGCCGGCGGTGCCGGTGATGGACGAGGTACGGTCAAGCGGCGAGACGTAGACGCCCTGATACGCGGGATCAAGATATCTCAGGCCGTCGCTCTCGCGGACCAGCGTATGCAGCCATTCGAATTCCGCATACTTGTCGTCCTTCTCGAGGGTGAGCACCTTCTTGATGGTCTCAAACAGGTTGTCGTCGTTGATCAGCGCTCTGAGCGCGGCCTCGTTGTCGGCGTCGTCAAGCGTAAAGACGTTCACGACGGTCGCGGCCAGGATCGCGATCATGTCGACGATGGCCAGCGGGTTGCTGACGGGATCGATTTCGTTCTCGGGATAGTCGAGCGGATACGCGTGCATCTTGTAGGCGGTCTCGCCGTTGGCGGAGGTGAAGCGGAGCACTTCGCCGAGCGCGAGCGTCTCGTAGATGTTCTCGTATTCGTTCTCGTGGACGAAGGTGACGGCCTTGTTGATGTTGATGCCGGTGATCTGCTTCACGATGTCGAAGATGCCCGTGATGTTCAGGTGATCGAGCGACAGGCTCGTGATCGGGCTGTTCGGGATCCTCGCGAGCACGTAGGCGATGAGATCGTCCACCGTGTTCAGGTCGGAAGAGATCAGGCTGCCGATGGATTCGAGCAGGCTCGCGACCGGCGCCACCAGGCGCTTGACCGTGGTGCCGAGACCGTTGGCGTTGATGAAGTAGACAAGTTCGGGCACGAGCGCGACGATCTCACGCAGCGCGTCTTCAGAGGCGGCGATGGCGTCGACCTTGGCAAGCAGCTTGTCGAGCGTGTATCTCACAGCCGCGACGCCGGTGGTGATGCCGTTGACTTCGGCGGCGGTCACGCTGCAGCCGAGGGCTTCGAGGATCGGCACGATGGCCATCTTGAAGCCGTTGCCGCCCTTGATGGTGACGGCAGGCTCGCCGTTCTTGTCGTAGAAGAACGTCAGCGGCGTGTCTTCGCCGACCAGCAGCCAGTTGAGCAGCAGGCCCGCGGGCTCGAACACGGCGACCAGTTCGTTGACGAACTGCGTTCTGGTCAGGTGCGCGGTGGAGGGCGTCTGGTAACCGGCGGCGCCCGGGATGTACTTGTTCCAGTAGGTCACGTCGACGCCGAGCACGAGGCCGAGGATCTCTTTCACAACGCCGTCGAGGCCCTGAAGCGCTTCGCCGACCATCTTGCCGACCGCCCAGACCTTTTCTTCGCTGTAAAGGTTCAGGCCGCTCCACTTATCGGACAGGAACGCCGAGAAGCTCTCGTAGTCGCCCTTGCCCTTCGTGGCGATGGCGATGATGGTGTCGACCAGGTCGTAGAAGTTCGCGGAGATGTATTCGGCGCTGGTCTTGTTCCAGAGGTTGTTGGTTTCGGTGTTGAAGTACCTTCTGTATTCAAGGTAACCGAAGCGGAACTCGAGCGCACCCATGGTGCCGGTCTCGTAAGGCACGACGTAGCCGCCGGCCGGGAAGTTATCGGCGTTGACGGTTCTGTCGAAGTAGAACCAGTCGTAATCCGCGTAGCTCAGATCCATGCTGAGGGTGAGGATCTGCATGATGGTGTCGTAGAGGCCGATCTTGATGCCGTCGAGCTTCTCGCGCAGGAACGCTTCGTTGCCCGTGTACTTGAACACGTCGAGCGCGGCGCTGATGATGACCGCGAGCAGATCCACGTTGCCGAGCGAGTTGCCGTTCGGGTCTTCTTCGGCGGTGGCGACGTAGCTCTTGAACATGTCGTCGTGGCCGTTGGCGGACAGGTAGCGCTCGACCCAGCCGAGGGTCAGCGTCTCGAAGATGTTGAGGTTCTCGTTGATCTCGGTGGTTTCGGGATCGTCGAAGGCCACCGCGGCGTTGATCTCAAGGCCGAGGAGCTGGCCGACAATGTCGAAGATGCCGACGAAGTCGAGATGGTCGAGGCTCACGTGCGTGAGCGTGAAGGACGAGTTGGACTCTCTGATCTTCGCGAGCACGAGATTGATCAGGTCGTCGATGCCGGTGATCCGGGTGTCGCCGAGAAGGTTCGCGGGCAGGATGGGCAGGACCTTTTCGAGCAGGCCCACCACCGGCGCCAGCAGGTTCTTCACGGTGGTGCCGAGACCGTTGGCGTTGATGAAGTAGACGAGCTCGGGCAGAAGGCCGATGATCTCTTTCAGCGCGTCTTCGGAGGCGGCGATGTCGTCGATGCGGGCAAGCAGCTTTTCGGCGGTCAGGCGCAGGGCCTTGATGCCGGTGTTCGCCGCTTCGACTTCGGCGGCGGTCACGCTGCAGCCGAGGGCTTCGAGGATCGGCACTACCGCTTCTCTGAAGCCGTTGCCGCCCTTGATGGAGATCAGCGGTTCGCCTTCTTTGTCGAACAGGAGTTCGAACCCGTGGGTCTCACCGACCAGCAGCCAGTCGAGCAGGAAGTCGGCGGGCTGGAGAATGTAGACAAGTTCGTTCAGGAAGTCTTCTCTGCCCATCGATTCTTCGGTGGGAGTCACGTAACCGGTGGCGCCCTCGATGTACTTGTTCCAGTAGGTGGCTTCCACGCCGAGCACCACGCCGAGCACTTCCTTGACTGTGTCGTCAAGGCCCTGGATGGCCTTGCCGATCAGCGAGCCGACAGCCCAGGCGTTCTTCTGGGAGTAGAGGTTCACACCGGACCACAGGTGCGAGATGAGCGCCGCGGCGGTCTCGTAATTCACGCCGTCGATCGCGATGTTCTTCACGATCGTGTTCACGAGGGTGTAGAAGTTCGCTTCGATGTAGTCGGCGGTCTTTCTGTTCCAGAAGTTGCCGTTGTTCTGATTCGCGGGATCGAGATACTCAAGGTAACCGAACTTGTACGCGAAGTAGATGTTGGTGGAATCGTTGTAGGTGACGAGGACTCTGTCGCCCACTTCGTCGAAGTATTCCGCATCATCCCAGGTGCCGGACACCAGGTGGTTCTCGGCGTCGTAGGTATCGGGCGTGATTTCATCGTCGAAGTAGAACCAGTCGTAGTCCACGTAGGAGACGTCGACCGAAAGCTTCAGGATCGCGTCGATCAGGTCGTAGTAGTCGCCGAGCTTCGAGCGCAGGAAGGTCTCGTTATCTTCATACTTGAAGACGTCGACCACGCTGCCGATCAGGATGGCGAACATATCGATGGGCGCGAGAGGCGTGTTGTTTTCGTCCTTGCGCGCGAGATCCATACGGTAGTAGGTGTGCGCGTTGGCGGACAGATACTGCTTCACAACGCCGAGGGCGAGCGTCTTGTAGACGTTCATGCTGCCGTGCTCTTCGGAATTTGTGACCGCCTTGTTGATCTCGAGGCCGAGAACGCCGCCCACGATATCGAAGATGCCGGTGATGTTGAGCTTCGACAGATCGATGGTGAGACCGAGGTTGGGCGCGAACTGGGCGATGAGGCTGTTCACGACGCCGCTGAGGGCTCTGAACACCTTTTCGTCGTCGGTCAGCTCCGGCTCATCCTCGTCGTCGCCGTCGCCCTGCCCGGCGCTGCCGCCCATGAAGGAGGCCGCGATCTCAACGAGCGGGATGGCGGGAGAGATGAGGTTGGTCAGGCACGCGCCGAGACCGTTGGCGTTGATGAAGTAGATGAGCTCGGGCAGCATGGCCACCACATCCTGCAGCGCGCGGCCGCCGGTGGCGATGGCGTTGATCCTGCCGAGGATGGCGTTTGCGGCGAGCTTGAGCAGGTAGACGCCGTCAATGCTGACTTCTTCGCCTTCGAGCTCGGTAACGTAGACGGGCTTGCCGTCGGCGTCGCGGTGGTCAATGACAGCCGTGTAGCCGCTCATGTCGCAGCCGAGAGCCTCGAGGATCGGCACGAGGGCCACGTCGAAGCCGTAGGCGCCGGCAAGGTTCAGGGCGGGCTGCCCTTCCTTGTCGTACATGAAGATGATCGACTTGCCGGCAAGGATCCAGTCGAGCAGGATGCCCGCGGGACGAAGCATCTCGACCAGTTCTTCGATGAACACCTCGTAGGTGAGCGTTTCGTCGGCGATATACTGACCGATCTGGACGTTGTTCTCATCATAGATCGGCGTGCCGGCGGGATGCGTTTCGTCCGCGATCTTGTTGTTGACGTATTCATCCCAGGCGGAGAGGTCCACGCCGAGGACGAGGCCGATCAGGTCGGTATAGATCTTGTCAAGGCCGGACACGAAGCCGCCGAGGACGGCGCCGATGGTGTAGATGTTCTTCTTCGTGAACAGGTTCGCGTTGCTCCAGGCGTTCGCGATGAAGGCGGACATGGAGGTGAAGCGCTCACCTTCGGGCTTATCCTTCGTCACGGCCGTGATGATGGTATCGGCGAGCTGATAGAAGTGCTCTTCGATATACAGGGCGGTCTGGGCGTTCCACAGGTTGCCGGTGTCCTCCGCCAGATAGTGGAGATAGGTGTAGGTCTCGATGTAGTATTCCCTGGTCGGGTCGTTGTAGTCGACCACGATCTGGTAATCCGGGGCGGTGAAGCTGGAGGTGCTCACGTGCTCGCGGTCGAAGTAGAACCAGTCGAAGTTGACTTCGTGGAAGTTCACCGACACGTTCAGGATCTTCAGCACGAGCTCGTAGAGGCCTTCTTTGAAGCCGTCAAGCAGCGGCTCAAGGAAGTCTTTGTTCGCCGGATACTTGAACACGTCGAGCGCGGCGGAAATCACAATCGCGATCAGGTCGATCGTTCTGAGCGTTGTGTCGTCATCATCGTCGCTCAGGTACATCTTGAAGTAGGTCTGACCGTTCGCCGGGGAGGTGTAACGCTCCACGATGCCGAGGGCCAGGGTCTCGAAGATGTTGCCATCCGCGTAGGTGGAGACGGTTTCGCCGGTCTCGGGATCTGTGTAGGAGTAGGTGTAGGTGACGGCGCCGTTGATGTCGAGGCCGTTCTTCGCGGGCGTGATGACCTCGCCCGTTTCGGGATCGACCTCGGCGGGCTTCGCGGTGAACTGCTTCACCAGATCGAAGATGCCCCTCAGGTCGAGGTTGTTGAGGCTGAAGGTGACGTTGAGCTTCAACGCGCCGAGCACAAGGTTGACGAGATCGTCCACGTGGTGGATGCCGGACAGGTCGATGCCGAGGTTCAGCGCCGTAAGGCTCTGGCTGAGGCTCGCCACCAGCAGCGCGGCGGGTTCGAGCAGGTTCTTGACCGACACGCCGAGGCCGTTGGCGTTGATGAAGTAGAGCAGCTCGGGGATCATCGCGAGGATCTCGTCCACGCATTCGGTGCTTCTGGCGATGTCGTCGATGCGGCCGAGCAGCTTTTCAGCCACATACTTGACGATGTTGAGGCCGGTCTTGCCGCCGTTGGCGGTGAAGTAGGCGTTGGCATCGTTCAGGTTGCAGCCGAAGGCTTCGATGATCGGCACGAGGGCGGTGTCGAAGCCGTTGGCGCCGGGCAGCGAGATGGCGGCGGAGCCGTCCTTGAGGTACATGAACTCAATGGACTTGCCGGCGAGCAGCCAGTCGAGCAGGATGCCCGCGGGCTCCACGATGTCGGCGATGGCGTTGATGAACGCCGTGCGGCCGAGCGACGCGTTCGCGATGTAGGTGATCACGTTGCCGTCGTCGTCGACATAGGTGGTGCCGATCTTCGATGCGTCGTCGGTGGGCTCTTTCGTGAGATACTCGGTGAAGTCGCCGATGTTGATGCCGAGCACGAGGCCGAGCACGTCTTTATAGACTTCGTCGAGACCGCCGATGACCTTGCCTACGGCCTTGCCGACCGCGTAGAGGTTCTTCTTGGAATAGAGGTTCAGGTTGTTCCAGAGCGTCGAGATGAGCTCCTGCGCGGACGCGTAGGTCCTGCCGTCGATCTTGATGCCGGAGACGACCGTGTCGATAAGATCGGTGAAGTTCCGCTCAAGGTAATCGGACAGCTCCTTGGTCCACAGATTGCCGTCGGCGTTGTGGCCGTCCCAGCTCTTGAAGTATTCAAGGTAGCCGAACTTGTAAGCGAAGTAGTCGGTCGTGGTGCCGGCGTAGGTCACGGCGACCTTGCTGCCGTCCGTCGGGAAGTAGGTCCGCCAGGTGCCGGGCACCAGCTCGTCATCTTCGTTGACGGTGTCGTCGGTGATGGCCGGATCGAAGTAGAACCAGTCGTACTTATAGGGATCGAACTCCCCGACCGTGATGTTCAGGATGCCCTTGATCACGGCGTAGTAGTCGCCGAGCCACTTTCTGAGGATGCCCTCGTTCGGGTCATGCTTGAAGGTGTCGAGCGCGGCGCCGATCACGATGGCGAGCAGGTCCACGTTGTGCAGCGTGTAGTCGTCGGCTTCGGTGCCGGCGGTGGCGTACATCCTGTAATAGGTCTGGCCGTTGGCGGGCGAAGCATACTGCTCCACGATGCCGAGCGCCAGGGTCTCGAAGATGTTGCCGTCCGCATAGGTGGAGACGGTTTCGCCGGTCTCGGGATCTGTGTAGGAGTAGGTGTAGGTGACGGCGTCGTTGATATTGAGGCCGGGAACGGCGGGGATGGGCTCGCCGGTCTCTTCGTTCACAGACGCCGGGACAGCGGTGATCTGGCGGACGAGATCGAGGATGCCCACGATATCGAGCTTGCCGGAATCGAAGGTGATCGGGGTCTTCAGGAGGCCCGTGCCGTCTTCCTTGTAAAGCATGCCAAGCACCATGTTCACCAGGTCGTCGGCGGTCTCGATCTCAGCGAGCCCGGCGGGCAGCGGCAGACCGAGAGCGGTGAGGCTCGGGCCGAGATCCGCGATCAGGGCGGTCACAGGCGCGAGCAGGTTGATGACGGACACATAGAGTCCGTTGGAGTTGATGAAGTAGAGGAGCTCGGGGATCATCGACATGATCACGTTCAGGCAGTTGGGATTGTTCTCACTGTCTTTCGAATTCGCGATCTCGTCGATGCGGCCCAGCAGCAGCTCGGCGGTGTATTTGAGAACGTTGACGCCGTTGTAAGGCGTGGAGGCGTTGAAGTGGCTCGCGACCGGCTCGCAGCCGAGGGCTTCGAGGATCGGCACCAGAGCCCGGCCGTAACCGTCGGCGCCGGGCAGCTCGATCTGCGCGCCGCCGCCGTTGGTGTAGAACAGCGAGATGGACTTGCCGGCGAGCAGCCAGTCGAGCAGGATGCCCGCGGGCTCGAGCATACCGACCAGTGCGTCGACGAACTGCTGATAGGTCAGGTCTTCGTCGGCGATGTAATGGCCGATCACCTCACCGGTTTCTTCGTCAACGATCTCGGTGTTGACGGGATGCGTTTCGTCCGCGATCTTGTTGTTGACGTATTCATCCCAGGCGGAGAGGTCGATGTCAAGCACGAGCTTGAGCACGTCGGCCGCGACGCCCTTGATGCCGCCGACCGCGTTGCCGATCAGCGAGCCGATCTTGTAGAGGTTGCCCTTGGTGTAAAGGCTCAGGCCGTTCCACTTATCCGCGATGAACTTGGACATAGAGGTGTAGCGGTCCGCTTCGTTTGCTTCCTTGCCGGTCACGGCCGTGATGATCAGGTCCGCGATGGTATAGAACTTATCGGCGAGGTTGTCGGCGAAATCCTTGGTCCAGATGTTCGCGGAGGTCTCGGCGCCGTTCCAGTAGCGGAAGTATTCGAGATAACCGAACTTGTAAGCGAAGTAGTCGAGCTCGGTGCCCTGATAGCTCACCGTGCGCTCCTTGTTGCCGCTGGCGTTCACGCGCGCGCCGTTTTCGAACTGGGCCGCGTTTTCGATCGCGGGATCGAAGTAGAACCAGTCATAGGCAGCGTAGGTGAAGTCGAGACGCATGTTGAGGATCTTGATCACGAGATCGTAGATGCCGGAGCCCAGCGGATCGAGTTTCTCACGCAGGAACGCTTCGTTGCCGCTGTAGCGGAACACGTCGAGCAGGGTGGAGAGCAGGATCGCGAACATATCGATGCCGCCGATCGTGCGGGCGTTGAATTCGCCCTGAACGTATTCGGTCTCGTCGGCAAGCATGCGGTAGGCCGTGTCAGTGTTTGCGGACGTGAACTGCTCCACGATGCCGAGGGCAAGGGTGGCGTAGATGTTCGGGGTCTCGTGCACCACGTTCGAGCTGTCGGTGTAGTGCGTGACGGCGTCGATGATGCTGAGCGTCTTCGCGGGGGTGGTGACCTCATTGGTCTCGGGATCGACGACCGCAGGCGTGGAGAGCGCCTGCTCGGCGATCTTGAGGATGCCGTTG
The DNA here is from genome assembly GCA_017550625.1 of Clostridia bacterium. Classification (GTDB taxonomy): domain Bacteria; phylum Bacillota; class Clostridia; order Oscillospirales; family Acutalibacteraceae; genus RUG806. The sequence continues at coordinate 17,698 of JAFZOL010000031.1, read as the reverse complement.
AGGGTCAGGTCGCCGAGATCGACGGTGATGCCGAGCTTCTTGACAGCGTCGAGGCCGTTGATGATCTTGTTGAGGGAGCGGACCACGCGGTCGTAGCTCGAGAGATCCTCAGGCTCGGTGGTGCCGGGTTCGGTGCCGGGCTCGGTGGTGCCGGGTTCCTCTTCAGCAGAGGCGGGCAGCAGCGCGCCCACGGCGTCCACAAGGCCGATGGCGGGCACAAGCAGGTTGCCCACACTCACGCTCAAGCCGTTGACGTTGATGAAGTAGATGAGCTCGGGCAGCATTTCCACGATCGCCTTAAGCGGGGAATGCGCGGTGGGATTCTCGGGATCGTAAGCCGCGATCTCGTCGATGCGGGCGAGCAGGGCGTTGGCGGCGAGCTTGAGGAGCTTGACGCCGATCGTGGGCTCGTTCGCGCCGGATTCGTAGTAGACGGGGTTGTTGTCGTCGTCTCTCGAGGCGACGAGCGAAGCGTAACCGCTCATGTCGCAACGCAGGGCTTCCATCAGCGGGATGATCGCCACATCGAAGCCGTAGGCGCCGGTGAGCTCGATCTGCGGCAGCGGCGCGCCGGTCTCGTCGGTCTCTTTCTGATACAGGACCTTGATGGACTTGCCGGCGAGCAGCCAGTCAAGCAGGAAGCCGGCGGGTTCGAGCAGGCTGACGATCTCGTTCACGAAGGCCTCGCGGCTCATCGTAAGGCTCTCTTTGTAAACGTAGGTGTATTCGCCGTCGGCGGCGATGACGATCTCTTCTTCACCGGTCTCGGCGTTCTTGACCTTGTTGAACTTCACGCCGTCAAGCGTCGGATCGTCGGTGATCTCCTTGTTCACGTAATTTGCGAACGAAGAGAGGTCGATGCCGATGAGCACCTTGAGAACGGTGGTAATCGTGGCGTCCACATCGGTGAGCAGACCGCCGACCAGGGAGCCGATCTTATAGATGTTCTCCCAGGAGTAGAGGTTCAGTCCGCCCCAGAGCGTGCTGATCAGCTCATCCACGCTCGCGTAGGTCCGGGCTTCGTCGCCCTCGCCGAACTCGATGCCGGAGACGATGGTGTCGAGCACCTCGTAGAGGCCGGTCTTGATGTTTTTGGCGGTGGTCTCGTTCCAGATGTTGTTGGTCGCGCCCTTGAACTTGCCGATGTAGGCAAGATAACCGAAGGTGGAGTTGTCGTATTCCACGGCGACCTTGTGGTCGGCGGCGCCGTCGTTGGCGTCCTTCTGGTTGAAGGTCGCGTCGTTGATGATCTCGTCGTCGAAGTAGAACCAGTCGTAAGGCGCATACTCGATCTCGCCCATCGTCATGTTGAGGATGGACTTGATCACGGTGTAGAGATCCATCTTATCCGAAAGCTTGCCGAGCAGCGCTTTGAGCACGCCCTCGTTGCCTTCATAGCGGAACACGTCGAACACCGAGCAGAGCAGGATGGTGAGGATGTTGACCTTCTCCATCGGGTCGGTGCCGGTGAACTGCATCTTGTAATAGACGCGGCCGTGTTCTGCGTCCTCGGCGGCGGAATCGTATTTCACGACCTCGCCGATCGCCCACTGCTTGAGATAGGAATCGAGGTACTGGACGTGGCCCTCTTCGTCGAGGATCGGGTTGCCCTCGTTGTCCACGAGCACCGGGGACACGCCCTTGATAATATCAAGGCCTTCGTAGCCGTTCTCGCCGTCTTTCGCGGTGAGGCCCTTGACGATATTGCAGATGCCCTCAAGGCTCAGGTCGTAGAGGTCGATGCCCTTCTTGTCGAGGCCGAGCAGGGTGTTGAGGTTCGTGGTCTCGTTCGGATCCTTCTGCATCAGACCCGCCGCCTGCTCGAGGATGTTGGTCAGCGAGCGAAGGGTGTTGAGCACGGTCACGGTGAGACCGTTGGCGTTGATGAGGTAGATGATGTTGGGCAGGTAGCCGACGAGGGCGTCCACCGGGCTGTCGGCGGAGGTGATGCCTCTGATCCACGCCATGAGCGAGGTCAGGGTCAGCTCCACGGCGCCCACGCCGGTGAGCGCGGGATTGTTGACCTGCGCGGCGTTGAACGTCATGCCCAGCGCCTCGAGCATCGGCACGAGGCCGTTCTTGAAGCCGTCGGCGCCGCCGATGGAGATCGCGGCGGTATCGGCAAGGGTGCCGGAGACGTTCGTGTCGTCGTCGACGAGGTAGAACAGCTCGATGGCCTTGTGCTCGCCGACCAGCAGCCAGTCGAGCAGGTAGCCGAGCGGGCTCAGAAGATCCGTGAATGCGGCGATGAACTCGGCGTCGGAGGCGTATTCGATCTTCTCCACATACGTGGTCACGTTGCCTTCGTCGTCGGTCTCGGTGGAGCCGGCGGGATGCTCTTCGTCTGCGACCTTCTTGCCGGCGTACTGGTTCCAGGCGGTGGGATCGAAGCCCGGCAGCGCCCTCTGCAGCAGCGCCACGAGCTGCGCGTCCATGCCGGACATCAGGTTGCCGAGCACAGCGCCCACGGTGACGATCAGCGTATTGTTGCGGATCAGGCCGTTGAGCTTGAGATCGATGTAACCGCCGGCGGTAAGGCCTTCCTTCTCTTCGTCGGTCAGGGTGTCGTCACTCTCGATGAGCGCGCCCACCACGGTCTCGATCAGCTCGTCGAAGCCGTTCTGGACTTCCAGCGCCTTTTCGGCGTTCCAGAAGTTGTCGTTCTGATAGTTGAGGTAGGTGCGAAGGACATAGCTCATCGTGGTGTCTTCGGGATCCACGACGTAACTGCCGTTCGGCTGCGCCAGCTGCTCAACGATCGCGTTGATGCGGGCGGCGAGCTCGTCGGAATACGCCTCTTTGGCGTAGTAGGCGTCGCGGGCGTCCTTATCGAAGTAGAACCAGTCGTAGCCTTCGTAGCCGGAGACCTTCGCGTGCAGTATATTATAAAGGTTTGTCAGTTTCTGCTGGCCGAGCGCCTCATCGACGATCGCGTTGCCCTGTTCATCCTTCTCTTCGGTCTTGCCGAGGAGCTTGACGAAGAACGCGTTGTTGTCGGTGCCGGTCTTCATGGCGTCGTTGAGGACGTCCATGGCAGTGTAGATCAGGATGGTGATGAGGTCGTAGCGGGTCTCATCCGCGGTGAAGTTCATATACCAGTACTTGCCGCCGTTCGCGGACAGCTTGGTGGTGAGCTCGCCGAGGAAGAACTTGGTGAGGTAGTTGTAGCTGCCGGCTTCGAGCAGGGTGTTGCTGTCGGCTTCGTAATGTCTGAAGTCGGAGGTCACGGCGCCGTTGATATCGATGCCGAGCAGCGAATGCAGCAGCTTGAAGATCATCTCGAGGTCGAGGTTCAGCACCGTGAAGCCTTCGGGCAGGGCCGAGACCTTCTTGACGATGGGATGGCCCTCGTTGTCAAGCTTCGGCTCGCCCGTCGTTTCGTCGATCTCATAGATCGGGTCTCCGGTCACGGGATCGGTCGCGTCCTTCGTGATGAGGGTCGCGAGCAGATCGTTGATGATGGCGATGAACACGCGCTCTTCGTAATCCGCGTCTTCTTCACCGGTCTGCTGCGCCGGGATCTGAAGATCCTTGAAGATCAGCGGCACGATGGCGGTGGCCAGCGGCGCCAGCGGGGCAAGCAGATTGATCACGGACGTCGCAAGGCCGTTCGCGTTCAGGAAATAGAGGACGTTGGCAAGACGGTTGAGCACCTCGTCGATGAGCTTGGTGGTGCCGGTGGTCTGATCCACGGCAAGCCAGCCCTCGATCTGGCTGAACAGGCAGGTCAGCACGTCGGACAGGATCTCCTGACCGGAGGCATCCACGCGGGTCGTGCCGTTCATGTAATAAATGCGGTGGGTGGTCTCGTCACGCAGATACTTCGCCGAGCCGTTCACCTTGGGCAGTTCAAGGCCCAGGGCTTCGAACAGCGGGATGATCACGTGCCAGTAGCCTTCGCCGCCGGGGATGGCGATCAGATCCTGGACGTCGCCGTAGTTATCGGGCCTGTCGGACACGATGTATTCGGTGTATCCGCCCGTGGTCTGATAGGAGTGGAAGAACGCCATCTTCTTGCCGGCGAGCAGCCAGGTAAGAAGGCCGTCTTCGCCGGGCTGCGCGTTATCGAGCGGGGCGAGCAGCGTGACGAGGCTCTGAGCAAACTGCGTGAGCGTCAGCGCGGTCTCTTCGCCTTCGGCGATCTCGGGATAGTTCGTGGAGTTCCAGTATTCGATGTCAAACCCGAGGAAGACGTTGAGCAGGTCGGCGAACTTCTCGATGGTGGGGCCGAGCTTTTCGTAAAGGGTCTTCGCAAGGCCGTTGACGGTGGCGTCGGTAAGAAGGCCGCCGCTGGCGAGCAGGTTGTTGAGGAATTCGCCGAGCGTTTCGGCGTTGCCCTTATCCTTGTCGACCAGCGAGATCACGTAGTCGACGAGCGACGCCAGAGACGCGTCGAGATAGGACGCGAGCTCGCGGCTCCAGAGGTTCTGGGTGGTCAGCTCACCGGACGCGTCGTGGAAGTTCTCGGCGTAGCGCAGATAATAGATCGTGCGCGTCGGCATGGTGGGTTTATAATTGATCGCGTAATTGACGTAATCTCTCGAAGCGCCGTTGTCGTTGTCGAAGTAGAACCAGTTCGGCTCGAGCTCCCACCCGGCGGGGATGCCGAGGTTGCGGATCGCGTCGATGATCTTGGGGATCATATTAACGATAGAATTGGGATCGGTATCCTCGTTGCCGGTGATCGCGGCGATCAGATCCATGATCACGTCGACGTTCGTCTTACCCGCGACCTTGGAGTCGGCGAGGACGAGATCGAGCACGAGCGAAAGCAGGATCGTGACCACGTTTGCCGGGTCGTTGACCGCCTGCCGCTCACCGGTGTTGGGATCGACGAACGAGCCGTTGAGGAAGATGGGCTTCTTATAGCCTTCGCCGGGCGTTGTATCGGACATCCACGCGTTGGTAGACACGGAGGAAGAGGAACCAGCGAAACTATTCTTCGTTACAACGGTGGAGCAGATCGCGTCGAGACCGTAGACCAGCGGCTGCAGGTTGAGCCCGGTCACACGCTCAAGCACATCGGCCAGCGCGTGGAAGGACAAATCTTTAATATGGATATTGTAAGGATTATTGATTTTATTGTTGTCTTCATCTGTATCGGGATATTCCATATGCAGGACGCCCTCAATGAGGTATTCGCCGAGCAGATCGCACAGGAGATTATCCAGATTCAGGTCAATGATGGGCAGCAGGTCGTCCACGATGGTGAGGACGGGCTGCAAGAGGTTGCGGACCATGACGGACAGGCCGTTGGACTGGATGAAGTAGAGCAGGGACGGGATGACCGTGGTGAGGATATCCTTGATCATCTCATCCGGGTCTTCGGCAAGCAGCGTCTCAAGGAAGCCGAACGCAACGTCGAACAGGTAGTCGACCTTCTTGATCGGGTCACCGTTGCCGATGGCGTCGAATTCAGACTGGGTCTTCATCTTCCAGGCCGAGCCCGTATCCTTGCTCATGATCTCGTTCATGCCGAGAGCCTCGAAGAACGGGACGAGAGCGGAATCATAGCCGTTGGAACCGTAGATGGTCAGCAGCGAAGTCGCGTTGGCACCGGTGCCCTGTTTGAAAAGCTTTCCGGTGGCGCCGGACAGGAAGATGTCGATGGCGGGCATCATGCCGTTCATCGGGCTGGCGCCGCCTTCGAGCATATAGGCGAGGGCGTTCTGGAAGACCTCTCTGGAGCCTTCCATCTTGCCGGTCTCGGCGTCGAGAATCGTTTCGATGGGCGTACCGTTATAGCTCCACAGATAGCGGAGGAAGCGGTTGCGGTCAACGCCGCTGGAGGGATCGAGATCCTCTTCGTAATAGGGGTTCTCGACATAGGTCAGGCCGGGCAGGAGGTTCACATATCCCTCTTCGTCGGGCTGCGGGGGCTGCACGGGCTCTTCTTCATCGCCCTCGTCGCCGCCTTCAAGGATTCCCTCGCCGGTGAACTGCTCGGGGAACAGGTAACCGTAGGAGCGGTACCACACGCCGAGATCCATGCCGGAGTCGGTGAAGCGGCCGATGATGTAGGTGATCAGCTCGCTCGACTCGGTCAGCTTGCCGAGAGAGACGAGAAGGCTGAGCACGGTGGAGATGGCCTCGGAGGACCACGCTTTATTAATGTAATATTGGACAAATTCCCCGAAGGTGTTCACTTGCTCCGCCGTCAGCTGTTCCTCGAGCAGCATCGTGATGATGCGGTCCGCGTTCTCGACGAAGGTGTTCGCCTTCACATATGTCCAGTCGTTCTTATAGGCGACGTAGAGATAAGACGTGATGTCTTTGTTCTCCATGTTGTTGTTCGCCTGATCCTTGCCGTACCATGTGTAGTCGGCAACGCGATAGGTCGTGTTGGTGTAATAAGAATTGTAGTTGAATTTTGCCGGCTGGAACAATTCCACAAGTCCGCAGATGAACTTACCGGTACCCGCACGGCTGATGCCGTCGAGAAGCTCTTCAATAATCTCATTCTGACGGCCGTTCTCGCCGGAGATCAACGCGATGATCTGACGCACGAAGCTCTCGTTCTTCAGAGCGTCGCCGATCCAACGAAGGATATCGTAGAACATATCCGCCTTATCCGTAGTGAACTTATGCCACTCAATACTGGTGTTCGGATAAGTGGTATTGGTCAGGCTCGCACATTTCAACACACGGCCGACGTCCACAACAGGCAAAGCCAGACCTTCGAGATCCGGCGAGACCTTCTTCAGAATGAAGGCAAGAATGCTGTTGATGTCGCCGAGATCGAAATCCGTGATCATCTCGTTCAGGTTGATGAACTGCGAAAGAGAGATCGATTCGATAAAGCGCGTAAGTTTCACACCGACCCATGAAAGAGCGGAGTAGTCCAGACAGATCTTGGAGTCGTCGGAGAAGGTAACCGTAACTCTGCCGAGCAAATCGTTGATCTGATCGAAGGAGATCATGTAGAGAAGCTGCGGGATCGCGCTGAGAAGCGTCGCGACGGGCGCATTGGCAAGCGTGCCCGTAACGAAATTCGTAACAGGATCGAGGATCGCACCGACAAGGCCGTTGATCCTCGCGGAGGACGTGCTCAACGCCGCGATCTGGCTGATCTGAGAAGGCGTTTTTAAGCCGTTCGCCTCGGTAATGCCGAGGTTGCGCAGGATCGGGGCAAGCGCGTTGGTATAGCCGTCGTAGCCGCCGATCTTCAAATCCTTGATAAACGCTTTCAAACTAATATTAACAACAATCTTAACTGTGCCATGTGCAAGATCATGAATCGTATAAGTACCGAATTCTCTGCCGGCAAGCAAAGCGGAGAGCAAGGGCTCAAGTCCCTGCAGCAGCGCGCTGATGGCAAGCTTGAAGCGATTGGCCTTGTTGGTGAAATAGGTCGCGTAGTTATTGTTGCTGTTCTCAAGGGTGATATCATTCAGGCCCCATACGCCGACGAAATCGCCGTCGGCATTCAAAACGGAGGACCAAACGGTTTTGCCGTTCAATTGACTGTAGATGTTAGAGAAATTGGTGCTGAAGAAGCTGGCCATCTGATTCGGATAGATCGCGATGCCGATCTCGGACGCGATGGTCCGGATGTCCTTATCCAAATAGATTTTGACCGAAGGGCTTTCATTGATCTCATAACCGTCCAGTTCCTGCAGCTTTTCTTCGAGAAGCTTTGTAACCGAAGGATACAGCATCCCCATCAGCATATTCAGGATATCATCCGTGAAGAGGAAGTCGGCGAGCATCTGCATGATAAAGTCGCCGAGCGGGATCGTTTCCATCCCGTTGTCCGTTTTGATTAGAGTGGACAGGATCGCAACGAAGTCGTCGCTCTTCAGGAAGTTATCAAGCTGGTTGATAAGGCCCGTACTGCTGTCAATGTTCTCACGGAACACGCGATAGGTCTCATCCACGTCCGTCGCGTTGCCCCTGCCGAGATCCTTGGTCTTGTCGGCGGGGCGCACGGCGTCTTCGAACAGGCCAGTTGACGGATTATAGTAATGCTCCTGCTGGAACCCTGCCAGACCGCCGGATTCGATAAATTCTTTATACGCATCCATAAACGGGCCGTGCATCACGATGTAATACGCGCCGTTCGTGGTGGTGTTGGTGCCGAAGGCATAGTTCCGGTTGGAATTGCCGACCCTGATGGTATAGTTCGCCGCCTGCAGCAGATCGGTTTTTCCGCGGGAAACGAGCCAATCGTAGAAGAGCATCTGCTGCTCTTCGCCGTCCACGATCACCGTTTCGGAAGAATAGCAATTGCGGACCTTATCCATCGCAGCCTTGATCAGCGAGAAGTTCGACAGCGTCAGGGTGACCGTGCCGGCTTCGGAAGCTTCCATCGCATCGCCGACGTACAGGATCAGGTTATTCTGGATCTGGTCGTAAAGGTCGTCGATATAATCCTCGATATCGTTGCCGAAGGAATTGATGATGTCCTGGACGTCGGGATCGTTCAGATAAGAGGCATATTTTTCGAGCGTGGGCAAATAACCGACCTGTACCGTTTCGGTGCCGATCACATCGCCCTGATCGTTATAAACGTCTCTGGTGACCTCATAGCCCTCATACATTCTGGTGTCTTCGTCAATGCGCCGTTCGAGCTGCAGCATGGTGTAAGAAGAAAACACCGCGTGCATTTTGGGATAGAAGTAGTCATAAAGCTCACGGAACTCACTGAGCACGGCTCTTCTGTCCGCTTCCGCTTCAAGAAGGGTGAAGAAATTATCAACATAGGTCATTCCGGAGGGGAATACGGAAGCCTTGACCGAATCGGAATAGCGGTTGCTGTGCAGAAGCGAGACATAACCGGAGAATGCCGAATACAACAGATTGAATTCAGCATCGGAGACCACGTCGATGTCATTATAGGTGTTTTGATACTGCGCGATCTTCCCGTCGATCTCCTGCTTGATCCTGGCCAGTTCCACAAGGTCGGAGTAGTCCAGAAGCAGCTGCAGCGTCTCGTCGATGACGTCGACGTCAAACCCGTCCTTCGTTTTCAGCTTCTGATAAGCGCGCCAGCCGTCCGTGGTGCTGCCGATCTTTTCCGTCAGCAGATCGCGGATCACGATATTATCGTCATACAACTGTCTGGCGTCCGCCGCTTCCATGTAATCCGCATCAAAGGTAGGCAGGGTGATATCCAGCTTATCTCTGTTTTCGATCGCATCCGCCAGATTGTTCATCAGGCGGATCGCGTCGGTGCGGAACACGAAATAGTTATATGCGTACTGTGCCTCCCGCATATAAATCGTCGTATTGGTATAATGATCGGGATTCACCTGATTGGCAAAATGCGCGGTCACATAGTCCGACGGGCGATCGATCCCGGCAGTTTTATTCCAATATGTATTGAATGTGTTTGTATTGTCAGTAATCAGCGTATTGAGAGTAGACTGATTATATCGTGTGTCATCATACAAAACATCCAGATTCGTAATGGTCGCATTGGAAAAGTAATTCAGATAAGTCTGAATAGCACTTTGCCATGCCGAAACATCCGTCGTTTCGTAAATCAGTTCGGGAACAGCACTGAAATAATAGTATGAACCTCTGGATTTGTGCCACTTCAAGAAGTTTCTACCCGATGCGACAACCGTATAACTACGCATATTGTACTTAATTTTAACGGTTGTTTTGACAGAACTCGGAAATGCTCCAGTCTCTTCAAGCAATGCATCCTCTACATCGCGCGTAAACGAAAGCGTTTTGTCAATATTCTGGGACGTACCGCTTGTGCTTGAATCATTGTTTCCGTAGAGTCCGTTTGAAGGCATATCCGGTTCACCAGTTATACTATTGGTGTTATGCCACGTAATTCTGTTTAACGGATCACGATCGTCTTGTGTATAAGACGGAATCATGGTTGCAAGCAAAGAATATTTGGCAGAATTTGAACCGTATCTGGAGGACATGGCATCCCGCAAATCCGCGAGGAAATTACCCGATGTAGGAGGATTTGTCCAGTTATCGGGATCATCGTACTGAATTGTGCCTCTGCCAACAGAAACGACTGTCAAACCAACCAAAACGGGAACAAGCGATTCCACAACGTGGAATTTGTTGTTGTCCGTCTGATTTGTTTCCCACGTAGATAAAGCTGCGTCAAGCGCGGCCCAATCATTCGCAGAGGGCGCCGCCTCGGCAGTCGGAAGCAGGCCCGTCTCCTCGAGATGCTTCACAAGCATCGGGAACACGAGCGTGCAGCAGGAAAGAACCATCAGCGTCGAAAGAAGCAGCGATAATGCTTTCTTCGAGATGGAAGCTTTTCTAGTCATCGTTCATTTCTCCTTTACTAAAAGAAATTGAATTCATGTTTTCATATCAGGGAAACTGGGGGTGTTTGCTTGGGAACGCGGGGCTTTTTTTCGGTGTTTCTGACCCTACCCGCAAAATCGGCTTTTGACGTTCGAGCGTTTCTCCCGTTCCCCGCCGTCCGTCTGACCACGTCCGCCGGGAGGGAGATCTGCTTGGGCGCACAACTCCAATTTACACTTATACATATTTTATTATAGTGAAGTTAAAGTTAAAAATCAACACTTTTTCGTTCGCGATCATTAATGAAATTTATGACGCATTTTCGTGCAATTTATACAATGAAATACAACAATTTTGTCAAAATTGTTGCAGAAAAAATAACAGTTTTTCACCCCCGCGGAACGCGCCGGAACGCGCCGCCCCTCCCCTCGCCGCGGCGTATCCGCAGGCGTGAAAAACCCGCCGGCGGCGCCGCAAAAACGGCACGGTCGGCGGTTGGAACGTTTTTTGACTTTACAAATCATAATAATCGTGATAAAATGAATTCATCAATTTTGAAGGGAAGAGACACAATGTGCGGCATTATCGGCAAGATCGGTAAGGTCAACTGTATGAAAGACGTGCTCGAGGGGCTCAAAAAGCTCGAGTACCGGGGCTACGATTCCGCGGGCGTGGCAGTGTTCACGGACGAGGGGGTCAAGCGCGTTCGCGCCGTGGGGAACATTTCGGCGCTCGAAGAAAAGCTCGCGGGGACAAATCTTGACGGCAGGCTTGCCGTGGGGCACTCGCGCTGGGCCACCAACGGCAACGTGACCGAAAAAAACGCCCACCCGCACCGGGCGGGCAGGTTCACGGTGGTGCACAACGGCATCATCGAAAACGCGGCGGCGCTGAAGACCGCCTATTTTGAGAACGACGCGTTCGAGAGCGACACCGACACCGAGGTGGCGGCGAAGCTGCTCGACAAATTCTACGACGGCGACGCGGGGCGCGCGATCAGGCAGGCCCAGCGCCTCATGACGGGCTCGTGGGCGCTCGGCATCCTGTGCGACGACTGCCCCGGCACCCTGTTCGCGGCGGCGAACGGCTCCCCTCTGCTCATAGTGAAGACCGAAAGCGGGAACTATATCGCCTCCGACGCGGGCGCGGCGCCCGACCCGATCGAAGTGACGAAGGTCGAAAACTGCGAATACGCCGCCGTGACCGCCGACGGATATACGGTGTATAACGAAAACGGCGACGCCCTGCAAAAGGCGCCGCTCGCCGTGGCCGCCGGGGCGCTGAGCCTCGACAAGGGCGGCTACGACCACTATATGATGAGCGAGATCATGCAGCAGCCCGAGGCCGTGCGGCGCACGCTGGAGGCGCTGCCGGACAGCGATTTCATCGGCGACGCGAAGGAGATCCGCCTGATCGCCTGCGGCTCCGCCTATCACGCGGGGCTCGTGGGCGCAAGGCTGTTCGAGGCCGTGAGGCGCATCCCGGCCAGAGCCGAGATCGCAAGCGAATTCCGTTACGCCGATCCCATCATCGGCAGGGAGACGCTGTGTATCTTCATCTCGCAGTCAGGCGAGACCGCCGACACTTTAGCGGCCCTGCGCCTCGCGAAAGAAAAAGGCGCGCCGACCTTGTCGATCGTGAACGTGCCGGGCTCCGCCATCGCCACCGAGAGCGACCGCGTGATCTTAACGCAGGCGGGGCGCGAGATCGCCGTGGCCACCACCAAGGCCTATTCCGCCCAGCTTGCGGTGTTCTACGCCCTCGCGCTCGGCAGATCCGAGGCGCTCTCGCGCCTCCCTGAGGCGATCTATACCGCGATCGCCGAAAACGACGGCAAATGCCGGCGGCTCGCCGAACGCATCGCCGGGTGCCGCAACATCTTTTTCATCGGCCGCCAGCTCGACAACGCCGTGAGCCAGGAGGGCAGCCTGAAGATGAAGGAGATCTCGTATCTCAACTCGCAGGCCTACGCCGCGGGCGAGCTCAAGCACGGCACCATTTCGCTCGTGGAGCCGGGCTCCCCCGTCATCGCCACGGTGACCGACCCCGCGATTCTGTCCAAAACCATGTCGAACCTGCACGAGGTGAAGGCGCGCGGCGCGTTCACGATCGTGATCACCACCAGAGCCCTCGCCCCCGGCCTCGAGGCCGACGTCACCCTCACGGTGCCGGACGTGGGGCCGATGCTCGCCCCCTCCGTGGCGGTCATCCCGATGCAGCTCATGAGCTACTATACGGCAAAAGCCCTCGGCTGCGAGATCGACAAGCCGAGGAATTTGGCGAAGAGCGTGACGGTGGAATAAAGGCCGCCTGCGGCGGCGGGTGCACGGGTGCACGGGCACACGGGTGCACGGGAGCACAGCGCGCCGGCGGCATTTTCGGTAGGGGCGCAGACCCTACCCGGTCCGTCCCCCTCTGTCCGCTTTGCGGACATCTCCCCCGCCCCGCGGGGGAATCTGCCTCTGCCGCTTGACGGTAATACTATCGGGTTTAATACTTGGCTGGGCGACGGGGTGCCGTGCTGCCGGAAAGCCTGCCCGCCGACCAGCGATATCGGGCATCAAAGGTTCTTGCCCGCTGCGGCAGAGGTCTGCCGCGCTACTGTTAAAAAACGCCGGAAGCATTCCATTCGTTTCCGGCGTATCTCATTTCATTTTGTATTTTGCATTCTGCGTTCGTATCTACGCGGCGCAGCCGCGTTCCCGTGCACCCGTGGACCGTGCACCCGCGCGCGAAGCGCGCTTTTCCGCCGCAACGCGGCAAAAAAAAGAGCCTCGCGGCTCTTTTTTTAATCCCTGTACGCCATGCAAAGGCGGTTGCGGTCTTCGAGCAGGACGTCGATCTCGCCGACGGCCACGGAGATGGACGCGTTGTCGCGCGCCGCCACGGCGGAATTGAGGCGCCGCACGGCGGCGTAGATGGCGTCCTCCGCCGACACGGTGGCCGAGGTGGTCACGGGGTCGGACTCGCGGAAGCGCCCGGCGAGCTCCATGATCTCGCGCGAGAGGTCCCGGTCGGCGCAGCGCCCGGCAAGCGTTGCCATATCCTGCGTCAGGGCGCGCATGCGGCGCGTGGAGTCGCGGTCGTCCGCGCCTGAAGACTTCGTCTTTTTCTTCGCCCCGGCGGGGAACAGGATCCCCACGGCGGCGGCAGCCGCGAGCAGCAAAAACAGCACCAGCGGCACGGGGGCGGGGCAGACGGCGGCGAAGCCCATAAACACGAAGCCGAGCGTCATCTGCGCGGCGACGTAGAGCAGGGCGACCCGGATGACCGGCAGCCGGTAATACCGGCTCTCGACGCGCTCGTCCATGCCGTCGCGGTACAGCACGAACGCGAACGCCCCGACCGACAGCAGGCAGAATAAGAACGACACCCAGTAGCACCCGGCGGCCTTATAGAAAGGGATCGCCAGCGCCGCGATCAGGAACACGACGAACAGCGCGATCGCGGGGATATATTTTTTCAGAGCGGCGGCATCGAAACGCATGGATAAGCCCTCCCGTTTTGCTCACAGATAAACCCATTATAGCAAGGTTTTCACGCGATATCAACAGCAAAAAGAAAAAAAGCGCTCTTCGGCGGGAAGAACGCTTTTTTCTTCGGAAAGATCAGGCGATCGCTTCGTCGGCGGTCTCGGCCTCGGCGGCCATTTCGCTCACCATGTTCACGACCTGGATGAGCATCTCCACCACGGTGATGATCATGGTGACGAGCTCGGTGATCATATAGATCGCGGCCTCTTCGTCGGTCATGGGCTCGCCGTCCTCGTTCACGAGGGCCTCGGAGGAATAGGCGCGGTAGGTGCTCAGGGCGATGACGAGGATGTCGATCACGGCCTGGGGCAGGGAGCTGGTCTCGACGAGGCTCTGGATGAACGCGAGGTCGTCGGAGAGCTCGGTGAGGGGATCTTCGCCCTCGGCGGGCTCTTCGCCTTCGGCGGGTTCTTCGCCCACGGTGACGACGGGTTCGTCGTCAGACTCGGCGTACACGGTGCCGACGGGCACGGCGATGAGCGTGAGGCAGAGCACGAGGGCAAGCAGTTTTTTGAGCGTGGATTTCATGGGGTCGTTCTCCTTCAATGATTATTTTTTATCTCAGCGGCGTCTGCCGCGCGGGTACTGTTTTTCAGCCGAGCTTTTGACGCAAAGCGTCGGCCACGGCGGCGGCGATGAGGCCGTGCCCCATGGCGGAGGGATGCACGCCGTCGGGCAGCCAGTAGGCGGCGGGCGCCTTTTTGCAGGCTTCGTCGAAGATTTTCTGCAGCGGCACGAACGTGCAGCCGTATTCCTCGGCAACGGCCTTTGAAGACGCGGCGCGCATGGCCGTTTCGTCGCGGAAGATATCCCACTTCTGCTCGGTGGCGGCGCCTTCGAGCACGAAGGGCTCGAGGATCAGGATCTCGACGCCCGGGAGTTTGTGCCGGAGCTCCTCAACGAGCATGGAATAGACCCTGCGGAACTTCGGGTTTTCGATGCCGTTGCGCTTCGCGCCGAACTCGTGCCAGACGTCGTTGATGCCGATGAGGATCGTGACGAAATCGGGCTTTTCTTCAATGAAATCGGCGCCGATCCGGGCGTAGAGGTCCACGACGCGGTTGCCAGAAATACCGAGGTTCACGAACTCGAGCCGGCCGGGGTATTCTTTGCCGAGAAGCCCCGCCACCTGCGTGGGATAGCCGAAGCCGAGGCTCTTGCGGTCGTCGCGGGAACGGTGGGCGTCCGTGATCGAATCGCCCTGGAACAGGATCTTTTTCATGGGGAAATCCTCCGAGGAATGCAGAATGCAAAATACAAAATACAAAATGATGTGAGATGTGAGATGTGGGATGTGAGATGAAGGAAGGGGCGCGGGTGTCCGGTGGACACCTCTGCCGCAGGCAGAAGCGCCGACCGAGCCGGCAGGCGAGACCATCCGCCCTTACCCAATTTATAATGCGCGGCGCAGCCGCGCCACCTTCATCCAACATCTAACATCCAACTTCCAACACCTTATTCCTGTGCGCCCTGTGCGCCCTTGGCCCTTACGATTCTTTCTCCGTCAAACTCAAACAGCCCGAAGGCGTGGCCGGCGGGGTTGCCGGCGGCGAGCCAGTCGGCGTAGGCTTTGCGCAGCGAAGTGTCGCGCGGCATATCCTTCCACGGCGTGCCGGTATAACGCCCGAACACGCGCCAGTCGTTGTGGAAGCCGTCCTTCTCTTCCTCCCAGTCCACGATCTCGAAATCGTCCATAAACTTCAGGATATTGAGCGCGGGGGGCAGGAATTCGCGGTGGCGCGGATAGAGCAGCCACGAGCCGCAGCCGAAGAGCACCGGCCGGTCGCCGAACGCGTCCTTATAGTGTTCGTAAGCCTCTTTGTAGGAAGCAAGGCGCACGTCGTCCGTGAGCGGCACGCCCGACGACGGGATGTGGAAATTGACGTAGCGGTCGCCTTTTTTCACGACGCGCCCGCTCGGCATGACGAAGCCGAAGTCGCGGTCGTAGGTGGACCACTCGAACTGGAAGCGCCCGTAGGCGAAGCGGGTCATTTTGAGAAAGCCGTTGTTCCACCCCGCCACGAAAGTGCCGGGCACGCCCTTGACCTCGATGCACTCGAGAAGCTTGCAACGAAGGTCGTCCACGCCCTGCCAAAACACCGCCTCGTCGATCCCCTGCTCGGCGTAGCGCGCCTTGAGGATCCCGGTGCAGTTCATGATATACACGAAATGGAGGGTATAAACGTTGATTTCGTATTCCTCGGCGAGCGTTTTGAGGGCGTCAAGGGCAGCGTCGAGCCCGATGGCCGCGGCGACCATGTAATTATGCACGAGCGTGTCGAATTTCGCGGCGAACACCGGATCGGAATCAAGGCGCTGTTCCACCCGGAGCAGGGCCTCGGCCGCGTCGGCGGGATAGGCGGAAACGAGCCGCCGGATATAGGGGGTGTCGTGAAGCATAGGGGCCTCCTGACGGTGAAAAGTCATATTTTTTATATTTTAGCACGGCGGACCGCGAATTGCAAGATGATTTTGCGCCCCGCGCGCCCCCGGAAAGACGAAAAAACGCTTGACAAAACCACCCGGCGGGTGTATGATACGGATAGATTTACCCCCATCATAGGTAGGTAAATAGCCGGACGGCCGACGCCGCCCGAAAAGGAGCTGAACGCATGAAGGTCATTTACGCCGACAACGGCGCGACGACGCGCCTGAGCGACAAGGCGCTCGCCGCCATGGCGCCGTATTTTCAACAGGTTTTCGGCAACCCCTCGTCCCTGCACTCCGCGGGGCAGAAAGCCGCGGAGGCGCTGGTCACGGCGCGCGAGAGCGTGGCCAAAAGCCTGAACGCCGACCCGAAGGAGATCACCTTTACCTCGGGCGGGAGCGAGGCGGACAACCAGGCCATCCGCACCGCCGCCGCGCTCGGAAAGCGCAAGTGCAAAACGCACATCATTTCGACGTCGATCGAGCACCACGCCGTGCTGCATACCCTGAAAAAGCTTGAAAAAGAGGGCTTTTCGGTCACCCTGCTGCCGGTGGAGCCCGAAACGGGCCTCGTGACCGCCGAGCAGGTGCGCGCCGCCATCACGGACGAGACGTGCCTTGTGAGCGTGATGCTCGCGAACAACGAGATCGGCACGATCGAGCCCGTGAAGGAGATCGCCGCCGTGTGCCGCGAAAAAGGGGTGCTCGTGCACACCGACGCGGTGCAGGCCGTGGGCCATATCCCGGTGGACGTGAAGGACCTCGGCGTGGATTTTCTGGCGCTCTCGGGGCACAAGTTCCACGGCCCGAAGGGCGTGGGGGCGCTGTATACCCGCCGCGGCATCCCGCTGCAGAGCCTGATCGAAGGCGGCGCGCAGGAGCGCAACAAACGCGCCGGCACCGAGAACCTGCCCGCGATCGTGGGCATGGCAGCCGCGCTGGAGGAATGCCTTTCTTCGCTTGACGAAACGGCGAAAGCCGTGTCAGCGGTGCGCGACCGGCTGATCGCGGGACTGAGAACGATCCCCCACTGTGTGCTGAACGGCCACGAAACGCTCCGTCTGCCCGGCAACGTCAACTTCTGCTTCGAGGGCATCGAGGGCGAGAGCCTTCTGCTGCTGCTCGACGACAGGGGCGTGGAGGCGTCGTCCGGCTCGGCGTGCACCTCGGGGTCGCTGGACCCCAGCCACGTGCTGCTGGCGATCGGCCGCCCGCACGAGATCGCGCACGGGTCGCTGCGGCTCACGATCGACGAGACCGTGACCGCCGACGACGCCGACTATATCGTGTCGCAGGTCGCCGAGGTCGTGACGTATCTCCGCGGCATCTCCCCGGTCTGGCGGGACCTGGTGAAGGGGAAGACGAAGTTTATTACGGAATAAGGGGCCAGAGGCCAGAGGCCAGAGGCCAGGGGCCAGAGGCCAGGGGCCAGGGGCCAGAGGCCAGAGGCCAGAGGCCAGGGGCCAGAGGCCCGTGGCCAGGGGCCAGGGGCCAGAGGCAGGAGGCCAGGG
>JAFZOL010000030.1 GCA_017550625.1 Clostridia bacterium | reverse complement strand
CATCTCACATCTCACATCCCACATCTCACATCCCACATCCCACATTCAAAAAAAGAGCCCTCGCGGGCTCTTTTTTTTTTCGCGGTTCATTAAACGAAGAAGTCGAGGAATCCTTTCGCGCCGAAAATCTTGTAGGTCACGTCGTTGCCCCACGAGAACATGCCGTTGATCACGGTGTTGATCTTCTTTTCCTTGGCGGGGGCTTCTTCGAGCCCGAGGTCCACGAGGGTCTGCCTGAGGGCGGCGATCTTCGCGTCGTCGGATTCGCGGTCGCACACGTGGCTCGCCATCATGGCGGCGGCCTCGTCGTAGGTGCGCTGCTGCTCGGCGGTCACGCTGCCGCCGGCGGCGACGTAGGCGTCATATTCCGGGATGTAGTCGTTGCGCAGATTCCTGATATTGCGCGAGCCGTTGAACTGCGGGAAGTATTCACTGCCGTTCGGGTCGGCGCAGTCGGACACCGTTTTCACCCTGCCGAGAGCGAGGGCGAGGGCGAGGTCGATCGCGACGTTATTATACTCGAGCTCGTGCTTCTGGCCGTTAAAGTACCACGACGAATCCTTATACCACGTGTTCGCGATATCGATGCTGCCATCGGGCGAGAGGGTTCTCCCCGCCTCATCCGCGAAGCGCTCGCCGTGGCGCACGAACTGCGTGCCGGGGGCTGTGGACGAAATCTCGATGATCTCGTCCGAATTCGTTTTATCGGCGGAATACATGAAGCCGAAGGCCTTGTAGTCGGAGGTCTCGGCGCCGTAGGGCAGGCCGTAGCCCGCGATGAACGACAGGGTGATGCCCTCCCGCTCAAGGGCGGCAAAGCGCGGCTGCAGCGACTTTTGCGCCTCGTAATAGGCGTCGGTCTCTTCGCGCACGGCGTCCTTCGTGATATAGCCGCGCACCTCTTCGTAGCGGTTCGTGGGCACCAGCGCGCAGAGCGACGGCGCCGCTAATACGATCTCGTCCACGAACACGCCGAGGGCGTCGTCGATGAGGTCCCTCAAAGCGGGCTTCGCAAACAGGCGCAGCGCCCAGTTGACCACGTACCCCCACGGCTCGCCGACCATGTCCGCCACGATGCCGTTATACACGAGGTCGGGGGAATTGTCGGCGTAGCGCTTGGTGATGAGGTCGTAGATGAGCTCGCTCCCCTGCCAGCAGCCGACCACGGACACGACGCGGCGCACATGGTTGTCGGCGCGGGCCGGATACTTGTAAAGATACGCGCTCGTGACCGACGCGCCCATGCTCATGGGCACGAGCACCACCTCGGTGGCGCCCACCTTGTTCTCGCGCAGGATCGTTTCGATGAACGCATGGAGCCCCGCCACGTTTTCGGAGGTATAGGAGAACGCGTTGTAGTTATAGCAGTAGAGATAATCCTCGAAGTTCTCGCCGAGGGCTTCCCGCGCGATCTCTCTGCACGGGATCGAGCCGTAGAAGCGGTTTTTGGCCTCGCTCTCGCCCGCCGCGTTGGTCGGATACTCCGACAGCGGCATGGTGTAGCGCGGGGTGACGAGGTTCGGTTTCACTTCGCCCTTCGCGCCGAGGATGTTGTAGCCGAACATCGACTCGACGACGGTGCGGATATCCTCCTCACGCACGAGGTTCCTGCGCGCCACGGCGGAAACCAACAGGCGCAGCACGATGCGCGCGATGGCCTTCTGGGTATCCTTATCGTTCAAAGCGTCGTCGAAATAGCTGTTGAACAGATTGAACTTCGCCTTGTATTTGCCGTCGGCGATCAGGCGCGAATAGGTGTCGTATTCCTGCAATTCGGGCGTGGCGTATTCGTCGTCGAACAGATACGTAAAGCTCTGCCCGATGCCGGTGACGAACACGATCAGGCTGTTTTCGCCCTCGACGAAGGGAGAAGTTTCGTCCGCGTCGGCGGCGCCGGCGGGCACGAGACACAGCCCCAGAAGCAGGGTGACGGACAAGAGCACGGCAAGCAGTTTTTTCATGGTCGGTTCCCTCCTGAAAAAGTGTGCGGGGTCATTCGAGTTCGGTTTTTTTGCCGCGGCGCATGACGTTTTTGAGCACCACGACGAGTGAGATGAGCAGCATGGCCGCGCCGATGGCGACGCCGGACCACGTGTTCACGAGGATCACGTATTCCACGCGCGCCTTGGTGAAGCCCGAAAGCGCGAGGCGCTGCACCAGAAGCAGGTTCGAAAGGCCCGAAAAGATGCTCACGAGGCGCAGCATGTAATCGGTGCGGTTATTGGATTTTCTGGAGCCGTGCAGCCCCAGAAGCGACAGGATGAACAGCACTGTGATCGCGGCGATCAGCAGCGCCGAAACGGGGGCGGAGAACGACTCCACCTCTTTGACTTCGTCCGCGCGCAGCAGCACCACCACGGTGAACACGACGGCGGTGAGCAGCATCAATATCCCGGCGCGGCGGAAGCAGCGCTTCTGCACGCGCGGCGGCTGCTTTTCGGCGTACACGCACAGCGCGCGCGTGGCTGCCGGGATCAGGGCGTAAACGGCGTTGGCGATCCACAGGGGCGACATGAGAAAGATGCCCACCACGAGCTTGAGGGCGAACGACAGCACGTTGCCCGCGGCGGTGAACATCGCCTTGAGCTCCATGCCGAAGCTGACCGCGCTCGTCACGTCGTAGGCGAGCGCCTGCCCTTTTTCGCGGATCTGCTTTTTGCCCATATGCTGCTCCCCTTAAAGCTCCCCGCTTACGCGAGGGTCACGGTGTAGTCGAAATTGCCGTACCAGTTGTTGAGATAGTAGTTGCGGCAGCGGAACGTCACCGCGGAGGCGGTGACCTCCATGATGAAGCCGAGGCCGTTGATCGCGTATTCCACGGGCCAGTTCGGCATCAAAAACGACGGGAGATTGAGATAATTGACGCCGTTGAGCTGCCTGAAGGTGGGGGTGTCGAGCGAGTTCGACAGGCCCTTGTGGAAATGGCCGGTGAGGCAGAACACGTTTTTGTGCGCCTCGAGCAGGGTCCTAATCTCGGTGTTCCAGGGCTCCTCAAGGCCGCCGCCCTCGTAATAATGCTCTTCGCCGTGGATGCCCGAAAGCGGCACGTGCATCAGCACGAACACGGGGCGGCCGTCGACGGCGTATTTGTCGAGTTCTTCACCGAGGAAATTGAGCGCGGCGTCGGAATATTCGGGGTGGTCCCAGTTGTCGGCGCTCTCGTCGTTGAGGCAGATGAAGCCGTAGCCGTTGACTTCGATGGTGTAATAGGCCTTGTCGACCCCGTAGCCGAGGTATTCGTTGCACAGCGACAGAAAGTCCCTGAGCGCCTCGGGGTTGAGGCGCGCGCCCTCGGCCTCTTTGGCGTGGCCGATGTCGTGGTTGCCCGAGATGATCACGGGCGTGACGCCGTCCTTGAGCGTGTCGCGCGTGATCTCAAAAAAGCGCTCGGCGGTGGCGTAATCGCCGTAGTTCGTCAGGTCCCCCAGCACCACGGCGGCGTCGGGGTCGAACTTGTTCATGTCCGTGTAGCAGGTCTTGAGGGCGCTCTGGCCGAGCGGGAAGCGGGCGTCGATGTGCACGTCCGACACGAGGGCCGCCCTGAGCAGCACCGTGTCGTCGGTCTTGGCCTGCCGCCCGCCCGAAAACGGGATGAAGGCCATGATGAACGCCGTGAACGAGGCGAGAAGCCGCTGCAGCATTGCAATTACGTGATCCATACCGAAAATCGCTCCTTTTTTGGCTTACCTTTTTATTCTATCACAGTTTTATGGGATTTCAAGCTTTTTTTATGGGGGCGCAAAGGGGACAAACAGATTGGAGATGTGAGATGTCGGATGTTGGATGTTGGATGAAGGAAGGGCTCCGCCCTTACCCATTTTTATAATGCGAGCCGCAGGCTCCTTCATCTCACATCTCACACCTCACATCCCACATCATTTTGTATTCCGCCTGCGTCTTACTTAAAGTACATATAAACCTGGCACTTGATCATCCCGTTATAGAGCTTGCGGCGCTTGTCGGCCTTGCGGCCGAACGCGCGCTCAAAGTCCTCGTCGGCGGTGATGATATAGTAGCTGCGGCCGTGCGCGGGGGTGAAGCGCCTGCCGAGGGTGCGCTCGAGCTCGGTGACCGCCTGCTTGTCCATCAGGCGCTCGCCGTAAGGGGGGTTCACGATCACCGTCGCCTTTTCGGTGACGGGGGCAAAGTCCTTCACGTCCTTTTTCTCGAACGTGATATATTTTTCCACCCCGGCGCGGCGGGCGTTTTCGCGGGCGATACGCAGCGCCTCGTCGTCCACGTCGCTGCCGTAGGCGTGAAAGCCGATATCGTGCCGCATCCCTTCGCGCGCGAGGGTGCGCTCGCGCTGCCAGACCGCGGGCGGGACCTGCCGCCACGTTTCGGCCACGAAGCGGCGGGAAATGCCCGGCGCGATATTGAGCGCCATCAGCGCCCCTTCGATGAGGATGGTGCCGGAGCCGCACATGGGGTCGTAGAGCGTGTGGTAATGCTGCAGGCGCGCGATCTTGCAGAGCGCCGCGGCGAGGGTCTCTTTGATCGGGGCGGCGTTGGCGTCGGGACGGTAGCCGCGCTTGTGCAGTCCCCTGCCCGAGGTGTCGATGAACAGGTGGACCTCGTTTTTCATGATCGAGAACTGGATCTGATACAGCGCGCCGGATTCCTCGAACCACGGCACGAGATAGGTCTGTTTGAGGCGCTCCACGACCGCCTTTTTGATGATGGACTGGCAGTCGGACACGCTGAACAGGTCGGAGTTGAGCGAATAGCCCTTGACCGGGAACTTGTCCGCCTTGCCGATCCACGTCTCCCACGGCAGGGCCTTCGTGCCCTGAAACAGCTCCTCGAAGCTGTGCGCCTCGAACGAGCCGACAACGACCAAGATCCGCTCGGCATAGCGGGAGCGGATGTTGGCGCGCGCGAGGGTGTATTCGTCGCCGGAGAAGAACACGCGGCCGTTCTCGGCGCGCACGTTCTCTGCCTCCATCTCGCGCAGCTCGTCGGCGATCAGGCCTTCCAAGCCGAGTAAACACGGTATACAAAAGTTGATTTCCATACGCAGGTTCCTTTTTCAAGAAAGTGAGGAGTTAGATGTGAGGAGTGAGGAGTTGAGGAGCCTGCGGCTCGCATTATATAATGGGTAAGGGCGGAGCCCTTCCTTCACTTCTCACTCCTCACCCCTAACCACTCACTATCGATTAACTCTCCTGTCTGTTAAAACCTTGTCGCCGGATCCTCCATCTCGATCACCCTCTGCTCCCACGCTTTGAGGGCGGAAAGGCGGTGGGCGGCGGGGACGGGGGCGCCCGCGAGCGCCAGAAGATGCTCGGTGAGCTTCGGGTTCAGGGGCAGGATGGGGCCGATGACGTTGGTGCAGATGAGGTTTTTCTCACGCCAGCCCTCGAGGCGGCTGCCTTCGTTGAGGCCCATGCCGCGGCGGACGGTGAGAAAGGCGTTTTTTTCGTTGTCGCCGTGCCAGCGCGAGAACTGCGAGCGAAAGCCCGTCACGGGGCCGACCGCGTCCGCTTCGGGGTCGGCAAACAGGGCGCCGAGCACCTTGCCGTTATAGCGGTCGAAGAGGTCGGTGCGCGCCGTGAGGGGCACAAGGCCGAGGCCGTCCGTTTCGATCTCTTCGGTGACGTAAGAGATCCGGTCGAACAGCACTTCGCCCGCGTTGCCGGTGAAGAGCATGACGCATCCCTTGTCGATGAGGGCGCGAAGGCGCTCTTTGTAGGGCGAGAGCGTTTCGATCGCGCGCCGCTGGGCGGACTCGGTCATCGCGCCCATATAGAGAAGATCGGGGTCGTTGTCGGCAAAAAAGGGACGGTCCGCGAACGCGGTCTCGATGAACTCCGCGTCCGGCAGGGTCTGCCGGAGGTAGGCGACGTTCTGCATGTCGCCGAACAGGTTCGCGACCTCGCCGAACAATACTTCAACTCTCATGCCTCGCACCTCGCTTTCAGGGCTTTTTCTTCTTTTCTCGCGTCGTCGAGCAGGTAGTTGTCGTAGAGCAGGAAGATATCTTTGAAGCGGTCGAGGTCGATCGCGCCGACGCTGCCCGAAACTACGGGCAAAAAGACGGTCTTTTCTTCCGGCACGCCCGCCATGTCGCAGCGAAGCTGATGCTCGCAGCAGCGCTTGCCCGCGAAGATCACCTGCCCGACCGAAGGATCGGCGAGGGGCGCATAGTCGAGATCGTAGAGCCAGCAGGTGTTTTCGACGTTATTGGTGTTGTCGGCCTTGTCGTCTACCATCACGAGCACGCATTTGTCGTCGCCCTCGCACTTCGACACGTAGCTGAACACGCGGCTGACCGCCACGGGGTTCTGCCCCTTTGAGAGGATCATGGTCAGGCGCCTGCCGCCGGCGAGGGCCTCGGCCGTGTAGCGGGTCTTCACGAGCTCGGCGTTTTCGAAGGCCTTCACGATCTCTTCATGCGTCACGCCGAGGGTGGTGAGCAGGGCGATCGCCCCGCAGAAGTTATAGACGTTGACCACGTTGTCGTTGACGAGCTTATAGTCTTCGCCGTTGACGGTGAACGTGCCGTTTTCGCGGTCGATCGCGGTCACGGTGAAGTCGCGCGCGGGGTTGCCCCAGCCGCAGGCGGGACATTTGACGCTGCCGATATGGTTATAGCGGATATACTCCGCCTCGAGCCTGCCGCCGCAGGCGGGGCAGTAGACGATGTCGCGCGCCTTCATGCCCTCGGTCTTTTCAGGGCGCTCGGCGTCCATGCCAAAATACACGCGCTTTTCGCACTGCGGGGCGAGGTGGGCGCAGATGACGTCGTCGGCGTTGAGGATGAGGGTGGTCTTCGCAGGGAACGCGCGGTTCAAAATATAGCTGATGAACTCGGTGTGCGCGTTGCGCTTGAGGGAATCGCGCATGATGTTGTTGCACACGATGTAGTCCGGCGTGATGTAGGGATAGACCTTCAGCGACGAGCGCTCGTCCACCTCGATCACGGCGACGTCGTTTTTCGGCTTGCCGGTGAGGGTGGAATTGAGAAGCAGCGCCGCCGCCACGCCCGCCTGCACGTTCGAGCCGAACGAGTTGTTCGTCACCCGTTTGCCGGTGCTTCGAAGCACCGAGGTGATGAAGTTGGACGTGGTGGTCTTGCCGTTGGTGCCCGTGACGCAGATGAGCGTTGCGGGCTTTTTGAGGTGGCCGATGAAGTCGGGCGCGAGCTTCACGGCGATGAGCCCCGGCAGATAGGTGGCGTTGCGCCCGAGGACTTTGAGCCCGAGCGAAACGCATTTCGCCGCCAGCATGGCGAACAGGAATCTGAGTTTTTTCATAGATCTTTCCTTTTATCTTTCGTAAAAGCCGGGGTTCATTCTTCCGCGGCCAAATCGTCTTCTTCGGGGGCCTTCGGGTTGACCCACGGCTTTTCGCTGCGCCCGTAAAGCGCGCATTTATGCTCGATTTTTGCGGCGAGCTCCTCGCTCGCCTGCCCCGGCAGCAAGCGCCAGCGCCAGTTGCCCGACGCGGTGCCGGGCGTGTTGACGCGCGCCTCTTTGCCGAGCTCGAGCCAGTCCTGCAGCTGAGCCACGAACAGAGCGGCGGAACTCGCAAGCCCCCCGCGCAGCACGCCGCCGCAGAAGCCCTCATTCTCGTTGATGCCGAGGTATTCCTCCGCGAACGCGAGCTCATAGGAGTCGGCGGCGTCACGCCATTCAAGCAGGGTCTCGTTGTCGTGCGTGCCGGCGTAGCAGACGCAGTTGACGGGGTGGCGGTGCGGCAGGTAGTCGCCGGGCTCGTCCACGCCGAACGCGAACTCGAGCACCTTCATGCCCGGGAGTCCCGAATCGGCAAGCAGCTCCTTGACTGCGGGGGTGAGCACGCCGAGATCTTCGGCGATGAACTGCACGTCGCCGAACCAGCTCGTGAGCATGCCCACGAGCTCCATGCCGGGGCCCTTGATCCAGCGCCCGACGCGGGCGGTCTTTTCGCCGTAGGGCACGGCCCAGTAGCTCTCGAAGCCCCTGAAATGGTCGATCCTGAGGACGTCATAGAGCTTCGACGCGCCGGCAACGCGCCTGATCCACCAGCCGTAGCCGTCCTTTTTCATCTCGTCGTAGCGGTAAAGCGGATTGCCCCAGAGCTGGCCGTCGGCGCTGAAATAATCCGGCGGCACGCCCGCGACCTCAACGGGGATGTTCTCTTCGTTGAGCTGGAAGAACTTCGGCTCGCTCCAGACGTCGGCGGAGTCCATCGCCACGTAGATCGGCAGGTCGCCGATGATCCCGACGCCCTTTTCGTGGGCGTAGGCCCGGAGCGCCTTCCACTGTTTGAAGAACAGATACTGGAGATAGACGAAGAAATCGACGTCCTCTTTGAGCAGGGCCGCGTATTTTTCGACCGCCCCGTTTTTCCGGAGGCGGATGTCCTCATCCTCCCACTCGAGCCAGCTTTTCATGCCGAAATGCCGCTTAGCCGCCATGTAAAGGGCGTAGTTTTCGATCCACGCCTTGTTCTCCGCGCGGAAGGCCGCGACCTCGGCGGCGTCGCGGAGGAGCCCCCGGTCGGCGGCGATTTTGAGCACCCTGAAGCGGTTCTCGTAGATCTTGCCGTAGTCCACGTACATGGGATCGCCGCCCCAGTCGGCCCCGGCTTCGGCCTCGGTGAGAAGGCCGTCTTCGATCAGCAGCTCGAGGTCGATGAAATAGGGGTTGCCCGCGAAGGTGGAAAACGACTGATAGGGGCTGTCGCCGTAGGACGTGGGCCCGACGGGCAATATCTGCCACCAGCGCTGGCCCGCGCTTTCAAGAAAATCGACGAATTCGTAGGCGGCGCGCCCGAAGGTGCCGATGCCGTATTTCGACGGCAGGCTGAACACGGGCAGCAGAACGCCGGATGAACGCTTGAGCATAAGAAAACCTCCTTCAAGGGCAGTTGACGGGATCAATAGGGCATCACGAAACGGTTCACGCGGTAGGCGCCGCGCTCGTATTTGAGGCTGAAGGTCGTGGGCACGTCGCGCGACGAAAAGTGCATGATCACGGCGAATTCGATCTCGCCGTCAATGATCCCGGCCACGGCCGAGATCTCGTAGCCGCGGTAGGTGGGGTCTTTGTCGCGGTCGGCCACGGCTGCGTAGAGCACGCCATCCTTCTCCTGAAAGCGGTCGTAGGGCGCGGTGGCGAAGGTCTCCTTTGTGAAGACCTCGAAGAAGTCCGCCGAAACGTCCTCCACGGAACCGAAATTCGTCACCTTCGTATAGGCGGGGCCGTTCTGGACGTCATAGTCGAGCTCGAGCCAGTCGGAGGTGAACATCGTCTTAAAGAAAGTGACGCACGCGGTCTCGTACATACCGCGGGCGGTCTCACACCAACCCGTGAAGCCGAGCTTCTGCCCCTCGGGCAGGTATTTGTTGACCTTTTCGAGGTCCTCGCTGCTGAAACCTGTGGGCGCTTCCTCGGTGGTCTCGTCGTCCGAAACAGCCTCGCTCGACTCGTCCTCGCTGCTCTGCTCGGGCTCGGTGGTCTCAATCGAGGGTTCCTCCGAGGTCGGCGCGGCGGTGCTGCCGTCGTCGGTCACGGACGAGGGGGCCTCGGTCACGGGGTCCACGTCCCCGTCGTCCCCGCAGGCAGCGAACAGCAGCGTCAGCGCGAGCAGGACAGCGGCAAGGCCGATGAACTTTTGCTTCATACTCTCTTCCCCTTTCTATTTCGGCGCATAATCGCCTTTTTATAGTATATCATATCGCGCGCGCGTTTGCAAGAAAAAAATAGCCGCCTGCGGCGGCGGGTGCACGGTCCACGGGTGCACGGGTGCACGGGATGAGCGCGCGGCCACAACCGCAGGGGCGCAGACCCCTCAATTTTGTATTTTGTATTCTGTATTTTGCATTTTTCCCCAGTCGAAAACATAGTCGCCTGCCTTCGCTTGGGGCGCTCGGCACGCTCCTTGTTTTCTTCAGACTGCGGTTCGCCTTCATCCCTAACCGGGCCGTCCCCCTCTGTCGGCTTCGCCGACATCTCCCCCGCACTGCGGGGGCGT
>JAFZOL010000029.1 GCA_017550625.1 Clostridia bacterium | reverse complement strand
GTGCAGCGTATCCCAACGAACGCCGTCTTCGGAAAAGGAAACCGCCGTCGTGTTGTTCGTCCGCCACGAAAGATCCATGCGCAGCAAGCCGTCAGCCTGCGGCGTTACATAAATGTCAAACAATGTGCCGATTTTTTCGTCGCCGAAAATCGGATTGTTCGGATGTTTGGTAAAAAATGATTGCGGGTGTTCCATCGTTTCAGCCTCCGGTTATTCTGCAAATAAAATTATATTTTTCCTTTCCGTGGTTGTCAAAATACCTTTTTTAAGAATGATGATGTGTATTTATTATACACCAACCCACCGTTTTTTCAAGCACATCAAGGGATCTTGAGTTCATATCTGCGCAGATTACTGTCGGTTCATACAGATCGCCGCTTCCCGTTGTAAAACTTGCGAACCGCACCGGGGGTGTTGAAATCCCGCCGTAAGATGGGCATCCGTGGCAAACCGGGCGCTTCACTGCGCAGTCAGTCGGATAAACGCCGAAAAGTAAAAATATGTTGAATATCAACCGCATGTAGGACAAATATCTGAAAAATAACAAAATTTCATCACAATTAAACAAAATGTTCATATTACGTTCACAAATTTAAATAATGAATGCAATATAATAGACGATGTACAACACATGTCGGAAAGGAGAAGTGATATGGTAAGCGAGAACTTGCGCACAGTGCGAGCACTGTTGGAAAACGCGGCGGCCGTTTACGGAGAAAAAACCTTTATCCGCTTCAACCGCGGCGGGGAAGACTGTGAAAAGACCTTTGCCGATGTATGGGCCGACAGCCTTGCCGTCTGCCGCATGCTGCGCAGCCGTTTTGAGACGGGCGCGCATATCGCGCTGATCGGCAAAACCTCGTACGAATACGTTGCGGCGCTCTGCGGGGGCTTCGCGGGCGGCTTCGTGCTCGTCCCCGTTTCTCCGGAGGTCACCGCGGCGGACGCCCTCGTGCTGCTGCGGGACGCGGACGTTCAGGCGGTGCTCTACGAGAGCGAATTTGAACCGCGCATGGAAGAGATCCGCGCCGCACTGCCGGCGATCGGCTCCGTGGAGCTCGGCGGAGCGGCGGATTTCGGTTCCGTTCCTGAAACCTGCGGGGGAGCGTCGCCCTGCGCCGCGCTCTCCGACGTCCGGATCGACCCCTACGCGCCCGCGGTGCTGATCTATACCTCCGGCACCACCGGCGAGCAGAAGGGCGTGATGCTCTCGAATTTCGCGCTGATGGAAAACGTGATGTACAAGGCGTATTTCGCGGGCACCGAGCGGGAAGACGACGTGCGTCTTTCGGTGCTGCCGATGCATCACGTGTTCTGCTTCGTTTCCGATTTTCTCTCGTCGCTCAAGATGGGAAACACGCTCTGTCTCAACGGGCAGATGCGGGATCTTTTCGCAAACCTGCTGCGCTACCGCCCCACGGCCATGCGCGTGGTGCCCATGATCGCGGGCGCCGTGCTCGGGCGCATCCGCGCCGTGCACGCCAAAAACCCGGTGCTCTCCCGGGAGGAGGCGGCCGCGAAGGTTACGGGCGGCAGGCTCCGCTGGATGCTCTGCGGCGGCGCGTATCTCGACCCGAAGATCCCCGAGGGCTTTGAAGAATACGGCATCCATCTCCGGCAGGGCTACGGCATGAGCGAGGCCGGCTGCAAGGTCAGCGTTCCTGACGCCGAGGTCTCCATGGCCTCCGTGGGCCGCGTGATGAACAACTGCCGCGTGCGCATCCGCGGGGGCGAAGTGCAGGTGCTCACGCCCTGCCGCATGATCGGATATTATAAGCGGCCGGAGGCCACGGCGGCCGCCTTTACCGAAGACGGCTGGCTCAAAACAGGCGACCTCGGCGAACTTACCGAATACGGCGAACTCTTCATCACGGGACGGGTGAAGAACCTTATCATCCTTTCCAACGGCGAAAACGTTTCGCCCGAGGGCATTGAAAACCGGCTGCGGCTCGAGCCGCTTATTGCGGAAGCGCTCGTATACGCCGATGGCGACCGCATCGTGGCGGAGATCTTCCCGAACGAAGAATACGCCGCCGCAAACGGGATCGCGGATATCCACGCGGCGCTCGAGACCGCGGTGGACCGTGTGAACGCCGCGGCCCGCCCCTCCCACACGATTGCCGAACTCATCGTGCGCGACAAACCGCTGGAAAAGACGTCAACGGGCAAGATCAAACGAAAATAAACAACGGCTTTTCCCGGAAAGGAGAACCTGCGTGAACACAGCATACCCGACCTATGAACTTATCGGCAGCCAGAAGATGGTGCAGTATATGTGGAAATACGCCCTGCACACGCAGGCAACGCAGATCCCGTGCGCCGTGCTTCTGGACGAAGCCCCCGATTTTGAGATCCTCGCCCGCGCGGTGAACGGGGAGATCGCGCGCAACGATTGCCTCCGCCTGCGCCTTGTGAAAACAAGGGCGGGGCTGCGGCAGTATTTTCTGCAGGAATACCGGCTTGAGGATATCCCGGTATACCGGTTCGGTTCCGCCGAAGAACTCAGACGCGTGCTGGACGCGGAATCCGCGAAAAAACTGGATGTGTTCGGCGGCGAGACCTTCAGGATCGCTTTTTTCACCGCGCCGGACGGACGCGGGGGCGTTTATCTGAACGTATCGCACGTGGTGATGGACGCCGTGGCAGCGTTCGTTTTCTTCAAGGATCTTTTTTCGGTATACGACGCGCTCGCCGGCGCCGCTCCCATGCCGAAGCCTCTGCACGCCTACGAAGAAATGATCAAAGCCGAACTTTCGGATCCGGACCGCGCCGCGCGCGAGGCGGAAGAGACCGCCGCGCTGGAAGAATACTTTAAGATGGACCGCGTCCCCACCTGCTGCCGCGTGAAACCCGCGGGCGGAAAAAGGGCGGGCAGGCCCAGCGCGTTTTTCGACTTTTTCCCTCTGCTGGACCGCACGCGCTTCGAGCATATGAGCCTTGCGCCGGCCGAAAGCGCCGAAATCGCCGCTTTCGTGAAGGAGCGGGGGCTGAGTTCCGAATGGGTGATCCAGCTCGGTCTGCGGACGTACCTTTCCAAACTCAACGGCCGTGTGAACGATACCGTCTTCTGGGTGCTTTGCCCGCGCAGGCGCACCGTGAAGGAAAAGCGCGCCGGAGGCACCATGGCCTCGCCCATGCCGTGGCGCGAGATCCTGCCCGAGGACATCACCTTTGAAGAGGCGCTGCGGCGCATGGCGGTAACACAGGGCTCGCTGTTCCGCCGCCAGAACGTGCCGTTCACCGCGCTGCGCGCTTCGGAGCGGAAGATGTTCGGCTACCTGCCCTGGCAGACCGCGATGAGCATGATGTTTTCGTACCTGCCCCTCGCGGAAGATACCTTCGGCGGACGCGGCTACGAATTCATGGGCTTCAATATGGGGTATTACGTGATGCCGCTCTACACCGTAACGCTGTACGACGTGAAAACAGGGTGCTACAGATTCAACTACATCCACCGCGTAAGCGTTTATTCCGACGCGGATATCCGCGCGTTCCACGCAGGCGCCGTGCGCGCCGTGCTCGCAGGCGTGCGGGCTCCCGAAAAAACGCTCGGCGAGATCATGGACGGGATATAAAAGCTTTTTACGGCGCTTTATAAAAATTTACCTGAAAAAACACATCAGGCGTATTCTGAAGGAGGAAACGATCATGCTGCAGGATATCATCAACATTATATGCGATTTCGTGGAGGCGGACCCGGACGGGATCAACGAGAATTCTTCGCTGCGGAACGACATCGGCGCGAGTTCTTTCGATCTGATGAACATCGCCGTGGAGATCGAGCAGCGTTACCACGTTCGCGTTCCGGACGAGCGTCTGCCCCTTATCAAAACGGTGGGCGGCATCATGCAGCTTATCGGCGCGTGAGCGCAGAAAGAAAAAACCGAAAAAGATCCGGTTCTGTGGGATCGGTATTTATAGTCATTTGCGGGGATCCCGAATCCCGCAACACGGCTGATTGCGATCGTGCCTGCGGCCGGCGTTCCGTTATGCTCCGAAACGCGAAGCGTTTTAGGAAAACAATGCAGGCATACGCCGGGCGAGCCGGTGAAAGAGCACGACGTTCCCTCCACCTGCACCGAATACGGCAGCTACGACATGGTGACCTACTGCACCGAATGCGAGCAGCCCATCGGCAACGAACACTTCGATTACACCGAGCTTGCTCCGCATACCCGCGGCGAAGCCGCCAAGGAGAACGACGTCCCATCCACCTGCACCGCGTACGGCAGCTATGATATGGTGGTCCGCTGCACCGAGTGCCGTGAGATCCTTGAAAGCGAGCACTTCGATTACACCGAGCTCGCTGCGCACACCTACGGCGAATGGGTCACCGTCACCGCCGCTACCTGCCACACCAAGGGGCTTGCCGAGCGCACCTGCGTATGCGGCGACAGACAGGAAAAGGAACTCCCGTTCGATTTCAATAACCACGACGGCGCCACCGAAGTGCGTAACGCCTCCGAAGCCACCTGCACCGGCGCCGGTTATACGGGCGATACGTACTGCCTCGGCTGCAGCAATGTGATCGCTTCCGGCTCCGCCGTTTCCGCCACGGGCCACGTCTGGGGCGAATGGGTCACCACCACGGCCCCCACCGATACCGAAAACGGCGAGCAGACCCGTGAATGCAGTGTTTGCCACGTCACCGAAACGCGCACGGTGTATGCCGAGAACAGCAAAGTGTGTATGTGGTGCGGCAGTGTCCACACCGGTGCGTGGGGCAGTATCATCCTTCTTGCCCACACGGTGATCTGGTTCTTCCATTCAGTTTTCGGTCTTTTCAATATCGGTTGATCCGTTTGTATCAGGGAACGGCGTTCCCTGACCTGAGAGTTGAGAAAGCCCCTGATCCGTCCGGGTCAGGGGTCTTTTCAGTGAAGCGTGAGGACCGGCGGCGCCTGCTTTTCCGCTCCCGGACGGGATGCCTGATCCTGCCGGGCAAAAAAACGTATGGAACACAGTTTCTTTCCTCCACTTGACAAAACCTCCGGGAGAACTTAAGATATAGATATAAATATAACGGGTCCATCCGGGAGGTTTTCTTTATGAGCAAGTCCAGACGCGTTCTCAGCCTCGTCTTATGTCTTCTGATGCTGCTGTCGGCAGTGCCGCTTTTTCCCGTGGAAAGCGAAGCCGCGACGACCTATCTCTGGCCGGTCGTGAACGGCACGGCCAACAGTCACGGCTTCAAGTGCAGCTGCTCCACCCACGGCGGCACGCACGGCGGGCAGGACATCGGAGGCTCTCCCTACGGGCAGGCCATCCTCTCGCCCTGCGACGGCACGGTGACGAGGGCCGTTTCCGGCTGCCGCGGAAGATCCTTCCTGTCCGAGCATAAAAGCTGCACGAAGGATACCTGCAATCCCAGCACCGGAAAGTTTTCAACCCAGGTGTTCAGTAAAGTTACATATCATTTCTGCAATAGCGGCTCCGGCAACGGCGTGGAGGTGACGGACGACGTCACCGGCTATTCCTTCTCGCTGGCGCATATGGCCTGGGACCCCATCGTCAAATACGGACAGAAGGTGCATAAAGGGCAGGTCCTGGGCTACGTCGGTGAGAGCGGCGCCTCGGCCGGCGTCCATCTTCACCTGGCGGTGAAGAACAATAAGGGAAAATCCATCAATCCCATGTCCGTTTCTTATGACAAACCCAAGTCGGCTCCCGCGCAGCACGGTCTGCTCATTACCGGCGTGCGCTATCCCGTCAACAAGAAGAAGGGCGACGCGTTCACGGTGTCGGGCCTCGTTTCCTCCGACAGGAAGATCACCTCCGTTTCCATTAAAATCGTGGACAAGAACGGCAAGGAGACCGATTTCGGCTCCGCCTCGCCCAATACCTACTCCTATGATCTGAACTCGCTGAACGGCAAAGCACAGTTCAAGTCGTTGAAGACCGCCGGGACCTTTACCTACCGGATCACCGCTAAGGACGAGGGGAATAACGTCACCGTTTTCGAGCGGGAGTTCACGGTTTCGGACAAGGCGACCACGGCCGCTTTCAAGAAAGCCGAGATCGACGCGCCGGAGGTGGAGACCGCCGCCGAGAACGGGAAGGTGAAGGTGACCCTGACCTGCCCCGAGGCGAAAACGATCTACTACACGACCGACGGCAAGGCGCCGACCGAAAAGAGCGCCGTATATAACGCGAAGACCGGGATCCTGCTCACCGAAGGGACGAACGTCAAGATCCTTGCCGTCAACGGCAAGGCAAAGTCCGATATCCTCACGAAATCCGTCAGCATCCCCTACGCGTCCGCGCCGAAGATCAAAACCGCCGTGACCGCCGAAGGCGTGCGCGTGGAGATCGAAACGAACGGCCAGATCGTGCACTATACCCTCGACGGCAGCGCACCCACGCTCCTCCACGGCAAGAACTACACCGGCGCCTTCGTCGTCACGTCGGCGTGCACGGTCCGAGCGGTCGCGTTCGCCCAGGGCAAACGGCCGTCCGTTGAGGAAACGGCCGTGATCGATCCCGATGCGCTCGCGAAGCCCGCGCCGGCGTTCGTCAATACCGGCCGCACCTTCGGTCTGGGCGACCAGATCACCCTGCGCTGGGAAAAGGTCGGCTTCGCCGCCGGCTACCGCGTCACCGTGGCGGTGAACGGGGAACTCTCGTTCCAGAAGGACGTCTCCGACGGCATCTTCTCCTTCGTGCCGACGGTACCGGGAGATTACGTGATCGGCGTCCAGAGCCTCCGCTTCGACGGGAATCTCTCCGACCCCGCGACGCTCACCTGCAGGGTGATGCCCGACGTGACGGTCCGCTTCGTCGACTTTGACGGGACCCTCCTCAGCCGTCAGACCGTCCACTACGGCTGCTCAGCCGTGGAGCCCGCCCGCCCGAACCGCGAGGGCCACACCTGCCAGGGCTGGGACCGTCCCTTCACGAACCTGAAGGAAGATACCGTGATCACGGCGGTCTATACCGCCAACGACTGTTCCCTCGTCTTCAGGGACGAGAACGAAAACGTGCTCGCCCGCCTGACCGCCCCCTACGGCTCCTCGGTCACCCCGCCCGAAGCGCCCGCGAAGGAGGGGTACGAGTTCCTTGGCTGGCACGTGGTCTCGGGCGAAGGCACGAGCTACGAAAAAGTGGACGGCTCCGCGGTCTTCAAGCCGCTGTACCGTTACATAGATCTCGCGCACCCCGTTGCTCTATTCCTCTATTCCGCCTCCCGGAACGAGAGCGCGACGGGCTACAATGTCCGTTTTGCCGTGCAGAACTACGGCGGGATCGCCTATCAGGCGCGGCTCGTGGCCGTGATCAAGACCGGGAACGACAAGGTCGCCGCTGCGGCGACGAAAGACGTTTCCGTTCCCGCGGACAGCCAGCGCTATTCCTACAGCTTTTCGATCTCCGGCACGGCGGAGGGGAGCCGCTGCGAGATCTATCTCGTGAATACCGACTCCGACACGCACCAGAACACCGGCGGCGCCCTCTCGTACAAGGTGACCGGTGATGTCGTCCGTTCGTCCTCCGCCGGCTGGTCCGCGTGGAGCGGCTGGAGCGAGACGCCCGTCTCCGCCTCTGACACCGTGGAGGTCGAGACCAAAACGCAATACAGTTACCGCGACAAAGTGAACGGCACGCCGACCGTGACCTACGGCGCGTGGAGCGGCTGGGGCACGACGAAGAAGACCGCTTCCTCCACGCTCGATGTCCAGACCGCCACGATCTACCGCTATTATGCCAAGCTCTGCCCGAACTGCAATAACCGTCAGCCCTACTGGAGCACCGCCTGCACCAAGTGCGGCAAGAAGATCACCGTCGACTCCAAGACCTATTTCTGGACGAACACCGCCTATTCCAAGTCCTCCTCGACAAAATACGACTCCGTCAAGCGTCAGACGACGGCCCTGCCCGGACAGAGCGGCGTGAAGTGGTTCTTCTCCTCCGGTAACCTCAACCATACGGCGGTCGGCACCAAGGACGCCGCGGGCACCGCCGTCGTGATCCAGACCGGCTACCGTTCGCGCAGCATCACCACGACCTACAACTACACATGGTCCGACTGGTCGACGTGGTACGATACGGCGATCACGTCCTCCGACAGCCGCGAGGTCAGGACCCGCACGCTCTACCGCAGCCGCGAGAAGCTGGAGACCGCCGAGATCATTGAGGACCTCTCCGGCACGACCTACCGCGTGCAGGGCAGGCTGGAATCGACCGAAGATCTCAAGGGGAAGGACGCCACGGTCTTCGTGTACAAGAACCGCAACACCGATCCCACCGCCGCGCAGATCGAATACATCACCCAGATCACTCTCGGCGAGAACAACGCCTACGATTTTTCCTTCATCCCGCGCGAGGAGATCAGCGAGCAGACCGGCGACTATGTCGTCGCCTTCGGCGTGGCGGGCGGCGGACGCCTGTTCAACGCCGTGGACGTGATCGAGGCGCCGAAGCCCCTGTGCAAAGTCACCTTCTACGGTCTGGAGGATGAGATCCTCGCAACGGTGAACGTGCCCTACGGCGAAGACGCCGCAGAGCCCGCGCTGCCCGAAAAGCCCGGCTACGATGTGCGCTGGAACAAGACGCCCACCTTCATCACCGCGGACACGACCATCCGCGCCGTCGCCGAGCCCGCCGCCTTCGACCTGGTCTTCGTGGACTACGAGAACCGCGAGGTCCTTTCGATCGCGCGTGTGCGCACCGGCGAGCCCGTGCCATATCCGTCCGACCCCTCCGCCGAGGGCAAAACCTTCGTCGGCTGGGATCTCGACGAGGATGCCGTCCTCACCGGGACCACGGTCGTCGCCGCGCTCTATGAGGACGTCCTGTGCGCCGTGGATTTCCTGAACGACGACGGCAGCGTCTTCGCGACGGTGCGCGCGCCCTATGGCTCCTTCGCCGAGCCGCCGGAGACGGCGCCCGAGGCCGAGGGCAAGAGCTTCCTTTCGTGGGACAGCGCCACCCCGTGGTGGAACCTGAAAACGGACGTCTCGGTCAGGCCCGTGTTCGTCTCTGCGGAAACCTCCGAAGCGCCGGTCATCACGGTTCCGGAAAACGACCTGCTCCTGACGGACGTGGAGCTCACCGTATCCACTGAAGGCGCCGTGATCCGCTATACGCTC
Source organism: Clostridia bacterium (assembly GCA_017550625.1). GTDB lineage: Bacteria > Bacillota > Clostridia > Oscillospirales > Acutalibacteraceae > RUG806. The sequence goes on along the minus strand of JAFZOL010000029.1, from coordinate 2,554 downwards.
GACGGCAGCGAGCCGACCGAGTCCAGCCCGCTGTATATGGGCGTCCTCTGGTTCGACGAGACGGGGCTTACGGAACCCGTCGACCTGCCGTACTGCCCGGAGGACAACGATGAACCTCTCCCGGAGGAAGGGAACGGTGCCGCCGCGCCCGCGATGAGTGCGCCCGCAGTGCCGGCGAAGGTGAAGATCGCGCCGGACGGCAGTATCACCCTGCGCGCGAAGAGCTTTGCCGAGGGCAGGAACCCGAGCCCCGAGGCCACCGTCACGGTGAGGCCTCTCGCCGAAAAGGATCTGCCTCGCGTTACGCTCTCCGGCCCTGACGCGGACGGCAGCTATACGCTCACGCTCGAAAATCCCGCGGATCTGCCGCTGACCTCCTGCGAGGCCGTACTGCTGGACGTGCGCGACGAGGAGGTCTACACGATCCCGATCCAGGCCCCGGGGAACGCCTTCTCCGGCTGGTCCTTCCGTCTGGAACTGCCGAACCGCGTCGATCCTTTCTCCGTTTCGGTCTCGGCGTTCTTCCCCTTCGGCGAGGTGTACACCGGGGAGACGTCTCTCGCCCCCGCCGTGAAGATCGGCGACGTTGACTCTGACGGCTCCATTACCGCGGCCGACGCCCGTCTCGCGCTCAGAAGAGCCGTGGAACTTGAGACCTTCGCGCCCGGCACGGACGCGTATCTTGCCTGCGACGCCGACCGGGACGACGGCGTCACCGCAGCCGACGCCAGAATGATCCTCCGCGCCGCGGTCGAACTCGAGGACCCGGAAGAGTGGTAAGGTATTTTTCGCGGCGCGCGGACAGGTCCGGCAAAAACGGACGGTGAAAAGAACCTCCGGTATCCGGTCCCGTCACGGCGGGCCGGTATGCCGGCCGAAGCCGCGCTGGGGACGGATCGATCCGAACAGTCTGAGAGGCACCCGGAACCGGGTGCCTCTTATAATATATATGAAAACCACTCGCTGGGCGAGTGGTTCCAAAGAGCTTGAGCGGTTTGTTTCTATGGTTTTGCGGGACCTGTGATCAATCTGCACTGTTGTTTTGCCTCTGTTATGACCATTCTTTCCTCTATGGTGTACTTCACTTGTATCCCTCCTGTACAGTGTTTTTTTTTTCGGTGTTTTGTTTTTCGTTTTCTACTGTCTTGTATTATACCACCGACTGTCCATTTTGTGAACACACACTGTCGTACCCGATTTTCACACACAGTGTCGATATTGTATTGACATCTGATTCTTTTCATCGTATACTCCTTTAAAGGTTGACGGGAAGCCCACCGGGCGGCAGCATTTGAAAATGCTCCAACGCTGCCCGGATGGCGGCTTCCTTCTCCGGCGGACCATGCGGGAAAACGGAGCTCGGGTATCTCGGGCGGTAGCAGCATTCTCCTACGGGCAGGCCGCATTTGCGCTTGACCCGGGAGACGTATCGAGGCCGGGGATTTCTGTGTATTAGAAATATATGAACCTGTTTCAGAGAGCAATCAAAGAAAGGCAGAATGGATCTGGGGGACAAGCATGAAAGCATCTGATCCGTACAGAACCGCTTACGTCCGGATCCTCAAGGAGGAGCTTCGCGCAGATCAGACCGTCTGCGTCCTCGCCGGCAAGGGCCTTCCGGCGCAGCGCGGGGAATGGCCAGCAAAAAGCCGAAGCGTATGATCCCCAAAAAGCACAAGTAAAAAACAGGAGAGAGTGCCATGAACGAACAGTGGATTTCGGATGTCATCAACAAAGCCATGGAAATTGGCCGTCAACAGATCTCCCGGGGCAATGTGGCTACCTATATCCCGGAGTTGGGCAAGGCACGCAAAGAAGCGCTGGGGCTTTGCGTTTCTCTGCCGGACGGGACGGTCTATAAGGTCGGGGATACCAATATTCGTTTTACGATCCAATCAATCTCCAAGGTGATTTCCCTGTGCAAGGCCTTGGAGGTTTGCGGTGCGGAAACGGTATTCAGCCATGTGGGCATGGAGCCCTCGGGGGAAGCCTTCAACTCCATTGTGGAACTGGACCTGCAGTCAAACCGCCCCTTCAATCCCATGATCAATTCCGGCGCGATTGCTGTGGAGAGCACGATCATCGACTACGTCTCTTTTGAGGAAATGCTGGAATATACCCAGCGCTTGTGCAGCGATCCCGGCATCACGCTGAACCGTCAGGTGTATCATTCCGAGATGAACTCCTGTGACCGCAACCGGGCCATCGCCTATCTGCTGAAAAGCAAGGACATCATTACGACAAACGTGGACAACAGCATCGAGCTCTACACCAAAATGTGTTCCCTGAACGTAACCGCGGAATCCCTGGCGAACTTCGCGCTGCTTCTGGCAAACGGCGGCATCTGTCCCGGCAGCGGAGAACGGTTGTTGAAAGAGGAAACCGTGCGGATCGTTCTGTCCATCATGCTGACCTGCGGCATGTACGACGGGTCAGGCCGTTTTGCGGTGGAGGTAGGCGTCCCCACGAAATCCGGCGTCGGCGGAGGGCTGATGGCCCCGGTATACGGCCGCTGCGGAATCGGGATTTACGGTCCTGCGTTGGATCAAAAGGG
>JAFZOL010000028.1 GCA_017550625.1 Clostridia bacterium | reverse complement strand
GCCTTCACCCGCGACCCCGCCACCGGCGAGAAGAAGCTGATGGGCGAATTTTTGACCAACGCCCAGGGCGAAGACGTGGTGGCCGGCGTGCGTACGCCCATGCCGATCGCGCAGATGGAAGAGAAGTTCCCCGAGGCTTACGCGCAGTTCATCCAGGTGTGCGACAAGCTTGAAAAGCACTATCACGACATGCAGGACATGGAGTTCACCGTGGAGAACGGCAAGCTCTATATGCTGCAGTGCCGCAACGGCAAGCGCACCGCGCAGGCCGCTCTGAAGATCGCCTGCGACCTTGTGGACGAGGGCATGAAGAGCGAGGCCGAGGCCGTTCTGATGATCGACCCCAGAAACCTCGACACCCTGCTGCACCCGCAGTTCGACGCGAAGGCCTTGAAGGCCGCCACGCCGATCGGCAAGGGCCTCGGCGCTTCCCCCGGCGCCGCCTGCGGCAAGATCGTGTTCACGGCTGAAGACGCCGAGCAGTGGGCCGCCAGAGGCGAAAAGGTGGTGCTTGTCCGCCTTGAGACCTCACCCGAAGACATCACCGGCATGAAGGCCGCTCAGGGCATCCTGACCGTGCGCGGCGGTATGACCAGCCACGCGGCCGTGGTCGCCAGAGGCATGGGCTCCTGCTGCGTGTCCGGCTGCGGCGACATCAAGATGGACGAAGAGAACAAGAAGTTCGAGCTCGCGGGCGAGACCTTCCGTGAGGGCGACTTCATCTCCATCGACGGCACCACCGGCAACATCTATAAGGGCCTGATCCCCACCGTCGACGCGCAGATCGCCGGCGAGTTCGGCCGCGTGATGGCGTGGGCCGACAAGTTCCGCAGGCTGAAGGTGAGAACCAACGCCGACACCCCCAGAGACGCCAAGAAGGCCAGAGAGCTGGGCGCCGAGGGCATCGGCCTTTGCCGCACCGAGCATATGTTCTTCGATCCCGACCGCATCGCCGCGTTCCGCGAGATGATCTGCTCCGAGACCGTTGCCGAGCGTGAAGCCGCGCTCGACAAGATCCTGCCCATGCAGCAGGCCGACTTCGAGGCCCTTTACGAGGCCCTCGAGGGCACGCCCGTGTGCATCCGCTTCCTCGACCCGCCGCTGCACGAGTTCGTGCCCACGGAAGAAGCCGACATCGCCGCCCTTGCCGAAGCGCAGGGCAAGAGCGTGGAATACATCAAGCAGGTCATCGCGGACCTTCACGAGTTCAACCCGATGATGGGCCACCGCGGCTGCCGCCTTGCCGTCACCTATCCCGAGATCGCCAAGATGCAGACCGCCGCCGTGATCCGCGCCGCCATCAACGTGAAGAAGGCGCATCCGGACTGGAACGTCGAGCCCGAGATCATGATCCCGCTCGTGGGCGAAGTGAAAGAGCTCAAGTACGTGAAGAACTTCGTTGTGGAAGTCGCCGATAAGGAGATCGCCGCCGCGGGCGCCGATCTCAAGTATCAGGTTGGCACCATGATCGAGATCCCGAGAGCCGCCCTGACCGCCGACGCGATCGCCAAGGAAGCCGATTTCTTCTGCTTCGGCACCAACGACCTGACCCAGATGACCTACGGCTTCTCGCGTGACGACGCCGGCAAGTTCCTGAACGCCTATTACGACGCCAAGATCTTCGAGAGCGATCCGTTCGCGAAGCTCGACCAGGTGGGCGTGGGCTCCCTGATGAAGACCGCCATCAAGCTCGGCAAGGCCGAGAACCCGGCGCTGCATCTGGGCATCTGCGGCGAACACGGCGGCGATCCCACGTCCGTTGAGTTCTGCCACGAGATCGGCCTCGACTACGTCTCCTGCTCGCCCTTCCGCGTGCCGATCGCCCGCCTTGCCGCCGCGCAGGCCGCGATCAAGGAAGGCTGATCCTTCAAGCGCAAATAAAACCCGCAGCCCGGCTCTTTCGAGCCGGGCTTTTTCATTTTTGTGTTGATATGGGACGGGGCGGTATGGTATAATGGAAATGCAAAAAAACGCCGCGAAGGAGGCGAACGCGATGGAAAAACGGGAGACGGACCAGCTCTCGCGCATCCGGTATTATGAAGAAAAGCTCGACCGCTGCACCGAGGCGATCATCCGCCTGCAGGAGGCGCTGACGGAATTCGACGACGCGCAGGCGGACTTTCAGGAACTCGAACGGTATTACACGAGCGAAGACTGGCGACGGGACTTTGAGGACGACGAGGCGGGGCTCCTGCCCGAGGACCTCAAACGCGGGGTGCTGAGTGAGGACGGCGTCTGGGACGCGCTGGAGGAAAACGCCGCCCTGTTCGGCGCGATGAAGGCGCTCATATTCCCCGCGGACGGAAAGGACGAAAACGACAATGAAAACGAAGACGAAAACGATACTTAAAATTTGCCTGTTCCTCGTGATCTTCGGCGCGCTGCTCGTCACCGCCACGTTCACCGACCTTGACCTTGAGGTGAGCAAAGCGCTCACGAAAAACGTGCTCGAGCCGGAGCGCTATTACACCGAGCATTTTTACGGCGCGATGATGGAGACGGTGGGCACCGCCCCCGAATACCTGATCGGGGCGCTGATGGCGCAGATCATCTTCTGGTACGCCGTGCGCCTGATGCCGGCGGGCGTCAAACGCACCCTTCTGGCCGGCACGGCGCTCGCGGGGGCGACGGCCCTGTACGGCATGTGGTTCAAAGAGGTGACGGGCTACGTCACCCGGCATTTTGACACGAGCGAAGTCAACACCGGCTTCCTTGTGGGTGTGACCGTGTTCTTCGCCCTGCTCTTGTCGCTGCTCGGCACGCTGGCGGCGAGGAACCTGAGCGACGAGAGCCTGAAAAAACTCATCCGTTTCGCCGCCGTTTCGTGCGTGGCGATGGTGGCGGCGACGCTGATCGTGCAGGGGCTCAAGATCCCCTTCGGGCGCATGCGCTACCGCGCGATGAACGTGATCGGCGACTTCGGCAAAAACGACCTGTTCCCGGGCTTTACGCGCTGGTACGTGATGGGCGGCCAGCCCGACAAGCAGCTCATGCGCGACACGTTCGGCACGTCCGACGCGTTCAAGAGCTTCCCCTCCGGCCACACGCGGGGCGCGGCGGCGACCTTCTATCTCGCCACGATGGCGGGGGTAATGGGGCTTTCGAAGAAAAAGCGGATCGCCCTGTGGGCCTTCGCCGCGGTGTTCACCGTAGCCGTGGCCGTGAGCCGCATCATGGTGGGCGCGCATTTCTTCTCGGACGTCCTCGTCGGCGGCACGGTCGGGTTCGTGTGCTGCGTCGGCTCGAAGGCGCTGTTTGTGGACAGACCCAAGCGTATCAAAGCTTCCACTGCAGATTAAAAAAAGAAACCGCCCGGGCCGTTATTCGGTCCGGGCGGTAAAGCGTTCTTTCTCAGGCTGTAGGAATACTGCCTTTTTTATTTACCATTTTGAGGGATCCTCAAGCTTCACAGCGGCGCGCAGAACCAACCGCGCATCCGTCGCGGTGACAAAGCCATTGCGATCCACATCACAGCAAAGGAATTCTCTGCTGCCTGAAGCATAGGTTTCAAGTTCAACCGCTCGTCTGAGTACAAGCCGCGCATCAGATGCGGTGATACTTCCGTCACCGTCCACATCTCCGAGAACGACCTCAAATGATGGGTCGGGATCGTTGGGATCATCTTTTTTCGGTATCACACTGGTTTCCACAGCGGAACAACGGGAACAGACGCGTGTCATCAACCCCTCTTTCTCGGTTGTCGCGGGAGTTGTGATGATCCACGCACCGAACTCGTGTCCAAGAGACGGCATGGTTTCTGTTCTTGTGCCGCCGCACACGGTGCAGGTATAAATCTTCACACCGGAGGAGATGCAGGTCGGGGCAATCGTGACCGTACCGGCATCCCACGTGTGACCTTTTTTCCAAGTCGCAAACAGAACCCCGGTTCCATTCCCCACCGTATAGGTCGTTCCAGTCCCGGACATATGGGTCCCGTCAAAAATCTCAGAATAACTGAGATACCACGTTACGGAATCACTCGGATATCCGTCTGCCGCGGAAAGATATACATGTCCGAATGTCCCGAAAGACCCTGTTGACCCGCAGACAGTTTTATTGATATATAACTGAAATTCTCCGGTTCCCTCCTGAGAAGTGATCCAGGTATGAGAATCACCGTCGCCGCATTTGTTCCAAGCCATTTCAATGGTATAGCCGACCGGAATCTTTGCTATGATCATATGATAGTAAACAGCGTCAGGAGTCGACATCGTCAATTGCTTAAACCCGCCAAGACCGGGGGAAGCATTTCCTGCCGTTTTGATCTCCATCATGTATTCGCTTCCCTGTGACGGACAGTCTGAAGACTTCTTCATCCGCGTTACCGTAACCGCATGATTATCAAGCAAATTGTATTCATCCACATCTCCTACAGACATGCAGAATACAGGATCGTCATGCAAAGGCGTTCCATACGGCTCCAAAACGTGTCCCGTGCCGCTGAAATCCAAAGCCCAACCTGTAAAATCATAGCCCTCTCTTGTGGGGGTACCAAGGTTTATTTTTGTTCCCGGAACATCGTATTCGATCGTTGCCGTCGAGCTCCCGTTCAGAACGCCCCCATTCGGAGAAATGCTGACATACACCGTTCTGTCTCTCTGCGCACCGCAGATCGTACAGGTGTCTTTTGTGGGATCCAGCGCACCGTTGTCCCAATTATGCGTACACTCCGGAACTGTAAACGTAATATTAGAGCTGAACGTATACCATTCGTAATATAAGGAATTTACAGCCGCGACGTTGGCAGTATACGTTCCGGGAGCAAGCATGGATGAAAAAGTGGTTCCCGTAAGCCCCAATTCTGCGTCTACAGGCGTACCGGAAGCCTGTGTTCCTGCAAATATCCGAATGTCATATATTCGATTGTCAAAGGTTCCTTTCAACGGACAGGTATTCCATGAAAAAACTGTTTTCACGTTTGTTGTTCCCGTTTGAACCGTTAAATTCGGCTTGTCGGGTTTGTTCGGTTTGGAATATGTCGTTCCTTCCTGAGATAAGGGATAAATTATAAACTTTTGAGCGTTTGTTCCGTTTGGCGTATAAATCTGCAGATTGGTTCCTCCGCCAAGCACATCGAGCACTTTTGAGAAACTAAATTTTGGAACGAGTGTAACTGTATCGTCACTATTCGCACACAAATACCATCTATGATAATTATACCCCAGATCATTTGCTGTTTCAACATTCGTTTGATCCTGCGAGACTCCATCGCGAACTATCAGAGCCATGTCGTTATATGCGCTCAAGATTTTATATGTCCCATCTTGTTGTAATTCAAAATACCATATCTGTTTCGGTATGGTTTTCAAATCTGAAGTAACATATACATTCCTGTCTAATCCAACTTCAGCACGCTGCCACGGGTTTTTTCGAATTATATACGCATAGAAACTTGAACCGAAACTATTTGAATATGTTACAAAACGGTTACCAAATAATAGTTTTTCTCGACCGGAAGCGTCTTTTGCCGTAACGATGTATTTATTTGTTCCGGGTTTTGCGTCACCGAATCGCACAGAACTATCCATACTGCTGATATTGTAGTTCATAGCATTAGGATAGGCAGTACTGTGCACATATGCCACAGATTCATCATAATTCGTAATCCATACGTCAACTTGTGTGATCATATAGTTTGACGATACTGTGCCATAAATACTGAACGGTTTTCCCACTTCAAGAGCCGTCGGGTGATTGTGGTTGGAAAACGATAGTGTACTTGCTCCTTCTCCGCTATCGTTAACTGCATTTTTAGCTCTTGATATAGCCATAGTAGTACTATTATATGACAAGGTCCGATAATGAATCTGACAATTATATTCACCTGTTCCGTTACAATCCACGACTTTTAACCCATCGGACGCAATTTCATAAACAATGACAGAATGGGTATCGGTAAGACGAAGCAAATCACCCGGCCACACATAAGCAGAACAGTTGCTGTAAGTCCGAGGATAAGCCCCTATAAATTCTGTTGAAACCTTATCCGTACTACCTGTCTTAAAAATATACCACTCTGCAAAGCCTGCAAAGCCAAAGCATGAGTAGCCCGCAGGTCCTTGTGAGACGCCGTTAGAATAGTACGTGGTTGGAAACTGAGAAACCGAAATGTTTCCAAACAAATTCTTGAACCACGTCTGTTTCACGATTTCCCGATTGTCGCAATAAGAGCATGCATGTCCCGAGCTTTTTTTGCCGCAACTGGTGGTTCGTGTTGTATTAAAATATGATTCATCGCCAAGCTTCGAGACTAACTCGTGCAATTTTGAAACAGCAGTTGAAGTTTTCACATTTGAGGGGGTATTATACGCATTTACTTCAGGAAGCAGATGCCAAGATAGTACCATTATTTGACAGACGACAAGAAAAACTGAAGCGATTCTTTTGATGCCACTCATTATTTTATTCCCTCCGCTATACGTTGGATTAATACACTGTTTTTATAATAATAGTATAGTTATAATTATGACTATTGTCAAGATATACTATTCATTATACCATTATAAACGGTGATATATATGAGTTCATATGCGCCGTTTTGGGAGACGCTGAAAAAGAAAAATGAAAGAACTTATACGCTGATCAACAAGTACGGAATCAGCAGCGCTACGATCGACCGAATGCGGCAAGAGGAAGGCATTACGACGAATAAAGTGAACGATCTTTGCAAGATTCTGCAATGCAAGGTTCAAGATATAATCCAAAATGACGAAGAACAAAAAAACAGAAATCGGCGAAAACGGTTTCTGTTTTTTTCAGTCTTTCATGCTTTTTTTCGCGGCAGAAGGCGAAAGCGGTTGCAAATCGCGGCGGGGAGCCGTATAATAGGAACCGTAGAAACGGAGGAGAGAACCATGACCATCGGGCAGAAGATCCAAACGCTCAGACGGCGGAAGGGGCGCACGCGGGAAGAGCTCGCCGACGCGCTCGGCGTGCCGCTGCAGACAGTCGCGGAATGGGAGTCGGACGAGGCGCTGCCGGACACGCGGACCGTGCTGGCGCTTTCGCGCCTGTTCGGCGTGAGCACCGATCTGCTTTTGCAGCCCGACCTCACGCTGCCGGGAGCGGGCTCCCCGCGGGCGGCCGAAGCGCCGCGTTCGCAGGTATCGGCTTCGCTTCGCGACCCGGAGCCGAAAAACCCCTACGCCGCCGAAGCTGACGCGGCGAAGACGCAGAACGAAACGCCGAACCCCTACGCCGCCGGGGCTGCCGCGGCGTCCGCCGGAACGCGGGAGGAGCAGCCGAATCCCTACGGGATCGGGGCCGCGAACGCGGAGGAAGCGAAAGCCTGCGCGCCCGCGAAAAAGGCGAAAAAGAAAAAGAAGAGCGTGCTGATCGGCGCGGTGATCGCGGGCGTGCTGCTGCTGATTGCAGGGTGTGTGATCCTGCTGTCGGGGACCGACACCGCCGCGGGCGGGGCGGTCAGAAAGCTGCTGCACCTCAAGCCGAAGGCGAAGGACCTCGCCCCCGCCTACGTGCTCGTGCACGGCCTCGGCGGCTGGGGCGAGGACGCCGCCAACGACGCCTATTCGCATTACTGGGGCAACGGCGGCCTCAACCTGCCCGAAAGCCTGCGCGCCCTCGGATATGAAGTCGTCGCGCCGAGCGTGGGGCCGGTGTCTTCCACATGGGACCGCGCCTGCGAGCTCTACGCGAAGCTGACCGGCACGCGCGTGGACTACGGGGCGGCGCACGCCGAAACGCACCGTCACGAGCGCTACGGGCGCGATTATACCGAGGCGGGGCCCATGCTGCCGGGCTGGGGCGAGACCAAGACCGCGAACCTTGTGGGGCATTCATTCGGCGGCGAGACCGTGCGGATGCTCGCCTATCTGCTCGCTTATGGGGACGAGGCCGAACAGGCCGCCGGGCAGGAGGACATCTCTCCCCTGTTCACGGGCGGGAAGGAGTATTACGTCTATTCGGTCACCGCGCTGTGCAGCCCGCACAACGGCTCGTCGCTGACCGAGATCGTCAACAATACCGGGTCGATCGCGAACGGCCTGCTCGGCGGCATCATCGGCCAGCTCATCGGCACGACGGACACGACGGACCTCGCCGCCCGGCTCATCTGGGCGTTCGCGGGCCTTGCGAACCCCGCGAACGAGAGCTTCGATTTCATGCTCGACCAGTTCGGCATCACGAACGACACGGGCAATTTTTCGGACGTGCTCGCCGCCTATTCCGCCGCGGCGGGGTCGGGTCACGACCACGCGGGCTACGAGCTGACGCCCGACGGCGCGGCCGAGCTCAACCGGCGCGTCGGCACCGTGCCGGAGATCTATTATTATTCCTACGCCTATTGCTGCACCGAACCCGGTTCGATCGGCGACGTGCAGGTGCCGTCCGATGAGACGCTCGCGGCGCTGTATCTTTCGACCTACGCGATGGGCAGCGTCTCCCTGACCACGGACGGCGGCATCGGCATCAACAAGGACTGGTTCCCGAACGACGGCCTCGTGAACGTGATCTCCGCCAAAGCCCCCATGGGCGCGGAGGCGCGCGAGATCACAGAGGAAGAGGAAGCCGACCCCGGAACGGCCTACGACCCCGGCGTGTGGAACGTGTTCCCGGTGCGCCGCGGCCACCACGGGTCGGTGCTCGGCATGGGCAGGACACAAGAGGAAACGGTCGCGTTTTATGTGTCGCTGTTCGAGCGGACGAAGACGAGATAAAAGGCCGCGCTTCGCGCGGCGGGTGCACGGTCCACGGGTGCACGGGTGCACGGGAACGAGGATTCGCCGCCGCCTGTGGAAGACGCTCCCGCAGTGCGCCACCGATAAAAAGCCCGTTCGTGACCTTCAAATCGAAACCCACTCCGCAGCAGGATGTGCGGGCCTTTATCCTCGCACTTCATTCTATAAAAAATGATTATTCACCGAAATGTCAACAACCTCGGCGGCGGCCCGTCGGTTCATTCAATGAACCGGCGGGTTTGTTCAAGGTGCGCCCCTACCGGAAGAATCTACGCGGCTTTGCCGCGTTCCCGTGCACCCGTGGACCGTGCCCCCATGCACCCGCCGCGCGCAGCGCGGCACAAAAAAATCCGCCCGAAGGCGCCCTCACTTAGGGATTTATATGCCGCAGCAGCGCACTTATTTGTGAAATACTTCGTTGCAGGGGTCGGATATCCGTCAGGATTATCCGACCCCTGCGCCTTGTCTTTCGCAAAAATTGCATCCGCTGCGGTGCGAAGCAGTTTTTCGCCAGCTATTTTTTGTTCGAACAATCTGAACGGCAGGGGATAATCCTGGCGGATATCCCCTGCCGGACAGGCAGTTCGGGCGGAAAAGAGCGGCGAAAAACCATATAAATCCCTAAGCGAGGGCGCCTAAGGCGGATTTTTTTTACAGCTTTTCGAGCCCTACCGCGGCGCGGAGGATGAGGCGCGCGTCGGCGGCGGTGACGGTTCCGCTCTTGTCGACGTCGCAGGCGATGAAGGCGGGGGTGCCGGGGGCGTAGCTTTCGAGATCGACGCTCCTTCTGAGGGCGAGGCGGGCGTCGGACGCGGTCACCTTGCCGTCGCCGTCCGCGTCGCCGGGGACGGAGCCGACAGGCAGGTCGGGATCAACGGGATCGTCGGGATCGGGGTCGTCGGGATCGGGGTCGTCGGGATCGGGGTCGACGACCGCGCTGCCCGTGACAACGAGGCGCACCTCAAACGGCTCGAACGTGCCGACCGTGGCCAAGAGCGTCGTCTCGCCCGCCTTCAGGGCGTTGAGCATCTCGCCCTTGACCGTGGCGATAGTTTCGTCGGCGACCGACCAGGTCGGGCGCAGGGTCGTTTCAAGGCTGCGGCCTGATGCGAGCTCCGCGACGGCCGTGACGTTTTTCGAGAGGTCGAGCTTTTCACCCGCCTCGGCCCGGACGGATTTGACGTTTGCCCTCCAACCGAGGACGGCCGAGGGCTGCGCGCGCACCGTGGCGGCCGTTAAAGAGTCGTTGGCGGGGGTAGGATCGGGCTCGTTGACGATGTCGCCGAACTCCTGCACCCAGAAGCGCACGCCTTTATACTCCACCCCGGCGCAGCCGAACGCGCGGAAATCCGCGTCCAGCATGTTGCGGCGGTGGCCCTGCCCGACGTAATACTCGTTCTCCTCTTCCCAGTCGGTCTCGACCTCAACGATCGTGCGCTGGCCGTAGGCGATGTTCTCGCCCGCGGCATAGAATACGTAGCCCGCTTCTTCGTAAGCGGCGAAGCAGCTCTCGCCCGACGGGCGGCCGTGGCTGTACATAACCACGAGCTCCATCGCGCGCTGCAGGGCGACTCTTTCGAGGGCGTAGTCGTAAGTGAGCGGCGCGAGGTCCTTGCAGTAGACCTTGGCGGTGTCGGTCTCGTTCCAGTACCACGCGCGGGAACCGGTGCGCAGTTCGTTGACGGACGCGAGCGCCCGGCGCGCCTCGGACTGCAGGCACGTGACCTCGAACGGGAGATCGACCCAAAGCTTTTCCGTTGCCACCTTGCAGATCGAGCTGAGGCCTTCGATCAGCCGCTTTTGCGTGCCGACGGCGGTGTAGCCGTCACGCAGCACGCCGCTGCCGTCGAGAAACGCGACCAGCGGCATCGTGTAGCCGTAGGTATCGGGGCCCTCGATCGCGTTAAGCAGCGACCAATGGGGGTTCGTGCCGACCAGAGAGCCTTCGGACGCGACCACGACGTTCTCCGGAAGGCCGAGCGATCGCACCGCATCGAGAATGAAGGCGTCGGTATTCTCTTTGACGTCGATCACGAACACCTCGGGCGCGGCGGAGGTGACGAGCCCCAGGGCGTCGGGCAGAGCTTCGAGCAGGGCGACGGTGTTGCCGCAGCTGCCCACGCCGCCGAACACGAGCACGGACGGCACGCCGGAACAGGCGACGAACGTCGCGGTCTTGTCGGAGATGAGGTCCCTGACACGGAACGAAACGGCGGAAAAATCTGTTCCTGCCGCCGAAACGGCCGAAACCGCGGACAGCACCAGCACGGCGCACAAAAGGACGGATAAAAATGAGCGAAGTTTTTTCATAGGACGGGCCCCCTTTAAGGGTATTATAGCATATGAGTGAGAGGGACACAAGAGAAAAAAAGCCGCGCGATGCGCGGCGGGTGCACGGGTGCACGGTCCACGGGTGCACGGGAGTTTTTAAGCAGCAACGAGACAACCGAAACACGCCCTTGCCCGGCATACGATTTGAGGGAAATAAAAAACGTCAAATCTTCAGCGTACACAGTTCGCTAAGATTCTTAACGATAACCGTGGCAATCACGCCCTCCGATTTGACGCTCTTAGAGTAGCACAGCTTTAGTGTTTTGTCAAGTATTAAAATGCGAGCCGCAGGGTGCGGGTTCCGGTGGACACCTGCGCCGTCAGGCAGAAGCGCCGACCGAGGCGGCAGCCGAAACACGCCCCGTATCCCATTTATTATGCGCGGCGAGGCGCGCAGCCGCCATGCGGCAAGGTCGCTTCGCTCCGCGGTGAGCCGCGGCACACCGCGGCGATCATAAAAATGTGGGGGCAAGCGCTATCGACGTCTATAAGTTTTCAGCGTTTTTTGACTTTCACCGTTTTTTCCGAAGGGACTACCCTTCCCCATTTTACAACATGCGACGCAGCCGAACAGGATATTTCCGGTAGCGCGGCAGAGGTCTGCCGCTGCGGAACGGGTTTTTCGAATTCCGATCCCGGTTGGTCGGCGGGCACGCCGTGGGTAGTACGGCTGCCTACAGCCGTTCTTTCCCTGCGGAGCGGGGGTTGAGCCGTACGGCGAGACTCCCCGACGCGGGGAAATCCGACGGATAGATGACCGGCTCCATATCTGCTTGGGCGACGAACAGTCTTCTTCTCATATCTCAATCATTCATAAAGAATCAAAGTTACGAAACCAACGACCCCGCCGACCATGTTTATCGTAAAAGGCAAGCGGGCGCCGCCGCGACTTCCCCACGTCGGGGATGGGATCGATTTGAATCAAGTAATCTTCATATCCCTATACTTTCCGTCAAATCGACCCACCCCACTCCGTAGGGAACAAACGCTGTGGGGCGCGGGTGTCCGGTGGACACCTCTGCCGCAGGCAGAAGCGCCGACCGAGGCGGGAGCCGAGACCCAGCCATACTACCGGCAAGCAGGCTCGCCGTCCGCCCACAACGGAATCGAAAGCAATTGCCCGCAGCGGCAGGGGTCTGCCGCGCTACCGGAAGAATGCGCCGCGCATTATAAAATGGGGTACGGGGCGCGCCCCCGTCCAACATCCAACATCCAACATCCCACATCTAACATCAAAAAAACGATCCCCGCGGGGATCGTTTTTTACTTCAAGTACGGCAAGAACCTATACAGCAGCGTCCTGTCGATCTCGGCGGAGACGAACACGCCGTCCTCCTCATACCGTTCCTCGAACACGCGGCCCTTTTCGTGCAGGAGCGAGGCGAGCGCCGATTCGCGGTAGGGGAGCAGCACCCCGATCTTCGCGGTGCCGCCGGGCAGCACGTCCGCCACCTCCTGCAAGAGCGCCGGAATCCCGACGCCCGTCAGCGCCGAGATGCGCACCGTGTGCCGCTCGGCGGGCTGCAGGTACCCGCCCGTGAGGTCGCATTTGTTGTAGACCGTCACCAAAGGCTTATTCGCCGCCCCGAGGTCTTTTAGGATCTCCTTCGCCTCGGCGAGCTGCGTCTCTACGGCGGGGTCGGCGGCGTCGCCGAGAAGGATCAGCACGTCCGCGTCGGCGGCTTCCTCCAAGGTCGAGTGGAACGCCTCCACCAAAAGGTGCGGCAGGCGCGAGATGAACCCGACCGTGTCGATCAGCATCACTTCACGCCCGTCGGGGAGTTTGAGTGCCCGCGACGTGGGGTCGAGGGTGGCGAACAGCTTGTTCTCGGCCAGCACGCCCGCCCCCGTGAGGGTGTTTAACAGCGTCGATTTGCCCGCGTTCGTATAGCCCACGATCGCGGCGGTGAGCACACCGTCGCGCTTTCGTCTGTCGCGCCGGAGCGCGCGCCGGTTCTCGAGCCCTTTTAAGCGCTCCTTGAGGGCGTACACGCGCCGCCTGATGTGCCGCCGGTCGCTCTCGAGCTTGCTTTCGCCGGGGCCCCTCGTGCCGATGCCGCCGCCGAGGCGCGAATATTCGCTGCCGTGCCCCGAGAGGTTCGACAGAGCGTAAGAGAGCTGCGCCAGCTCCACCTGCAGCTTGCCCTCGGCCGTCTTCGCGCCCGCGGCGAAGATATCAAGGATCAGGAGCGTCCGGTCGATCACGCGGGTCTCGAGCTTCTTTTCAAGAAAGCGCTGCTGCGTGGTCGAGAGCTCGGCGTCGCACACCACGAGGTCGATCTCGCGGTTGTGGCAGAACAGCTCCGCCTCTTCCAGTTTTCCGCTGCCGATATACGACAGGGGATTCGGCCGCTCGAGCTTCTGGATGATCACGCCCTCGGTCACGCCGCCGGCGGTGCGGATGAGCTCCTTGAGTTCATCCGCGCTCCATTCGTTATCGTATTCACCTGTGTCTGCCGAGAGGATGAGCACCCGCTCGGCTTCGTTTTTGAGTTCTTTTGTTTCCATACGCTACAGTGTAGCAGAAACGCGGGCGAATTGCAATCAAAAACCACGAAAAATCTCTTGTAATGCGCCCGTTTTTCGTATATAATGGATACATAAAACATCAGCGCGCCTCCGGACGCGCGAAAGGAGCCTTTTTATGGGTAAAGAGAAAGCGGCGAAACCCGCGCCCGAGATCGGGAAACGCTACGTGCCGGCGAGCGAATCCCGCGCCTACGCCATCGCGGCGCTCGGGCAGGGCCTCGTTTACAGCTGCATGTCGTCGTACATCACCGACTTCTATATGAACGTGCTGGCGCTCAACGCGTGGTTCGTCATCTTTTTGATGCTGTTCGCCCGCGTGTGGGACGCCGTGAACGACCCGCTGATGGGCATGATCGTTGACCGCCACAAGACCAAGTGGGGGCGTCTGAAGCCCTATCCGGTGCTCACCTGCATCCCGATCGCGATCCTCACGATCCTCATGTTCACGAAGCACCTGTTCGGCGTCGATCTGTCGCAGAAGAGCACGGCCGTGTATATTTTCGTGGCTGCCGTCTACGTGATCTGGGGCATGGTCTACACGTCGTCCGACGTGCCGTTCTGGAGCATGCCGAACCTGATGACCGCCAACCATAAAGAGCGCGCCAAGATCGCCTCCTACGGCAGAACCGTCGGCGGCATCGGCTCCGCCGTGACCGTGGCGCTGCCCTACATCCTCGGCTTCATGCCCTTCCTCGTCAGCCGCGCCGACTTCAACGACATCAAATATCCCATCATGGCGATCTCGATGACCGTGATCGGCATGCCGCTGTTCGCCATGTCGTCGTTCAAGATCAAAGAGCGCATCGACGTGCCCAACGCCAAGCGCCGCGACCCCGGCGACCCGTCGGCGCTCAAGCGCATCTTCCGGTGCAAGCCGCTCGTGCTCGTGGTGCTCGCGGGCATCCTCTCGTTCGGCAGATACATGCTGCAGGCCGCCGCCCCGCACGTGGCGCGCTACGCGGGCTTCTATATCGGCATCGACCGCGCCACCGCCACCCTCGAGCAGCTCAACTCCAACATCTCGAAGGTGGGCATGATCATCCAGATCGCCACGGCGGTCGGCATGTTCGGCGCCATGGTCATTCTGCCGAAGCTCTATGAAAAGTTCGAATACCGCACGCTGATGATCGGCTCGTGCCTCGGCGGCGCCGCCGCGGGCGTCATCGCCCTGCTCGTGGGGTGGTTCACCAAGAACCTGTTCATCTGCATCCCGTTCTTCGTCATCATGAGCATCCCGCTCGGGGTCATCAACGTGGTGTCGGGCATCATGGTGTTCGACTGCCTCGACTATATGGAATACAAAACCGGCTACCGCGATAACGCCCTCGGCTCGGCGTGCCAGTCGTTCGTCAACAAGCTCGGCAACGCCTTCGCCACGGTCGCGATCATCGCGATGTATATCGCCGTGAACATCGACGTATCCACCCTCAACGCAGGTCCCGAGGCCGCCGTGGAGCTCGCCAAGGGCCTCGGGCCGGGGCAGAACTTCGCCATGTATTCGCTCGTCACCCTCGTGCCCGCCGTCAGCCTCGTGCTCACGGCCGTGCCGCTGTTCTTCTACGACTACATCGGCGCCAAGAAGCACAAGGTGCTCTCCGAGCTTGCCGAGCTCAGAAAAGAGCGCGGCATCACGGTCGAGGACTGATCCTTTATCGAAACGCAAAAAAGGGCCGGACCGCTTGACAAAGCGGCCCGGCTTTGTTATTATATAGAGAACGCAGAAAGACTTAATTCAGGAGGCATTCCTATGAAAAATACCGAAAAATCGATGGAAAAGCTCGTCGCCCTGTGCAAAGGCCGCGGCTTCGTCTACGCCGGCAGCGAGATCTACGGCGGGCTTGCCAACACGTGGGACTACGGCCCCCTCGGCGTGGAGCTCAAGAACAACATCAAAAACGCCTGGCGCAAAAAGTTCGTGCAGGAGAATAAGTATAACGTGGGGCTCGACTCCGCCATCCTCATGAACCCGCAGACCTGGGTCGCCTCAGGGCACCTGGGCGGCTTCTCCGATCCCCTGATGGATTGCCGCGCCTGCAAAACGCGCCACCGCGCCGACAACCTCATCGAGGATTTCGACGGCACGAACGTGGCGGGCTGGTCCAACGAGCAGATGATGGACTATATCAAAGAAAAGGCCATCCCGTGCCCCAACTGCGGCAAGCATGACTTCACCGACATCCGTCAGTTCAACCTGATGTTCAAGACCTTCCAGGGCGTGACCGAGGACAGCAAAAACGAGCTGTATCTGCGCCCCGAGACCGCGCAGGGCATTTTCGTGAACTTCGCGAACATCCAGCGCACCACCCGCAAAAAGCTGCCCTTCGGCGTGGCGCAGGTGGGCAAATCCTTCCGCAACGAGATCACGCCCGGCAACTTCATCTTCCGTGTGCGCGAATTCGAGCAGATGGAACTCGAGTTCTTCTGCAAGCCCGGCACCGACCTCGAGTGGTTCGACTACTGGCGTTCCTATTGCCGCGATTTCCTCTATTCCCTCGGCGTCAGCCCCGAGAACCTGCGCCTCAGGGACCACGATCAGGAGGAGCTATGCTTCTATTCGAAGGCCACCACCGACTTCGAATATCTGTTCCCGTTCGGCTGGGGCGAGCTCTGGGGCGTGGCGGACCGCACCGACTACGACCTGTCGCAGCACATCAAAACGAGCGGCAAGAGCCTCGATTACTTTGATCCCGATACCAACGAGCGCTACGTGCCCTACGTCATCGAGCCGTCGCTCGGCGTTGAGCGCCTGTTCCTCACCGTGATGACAGAAGCTTACGACGAAGAGGTCGTGGACGAGGCCAAAAACGACGTCCGCGTGGTGCTGCACCTGCACCCGTACCTCGCGCCGTTCAAGGCGTGCGTGCTGCCGCTGTCGAAAAAGCTCGCGCCGAAGGCCACCGAGATCTACGAGGAGCTCTCGAAATACTTCTCCGTCGACTACGACGAAACGGGCTCCATCGGCAAGCGCTACCGCCGTCAGGACGAGATCGGCACGCCGCTGTGCGTGACCGTCGATTTCGAGACCGTGGGCGACGAGAACGCCCCCGCCGACAACTGCGTCACCGTAAGAGATCGCGACACGATGGAGCAGGTGCGCATCCCGATCTCGGACCTCAAGGCCTTTATCGAGCGGAAGATCGCCTTCTGAGGAGGATAAAATGGACGAACAGAACAGGATCGAAGAGATCATCGAAAAGCTCAAAGGGTACGTATCCGAGGGAAGCGTGTCGCGCGTGCGCCTCGAGCGCCGCGGCGAGACCCTGATCAACATCCCCATGCCCGCGGGCGTCATCGGCGCCGTGGTGGGCCTTGCCGCCGCGCCGATCGCCACGATCGCCGGGGCGCTGGTCACCTTCGGGCTCGACTGCGAGGTCGTGGTCGTGAGGCCCGACGGCAGCGAGGTGAACCTCAACCACACCCAGGTCGGCGAGACGCTCGAAAACGTCAAAGAGACCGTCAAAGAAAAGGTCAGCGAAGCCTTCCGCTCCGACGACGACACCCCCGCCGGCCCGGACGAAGGGTTGGAATAAAAAAATCCGCCGAAAGGCGGTTTTTTTTAGCCGCGCTGAGCGCGGCGGGTGCACGGGTGCACGGTCCACGGGTGCACGGGAGTTATTAAACGGCAGTGCGGCGAGGCCGCGGACCGAACGGTAGGGGCGCAGCCGTATGCGGCCCGTCCCCCTCTGTCCGCTTCGCGGACGTCTCCCCCGCCCCGCGGGGGAGTCTGCCTCTGCCGCTGCGAAAAGGGATTTGCGGCTTCTTCCCCCGATTGGTCGGAACTGCCCGCTTGCCGGTAGTACGGCTGCCCACAGCCGTTTGTTCCCTACGGAGTGGGGTGGGTC
>JAFZOL010000027.1 GCA_017550625.1 Clostridia bacterium | reverse complement strand
CCCTGGCCTCCTGCCTCTGGCCCCTGGCCCCTGGCCACGGGCCTCTGGCCCCTGGCCTCTGGCCTCTGGCCTCTGGCCCCTGGCCCCTGGCCTCTGGCCTCTGGCCTCTGGCCTCTGACCTCTGGCCTCTGACCTCTGGCCCCTGGCCCCTGGCCTCTGGCCTCTGGCCTCTGGCCCCTGGCCTCTGGCCCCTGGCCTCTGGCCTCTGGCCCCTGCTACTCCGCAAGCTCGGCGATGCCGTCGTCGAACACGACGCGGATCTCGGGGACCTCGGCGGCGCCGCTCTTTTCGAGCGACAGGCAGATGCCCGCCGCCTCCTTCACGAGTCCCTCGAGCTCCTTCACGGTCTTTACGTCCGGCGTGCCGCGCCCGCCGCAGTTTTCGGACGTCAGCTTATACACCGTTTTCGCGAGTTTCAGCGACGCGTCGTTCAGATAGTCGTACGCCCCGCGCCTGCCTCTTGCCATGCAAAACCCACCTCATTTTCCCTCGTTCGGGACTGTCATTTCATTCAAAGGCGAACATTTGTTCAATCTCGGAGCACAGTATACCACATTCTTTCAAAAATTTCTCCCCTTTGACGACAAGAATCGGAAAACCGAAGGGGCGTTTTCGGGGGAGATCTTGTGCAGGTTCAACAAAGGGCCGAGGGCGCACAGGAGAAAAAGCCGCGCAAAGCGCGGCGGGTGCACGGGTGCACGGTCCACGGGTGCACGGGAGTATTTAAAATAGTAGCGCGGCAGACCTCTGCCGCTGCGCAAATGGATTATCGGGTTCCGTTCCTGTTTGGACGGCGAGCACGCCGTCGCCCAATCGCCTCGGCAGCCGATGATCTATTCGTCGGGCGGCAGAGGTCTGCCGCGCTACCGGAAAGAATGTGCGCGGCTCAGCCGCGCAATATAAAATGGGTAAGGGCGGATGGTCTCGGCTGCCGCCTCGGTCGGTGCTTCTGGGTCTCGGCTGCCGCCTCGGTCGGTGCTTCTGCCTGACGGCAGAGGTCGCCCCCGGCGACCCGCACCCTTCGGCAGAGGTCGCCCCCGGCGACCCGCACCCTTCGGCAGAGGTGTCCACCTGACACCCGCGCCCCTTCCGACACTCCACACTTCACGTTTTCTCTGCTTCTTGACATTTCCCGTTTTCCGTAATATAATAAAACCGAAAAGTATAAGTCGTCAGGATGAGGAAATCTCGGTGAAAAGCCGTCGCTACCGCCATAACCGTAATTGCCTCGCATAAGTCGGAATGCTCATCCTGTCGGCTGACGGAGAGTCGCCTTTTGGGCAAGCGGAAGAGGCGCGCCGACGGGACCGTATCCCCAACCGGGGATGGGGCTTTCTTTGGTATAGGAGCCGCTTGCGCACGCAGGCGGCTTTTTTGCCGCGAAAGGACCGTTATGAAGCACGTTTTGAAGCTCCTCGCCCTGTGCCTTGCGGCGCTGATGGTCATCGCGTTCGCGGGGGCGGCCTTTGCCGCCGGGACGGCGACGGTGAGCGTGGACGCGTCGCTCGCGGGGCTCGGCTATCTCGTCGCGCCCACTAAGGCGGAGCTCGTTGACGGCGAGACCGCCGCGTCGACCTTGCTGCGCGTGCTGCGCGACGCGGGCTTCGCCGCTTACTATTCCGGCTCCCCCGACGGCGGGTTCTATCTCGCCTATCTCGGCGACGGCGACGGCCCAAATTCGTATAACGGCTACACGGCGAGCCTGCCCGAAACGCCTCGCTCCCTGCCGCGCGGGGCGTCGTTCGCCCCCGAGGTCGCGGAATACCTCACGCAGAACGCCCTCTATTTCGAGCCGGACGACTACCCCGGCGACGACAATATGCTCGGCGAGTTCACGTTCACCGACGGCGCGGGCTGGATGTACGCCCTGAACGGCGTCTACCCCGCCGCAGCCCTCTCGTCGTTTTCGCTCGCCGACGGCGACGCGCTGGCGCTCAGATTCACTTTATTGACGGGACGGGACCTCAAGGGCGAGGTCGTTTTCGGCGAAACGGAAAAAACAACGGCCGAAGAACCGACCGAGCCGCCGACGACCCAGCCGCCCCAAACGACGGCGGCGCCGACGACCGAGCCGCCGACCGTGACCGTCACCGAGCCAGCAACAGAGCCCGACGAAACGGAGCCGGACGCGTCGACCGGGCCCGCCCCGGGCGAAGCCGCCGGAGACGCGGCGACGGAACCCGACGAGCCGTCCGCCGAAGCGCCGGAGACGGCCGTGGCCGCCGCCGAAGCGCGGACGGGGGAAACAGGGCGCACGGCTCCCCGCTCCTTTTTCCTTATTTTCGGTATCGCTGCGCTCGCCTTGGCCGTTCTCGCGGCCGCGGGCGCGTGCGCCTATAGAATCATCAGAAAAAGAAAGGAAGAACGATGATGAAAACCAAAAAACTCCTCGCCGTCCTGCTGAGCGTCCTGCTCGCGTTCTCGGCCCTCAGCCTGACCGCCGTTGCGGCCGAGCCCGTGGGGACCGTCACGATCAGCTTTGAGGACTTCGGCGACCGCGACTACCTCTACGACTTGTATGAGGGCGACATCTGCCATCCCGACCCCTACGGCGTGATCTTTGAACCCACCGAGGTTGCGATCTACGAAGGCGAGACCCTCGCCGACGCGACCGTGCGCTTCTTTGAGGAGAACGACATCTCCTACGGTTCGTCCGACCAGTACGGCTTCGCCGTGACGTGGATCAGCTTCACGGCTGCCGACGGCACCGAGGTCACCGAATTCGGCGGCGGCTCCATCACCCCCGACGACGATTTCCTGACTCCCTTCTCGGGCTGGATGGTCGCCGTGAACAACAACTTCGGCAGCGGGCTTTCGTATATCCCGGCTGAGGACGGCGACATCGTGCGCTTCATGTACACCTGCGAGATGGGCGCCGACATCCGCGGCGACTTCTATCATCCCTCGGCTGCCGTGACCGCCCTCAACGCCGTGGGCGGCGTTCTGACCCCCGCCTTTGATCCGGAAGTGAAGGAATACACCCTCAGCGTGGCATCGGACGTCGAGACCGTCCGCCTGACCGCCGAGCTCGAGAACATGAACGCCGTGACCACCTATACCGCCGACGGCGTGGTGTATAAGTATGACCGCGACATCCCGGTGCACGACGGCACCGTGATCACCGTGGCGACCGAGGCCTACCGCTACGACAATACGACCTGGGAGCTCATCGAGACCCTGACCGACTGCTACACCGTGACCGTGGCGAAGGCCGCCCCCGAAGAGCCGCCCGTTGACGAGCCCGACGACGGCGCGCAGGGCGTCGTAACCGCCCTTCAGCGCTTCATCGACTTCTTCGTGAAGCTCTATGAGACGGTCAGAGATTTCTTCGTGAACCTGTTCAGTAAATAATGCCGACCGTATTGCAGATTCTCCCTCTTTCCCGGAAGAGGCCGGAGGCCAGGGTTCGGGAAAGGGACCTGCAATCGGTAAAACTTTTCTTTTGACAAAGAGAGAGGATCTCCCGGATCCTCTTTTTCCCTTACGATACCTGCGGCTGCGCCGCGCTCCCTGGCCCCCGGCTCCTATTCTCCATGAAACGCTTTTTGTCCGTCCTGCTCTGCATTGTGCTCGCCTCAGTTTCGGCCGCGGCGGGCTTTGCCGCGCCCTTTGCGGCGGAAACCGATCTGGTTTCGGCGGTCGAAGCCGCCTACAAGGGGGCGAAGGCGCACAAGACGGACGGCGAAAAGCTGCTGTCGGACCCCAAGTTCCTCGCAAACGCCGGGAACACCGGCACCGACTGGACCGCGCTGGCGCTCGCGCGCTTTACGGACGCGGAAGGGCGTCTCATCGACGAGGATTACGACGCTTACGCCGACCGGCTCGAAGCCGTACTCGACGCGCGGCTCGCAGAGGGGCTCACGGCGTCCACGAAATACGCCGACCTCTACCGCATGCTGCTCACGCTCGGCGCGCTGGGGCGCGTGCGTTCGTCGGATATCGCCGCCGTGACCGCCGAGGCGCCCGTGAAGCTATCAAGGCTCAACGTGATGACCCTGTCGTACGCCCTGATCGTCGGCGGGGACTTCGGCGGCACCCTGCCCGCGAAAGAGTGGGTGAAGATGCTGCTCACGCGCCGCCACGCCGACGGCGGCTGGACGCTGACGGCTGCCGCTCCCTCGTCCGACCCCGACGTGACCGCCGCGGCCCTGACCGCCCTCGCAGCGTTCCGCGACGATGAGACCGTTTACGACATCGGCGGGACCACCCTCACGGCGGCGGCGGCGATCGACGCGGGGCTTGACCGCCTTTCACAAATGCAGCAGGCGGACGGCGGCTTTGTATCATACGGCATGAAGAACTGCGAATCCGTTTCGCAGGTGATCGTGGCGCTCACGTCCCTCGGGATCGATCCGACCGCTGACGCGCGCTTTGTCAAGAACGGGCGCACGCCCGTAGACGCGCTGATGAGCTTTTGCCTTTCGGACGGCACATTCGCCCACGCGTTTGAAACCGACCCCGGGAACCCCGCCGCCGAGGCCGGGGCGTATAACGCCATGGCCACCGATCAGGCGAAGCTGGCGCTCACGGCGCTTTACCGCTTTTTGAAAGGCGAAACGTCGGTTTATGATTATACGCCGGTGCGCGTGCCGCAGAGCTTTCTCGCGGTATTGAGGCGCATATTCGATCTGCTGAGAGCCGTGCTGCGGCTGACGGGAGGGATCATTCGATGAAGAATCTGATTTCCCTGCTTTTATGCCTGATTTTACTGCATTCGCCCGCCGCCGTTTTCGCGGACAGCATCGCGGCGCGCGAAGCCGCGTTCGCCTTGATGGCCGCGGCGAACGTGACGGATGAGAATCACGAAACGCTCTCGGAAAGCCTTGTTTCGCTCGCCGGGACCCCGGGCGGGGACTGGTACGCCCTCGCCGCCGGCGCGCTCGGGGCGGACGGCAAAACCTACGCCGCCGCCCTCGCCGCCGTAGTCGCGGAAAAATATCAAACCGACGGCGGACTTTCGGAGACCAAGGCGACCGAATACCACCGTGCCGCGCTCACGCTCGGCGCATTGGGCTTCGACCCCACCGCCGTCCCGCTCGAAAACGGCAAGACCGCCGACCTTTTAGCCGACGGCGTCACGATGCGCGAAAACGTGGGGAAACAGGGCGTGAACGGCGTGATCTTCGCCCTTCTCACCCTCGGGGCGTTCGGGCGGCTCTCGCCCGACCCCGCCGCCGAAAACGACGCCGAACGGCTTTTTGAAACGCTTAAAAAACGCCAAAACCCCGACGGCGGCTGGAGCCTGTCGGGGGAAACTTCGGACGCGGACGTGACCGCCATGGCGCTCACGGCGATCGCCCTGTCGGGCTTTGCCGGGACAGGCGACGCGATCGTTTCGGACGCGCTGGCGTTTTTGGCGTCGCGCCAAAACGATACGGGCGCGTTTGAGGGGATGGACGGCCCCTCGTGCGAATCCACCGCGTGGGCGATCGTCGCCCTCACCGCACTCGGGATCGACCCCGAAAGTGATGCGCGCTTTGTGAAAAACGGGGCGTCGGCGGCCGACGGGTTGTATTCCTTCCGGCGGGAGGACGGCACGTTCCGCCACACCCTCACGTCCGACGGTGAGGACGCCGCCATCACGAACGCCGAGGCCCTATTGGCGCTCGCGGCCCTCGTCCGTTTTGCAGAAGGCAAACCGTCGCCGCTCGATTTTTCGGGCGCGGCGCTTAAAAAGCTTGACCCCGAAGCCGTGGAACAGGCGGCCGACGAGCTCGAAACGGAGCCGGAAAAACAGAAATCCGGCGTCTTCATCGCCCTCTTCGGCGAGCCCGAAGCGAGAAAAAAGAGCGTCTCGGTCATTCTGGCCGTCGCCGCGCTCGCGGGCGTGCTGCTGCTCGTTTACCGCCGCAAACGCAAAAACAGAATATAAGCTTCCTGCGGCAGGGTGAATAAACCGAAGCCGCCGGTTTTATTATTCAAAGTATAAAAACAGCCCTCTTCAGAAGGGCGGTGCACGCATAAGGATACAAGCGCGGGCACTGTAACGGAGCAGATCAGAGATCCCCAAACCGGCAACGTCAGGCGGTTTGGGAGTTTCTTTTCAGAGAGGATAAATGATATCCGACGTCAGACTTCCCATGGCGTATTGATTCTGAAAAACATGGAAAAAGAGTGTTCCAAGGGGTTGAAAAACACAAAAAAAATGATATAATGGTAAAGATTATATTGACAGGAGGTCAACTTATGAAAACTACACTCAAAAAACCGATCAGCGTCCTGCTTTCGCTGCTGATGGCGCTGTCCGTTTTCGGTATGCTTGCCGTTTCGGTCGATGCAACCAACTACTGCGGCGTCGAGACTGCATCGTCGAGCCTTCGCACGGGCGATCTGTTTGAGATGGGCATGTATCCGCAGTCGAAGGTCACGGACGAAGCCGCGATCGCGGCGCTTTCGCAGATTGAGTGCGAGATGACGAGCTTCGGGTATCTCAAGAACGCCGACGGCGAGACCGGAACCGCCGAGACGGTTGATATGCAGTACGCGGATATCGTGTATGAGGGCGAGCTGTACCGCAAAGTGGAACTCAACGAAAAGAGGCCGCACAGCACGAAAAATGTCTCCGGAAACAATTCCTACAATACACAAGCGGATAATGGGTACTTCGTCGGTCGCACCTATTATTTCAAGTGGGAGCCGATCGTTTGGCAGGTGCTCGCCAATGAGAATGACGGCGTTATCGTCATGTCCTACCGCCTTCTGGATGCGCAGACCTTCAATGAGTATTACGGAGACGTGACGTGGGAGACGTCTTCTCTGCGTGAATGGCTCAACGGTGGCTTTTTGCAGCTTGCCTTCTCCGAGGCTGAGCGGGATAGTATCGTCACCGTCGAGAAGGAGCATGACAACAACCCCGATCTCGGGACCTCCGGCGGCAACGATACAACCGATACCATCTGGATCCTTTCGCTGAAGGAAGTCGTCCGCCAGAATTACGGCTTCCAGTATACCAACGGAGAAGACGCCTCCAAGGTCTCTAAGGGAACCGACTATGCCAAGAGTCAGGGGCTCCGGGTCGCGGATAACGGCAACAGCGACTGGTGGCAGCGCACGCCCGGCGGCGCGTCGACCCTCGTTTGCATTGTAACCAGCGACGGCGCGACCAGAAATATTTACGACGAAGCTTGCGTCACAAGCAACGGTGTGCGTCCCGCGTTCAAGCTGGACCTTAACGCGATCGTCGGCGTTTCCGACCGCGACGTGTGCAGCAGGATCGGACATACGCCGGGCGAGCTTGTGACCGAAAACAAGGTCGACGGCACCTGCACCGAGGTCGGCAGCTACGACGCCGTGATCTATTGCACCGTATGCGGACTGGAGCTGGAAAGACGGCATGATACGATCCCGGCCCCCGGCCACACCGCGGGCGAGCCCGTGATCGAAAACAAGGTCGATGCGACCTGCACCGCCGACGGCAGCTATGACGAAGTAATCCGCTGCACGGTGTGCGGCGACGAGCTGAACAGAAGGCATGAAACGATCCACGCTTCCGGCCATATTGAAGGCGCGTCGCAGATTGAGGATTTCGTGGAACCGACCTGCACGGGGAACGGCGGTTATGCCGTCGTGGTCCGCTGCACGGTCTGCGGGGAGGCGCTGAGCAGGACCGACAAGACGCTGGCAGCGACCGGCCACACGCCAAGCAAACCCGTGGTGGAAAGTATTACGGACCCGACGACCGAGAGAGAAGGCAGCTACGTCATCGTGACGTATTGCGTCGAATGCGGCGCGGAGCTCAGCCGCGAAACGGTGATCGTTCCGAAGCTCCCGACGCCCGAAGAGCCCGGCAACGACGGCGATGCATGCCCATGGTGCGGCAAGACGGTCCATCATACGGTTTGGGAAGACTTCGTGCACTCCGTGTTCACCTTCCTCAAAATGATGCTTGAAAGATTGCAGTTCCTCAAATAAGCAAATCCGAAAAACAGAAAAAGCGCCCTTCGTGCCGTATGCACAAAGGGCGCTTTCGGTTATTCTGAGGATCAGTCTTCGTCCTCGGGGAGCGAGGCGTCGGCAATGCCGGTCTTGATGCGCTGCGCTTCGCTGAGGCTCCGCTTGAGGATCGACGCGAAAAACGCGTCGTAATTCTTCGCCCACTTCGTGGCGGTGCGGCTCTCGTATTTCTCTTTCATGCCGCGCTCCACGAGCTTGCAGCGCCCGAGGCCGCTGGCCCCGCGCATGATCGTGCGCCTCAATGCCTGATGGCCCACGATCTTTTTGCCCATATCGGTGAGCTCCTTGATGCCGGAGTTCATAAGGATTTTCGCAAAGCCCGCCTCGCTGCCGAACTGCTCCAATAGCTCGGGGGACACGATGCCGGCGGTGAAGATATATTCGAGGCTGTCGAGCGTGATGGTGGGCAACTCGTTTTTGAGCACCGCCATCAGGGCGCTGCCGTGGCCGATGGCCTCGAAAAAGCGGACCTGATAGGGCCACAGGGTCTCGCGGTTATAAAAGCCGTTTTTGTCGGCGATCACGGTCTCGGCCAGCATTTTGCCCGCGCGCAGCGAATGCCCCACGCCCGAGCCCTTGAGCGGGACGGTCATGAACGCGGCGTCGCCGATCGCGGCGTAGCCGTCCGCCACCAGCATCGAAAGCGGCTGGCGCGACGGGATGTCGGGCAGCTTGCCGCCGCGCTTGAGTTCGCCGATCTGCGGGGTGACGGCCTTGAGCTGGGCGAGTTTTTCTTCATACTCTTCGTCGCCGAGGTCCTCGAACGAGGCGAGCAAAACGTCCACCTCGTCGTCTTTCACGATCGCCCACATGATGCCGCAGAAGGGCGTGGGCAGCACCGTGACCGAATACACGTTCTCGGGTTCGCCCGCCTCAGGGTCGCGGCTGAAGAAATAACGGCGCGGATGCAGCACCTCGTATTTCGCGGGGCTCTGCTGGATGCCGAAGGATTCGGGCAGGTTCGACCGGACCGGCGAATACACGCCCGCCGCGTCGATCACGAGGTCGGCGAGGACGTCGCCCTCACTGGTTTTCAGCCCCGCCACGCGGCTGCCGAGCACGATCGGCCCCTCGACCGTGACGCCGTAAACGAACTTCACGCCCGCTTCCTCTGCGGGGGCGATGATCCAATCGTAGAGCGCCTTGCGGGGGATCTCGACGTTCATCGTGCCCTCTTTCACGCCCTGCTTGAGGGCGGCGGCCGCCTGCCCCGGCAGACGGAACGCGATGCCGGTGCGGTGCACCATATACTGCTCGGGCACCGGCACGCCGGAGCGCTCGAACCCGTCGAGATGCACGCTGTCCACCTGGTCGTAGCCGAGCTCGTTTCTCTGCTTTTTTTCGTAGATCGTGACGTCGAAGCCTTCTCTCGCAAGCAGCGTTGCCGCCGCGATGCCGCCGTGGCCCGCGCCCGCGATGATGATTTTTTTCATATGATCACTTCCTTGCCTCTATTATAGCCCCAGCGTTTTGCGATTTCAAGAGGTAATTTTGGGAAGATATGGAAGAAAAGGAACCCGAAACGCCCCGCAAAGCGCGCCGCGCGGGCGGCGGGCGTCCCGACGTCGGATTCTGACGATTTTGCGAAAAATTCGTCGGATTTGAGATTGACAAACCGCCCGTTCCTTTATATAATTGATATACTACTGCTTTATTATGGGAGAGAGATCTCATGCGCGACCTGAAGAAACCCCTTTCGCTGCTGCTCGCGGCGCTTTTGTGCTGTTCGGCGGCGTTTTTCGCCGTGCACCGTCTGCCCGCGGCGTCCGTTTGGGCCGAGGGAGAGATCAGCGACGAAACCACCACCCTGCCGGAGGACCCGACGGACCCGACAGACCCGACAGACCCCACGGACCCGACCGAGCCGATCACCGAGCATACCCACGCGTTCGGCGCGTGGACGCCCGACGGCAGCGGCAACCATACCCGCGCCTGCGCCTGCGGCGAGACCGAGACCGAAAGCTGCGTGTTCGAAGGCGACTACGTTTCCAACGGCGGCACACACTCGCGCGACTGCGCGGTGTGCGGCTGGACGAAGACCGAAGCCTGCGCCTACGAGAAGACGGTCGTCGCGCCCACGATGACGGCCGAAGGCTACACCCTGAACGTCTGCCCGACCTGCGGCGACACGTTTAAGGACGAAATAAAGCCCGCCGAGATCGACCGCGCCGAGAGCACCCCGATGGGCGACATCGACCGCGACGGGGCCTTCACGGCCGCCGAGGCGCGCACGATATTGCGCGTTGCGCTGTCGCTCGACGCCCTTTCTCCCGAAGAACTGGCCTATGCCGACATCGACGCCGACGGCAAGCTGACCGCCGCCGACGCCCGCCTGTCGCTGCGCCTCTCGGTGGGGCTCGACAGCGTGAGCGCCCGCCACGCGTATACGTATGAAACCGGCGCCGCCGCCACGTGCACCGCGACGGGGACTTTGACCCTGACCTGCGCCTACTGCGGCGACAAACGTGAGCTCACCGTTCCGGCTTCGCCCCACGAGTTCGGCGAGCCCGCGGTAACGCCCGCCACCTGCACCGCCAACGGCTCGAAGGTGTATACGTGCAAAGCCTGCGGCATGCAGCGTACCGACACCCTGTTCGCGATCCCGCACGACTATTCGGTGGCCGCCACGGCAACCCACGGCGTATTGTGCGCCGCCTGCGGCGCGACCCAGCCCGGCTGGACGGCGTTCGGCGGGAACTGGTATTATTACAACGCGAACGGCACGCGCCTTGTGGGCAAGCAGTTCGTGGACGGGCAGCGCTACCGCTTTGACGCGAACGGCGTGTCCGAGACCGGCCGCGAGCCCGCCCCGCCGAAGGTCGCCGTGCTCGGCGACTCGCTGGTGGTGTCGCTCGAGAGCGCGGGCGTGGCGCCCTACGACTTCTACGGCAAGGTCAGCCTTCACATCAACACGATCTGGAACAAGTCCGTTTCGGGCTCGTCCCGCACGATCCCGGACGAGGTGATCGGCCGCGACTACGACTGCGTGGTGCTGCTCATCGGCATCAACGACCTCGACTACGCCGGCAGCGTGTGGGAGCAGTGGTACCGCGAGGCGCTGCAGGGGCTCAAGGAGCGCGCGCCCGGCGCCACGATCTACGCCCACGCGATCTTCCCGGTCAACGAGACCCGAGCCCGCGCCAACGGCTACGTTGCCACCAACGCGGCGGTGCGGGCCAAAAACGCCCTGATCAAGCAGGCCGCCGAAGCGGAGGGCGTGCCTTATCTCGACCCCGCATCCGTGTTCACCGACGCTT
Source organism: Clostridia bacterium (assembly GCA_017550625.1). GTDB lineage: Bacteria > Bacillota > Clostridia > Oscillospirales > Acutalibacteraceae > RUG806. The sequence goes on along the minus strand of JAFZOL010000027.1, from coordinate 9,799 downwards.
CGGGCCAGCTGCCGTATGAGGCCGCGTCCGACGGCATCCATTTCGGCTTCACCTACGCCGGCTACTGGTACGACTGGATCAAGGGCCAGCTCAAATAAGCAAATCACAGAAAGGAACCTGTTTATGAAATACAAGCTTTTATCCGTCCTGCTCGCTTCTGCGCTTGCCGTGACCGTGTTTGCCGCCTGCGGCAAGGGGCCCGAGCCCGATCCCGTCACCGAGCCCGCCGCGTCCGACGCGTCGAGCGAAGTCAATTCGTCCGACGAAGCGACGAGCGAAGACGCCTCAAGCGAAGAGGCTTCGAGTGAGGACGCCTCGAGCGAAGAGGCCACGACCGAAGAACCCACCACCGAGGCCCCGACGACGGAGGCCCCGACCACCGAAGCGCCCACGACCGAAGCCCCGACGACGGAGGCTCCGACGACTGAGGCGCCCACCACCGAAGCGCCCACCACCGAAGCGCCCACGACCGAGGCCCCGAAGCCGGAACTCAGCGCCGCCGAGGTCGCGTCCGCCATCGTTTCGCGCGTAAGCTTCGGCGAGCCCGTGTCCGCCAGCGCCGGCAGCATCGGCGCGGCGCGGTTCGGCCTCAGCGCCGCCGATTACAGCGACATCGCCTATTACGCCGCCACCGCCGCCGTCACCGACGAGGTGCTGGTGGTCAAGCTCTCGTCCTCGGCCGCCGCCGCGAACGTGAACGCCGCGTTTGCCGCGCGTCAGGCCGCGCAGATCGAGGACTATGAGGACTACGTGCCCACCGAGGTGCCGAAGCTCGAGAACGCCGTCATGTACCGCTCCGGCGACTGGATGGTGTTCTGCGTCAGCGCCGATGCCGCCGCTGCCCGCGGCGTGATCGCGAACGTCGTCGGCTGAGATGGTATTCAGCAGCTTAGAGTTCTTAACGCTCTTTCTCCCGGCTACCTTAGCCCTGTATTTCCTGTGCCCGGTACGGCTCCGTAACGGGCTTTTACTGTTTGCGTCCCTTTTGTTCTACGCGTGGGGCGAGCCGCTCTACGTCACCGTGATGATCGGGTCGATCCTGCTCAACTACGTGTCGGGACGGCTTCTCGGCTTCGCAAAGACCCCGAAGGGGAAAAAGGCCGTGCTGGCCGCTTCGGTCGCCGCGAACCTTCTGATCCTCGGCGTGTTCAAATACGGCAACTTCGTGATCGAAAACGTGAACGCCGCGGGCGGGGCGCTGCCGCTCTTGGAGTTGAGCCTGCCGATCGGCATCTCGTTCTTCACGTTCCAGGCCATGAGCTACGTGATCGACGTTTACCGCGGCAAGGCGGCGGTGCAGAAAAACCCCTTCAGCTTCGGCCTGTATATCGCCCTGTTCCCGCAGCTCATCGCGGGCCCCATCGTGCGCTATTCCACGGTGGAGGCTGAGATCAACCACAGGCAGCCGAACTTCGACGACGCGGCAAAGGGCGTCAGGCGCTTCGTGACGGGCCTTGCCAAAAAGGTGATCCTCGCCAACGGCGCGGGTGCGATCTTCAAAGCCCTGCTCGCGGGCGGGGCCGCTCTGCCGGTCGTGCCGGCGTGGACGGCGGCGATCAGCTACGCCTTTCAGATCTATTTCGATTTCTCGGGCTATTCCGACATGGCGATCGGCCTCGGGCTCATTTTCGGTTTCCATTTTCAGGAGAACTTCAACTACCCCTACATCTCGCAGTCCATCACCGAATTCTGGAACCGCTGGCACATCTCGCTGTCGACGTGGTTCCGGGAGTATCTCTATATCCCGCTCGGCGGCAACCGCAAGGGCAAGTTAAAGCAGGTCCGCAACATCCTGATCGTGTGGCTGCTCACGGGCCTGTGGCACGGCGCGGCGTGGAATTTCATTCTGTGGGGCGTGTATTACGGCCTGCTGCTTTTGATTGAAAAATTCGCCCTCGGCAAAGTCCTCGAAAAGCTGCCGCGTGCGGTACGCCACGTTTACGCCATGCTCGTGGTGCTGTTCGGCTGGGTGCTCTTCGCGTTTGACGACTTCAAAGTCATCCCGGTTTTCCTCGGCGGCATGTTCGGGCAAAACGGGCTTACCGCCCCCGGCACGGGCTATTTCCTGTCCGAAAACGTGCTGCTGCTGGTCCTCGCGGCCGCGGCGAGCCTGCCGGTGTGGAAAAACCTTGCCGACAAATACAGAGCAAAGCACGAAAACGGCAAACTGCTGTTCGCGGCGGAGCTCGTGTGGTACCTCACGCTGTTCCTGCTGAGCGTGGCTTCGCTCGTGGCGGGCAGCTACAACCCGTTCATCTATTTCAGGTTTTAAGGAGGCGCGCCGATGAAAAACAAGATCTTCGCGGGCGTCTTCGCCCTGCTGCTTCTGGCGCTGAGCGTGTTGACGCTCGCGCTGCCGAAAAAAGAATTTTCTCAGACTGAGAACCGCACCCTCGCGTCGTTCCCCGAAATGAGCCGCGAGAACCTTTTGAGCGGCAAGCTGACCGCCGACGCCGCCGACTACCTTGCCGACCACTACGTGGGGCGCGATCTTTTCGTGAGCGTGCACTCGGCGTTCGAGGTGCTGCTCGGCAAACGCGAGCACGGCGGGGTGTATCTGACGAAACACGGGCTTATGGATTCGTTCACCGAAGGCGACGCCAAGAAGTTTGACGAAAACCTCGCCGCCGTGACGCAGTTCGCTTCGATCATGGCAGAAGGGAACGTCCGCTGCCGGGTGCTCATCTCCCCCACCGGGACGCAAGTGTACGCCGACGAGCTGCCCGCCGGGTGCGACACCGTGGACAGCGCGCCGTACTTCGAGGCGCTCTCGAGCGTGCCGGGCTTCGTGGACGTGAGAGAAACGTTCGCGTCGCACGAAGACGAAGCGCTCTTTTATAAGACCGACCACCACTGGACCTCGCGCGGGGCGTATCTCGCTTACGCCGCCCTCAAAGAGAGCCTCGGCGAAGAGGCGCCGAGCGAAGAGAGCTACCAAATTGAGACCGTGACAAACGAGTTCTACGGCACGCTCTATTCGCGCTTCGCCCTGTTTTTGCCGCTGTTCAAAGACACGGTGGAGGCCCCCGCCGACGCCGCCCTGCCCGCTCTGACGCGCACGGGCTCGAAGGGCGAGAAGGCAAACTCCCTCTACGCCCCCGACAAGCTCGAGGGCAAGGATAAATATCTCTATTTCCTCGGCGGGAACGACTCGATCATCGAGATCGAAACCGCCGCCGGCACGGGCAGGAGCCTCATTCTCGTGAAGGATTCTTACGCCAACGCGTTTTTGCCGTATCTTGCCCGCGATTACGACCGCATCACCGTGATCGATCTCAGGTACTTCGCGCAGGACCTCGTGACGAACCTCGTGCGGCAGAACGGCTATACCGACGCGCTGGTGCTCTATAACCTCAAATCCTTCGCGTCGGATACGAATCTGGCGTTGCTGCCGTTGCAGTAATAAAGCGCGGCTGCGCCGCGCGGGTGCACGGTCCACGGGTGCACGGGTGCACGGGTGCACGGGAAAAGAATGCAAAATGCAAAATACAAAATACAAAATTATATGAAACCGCCGGAGGCTTGTTCCAAGCCTCCGGCGATTTTTGCGTGGATTAGATTATTCGGCAGCGCGGCAGAGCGTTGCCGCTGCGATGAAGAATTTGCGTTTTCTTTTCCCGTTTGGTCGGCGAGCACGCCGTGGGTAGTACGGCTGCCCACAGCCGTTATTTCCCTGCGGAGCGGGGGTTGAGCCGTACGGCGAGACTCCCCGACGCGGGGAAAAGCGACGGAAGGACCACCGTTTTAAAAACCTGTTCGGACGACGAACAGGTTGTTTTCTTTGACGTTTCATATTTTATGAAAAAGAATCAAAGTCACGATACCGCCGACCCCGCCGACCGTGTTTATCAAAAAAGGCAAGCGGGCGCCGCCGCGACTTCCCCACGTCGGGGATGGGATCGATTTGAATCGGATAATACTTTTCCCCCGTCTTTTTCCGTCAAATCGACCCACCCCACTCCGTAGGGAACAAACGGCTGTAGGCAGCCGTACTACCGGCAAGCACCCCGTCGCCCGACCGGATATTGCTAACAATCATCCATCCGTCGAGCGGCAGAGGTCTGCCGCGCTACCATTTAAGAACTCCCGTGCACCCGTGGGCCGTGCACCCGTGCACCCGCCGCCGCAGGCGGCTTATCTCCTTCCGGGCGGGTTTCCGCCGGGCTGGCCGCCGGAGCCTCCCATCCCGCCGGGGCCGAAGCCCATGCCGAGGCCGGCGTCGGAATAAAGAAGCGACGTCATCTCGATCGTGCGGGTCTCAGAGCCGACCGTCACGGTATAGGTCCCGCCCGCGGTGACGCCGGGCGCCGAGATCGCGACGGTCTGAAACGCTTTTTCGGGGGCGTAGGACGCGAGGACGCTGCCGTTGGCGTCCTTCAGGGTCACGGCGTCGCCCGCTGCGCCGGACACGGAGAGCAGCATCGCGCCCTGCGTGGACGAGGAACTGAAGTTTTCGGCCATGCCCGCCGCGCCCGCGGCGATCACCACGCCGCCGGTGATGAGGCCCTCGGTCTCGTAGTCGAGCGCGCCGTTGCCCGCGTTCGTGGGGCCGGAGACATACACCTCGCCGCCCGTGATATTGAGCACGCCGTTCGAGTCGAGGCCGTCGCCGCCCGCGTTGACGGTGATCACGCCGCCGGTAATTGTGAGCTGGTAGTCGCCGGTATTGCCGCCCGCGCCCCAGAAGCCGAAGCCCTGCCCGGAGGCGCCGCCCGCGGCGTTGAGGCCGTCGTCGGAGGCTTTCACGTTGATAACGCCGCCGTCGACCGTGATCTTTTTCGCCTCGAGCCCTTCGTAGCTTTTCAGGATCTCGATATTGCCGCCCTCGACCGTGAGGTAGTTTTCGGCGTGGATGCCGTCGTCGGCGGCGCTGACGGTGATGTTGCCGCCCTCGATATACACGAAGCCGAGGGTCTCGTCGTCGTCGTTTTCGGCGTGGACGCCGTCCTTGCCGCTCGTGATGTTGAGGTCGCCCGCGAGCATGCGGAAGTCGTCCTTGGCCTGCACGCCGTGTTTCGCCGCGGTGATCGTGACGCTGCCGCCCGTCATCACGAGCGAATCCTTCGATACGATGCCGTGGCCCTCGGCGGAGGTGACCGTGAGGCTGCCGCCGCCGTTGAGGGTGAGATCCTCTTTCGAGAAGACCGCGCCGTCCACCTTGTTACTGTCGGTCTGCACGAACGCGCCGGATGAATGAAGGCTGTTTTCGCTGCCGTCGGCGAGGGTGACGATCACCTTTTCGGCTTTTTTGATATAGAACGCCGCGCTCGAGGCATTCGTGATATTGACGCCGTTGAACGTCAGGCGCACGTCTTCGTCGCCGTCCGCGTCCACCGCGAGCTGGCCGTTTGTGAGCGTGCCGGAAATGACGTAAGAGCCCGCGGCGGTAATGGTAATCGTGTCGCCGTTGACGGTCACCCCCGCGCCTGTGGCGGCGCTCGCGCCGTCGGCAAGGGTCACGGTGACGGCCTCGTCGGCAACGCCGGTCTCTTTGTCGCTCGCCGAGAACATCTCGGACGAACTTGAGGCGTTCGCGGGGTCTAAGTCGGTTTTCGTCGCGGTCCCGTTTTGGGCGGTCGTGCCCACGTCGATCCCGCCGAGGGAGCAGGAAGTGAGCGCCGCGAGCAGCGCGACGGCCGAAACGATAGCTATGAATTTCAGGAACTGTTTTTTCATGGGTTTCTCTCCCCTTTCGGTTCGTTTTCTGCGCTCAGTATAGGACGCGGACTTTAAGCTAAGTTAAAACGCGAAAAACAAAATAAAAAGAGGCCCCGGTTGGGACCTCTCTTTAATTATGCATAATTTTTATAAAAAAATTATATTGCGGAGTACGGGATTATTCCTCCTCGTACTTGTCCTCGTACGCGAACTTCGTCTCAAGCATATACTTCTCGACGAACTCGACGATGTGCTTAAGAGCACCGATGACCGACTTGACGATCTTGGTGAAGTACTCAGCGTCCATCTTTTCCAGATTCATTATGTGCACCTCTTTTCTTTTATAAATAAAAGATTATTTAGGTCTAAAGTTCAGGAATTATTCCTTGACTTCGTCATACCAACCCTTGGCGGTCTCGATGCCTTCGCTGAGGCCGTTGATGATGGCAGTCAGAACTTCTTCAAACCATTTAAGAAGGGTCTTCAGATTCTCAAAATCCATTATTGGCACCTCTTTTCTTTTATAGATGAAAGGTTGTGATTATCAAATCACAGAATCATGTTTACGGGATAGGAATTATTCATCCATCGCGGGGTAAACAATCTTCTTCTGGAAACCATCGATGAACTCCTTAAGAGCAGCAACAGCTTCCTTAATCAGGTCGACGAGACCGTCGATCACTTTCGCGACGTCATTGTATGCGGGCATGTGTGGCACCTCCTTCTTTTATAAGATATCTTTGCAGAATGCACTGCGGTTTCTTTGTACAATGCTTACGCCTTCAGAGCATCAGCAGACTCAGAAGCCCAAGTCTTGATGTTCTCAAGAAGCTGATACATTGCCTTGAAGAATTCAGCAATGTGCTGAGAGAGCTTGACGATATCCATTACGTGCACCTCTTTCCTGCTATTCGTCAACATAAGATTTCAATATGTTGCAGGCATATCATACCACGCGGTTTTCGATTTTGCAAGGGTTGGGACGAAAAAAAGATTTTTTTTACATTTATAACAAATTTTCTTCAAAGTTTATATTTTGAGGGGCCAGGGGCCAGGGGCCTGGGGCCAGAGGCCAGGGACCGGGGGCGCGGCAAGCCGCGCGGGATTTCCCGGTAGGGGCGCACACCGTTGCGCCGTTTACGGATGACGCCCCGCAGGGGCGCACCTTGAGAAAGCCCGCCGGTTCATTGAATGAACCGACGGACCGCATACGGAGCATTTGTCATTTCGATAAATCAACATATTTTTATAGAATCAAATGCGAGGATAGGCGTCCGTACATCCCACTGCGGGGTGGGAACCAAATCACAAATCAGGGACGGGCTTATTATCGGTGGCGCGCTTTGCGCGCTATCCGTAAACGGCGCAGGGGTCTGCGCCCCTACGGTACGCGTAAGCGGCTTATCCTATCTCATCCAGCGTGCACGAATACACCCATTCGAGGGTATCGCCGTTTTGCAAAACGTATTTCGAGCTGCCGACGGTCGGATACACGCCGTTCACGCGGTAGGTCCAGCCCGAATGCGGGCCGCATGAAAATTCGTAGAAATACCCCACGCCCACCACGTACACCGCGCCGAAGCCGGTCTTGTCCGCGCCCTGATAATCCATCTGGATGCGGTTGTGCCGCACCGCGCGCGAGAGCATGTCGAAGGCCGTGTCGCCCTCGCGCAATACGTACACAGCGGGCGAAAGCAGCATGCCGTTTTCGGGCAGATAATCCCGTAGCGCGGGGTCGAGGTCGTCGAGGTGCGATAAGATCGACGTGCAGTCGATCGACACCGTGACGGTCTCGCTGTCGGCGCGCACGTCGTCGATGTGGATGAGGTAATATTCGTCCACGCTCAAGATCTCGCTGCCGCCGAGAAAGACCGCCAGCGCGAGGATCACGGCGAGCGCGATCAGCAGGTCCTTTTTCATCTCAAACGCCTCACGAATATGCCGACGTGATGCCGAAGAACTCCTCGAGGCACAGCCCCGACGCGTAAACGGCCTTCGCGAGATCAATGCCGAGATAGCGGATGTGCCACGGCTCGTAGACGTAGCCCGTTTGGGCCTGCTTGGTGGCGCCGTAGCGGATCACGAAGCCGTATTCGTGCGCGTGGTTGGCGAGCCAGATCCCCTCGCGCGTGTAGGCAAACGAGGCCGACAGGGAGTTGACGTCCATCGCGAGGCCCGTCTGGTGCTCGGAGTGGCCGGGGCGGGCGGAATAGGTGTCCGCGGCGGCCTTGCCGTCGGCGGCGCAGTAGCGGTTATAGAGATCCTGCTGCAGCCAATACGAGCGGTAGCCCGACACGACGTAAAGCCCCACGCCGCTCGCGGACGCGCCGTTCACGAGCCGGTCGAAGGCCGCGCGGCACTCGGGCGTGAGGTCGCCCGGGGCGTAGGAGGCGGGCAGCGAATAGGTCTTGTTCGCGATCAGCGTGTAGCCGTAGTTGCTCACGACGTAGGTCACGCCGTCCTTTTCGGCGAGGATATAGTTCTTCGTTGTGTAGCCCTTGAATTTATAGCCGGGCAGAAGGGTGGGCGTGAACGGGTCAATGCCCACCGAGATCAGCAGCGCCGCGCGGGCGTCGGCGGCGGTCACGCCGTCGGACTCGGTGACGTCCGCCTTTTTGACCTGGTCGGCGTCGAAGCCGTCGTCATAATCCACGGCGAGGCGCAGAATATAGCGGGCGTCGGCGGCGGTCACCGTGCCGTCGAGGTCGGCGTCGCCGCGCGGACAGGCGCTGTAGGCGAGGTGCGTGCGCTTCGGCAGGCGGCGTGAATGCGAAAAATCGCAGCGCGTGCAGGAATTGGTCTCGCGGCCTTCCTCGCGCCACGTGGGCGCCTTGGTGACGAGATAGCCCGTGAAATCGTGGCCGAGGGCGGGCGTGGGCTCGCTCGCCACGAGCGTTTTGCCGCAGCGAAGGCACGTTACGGCGTCGGAGGTGCCGGTGGCGGTGCAGGTGGCGGGCACGCCCGGGACCGTTTTTTCGTCGTGGCCGAGCGCAGGGATCGTTTCGGCGGCTTTCAGCGTTTCGCCGCAGCGCGCGCACATCGTTTTGCCGGTGGACCCGGGCGTCGTGCAGGCGGGGGCCGCCGCGCCCTCAACGCGCTCGATATGCCCGAGCGGGGCGACCGGTTCGGTCTTCGTGCCGTTGCAGACGGGGCAGGTGAAAGTCATCTCGCCGTCGGTAACGCAGGCGGGCGCGAGGGTCTCTTTTCCCCCGTCCCACGCGTGGGATTCTTTTTCAACGGTTTCGCAGCGGGAGCAGGTCCTTTGGTGTTCGTTGTCATCGAGTTTCGTCCACGCGCCGAAGTCGTGGCCGAGGGCGGGAACCGCTTCGGTCTTCGTGCCTTCGCACACGTCGCAAGTGTAGGTTTTTTCGCCGTCGGCAAGGCAGGTGGGCGCAAGGGTCTCTTTTCCCTCGTCCCAAGCGTGGGACTCTTTTTCGGAAACCGGGCAGCGCGAGCAGGTCCTCTGATGCTCGTCGTCGTTAAGCTTCGTCCACGCGCCGAAATCGTGGCCGAGGGGCGCGATCTCGCCCTCCCACGTTTCGCCGCAGAGTTCGCAGGTATATACGCCCCAACCGGCCTCGGTGCAGGTCGGCTCCACGGTCGGCTCGACGGTGGGGTCGGGGTGAAGGCAGGGGTCGCCGCCGTCTTCGAGCGGGCGCGCGAACGCCGCCGGCGCGAGCAGCAGCGCCAGCAGCAGAACGATGATCGGAATCAGCTTTTTCATAACGGGACCTCCGGGGAGTTCTGGTTTTATTGTAGTCCCTGCGGGCCGGAAAATCAAGAGGGAAATGCGCGGCGCGAAGCGCCGCAGGGCACACAGGGCACACAGGGCGCACAGGGGACGAGGATTCGCCGCCGACGGTGTCGGAGGAAGGCGAACCGCAGTCCGGAGAAAACAACGAGCGTGCCGAGCGCCCCAAGCGAAGGCAGGCGACTATGTTTTCGACTGGGCAAGAATGCAAAATGCAAAATACAAAATACAAAATTGTATGAGACGCGGGGTCTCGCCGGTCGGGCGACAGGACGCTTGCCGGTAGTACGGCTGGGTCTCGGCTCCCGCCTCGGTCGGCGCTTCTGCCTGCGGCAGAGGTGTCCACCGGACACCCGCGCCCCACAGCGTTTGTTCCCTACGGAGTGGGGT
>JAFZOL010000026.1 GCA_017550625.1 Clostridia bacterium | reverse complement strand
TTGTATTTTGTATTTTGCATTCTCCCTGCGCGGCTTTGCCGCGCCTCTTAAATACCTTTCTTCATACAATTTTGTATTTTGTATTTTGCATTTTGCATTCATCCTACGCGGCTGTGCCGCGTGCCCGTGCACCCATGCACCCATGCACCCGCGCGGCTTCGCCGCGCCCCTCGGCCCTTTTTTTCTTTCTTTTTTTTCAAAACCCCCTTGCAATCCGTATCGTCTCTATTGTATAATATAGGTTGAATTATTCTATATGGAAACAGGATATAGTATGGACGAGAAAAAGAGAGGCCGCGGCCCGGCCGGGTCCGGCGGGCGAACCGATAAGCCCGAAGGGCGCGAGCGGCGCGAAGAAAGATCCGAGCGGCGCGAGCGCGAGCAAAAACGCCCGGCGGACGCCGACGAAGAGCTGATCGTGGGGCGCAACGCCGCCGCCGAAGCCCTGAAATCGGGGCGGGCGCTGCACGTGCTCTACGTGAAAAAAGGCGAAAAGACCGGCGCCGCCCTGCCCATCATCGCCGCCTGCCGCGAGCGGGGCGTGCCCGTGAAAGAGGCGGACGGCAAAAAGCTCGACTTTATGTGCGGGCACCAGAACCATCAGGGGATCATTCTGATCGCCGCCGTGAAGGAATACGCGAGCGTGGACGACGTCCTCAGGCGCGCCGAAGAGCGGGGCGAAGCGCCGTTCATCGTGATCTGCGACGGCATTGAGGACCCGCACAACCTCGGCGCCATTATCCGCAGCTGCGAGGCGGGCGGCGCGCACGGCGTGATCGTGCCCGAGCGCAGAAGCGCGGGGCTGTCGGGGATCGTTGGCAAAACGAGCGCGGGCGCGCTCGAATACCTGCCCGTGGCGCGGGTCACGAACCTGACCGCGACGATCAAAGACTTACAGAAGCGCGGCATATGGGTATACGCCGCGGACATGGACGGGCAGAGCTATCTCGAAACGGATTTCTCGGGGCCTGTGGCCGTGGTGATCGGCGGCGAGGGCGCGGGCGTGAGCCGCCTGGTGCGCGAGACGGCCGACGCCGTGGTATCGATCCCGATGAAGGGGCAGATCAACTCGCTCAACGCCTCGGTGGCTGCGGGGATCCTCATTTTCCGCATCGCGGGCACACGTAAATAAGATTTCAAGGACAAATCACAGGGAAGGATGCGTCGTTATGAGCAATAAAGACAAAAAGAACCGTTCCGCCGCCCCGGGCGCGCACGAGGACGTGATCATAGAAAGGAAGATCCGGCAGACGGACGCGGTGCACACCGTGGACGAGCCGGACGAGGTGTATATCCCGGACGGGGCGCCCGAAGAGCCCGCCGAAACGCCTGGGGCGAAGACCCGGCGGTTCATCCGCACCGGTGAGGCGCCCTTCGTGAGCGTGCGCGGCGAGACCGCCGAGAACGAGACGAAGACAGCCGTGTCGAAATACACCGACCGCTTCGTGACCCCCGAGGGCGAAGAGCGCGTGCACACCGGCTTTACCGGCAAGATGGGCGCTTACGACGAGGTGCACGCCGCCGACGCGTCGGAGGGCAGGATGATCGACCCCTCCACCTTCCAGATGCGCTTCGAGGTGCCGGAGGAAGAGTCGATCGAAAACGGCGTTGAAACGCGCGTGGCCGGCAGGGGCGATCTGCTGCGCGAGATCGCCGGCACAGCCGACGAGGACGTGCGCCGCAACCCCGACCAGCTCATGATGGAGGGCTTCGACGTGGTCGGCATGAAGACGCCCGAAGAGCTCAAGAGCGAGGAAGAGCTCAAGGAAGAGCTCGACCGCACGCGCGAAAAGAAGATCGGCGACTTCCGCTTCTGGAACAGAAAAGAGAACGGCGAGCTCGGCGAGACGGACGACCGCAAGTTCGAGCGCCAGCCCGTGTCGAAGGCGCTGCCGCAGTTCCTCGACCGCTTCTCGCAGCGCTTTTCGGGGCTCATGACCCCCTTCACCCCCGTGAAGGCCGACGAATACGAAGACCATAATGCCCGGCGCGAGGGCTTCGCCGCCATCCGCACCGCCAAAACGGTCACGCTCGTGCGCGCCGGCGCGCTGGCGCTCTTGGGGCTCATCCTTCTCATCATCGACGCCGTGGTGGCGGGCAACGTGTCGAACAACGGCGGCATCATGACCGTGTTCGGCGGCTCCACCGCAGCCGTGGCCGTTATAAATCTCGTGTTCCTGCTGCTCGGCGCGATCGCGCTGGCGCCGGAAATGAAAAACGGCGCGTATCAGATCCTCAAGCTCCATCCGCGCACCGAAACGGTGCTGTTGGGCCTCGCGCTCGCGACGCTCCTTCAAAACGTGTTCTCGATCCGCACGGATCTGACCCCGCAGGCGGATTACCGGCTGCTAACCCCCGCCCTGCTGCTGCTCGGCGCGGCCCACCTCGTGAGCAAGCTCTTCTATTACGATTCCGAGCACCAGTGCTTCAAGAGCGTGTCGACCAAGAGCGACAAGGCGTATCTGAGGCAGGTCAGCGAGCCCGTGCTCGCCGCGCGCCTGAACCCCGGCGACGGCGCGAACGGCAAAAAGACCGTATACGTGGGCAAGACCCGCTTCGTGAGCAACTTCTTCGCCCGCTTCGCAAACGCCCAGAGAAGCGCCGAGCCCTTCGGCAGGGTCGTGGCGATCTGCCTCACGCTGTCGGGCCTGACGGCGATCGGCGCGTGGATCATCGGGCGCGACTTTCTTTACTGCGCCTCCGCCGCCGCCCTGTGCCTGAGCTTCAGCGTGCCGGTGTGCGGGCTGCTTGCCACAGGCTTCTATCTCAGCCGCCGCAACCGCGCGCTGTCGCTCAAATCGTCGTTCATCGGCACCTGCGGCGAGGCCGCTGCCCTCACGAAGGTCGAAAACGTGGCCGCCGACGCCGCCGAGCTGTTCGACGGCAAGGTCACCTCGTGCCTGACGTCCAAAGGCGTGACCGAACGGCAGGTCCGCTTCGTGGCAGCCGCCATCGCCAAGGGCGCGGGCGGCCTCATCAAAAAGCTGTTTGCCGCCGACATCGAGACCTTCGACGAGAAGATCCCGCCCTGCGAATCGCTGAGCTATGAAGAAAAGCTCGGGCTTTCGGCGTGGGTCGGCGGATGCAAGGTGCTGCTCGGCACCCACGACCTGCTCACCAACCACTCGGTCGAGGTCCCGGCCGAGGAAGTGGTAGAAAGAGTACTGAGCGACGGCGAAAAGGCGATCTATCTCGCGATCGAGGGCAGGTTCACCGCCGTGTTCTCGGCCGTTTACACCTGCCGCGACAGTATCGTCAAGGGCGTGCGGGGCCTGGTGGACGCCGGCACCGTGCTCACCCTTTCGACCACCGACGCCAACATCACCGACGCCTACGCCGAGACGATGCTGAGCCTCCCCGCCGACAGCGTGCGCATCATGAGCGCCGCCGCGGGCGAAGGCCTTGCCGCCGCCGCGGGCGTGGTGACCGATAAAGAAGACCTCGGCGCGGCCTTCGGCGAGGGCTTTACGGGCCTGTGCCGCGTGGCCGACGCCGCGATGATGCTCGATAAAGTGTGCCGCGTCTCGAAGATGGTGTGCGCCGCCGGCGCGTTCGTCTCGCTGCTGCTCGGCATGGTGCTGGTGTTCACCGGCGCCTATAAGACCACGGGCGTGTGGAGCGTGCTGCTGATGCAGCTCCTGCTCACCGGGCTTTGCTTCGCTTCGCCCTTCTTCGGCGAGGGCGTGGACAAGCTCAAGCTCCCGTTCGCGAAGCTCCTGCAGAAAGAAAAGCCCGAAGAGCCCGCCGGGGAGCCGCTCCCCGAAGAGACCGAAACGCCCGACCTCGACGAGGTGCCCGATACCGCAGGCACCTTCGACGAGCCGAAGCCCGAAACGCCCGAAGCGGAGGGTGAAGCCGAAGAAACCGAAGAAGAAAACGAAGTCGAACGCAGCTTCGCTTCTCCCGCCCCCGACATGCCCGCGATCCCCGACCCCGATCTCATCCCCGATCCCGAGCCCGTGCCGGTAGAGAACCCCACCGACGCCACCGACGACCGCGCGTTCTTCCGCTTCATGAAGAAGGAGGACCGCAAGCCGAAGGCGAAGGCCCCCGAAGAAAAGCGCGGCCTCATCGTGTCGGAATCCATGCGCAGCACCTTCTCGGGCATCGGCGGCTTCTTCTCGTCGCTGACCGAAAAGCAGGCCCCCGCCGAAGACGGCGAGGAGAGCGCCGAGACGACCGAAGACATTCTTGAGGAGACCGTGCGCAGCGACAACGCGTTCACGCTTTATAACGAAGAGACCCGCTCGCCGCGCGGCAGAAGCCCCGAGGACATCGAGCGCGCCTATGAGGACGTGAAACGCGAGGAGCAGGATCTGAGAAGCCGCTTCACCGCGCCGACCGCCCCCGACGCCCCGGTGTTCGACCTTGACGGCGAGCCCGAAGAGGAGCAGCCCGCGCCCGAGGACGACGCTTTTACCCCGCCCGAGGACGACGCGCCCGTGGACCTGTTCGACGAGAACCTTTGGAGCCGCTTCGACGACGACAAGGTGTTCGCCGGGCTCAAGGACCGCGGCGAAGAGGACGACGAGGGCGTGTTCGAGTTCTGAGCCGCCCACCGGACGTCTTGTAAAAACAGGTAAGTTGCTATGACAGATCACGATCCCTTCGCGCCGAAGGAGTATAACCACGCCGCGAAGACGCCGCCCATGGGCTTCAACACGTGGGACTGCTACGGCGCGGGCGTGGACGAAAAGAATTTTCTCGCCAACGCGAAGGTGCTGGCGGAGAAGCTCAAACCCCACGGCTACCAATACGCCGTGGTGGACATCCAGTGGTACGAGCCGACCGCCGACTCGGCGGCCTATCATCCGTTCGCGGACCTGTGCATGGACGAATATTCGCGCCTTCTCCCCGCGCCGAACCGCTTTCCGAGCGCGAAAAACGGCTGGGGCTTTCAGAAGCTCGCGGACGAGATCCACGCCATGGGGCTCAAATTCGGCATCCACATCCTGCGCGGCGTCCCGCGCCAGGCCGTGCACCGCAACGCCCCCACCGTGACGCCGGGCGTCACCGCCCGCGACATCGCTGCGCCCTATTCTATTTGCCCGTGGAACACCGACATGTACGGCGTGGACCCCGACAAGCCCGGAGCGGCGGCGTATTACGACTCGCTGTTCCGCCTCTACGCCGAGTGGGGCGTGGACTTCGTGAAGGTGGACGACATCGCGAACACCGAATATAAGCCGCACGACCCCTATTCCGCGAAGCGCGAGATCGAGCTCATCCGGGAAGCGGTCGCGAAATGCGGGCGCGAGATGGTGCTGAGCCTCTCGCCCGGGCCCGCTCCCCTGTCCGCGGCGGCGCACCTGTGCCGCTATGCCGACATGTGGCGCGTGAGCGGAGACTTTTGGGACAGATCCGAAGCGCTCGACCGCGCGTTCGACCTGTGCGCCGACTGGTGGCCCTATATCGGCGAAGGCCACTGGCCCGACTGCGACATGCTGCCCCTCGGCGTGCTGCAGGTCAACGAAAAGGACCCCGTTTACCGCGGCAGGCGCTCGCGCTTTACGAAAAACGAGCAGAAGACGCTGTTCACCCTCTGGTGTATGTTCCGGTCCCCGCTCATTTTCGGCGGCGAGCTCACGATGACCGACGACGAGACGCTCAGTCTCGTGACGAACGACGCCCTGATCGCGATAAACCAGACGTCGTCGGACAACCGGCCGCTCGTTTCCGACCGCGGCCGCGCCGTGTGGACCTGCCTCGACGCCGACGGCAAGCGCGTGGTCGCGCTGTTCAACCGCCTCAACGAGCCGCAGGAAATATCCGTCCCGCTGCTCAAGGAGCGCGTAACGGTGACGGACCTCTGGACCGGCGAAGCGCGGCTCCTGGACCCGCGCGCGCCCATCCCGCTCGACGCGAAGGACTGCTTCGCGTTCCGGATCGAAGAATAAACAACGCCGCCTGCCGACAAACCGGAAGGCGGCGAAAAAGTGTTGGATCCCCGGCAAAGGACTCAAACAGATACAGGAGGAAACGCTTATGCGAAAATCTTTGGCAATGCTTTTATCGGTCGTTCTGGCGCTGACGCTGCTGCTCGCCGCCTGCGGCGGGAAGGGCACACAAAACGGCCCCGGCGAGCCGGGTGAAAACGGCTCGAACGGTTCGTCCCAGAGCGAAAACGGAGGCTCCGGCACAGTCGACACGCAAAAGCTCGCGGAAGCGAAATGCGGCGACACCGTCACCGTCGGCGCTTACGAGCAGGACAACAACAAAAACAACGGCAAGGAGCCCATCGAATGGATTGTCGTGACGAAGCTGCCCGGCAAGGCGCTCGTCGTGTCGAAATACGTTCTGGAGAGAATGCCGTTCGAAGACAACGACGAGGTCAACGCCGTCAAGTATCCGGATTCGACGATCCGCGCGTGGCTCAACGGCGATTTTTATGAAGAGGCGTTCTCGGACGCGGAGAAGGCCATGATCCCACTCACCAACATCGTCACGACGTATATTGAGGATTACCAGAAATATACGGCAAATTCCGACGACCGCGTGTTCCTGCTCTCTTACGACGAGGTCAACAAATACCTCGCCAGCCATGAGAACAGCCTGCAGATCGCCTCGCCCACCGAAACCGTGAAAGCCACGGGCATTTACGTGTGGGACAATTCGGGCAATGAGAAGAACACGACCCCCGGCGTCAACTGGATGCTGCGCGACTCCGCCGACAGCACCTACCGAGCCACCAAGGTGGACGGCAGCGGCTATCTCTCGCGCGATTACGGCGACGATATCAACGACAGAAACGGCGTCCGCCCCGCCATGTGGATCGTGTATAACGAAGAAGAAATGACCGCCTACGAGCGCGACGGCGTCGTTCCCGAGGACGAAGAGCTCAACGCGAAGCTTTCGGGGCTCAAGGTCGGCGATCAGGTCGAGATGGGCCTCTTTGACCCGACTTCCCGCGTCTACGGCAACGTGCACGCCATCGTGTGGACGGTTCTCGAGATCAAGGACGGCAAGGCCCTGCTGTTCGCGGACGGGGCGATCAACTATCTGCCGCTCAACGACGACAGAGAGGCGGATACCTGCTATTGGGAGATGTGCTCCCTGCGCAAGTATCTCAACGGCGACGAGTTCCTCGACTGGACCTTCACGCCCGCCGAACGGGCGAAGATCGCGCTGACGAGCGTCCACACGGCGGATGATTCCACGTGGCAGCGGCCCGGCGGCCCCGACACCGAGGATTACGTCTTCCTCGCGTCCAAGGAAGAGATCGAGACCTATTATCCCGATAAGAAGGACGCGGCCATCGAAGAGAACAATTATTGGCTCAGAAGCGCCGATTTCGTGGAGGATTACATGGCGTATATCTACGCCGGGACCGGCGGCGTCGGCAGCAACAACGCCTACGCGTATTCCGGCATCCGGCCGATGATGTGGGTCGAGATCGGATAAAATAACAGAAATAATAAAAGAGGACAGTCCGCAAACTGTCCTCTTTTTCAGTATTATCGGGGTGCGGTTCCGCTGTACGAAACGGGCTGCTTTTCTCAGTCCTCAGCCAGCATCACGAGCTTTTCGACGCACTTTCTGCACACGCGCTTTTCTTTATACACCACAAGATCGTCGGCCTCGCCGCAGAACAGGCACGAGGGGTTATACTTCTTGAGCACCACGCTTTCGCCGTCGAGATACACCTCGACCGCGTCGCCGGGCATATCGAGATCGAGCATTCTGCGCACTTCCATGGGCAGCACGAACCTGCCGTTTTCATCAAATCTTCTCACGATTCCCGTTGCTTTCATATCGATCGTCCTTTCTTTGTTTTGTTTATTTGAATTCTAACATAATACGCCAAACAAGTCAAGGTTTTTTCTGAATTTAATGCAAAATTATGGTATTTTTTATGACATATGGCAATCTTTTTCCGCGCGATTATCGAAATTTGTCGAATTATGAGGACACCGTTTCCGGAAACTGATTGAAGAAATCAAAGTTTATCATAAGCGAAAAGCGATTTTGTGCTTGACTTCGCCGCGGCGATGTGCTAAGATGGCAGTACTTCAAAGAGGAGGATACCGCGATGTACCTGACTGTCGGCAGCAAAAACGGCATGATGATGTGCATGTGCATGATGAAGCTTTCCGAAAAATGCTTCGTCAACGGTATCGCTTGACCTTTTTGATACCGCGCAGGCATTTTTCGGGAGCTGAGGGGCTCCCGTTTTTTATGCCCGCCGCGGCTCAAATCAAATTCCCTCGGAGAAACGCCGAAGAAAAGGAGAAACCATTATGAAAAAAGCAATCGCCCTGATCCTGACCCTCGTGTTCCTGCTCGCTTCCGTGTGCGTGCTCGCCGCCTGCGGCGGCAACGAAGCCGAACCCGACGAAGGTTCGTCCGCCGACGCCCCCGCGAACAAGGATTCTTACGTCATCGCCGTGCCCAACGACCCGTCGAACGAGGCGCGCGCGCTTCGCATCCTCGAATCCCTCGGCTTCATTAAGCTGAAGGACGGCGT
Source organism: Clostridia bacterium (assembly GCA_017550625.1). Lineage (GTDB taxonomy): Bacteria > Bacillota > Clostridia > Oscillospirales > Acutalibacteraceae > RUG806. The sequence goes on along the minus strand of JAFZOL010000026.1, from coordinate 13,572 downwards.
GGGCCTCACCGCCACCAAGCTCGACGTGGCCGAGAACCCGCTCAACATCGAGATCAAAGAGATCGAGGCCGCCCAGATCCCGAACTTTTTGCCCGACGTGGACTTCGCCGTGATCAACTCGAACTACGCCATCGACGCCGGCCTTTCGCCCGCGAAGGACGCGCTTGCGCTTGAGGGCGCGTATTCCGCCTATTCGAACATCCTCGCCGTGAAGAAGGGCAACGAGGAAGCCCCGCTTATCAAGGCGCTCGTGGCCGCCCTGTCTTCGAAGCAGGTGGCGGATTTCATCGAGCAGAAATACGGCAAGGACGTGCTTTCGGTCGTGGAAGAGCCCGGCGACGGCTATGACGCCGACCTCGACTACGCCCCGCTCGCGGGCCAGACGATCTCCGTGGCCGCCTCCCCCACGCCCCACGCCGAGATCCTGGAAGAAGCCAAGAAGATCCTCGCCGAAAAGGACATCACCCTTGATATCCGCGTGTACACCGATTACGTCCAGCCGAACCTTGTGGTCGACGCGGGCGAGCTCGACGCCAACTATTTCCAGCACGTGCCCTATCTTGACAGCTTCAACGAAGAGAACGGCACCGACCTTGTGAGCGTGCTCGCCGTGCACGTGGAGCCGATGGGCGTTTACGCCGGCAAGACCGCCGCTCTGCCCGAGGTCAAATAAAACCGCTTTATGATCGAGATCAGAAACCTTTCAAAAACCTTCGCCTCCCCCGACGGGGAGGTGCGGGCGCTTGAAAACGTGAGCCTCACCGTCGGCGACGGCGAGATCTTCGGCATCATCGGCATGTCGGGCGCCGGCAAATCGACGCTGGTGCGCTGCATCAACCTGCTCGAGCGTCCCACCGACGGGCAGGTGCTGCTCGACGGGGTGAACGTGGCGACGCTCAGCCCCAAGGAGCTGCGCGAAAAGCGCCGCGAGGTATCGATGATCTTTCAGAGCTTCAACCTTTTGCAGCAGCGCACGTGCCTCAAGAACGTGACGCTGCCGATGGAGCTCGCCGGCGTGTCCAAACGTTGGGCCAAAGAGCGCGCCCTTGAGCTGCTCACCCGCGTGGGGCTGCCCGAAAAGGCCAAAAGCTATCCGTCGCAGCTCTCGGGCGGGCAGCAGCAGCGCGTGGCGATCGCGAGAGCCCTCGCGAGCGACCCGAAGATCCTGCTCTGCGACGAGGCCACGAGCGCCCTCGACCCGAAAACGACGTCGCAGATCTTATCGCTGATCCGCGAGATCAACCGCGAGCTGGGGCTCACGGTCATCGTCATCACACACCAGATGAGCGTGGTGGAGGATATCTGCGACCGCGTGGCCATCCTCGACAAGGGCACCGTGGCGGAGGTCGGCAAGGTGGCGGAGGTGTTCTCGCGCCCGAAGAGCCGCGCCGCCAGGCGTCTCGTGTTCCCCGACGGTTTCGAGCTCAACGAGGGCGACGGCGCGTCCGAGGGGTGCATCCGCGTGGTGTTCGGCGGCGTGGAGGCCACCGAAAAGCCCCTGATCGCCACCATGGCGATCGAGCGCGGCATCGTGGCGTCGATCCTCAACGCCTCCACGAAGACGATCGAGGGCAGGACCTACGGGTCGATGCTTCTGAGCCTGCCGAACGGCAGAAAGGACGTCGAACGGGCTTTAAGCTATATCGCCGAGCTTGACGACGTGACGGCAGAGGAGGTGCCCGGCCGTGGTACTGAATGAAAAGACTTTCTCCGCCGCGGCGTGGGCGGAGGCTGTTTCCATCGTGAAGGCGGAATTCCTGCCCGCGCTCTGGGACACCCTGTATATCACCCTGCTCTCGACGCTGATCGCGGCAATTATCGCCCTGCCGCTGGGCGTGCTGCTCGCCGCCGGCGGCAAAAACGGCGTGCTGAGAGTCCCCGAGCCCGTGCTCAAGGTGCTGGGCTTCGTCATCAACGTGCTGCGCAGCGTTCCGTTTTTGATCCTGATTATCCTTGTGATCCCGTTCACGCGCCTGCTGCTCGGCACGGCCGTGGGCAACAACTCGTTCATCGTGTCGCTCGTGGTGGCGGCCTTCCCGTTCATCACGCGCCTGTTCGAGGCGTCGATCAGGGGCGTGGACCCCGGCGTGATCGAGGCCGCGAAAAGCATCGGCGCGTCGCCGAGGCAGATCGTGACGAAGGTGCTGCTGCCCGAGGCCTTTCCCTCCCTGCTCTCGGACGTGACCATCGCCCTGACCACGGTTCTCGGCTATACCGCCATGAGCGCGGCCGTGGGCGGCACGGGCCTCGGCTCGCTTGCCATCAACGTCGGCTTCTACCGCTATAAGTTCCTCGTCATGCTGTTCGCCGTGATTTTGCTGATCGTGCTCGTGCAGCTGTTCCAGAGCGTCGGCACCTTCCTCTCGAAGAAAGCCGACAAACGCAGAAAAGGAGGCGGCGCATGAACCTGCAGGGGCTGCAAAAACTCACGCTGCTCGATTTTCCGGGCAAGACCGCCTGCACCCTGTTCACGGGGGGCTGTAATCTGAGGTGCCCGTTCTGCCACAACGCGGCGCTGATCGTGCCGCCGAACGCGGGCGAGATCGACGAGGAGGATTTCTTCGCGTTTTTAACGTCCCGACAGGGCTTGCTCGACGGGGTTGCGATCACCGGCGGCGAACCGCTGGCGCAGCGGGACATCGCGCCCTTTTTGCGCCGCGTGCGCGAGCTCGGCTTTCTTATTAAGCTCGACACCAACGGCTTCTACCCCGACGCGCTGAAGGCGCTCATCGACGAAGGCCTTTTGGACTACGTGGCGATGGACCTTAAAAACAGCGACGGCAAATACGCCGCGACCTGCGGGCGCGAAGGGCTGGACCTCGCCCCGATGAAAAAGAGCGTGCGGCTGTTGATGGAGTCGGGCGTCGACTACGAGTTCCGCACCACGGTGATCAGGGAATACCACACCGTGGCCGACGTCGAGGCCATCGCGCGCGGGATCGCGGGCGCGCCGCGCTATTATCTGCAGCAGTTCAAGGACTCCGGGATCTTAGCCGCGGGCACCTGCTCCGCCCACGACGAAGCGACCCTCATCGAGATGCGCGACCGCGCGCGCAAATACATCCCGACCGTGGAGATCCGCGGAATATGAATCAAAAAACCGTGCCTCGGCACGGTTTTTTTGAATGTGAAATGTGGAATGTGAAATGTGAAATGGAGGACGGGGCTTCGCCCCGTACCCCATTATAATATAATCGGGTAAGGGCGGAGCCCTTCCGACATTCCACACTTCACACTTCACACTCCACACTTTTTAAAAGAGTCCGCCGCTTTTCAGGCGGCTGCCGGAACGACAAGCCCCGCTGTTTCCAGCGGGGCTTGTCATATATCAACTCTCACCGGTCCGCCTGTTGGCGGGCAGGGATCATTTGAGCGAATCGATATAGCCCTTGACAGCGGCGACGCCGGCGTAGATCTTGGTGTCGCCGGCCTCTTCCACGACGAGGGTGGGAGCCTGCTTCAGGCCGAGGGCGTTCGCCTCGTCCTTGTGCTCGGACACGAAGCGCTTTTCGAACGGGACGCCGGCCTTTTCGAGCCACGCGGCCGCCAGCTTGCAGTTGGGGCAGGTTTCGGTGGCGTAGAGGATGGCGGCGGGCTTCTCTTCGGCCACGGGGGCCGCGGGGGCGTCGGGATAGACCTCGAACAGAGGTTCGCTGCCGCAGCAGTCCACGGGGCCGGTGTGGGTCAGGCGGGACGTGCCGATGTTATACACCTTTCTGTCCTTGAACTCCTGCGTCTTGCCGTCGTTCCAGTTCTGCACGGGACGGTAGTAGCCGGTGATGCGGGAATACACCTCGGTGGCGCCGCCGCACTTCGGGCACTTATACTCTTCGCCGGCGATGTAGCCGTGCTGGCGGCAGACCGAATAGGTCGGGGACAGGGTGTAGTAAGGCAGGCGATAGTTGTCGGCGATCTTGCGCACGAGGGTCGCGGCGCTCTTCCAGTCGCTGAGTTTCTCGCCGAGGAAGGCGTGGAACACAGTGCCGGAGGTGTAGAGCGTCTGCAGCTCGTCCTGCACGTCGAGGGCCGAGAAGATATCGTCGGTGTAGCCCACGGGCAGATGGCTGGAGTTCGTGTAATAGGGCGTGCCGCAGTCGCCGGCTGCCGTTTTGATGTCGGGATAGCGGGCGACGTCGTGCTTCGCAAGGCGGTAGGCCGTGGATTCCGCGGGCGTGGCCTCGAGGTTATAGAGGTCCCCGTACTGCTCCTGATAGTCCGACAGGCGCTCGCGCATGTGGTTGAGCACGCGCTTGGTGAACTCCTGCGTCTCTTTGTGCGTCATGTCGAGGCCGATCCACTTGGCGTTGAGGCCCGCCTCGTTCATGCCCACGAGGCCGATCGTGGAGAAGTGGTTCTCGAACGTGCCGAGATACCGCTTCGTGTAGGGATAGAGCCCCTCTTCAAGCAGCTTCGTGATCACGGTGCGCTTGACCTTGAGCGAGCGGGCGGAGATATCCATCATCTTGTCGAGGCGCTTGAAGAACTCCTCTTCGTTCTCGCTGAGATAGGCGATGCGCGGCATGTTGATGGTGACGACGCCGATCGAGCCGGTGGATTCGCCGGAGCCGAAGAAGCCACCGCTCTTTTTGCGCAGCTCTCTGAGGTCCAGACGCAGGCGGCAGCACATCGAACGCACGTCGGAGGGCTCCATGTCGGAGTTGACGTAGTTCGAGAAATAGGGCGTGCCGTATTTCGCGGTCATTTCGAACAGCAGGCGGTTGTTCTCGGTCTCGCTCCAGTCGAAGTCGCGGGTGATCGAATAGGTGGGGATCGGATACTGGAAGCCGCGGCCGTTGGCGTCGCCCTCGATCATGGTCTCGATGAAGGCCTTGTTGACCATGTCCATCTCTTCCTTGCAGTCGCCGTAGGTGAAATCCTGCGGCTTGCCGCCCACGATGGCGGGCTTCACGGCGAGGTCGGCGGGGCAGGTCCAGTCGAGCGTGATGTTCGAGAAGGGCGCCTGCGTGCCCCAGCGGGACGGGGTGTTCACGCCGTAGATGAAGCTCTCGATGCACTTTTTGACCTCGTCGTAGGTGAGGCGGTCGGTGCGCACGAAGGGAGCAAGATAGGTGTCGAAGGACGAGAACGCCTGCGCGCCCGCCCACTCGTTCTGCATGATGCCGAGGAAGTTGACCATCTGGTTGCAGAGCGTGGCGAGGTGCTTGGCGGGGGCCGAGGTGATCTTGCCCGTGACGCCGCCGAGGCCCTCTTCGATGAGCTGGCGAAGCGACCAGCCCGCGCAGTAGCCCGTGAGCATCGACAGGTCGTGCAGGTGGATGTCGGCGTTCTTGTGGGCCTTGGCGATCTCTTCGTCGTAGATCTCGGAAAGCCAGTAGTTCGCCGTGATCGCGCCGGAGTTCGAAAGGATCAGGCCGCCCACCGAATAGGTCACGGTGGAGTTCTCTTTCACGCGCCAGTCGGTGACCTTGACGTAGTTATCCACGATCTCTTTGTAGTCGAGGATGGTGGAGCGCATGTTGCGGATCTTTTCGCGGTTCTTGCGGTACAGGATATAGGCCTTCGCCACGTCGGCGTAGCCGGCCTCGCCGAGCACGTGCTCAACGGAATCCTGGATCGCCTCGACGTCGATCACGCCGTCGTGGATCTTGTCTTCAAAATCCGCCGTCACCCTGAGGGCGATGAAATCGACGGTGGAACGGTTATAGGGCTTGTTCTGCGCCTCAAAGGCCTTTTCGATCGCGTCGGCGATCTTCGTGATGTCAAATTCCGCGAGCTTGCCGTCGCGCTTCATGACCTGATACATAAGCTCTCTCCTTCTCGTTTTTCTTCTGTATTTCGATGTATTCTCCTGAAAAAAGGCGGAAAAATTCCGCGTGATATATACTATATCACACGGATCTCCGAAAATCAATATCTTGATCGAAATTTTTTCAATTTATTCTTTTTGCACAAGATATGGTGGAAAAATGGGACATAAATTTTATGCCGCGATCAGCATGGGGAGCGCCGAGAGCAGAAGCACCGCCATGAAATACGTCACCATGTTGAACATCTTGAGCGGGTAGTTCTTTTTGTGCTTTTCATTAAATAGCAGGATCGCGATCGAGAAGTCGGACGCCACGAACAGCGCCGCGCCGAGGATCGCCGTGGTTGCGGCGAGCGAGCCGTGCGGCAGCCCCGCTTTCGCGTAGAGCACGCCCATCACGGCGGCCTTGCAGAGCATCGTGGTGATCACCGCGCAGTAAATAAGCACCGGCACCACGAGCACGCTTTTGAGGTTCGTGCCGATCTTCAGCGAAAACAGGATGAAGAACACGCAGAAGGCGGCGACAGCCGCAATTTCGGGCACCGTGAAGAACGCGCGGTCGGGCGAAAGCTCTTTGATCTTCGTCCAGTAGGCGGCGATGAACACGAAGTGGGCCGACAAAAAGCCCAGAAAGCCGATGGCCGGAAAGACCTTGGTCTGCCACAGGTGCAGAAACAGGTCGCCGATCCAGCTTAAGCCCAGCGCAAGCAGGATGAGCAGGGCGAACTTTGAAAAGTTGTTGCCGATCAGCATCGAGAGCACGCAGGTGACCATATAGCCCGTGGCGCAGGTCATCTTGAGCGCCAGCGTCTTATAATTCGGGCCGTTCCGCTGCGCCTTGACGTAGACGGGGTTCAGCGCGTTCACGCCCACGAACACGGCGATGAAAAGGCAGAGATAGAGGGTGGTCATCGAAAAGTCTCCTTTTGTGGGAATGCAAAATGCAAAATACAAAATACAGAATTGATGTGAAGGGTGAGGAGTGAGGGGTGAGTAGTGAGGGATGAAGGAAGGGGCGCGGGTGTCCGGTGGACACCTCTGCCGCAGGCAGAAGCGCCGACCGAGCCGGCAGGCGAGACCATCCGCCCTTACCTATAATAAATGACAGGTGGCGGAGGGGGGATGTATTGCGGTAGCATAGTCCGCGCGGCTGCGCCGCGCATCCCTGGCCTCTGGCCTCTGGCCCCTGGCCTCTTGTCTTACGCTTTCCTTCTCTTATAAAAGTACACCTGCACCGCGACGACGGCGGCGGCGAAGGCGACGCACAGCAGGATGCGCGGCAGGGTGACGGTCTTGCCCGCGACGCCCGCCTCAATCTCGGAATAGTTGAGCTCGATGGTCTTTAAGGCGGAGTTGAGGGCGGTGTAGGCGTCGCGCAGGTCCTGCAGCGAGGACGAGGCGTCGTCGAGCAGGGCTTTCGAGGTGTTCACGCCGTCGGTGTAGGCCTTTTCGTAGTCATTGAGCAGCTCGCCGTTGAACGCCGGGATCTTCGCCTCGTTCGTGGCGTAGCTATATAAGTTAGAAAGTCTCGCGCGTGCGCTCTCACAGTCGGCGAGGTACCGCCCGAAGCCCTCGGCGTCGTCGGTGACGATCACGCTGAAGCCGCGCGAAATCGCGTCGTCCCACCATTTGACGGTATCCTCGCGATAGCCGGCGGTCTCGGGCTCGGTGCAGTCGATCACCGCGCGCAGGATGTCGAAGCGCTTGAGCGTGGAGCGGTAGAAGTTCACGCCGTAGCGGTTCGAGGTCTTGAGCACCACGCCGAGCGCCCCGGCGTCTTTCATTTTATCCACGAACGACGTGACATGGAAGATCACGTTCGAGCGGATCTCGGTGAGGAACGGCGTGTCGCCGAGCGTCGCCGCGGCGGCCTTCACGTCCTTTTCTTTGCCGGTGAGCCAGAGCACCGCGTCCGTGCCTCCGGTGAGGGGCAGGATCTTGTCGAGCGCCGACACGTCGAACTTGAGCACGGGCGTGAGCCCCGCGCGCCCGAGCGCCGGGAGAGCGTCTTCCAGCGTGGACACGAGGTATTCCGTGAAGGCGTTCGCCTCGCCCCCGAGGCGGTTCTTCATGGGCATCGAAAGGACGTCCTTGCTCATCATCGCCGACACGTTTTCGACGGACGCGCCGAGCATACGGGCAGCCCCGTTTTCGGGCAGCAGGACCGCCACGCCGTCGGCGGTGACGGAGACGTCCGCCAGCACGTGCGTGAGGCCCGTGCCCCTGACGGCCAAGAGCCCCTCGAGCGAGTTTTCGGGATAGATCGACCACACGCCCCTTGCCGCGACGCCGATCACCCGGCCGGCGGGGTCGGCAAGCGTTTTCGACGCGTCCGTTTCGGGCACGGCGGCAAAGACGCCCGTGAGGGCGAGAAGGGCGAGGGTTATTGTGAGCAGCGCGGCGAGCGCGCCGGAAAAGAATCGTTTCATCGGTTGTTTTTTCTCCTGTATCATAAACGGGTTACGGCTCTCATTGTAACACAAAACCGCAGATATTTTACCATACAAAAGTGACAGAAACAAGTGTAAAAATGACAATCGTTCCAATTCGCGCCCGAAATAAGGTAAACTGCGCTTGAAACGTCCCGTTCGGCCCGCGAAACCCGCGGAAAAACGCTTGCAAGCGGGCAAAAAAAGTGCTATACTGATATACTGAAGATGAATGCACCCCGATGGAGGAAAAGTCATGTCTTTGAAAAAGAAGGCGGTCGTTTCGGCCGCGTCGGCCGCCCTGGACCGGATTTTCAAATATGTGGATAAAAATCCCGAGGAAAACCTCGTCAAGCTGCTTGACGGGGCGCACCGCATTTTCGGCGACAAGGTCTTTCCCGCCGAGAATTTCGCGAAAATGAGAAAGGCCGCCGCCGACCCCAACAACATCTACACGCAGCTCGCCAAGGGCATCCTCGGCGACGTGGACCGCGGCATCGTGAAGCACATGCTGCTGTCGCTCGGCGTGGAGGGCGGCTATTTCGGCACGAAGGAAGTGCGCGCCAACCGCGGCAAATATCACTGCAACATCCCGTGGATCATCCTGTTCGACCCCACGTCCGCGTGCAACCTCAAGTGCAAGGGCTGCTGGGCCGCGGAATACGGCTACCGCTCGAACCTGTCGAACTTTGAGATGCAGAGCATCGTGAGTCAGGCCAAGGCGCTGGGCACCCATTTCTTCATGCTCACCGGCGGCGAGCCGCTCATCCGCAAGCGCGACGTGCTGGAGCTCTGCCGCAACAACCCCGACTGCGCCTTCATGGCCTACACCAACGGCACGCTGATCGACGACGCCTTCTGCGAGGACGTGAAAAAGGTGGGCAACCTCGCGTTCGCGCTCTCCATTGAGGGCACCGAGGAGTCGAACGACTTCCGCCGCGGCGAGGGCGCCTACAAAAACACCATGCGCGCGCTCGAGCTCCTCAAAAAGCACCGCTGCCTTTACGGCATTTCGGTGTGCTATACCCGCAAGAATTTCGACTACGTGATCTCGGACGACTTCGTGGACAAGATGATCGCCGCCGGGGTGAAATACGCGTGGTATTTCAACTACATGCCCGTGGGCCGCGGCGCCGACAAGGAGCTGATCCCCTCGCCCACCCAGCGCAAGACCATGTATTATTGGCTCAGAAAAATGCGCAATTCCGCCACCGGCAAGCCCATGATGGTGATCGACTTCCAGGACGACGGCGAATACGTGGGCGGCTGCATCGCGGGCGGCAGAAACTATTTCCACATCAACTCCGCGGGCGACATGGAGCCCTGCGTGTTCATCCACTTCTCCGACGCGAACATCCGCACCCACACCCTGCTCGAGGCCCTGCAGAGCCCGCTGTTCATGGCGTATCACAAGGGCCAGCCCTTCAACGACAATCACCTGCGGCCCTGTCCCATGCTCGAGAACCCCGACAAGCTCAGGGAGATCATCAAGGAGACCGGCGCGAAGAGCAGCGACCTCATCCACCGCGAGGACGTGGAGACCCTGTGCGGCAAGTGCGACGAGTTCGCCTACGAGTGGGCGCCCGTGGCCGACGACATCTGGGCGCATACGACGCACCCGATCACCCATACTAATTATTACAGGGACGGGGAGAAGGGCGTTCGCCAGTGATGTGTCGCTTCGCGACGCGCGGAGACAGTTAGGAGTTAGAAGTTAGGAGTGAGGGGTTTTGGAAGGGCTTCGCCCTTACCCATATTTATAATGCCGGCCGCAGGCCCCTTAACTCCTCACTTCTCACCCCTCACCCCTCACCATAACGATCCCTGTGCGCCCTCGGCCCTGTGTGCCCTGTGCGCCCTTCCTTTCTGCATTTCTCCCCTTCGCATCCCAAAAGGAGTAGTCATATGCGTTTCAAGTCTTTGCTCGCCATCATTTTCGCGATCGCGCTGCTCACGGCGGCGTTTTCGGCGTGCTCGAGCTGGATGCCCGCGGAAGAGACCGGACCCGAACCTTCCGACGAAGTCCCGTCCGAGACCGCGCCGGTGACCGAAGCGACCACCAACGAGCCCACCGAACCGCCGACGACCGAAGAGCCCACAACCAAGGACCCGCTCGCGGGCACGGGCATCACCGAGCTCGATTCCTACGCGCCCATGCCGCTGAGCAAAGAGAGCGTGATGGATCTGTATAAACAGGTGCTCGACGACGTGAAGCTCCGCTGCCCCGGCTTTACCCGCAAACAGGAGATCACCACGCAGGACGTGAAGGCGGGCGAGGGCAAGCTGCAGCTCGCGAACAACATTCTGAACCTCGTGGCGACCGAGATGATCAAGGCCTCGGGCGACGCCGGCAGCAACCTGACCGTGCCCCCGCACAGCGACCTTGAGGTCAAGGCGAAATTCCCCGCCTACGGCGAGACCGTGGGCTGCACGCTCGAAAACTATTCGATCATCAAGTCGGCGTCCGCCTATACCGACGGCAAGGTGCAGGTGCTCAAGATCACCGTGGAGGACGCCCACAACGCCGAGCCCGGCAAGGACGATTTTTCGAAGATCATGACCCCGATCTCGCGCGAGAACTTCGCCGAGGGCGCCGAGAGCTACGTGCCCGTGTTCGACAAGGATGATTTCAAATACGACTTCGACTACACACAGAACGAGATCACCTGTGAGATCGACGCCCACACCGGGCGCATCCTCACGCTGACGCAGAAAAACGTGATCAACGTGGACGTGGACATGAACATCAACCTGTTCTTCATCAAGACCTCGGTCGTCAAGGCCACCGGCACGATCATCAACCGGTGGACGTTCAGTGATTTTGTGTGGGACTGAGAAGGGGCCGGAGGCCAGAGGCCAGGGGCCAGGGGCGCGGCGATGCCGCGCGGGTGCACGGTCCACGGGTGCACGGGTGCACGGGAGTTTTAAACAGTAGCGCGGCAGACCTCTGCCGCCCGACGGATATGGAACGGGATTCGGAGATACCCGGGCGACGGGCACGCCGTCCGGCCGGGATACAATACCAATCATCTCTTCGCGCGGCGGCAGAGGTCTGCCGCGCTACCGAAAAAGAGACTACGCGGCTCTGCCACGGACACCGGTCCCTATAATTTTGTATTTTGTATTTTGCATTTTGCATTCTTTCCCCGGCCCCTGGCCTCTGGCCTCCGGCCTCTTACGTTCCGCCAAAGGAGGCTCCCATGAACCATCCGATCCTCGGCATCCAACTCTATACCCTGCGCGATTTCTGCCGGAACCCGGCGGACTTTGACGTGACGCTCGGGCGGCTTGAAGCCCTCGGCGTGAAAGACGTTCAGATCAGCGCCGTCGGCGACTTCCCCGCCGCCGTGCAGCGCGAGATCTGCGACCGGCACGGCATGGCCGTGTGCGTGACGCACAAAAACCTCGATCAGATCGAGAGCCGCCTTGACGCCCTCATCGAGGACCACAAGATCCTCGGCTGCGACGCCCTGGGGCTCGGCTGGTGCCCCGAGGAGCGGCGCGACACCCTCGAACATACGCGGGAGTTCGCGCGCGAGGTCGACGCGATCGGCAGGAAGCTCGCGAAACACGGCATGGCGTTCCACTACCACAACCACGATTTCGAGTTCGCGCCGCTGAAAGACGGCGACGGCAGGTCGTTTTACGACGTGCTGCTCGAAGAGACCGACCCCGCGAACGTGAAGCTGATCCCGGACGTGATGTGGATGCATTACGCGGGGCAGGACCCCGCCGACTGGCTTTATCGCCTCAAGGGGCGCGTGAAGGTGCTGCACTTCAAGGATTATGTGCTCACGGGCGAGACCGTGGACAACAAGCCCGGCAAACGCTTCGTGTCGCTCGGGCAGGGCGTCACGGGCCTTGACGCCGTTTACAGGGCGGCGTGCGAGACCGACGTGCCGTTCATCGTGTACGAGCAGGACGGCGACTGGACGAACGGCGACCCCTTCGTTTCGACGGAGGAGAGCTGGAAATACATGAATTCCCTGACATATTAAGGAGGTCATTCTATGGAGAAAGTGCGTCTCGGCGTCATCGGCGTCGGCAACATGGGCAGCGCCCACATCCGCAACTGGGCGGGCGGCATGACCCCGGAGATCGAGGTCTCCGCGGCCTGCGACATCGACGAAAAGAAGCTCGGCTTCGTGAAGGAGCAGTTCCCGGGCGTAAAGTGCTTTACCGACGCGTCGGAACTCATTCATTCGGGCCTGTGCGACGCGGTGCTGATCGCCACGCCCCACTACATCCACCCCGACCTCACGAAAGAGGCGATGGAGGCGGGGCTGCACGTGATGAGCGAAAAGCCTGCCGGCGTTTACACCAAGCAGGTGCGCGAGCTCATCGACTATACCGAAACGAGCGACAAGACCTACGCCATCATGTTCAACCAGCGCACGAACTGCCTGTACCGCAAGATGAAGGAGCTCATCGACTCGAAGAAATACGGCGAGATCAAACGCGTGAGCTGGATCATCACCGACTGGTTCCGCACCCAGCAGTATTACGACTCCGGCGCGTGGCGCGCCACGTGGTCCGGCGAGGGCGGCGGCGTGATGCTCAACCAGTGCCCGCATCAGCTCGACCTCTGGCAGTGGCTGTGCGGTATGCCCAATAAGATCCGCGCCTTCTGCCACGAGGGCAAGTGGCACGACATCGAGGTGGAGGACGACGTGACGATCTACGCCGAATACCCGAACGGCGCCACCGGCACCTTCATCACCACCACGGGCGACTGCCCCGGCACCAACCGCCTCGAGATCACGCTGGACGGTGCCAAGCTCCTGTGCGATATGTCGTCCCCGTTCCCGGAGGGCGACGCGCTGTGGATCTATGAGCTCGAAGGCAGCACCGCCGACCAGATCGCGCATGCCGAAAAGGGCTTCGAGAAGCTGCCGGGCGCGTGGCGCAAGGTCGAAACGGACGGCCAGAACCCCCAGCACACGGGCGTGCTGAACGCCTTCGCCTCTCACATCCTGCGCGGCGAGCCGCTGGTAGCCGAAGGCAAAGAGGGCATCAACGGCCTGATGATCTCGAACGCCGCCTTCCTCTCCTCGTGGCTTAACAAGACCGTGGAGCTGCCGGTCGACGAAGACCTCTATTGGGACCTTCTGCAGAAAAAGATCGCCGGCTCGCGCAGACAGAAGAGCGTGAAAGAGACGAAGGTCGAGGACCTGAGCGGTACTTATTAAGCGCAGCGCGTAAAAAAGAGGCCAGAGGCCAGGGGCCAGAGGCCAGGGGCCAGAGGCCAGGGGCCAGAGGCCAGGGGCCAGAGGCCAGGGGCCAGAGGCCAGGGGCCAGAGGCCAGGGGCCAGAGGCCAGGGGCCAGAGGCCAGAGGCCAGGGGCGCGGCGGAGCCGCGCAAAGATATGTCGCTTGC
>JAFZOL010000025.1 GCA_017550625.1 Clostridia bacterium | reverse complement strand
GGAAGAATTTGAAGAAGATGGCGCGTTGTCAAAGTATCTTCAACTTGAGTGCTGACAACTTACGCCTTGTTGAGCTGTGCGCTGGTGTACTTTTAGGCGTACTTAGCTTAAAAAGTGTACTTTTGGGCGTACTTAGGCATGAAAGAAACCTCTTTTGTCTACCAAGGCAAAAGAGGTTTTTTCTTGCATTTTGGGCGAAAAACAGGCAAAATACAGTGAAATCGGGCTTCGGAGCAGTCGATCAGTCGCTTTGGAGCCCGTTTTTTTGCGTTCAGCGGCTGGAACAGCCCGAAAATGCTGGTGTACTTTTTGCGTTTCTTTGCTCTGCAAAGAACGAACAAAAGGTTATAGGAGGTAGGACTTGAACCTTCCAAAACCTCGCAGATAAAGGACCTTTTGAAAAAGCAAAGTATTACGCAGAAACGCAGTGGCAGGTTCGAGTCTTTCCTCCTGTTCGTGACGGTTGAGATAATAAGTATTTATTTGAAATATGCCGAAATCTGTTGAACACAGGGAGTTTTTATGGTATAATGATCAAAACCTTGGAATGCCATTTACCGAAGCTGATTCAGAAACGGAGGAAATAGAGATGGCTTATTCATACAACAGGCTTTGGAAGCTGATGATTGATAAGAAAATCAACAAAACAACACTTCGGAGAGAGGCCGGCATCACATCCAATGCCATGGCGAAAATGGGCAAGGATCAGCCGGTCAGCGTAGAGGTACTGGCAAAAATCTGCCGTATGCTTGACTGCACAGTGGACGATATTATTGAGGTTTTGCCGGACGAAGAAGATGAAAACAAAACCGAGGAGCAGTAATATGAAACAAATTGACTACAAGCAAGCGGTTAGACTAGATGATCAAAGACAAGTTGATCAAGCTTTGCTGATTTGTTATTACCATTTTAAGGAAACCGGAGAATCTCAATTTGAACCAAAAGGGATTCAAACGCTGTTCTCCGATTTTGGATTTAACGCAATAAATGTGACACGTGTGAAAAAAGCATTGCTTGATAAGCACAAGATGCGCACAATCAAGGGAATGCAGAGTACTCTTGAATTTATTCCAACTGTTTTGCAGGAACTTGAGTCTCAGCATGCTTCCTTATGGAACGACACGGAGAACATAGAATCCAGCAGTGAACTGATTGATGAAAGCAAGTTTTGCGGGAAGCGTGGTTATCTCGACAAGCTAATAAAGCAAATCAATCATACATATAGCCACAACTGTTTTGATGCGTGTGCGGTATTGATGAGACGACTATTTGAGATTCTTCTCGTACTCACCTATCAGAATGCTGGAATTGAGGCGGCCATTTCAAAGCCGGATGGAACGCACATAATGCTGGAAGCTATTGTTAAAGACGCGGTACAAAACAAAGCATTAGGTGTTCCGGCGCGGATCAGTAAAAACTTTGACGCTTTCCGCGAAGTTGGTAATAATTCGGCGCACAGCATTACATACACAGCAGGGCAAAAAGATATAACCGATATTCAACGCGATTATAGGGTAATGATGGAAGATCTTTATAATCGTGCGGGTTTAATGTAAGGAGGAAACAAAATGAGTAACAATGAGCTTGAAGTAAAAATTAAGATTGGAGAAATCGAATTTTATGCCAAAGGGCAAACAGCCGATGTTGAGGCACAACGCCAGAATTTTACAAATATCATTTTACCGGCTGCAGTAGATGCAATAAAGAGTTCAAGGACGTCTCAGGCCTATATCGCGGAGGCGCCAGTTCCTGTAATTGCTGCAGGTAAAGAAGAAACAATCATAGATACTCACGCTGATTTGAGCACCATGAGCATTAATGAGTTCATAAAAAGCAAGGGTTTTAAATCTCAGATAGATATAGCAATGGGTCTGATTTATTTCCACGAGAAATGCAAAGGGAATCCTGATTTTACAAGTGATGATCTAAAGCAATTCTTTAAAGATGCAAGAATATCTCCTGCCCCAAAAAATCCAAGCGATGTAGTTAATAGGCTTGTTGGAAAATCATTTATCATGAGCGGTGATGATAAGAAACGCTACTACCTTACGCAAACCGGCATCAGCTTTATCGAGGGATATGTTCCTAAAGAAACAAAAGCAAAAAAGGCGGGAACGACCAAACCAAGAAAGAAGCAAGCAAAAGCCGACTCTGTTTATGCTTCTCTTTCAGCTGACGATTTGAATCTCAAAAAGTATCCGGATATCAAATCGTTCAAGGATTTCAAAGACAAGATGATGCTTGTACTATATATCGTAAAAGAAGAAGGGCACGGCGACGAGTTTTCTATGTATGACGTTCAGACACTTATGACGGATATTCTTGGATATCCTGCCACAAAGGGACAAGTTCAAGGCGTTTTTGATCGTAATGCAACATGGTTTAAAAATGTTGATGATCCAACCAACAAGAAATCTGTCAAACATAAGCTCTTAATTGGTGCTATCGAATATGCAAAAGAGTTGATTGCAAGTAGCGCCAAAGATGATTAATAAAGGGTGTGCTCGCGTTGGTGAATATGATAGAGCAAATGACCGATACTCTCTGTTGTACTTAAATAAGGCCACGCTGAAAAGAATAGAGTATCATTTCGGATATGTTCGTTTATCTGATAATGAACTGATCGGAAGTGGAAGTATAGGTCCAAGTGTCCATAAAGAAGGATTTTGGGGATTCGGTTATAACTTCAGATATGATTGCTGGAAAATGGGATACGCAACAGAAGCTGCAAAAGCGATGATCGATTTTGCCAAAAGAGAATTCGGTATTACACACTTTTGTTCGAGTCACGTGGAACCCAATCTCTCATCCGGACATGTAATGGAGAAATGCGGTCTTCATTTTGCAGGATACGGAGAATTCGAGAAACTTGACGGAAGCTGTAAGGCACGTTCGATGGAATATGAGGGCATCTTGTGACACAAATTCCGATTTGTCAGGCTGCACGGCGTGTACCTTTTACGAGTGCTTTCCTCGATTTTGTACCTTTTGGGAGTACTCACACAGAAAAAAGCACGCGAAAGCGTGCTTTTTTTCAATGAAATCCGTCCTCTCAGACGGGTGAAATCGCCTGCGGCGGTGAAATCCGCCTTCGGCGGGTGAAGGACGGGTTTCTTTTCACCGTGAGGCGAAGCCGAACGATTTCACCAAAGGCAACAGCCTTTGATTTCACCGCGGCATAAGGCGCGATTTCACAGTTGAAAGCCGTCGGTTTCTATGGTATTATGTAGTCAGACAATAACGACAAACCCGATCCCCGGAGGTTCTCAAATGCTCAGACCGATCACCACCTTATTCATGCTCGCGTCTGCGGACGGCAAAATCAGCACCGGCGCGACGGACGACCTGGACGTCGACCGCGATTTTCCGAAGCTCGACGGCGTGAAGCAGGGGCTTTCCCAATACTACGAGATCGAGCAGACCACGGACCTGTGGTCGTTCAACACCGGGCGCGTGCAGGCGAAGATGGGCGCAAACGAAAAGCCCTTCCCGCCGAAATCGCCGGTGTCCTTCGTGCTGCTCGACAATACGCACCTCACTTCGCACGGCGTGCGGTATTTCTGCGCGAAATCGAAAGAATTCGTGCTCATCACCTCCAACCGTGACCATCCCGCGTTCGGGGTGGATGCCGACAACCTGCATATCATTTTTCAGGACAAGATCTCTCTCGGTGACGCTTTTGCGCGGCTCAGAAAAGACTTCGGCTGCGAGCGGCTGACGCTCCAGTCGGGCGGGACCGTGAACGGCCTGCTCCTGCGCGAAAAGCTTATAGACTTTGTGGATCTCGTGGTCGCCCCGGTGCTGGTCGGCGGCAAAGACACCCCCACGCTGATCGACGGCGCGTCGCTGACGTCCCCGGACGAGCTGTCAAAGCTCAGTATTTTGAAATTGATTGCCTGCGACGTCCTGCGCGATTCTTATATCCGTCTGCGCTACGAGGTCATCGGCTGACGACCTCCGCCGTAATCATATTTAACAAAGAAGGTAAGAATTGTGAAACCGTTGAATGAACTGCTGAACGAATTTGTCGGCCGTTCAAAGGATATCCTCGGCGAAAACTTACGCGGAGTCTATCTGCACGGCTCCGCCGTGATGGGCTGCTTCAACCCCGACAAAAGCGACGTCGACCTGATCGTGACCGTTCGCGAGACGCCGTCCGAAGAAAAAAAGCGCGCGTTTATGGAGATGACGGTGGCGCTCAACGCCGACGCGCCGGAAAAGGGGATCGAGATGAGCGTCGTGCGCGAAAGCTTGTGCAGGCCCTTCGTCTATCCCACGCCCTACGAACTGCATTTTTCGGCCGGGCACCTCGACCGGTACCGCGAAGACCCCGAGGAGTATATCCGCGAGATGAACGGCACCGACAAAGATCTCGCCGCGCATTTTACGGTCATCCGCGCGCGCGGCAGATGTCTTTACGGCCCCGCGATCGAAGACGCGTTCGGCGAAGTCCCGGCGGGGGATTATCTGGATTCCATCTGGTTCGATGTTGAAGGCGCCGCGGAGGAGATCACGGAATACCCCATGTATTTGACTTTGAACCTGGCCAGAGTGCTGGCGTTCTGCGAAGAGGGGAGCGTGCTCTCGAAAAAAGAGGGCGGCGAGTGGGCGCTCGCGCGTCTGCCCGAAAAGTATCTTCCGCTGATCCGGAACGCCCTGCAGGAATACACCGAAGCCGCCGACGTCGGTTACGACGCCGGGCTCTCCGAAGAATACGCCGGTTATATGCTGGACCGGATCGCCCCCTATCTCGGCCCCGCCCCCGCGGCGGACGATTGACCTTTTTCCGTGACCGGCCCCGCGGCACGGGGCGTGAGGAGATCTTGATGAAAGTCTTGTTTTTCGATATCGGCTACACGCTCGTCAATGAAGACGCGGTCTGGGCGGCGCGCTGCCGCGAGCAGGCGGACGCCGAAGAGGCGAAACGCCTGCGCCTTACCGCCGACGATATCTGCCGCGAGATCGGGCTCGCGTCGGCTGCGGGGCTGCCGCAGTACCGCACCGTGCTCGATAAGTACGGCATCAAAACAGCCGCGCCCTACCGGCTCGAGCTCGAAACGCTGTATGAGGACGCCCCCGGCGTGCTCGAAACGCTTGCGAAACGGTACGCCCTCGGCGTGATCGCGAATCAGGCGCGGGGCCTTGCGGAGCGCCTCGAAAGCTTCGGCATTCTTCCATATTTCAAATACGTGATCTCTTCGTCGGACGTCCACGCGTCGAAGCCCGACCCGCGCATATTCAAATACGCCCTCAAGGCTGCCCGCTGCCGCCCCGAAGAAGCCTGCATGATCGGCGACAGGATCGATAACGACGTCGCCCCGGCGAAGGCCGTCGGCATGAAAACGGTCTGGGTCAGGCAGGGCTTCGGCAGGTTGCAGACGGCCCTCGCGGCAGCGGACCCGCCCGATCACACCGTCGACAGCCTCACACAGCTGACGGACCTGTTTTAACGCATAAAAAGGCCGCGGACCCGGTTCGGATCCGCGGCAGTTTTTTCGTTTTTTTATCTCACCGTGGGGATGCCGATGATATCCTCCACGTTCGATTTGCCGGTCTTGATGTTGAACGCGAGGATCTTTCTCCTGCCGTCCTTTTCGAGCTCCACGGTCAGGTCGTCGTCCGACACGTAGTTGGCGTCGATCACCTTGAACTCGCTCTTCGCGAACACCTTTCTCAGGGCTTCCACGTCCGCGCCCTTATACTCTTCGGCGTTGTCCGAAACGAACAGCACGTTGCCGAAGATATGGTTCACGGCCGCGAGCAGGATCTTCTGCTCGAGCGTGAAGGTCAGGTTCGAATAGCGCAAAAACAGCACGTCGGGGTCGTTGCAGAACACTCTGCCGTCGAGGTGACGGCGGAAGATGGAGTTGTTCATCGCGTTCTGCGCCGAGGGGACCTCGTTGTTCACGCCGAGCTTGTTATAGAACTTGCCGCCGTATTTGAGGTCCACGTCGCAGCTGATGCGGCAGGCGTCCACGCGGCCGAACGCCGCGCCGAGCGGCACGCCGCAGCCGAGGATGAGCTTGTCGCCCACGCACTCGCGCAGAAAATCCATCGCCTCGCACATGATCGTGCCGCGCGCTTTGTTGTTGCGCGGATACATGCACTCGGAATACAGGAAATCGAGCTTCACCATGTCGTAGCCCCAGTCGTTCAGCACGGTGTCGAAAAAGCCCTTGATATAAGCTCTCGCGTCGTCATTATAGATGTCGAGCGTATAGGCGCCGCCCCAGCCCACGCACCCGAGGATCGGCTTGCCGTTGGGGTATTTCACGACCCATTCGGGGTGCTCTTTATAGGTGCGGCTCTTCAGCTGCACCGAGAACGGCGCGAGCCAGATGCCCGCCATATAGCCCTTGTCGTGGATCGACTCGGCCATGAACTTCATGCCCTTGGGGAACTTTTCGGGGTTCGGGTCGCACCAGTCGCCGACGAAGGTCTCGTAACCGTCGTCGATCTGGAAGATCGAAACGCTCTCCTTTACGATATCAAGGGCGTTGAGGTCCCTGAGCATCGTCTTCTCGTCGATCTTCTGGAAGTAGTTGTACCACGAGGTATAGCCGCTCATGTGCTCGATCTTCGGCTTCTTCACGCCCATCAGGCGGAAGTATTCGTCGAACACTTCGTCGTAGGTCCCGTTGAGAAAAACGACGTCGAACAGCTCGTATTCCGTGCCGGCATGCAGGGTCACGCCCTCCACGTCCTTCGAGATCACCAAGCTGTTCTTATTCATGTCGGCGTAGAACACCGTAAAGCCCTGCCGCTCGGTCAGTGACCCGGCGAAAAAGATCTGCCTGCCGCGCTTGACGTAGGTGTAGCAGTGCGACGTGAATCTCCCGGCCTCGGTGGGGAAGTCCACGAACCGGCAGTCCGCCGAGATCCCGGCGAGGTTCTTGAGCCTGCCCTTGGCGATCGGCGTGATGTCGCGCATCTTGTCTGTCGCCACGTATTCGCGCGTGGTCGTCCAGCTCTGGTAGCCGTTCGAGAAGAACCGGTCGTCCTTCTCAAACCCGAAATCGAACTTTAAGTCCACGCGGTGCAGGGTGAGCGTCTTTTTCGCGGTCACGCCGGCCTTGACGCCGCCGTCGGAAACGTCAGCTTTCAGCTCGAACGCGTCGTTTTCGGCGTTCACAACGTGCTTTGCGCCGTCGAGAAAATACGTAAACTCGAATCCCGAATACTTCATAAAGATCTTCCTCTCTTATTTCACGACCAGATTGACCAGTCTGCCTTTGACGTACAGTTCCTTCACGAAGGTCTTGCCTGCGGTGAAGGCCTTCACGCCGTCCACTTCCTTGGCGGCGGCGATGGCTTCGTCGGCATCGGCGTCGGCCGGGATCATCAGCTTCCCGCGCACCTTGCCGTTGACCTGCACCGCGATCTCGATCTCGTCCTCCACGCACTTGTTCTCGTCGTAGGTCGGCCACGGGCTGCTCGCGAGCAGCTCGGTGTTGCCGAGGCGTTCGTTCATTTCTTCGGTCACGTGCGGGGCGAACGGATTGAGCAGGCCGATAAAGGTCGTCAGCTCGTCCCTCGTGATCGCGCCCGTATCATAGATCTCGTTGAGCAGGGTCATGAGGGCGGCGATCGCCGTGTTGTATTTGAGCGTCTCGATATCCTCCGAAACCTTTTTCACCGTGCGGTGGAAGCTCGCCTCGAGCTTTTTGGAATATCCTTCGCCTTCGGTCAGCAGATCCTGCAGCGCCCACACGCGGTCGATGAAGCGCTTGCACCCGCGCACGGATTCCTTGCTCCACGGCGCGGCCTTTTCAAAGTCGCCCATGAACAGGACGTAGGTCCTGAGCACGTCCGCGCCGAGCTCGTCCACGACCTCGTTCGGGTCCACCACGTTGCCGCGCGATTTGCTCATCTTCACGCCGTCCGGCCCCAAAATCAAGCCCTGGGCCGTGCGCTTGGCGTAAGGCTCGTCGGTGGGCACGGCGCCGATGTCGTAAAGGAATTTATGCCAGAAGCGCGAATAGATCAGGTGGCGCGTCACGTGCTCCATGCCGCCGTTGTACCAGTCCACCTGGCCCCAGTATCTGAGCTTGTCCATGTCGGCGAGCGCTTTGTCGTTGTGCGGGTCGACGTAGCGCAGGAAATACCAGCTCGAACCGGCCCACTGGGGCATCGTGTCGGTCTCTCTGCGCGCCTTTTTGCCGCATTTCGGGCAGGTGCAGTTCACAAAGCTCTCAACCTTCGCAAGGGGGCTCTCGCCGTCCGAGCCGGGGGCGAAATTCTCCATGGGCGGGAGCTTGAGCGGCAGCTCGTCGTAGGGCACGGCCACCATGCCGCAGTCGTCGCAATAGACGATCGGGATCGGCTCGCCCCAATAGCGCTGGCGGTTGAACGCCCAGTCTTTCATCTTATACTGCACGCCGGCCTCGCCGACGCCGAGCTCCTCGAGCTTTTCGCACATCACGGCGATCGAGGTCTTCTTGTCGGTCAGGCCGTTCAGGAAATCGGAATTGACCATCTCGCCGTCGCCGGGATAGGCCTCTTTCGTGATATCGCCGCCCTTGATGACCTCCACGATGTCCACGCCGAACTTCTGGGCGAATTCCCAGTCGCGCTGGTCGTGCGCGGGCACCGCCATGATCGCGCCGGTGCCGTAGCCCATCATCACGTAGTCCGAGATGAACACCGGGATCTCTTTGCCCGACACCGGGTTCACGGCCGAAAAGCCCTCGAGCTTCACGCCGGTCTTGTCCTTCACGAGCTGGGTGCGCTCGAATTCGGTCTTCTTCGCGCATTCGGCGCGATAGGCCTCCACGTCGGCCCAGTTCCTGATATTGTCTTTATATTTGTCGAGCATCGGATGCTCGGGCGCCATCACCATGAAGGTCACGCCGAACAGCGTGTCGGGGCGGGTGGTGTAGATGCGCAGCTTCTCGTCAACGCCCTTCACGCCGAAATCGACGAACGCGCCGGTGGATTTGCCGATCCAGTTCTCCTGCTGCAGGCGGATGTTCGGCAGAAAGTCCACCGTATCGAGGCCCTGCAGGAGCCTGTCGGCGTATGCGGTGATGCGCAGGTACCACACGTCCTTCGACTTCTGCACGATGTCGGAGTGGCAGATATCGCACTTGCCGCCCTGCGAATCCTCGTTCGAGAGCACCACCTTGCACGAGGGGCAGTAGTTGACCAGGGTCTTGTCGCGGAAGGCGAGGCCGTTTTCGAACATTTTGAGGAAGATCCACTGCGTCCACTTGTAGTAGTCCTCCTGCGTGGTGTCCACCACGCGGTCCCAGTCGAACGAATAGCCCACGCGCTTGAGCTGCGACGTGAACTTCGCGATGTTTTTGTCCGTCACTTCGCGGGGATGGATGCCGGTCTTGATCGCGTAGTTTTCGGTCGGCAGGCCGTAGGCGTCGAAGCCGATCGGGAACAGGACGTTATAGCCCTCCTTGCGGCGTTTGCGCGTGAGCACCTCAAGGCCCGAATACGCCTTGATATGCCCCACGTGCATGCCGGCGCCGCTGGGGTAGGGAAATTCCACCAAGGCGTAGAACTTCGGCTTCTCGTCGAAATCCTTCGCGTGGAACACGCCCTTGTCCTCCCAGATCTTTTGCCATTTTCCCTCAACGTTTCTGAAATCGTAGGCAGTCATATATATCCCTCCAGAATACCTCTTACGAAAACTTATAATTAAACAGAATTTTACCATAATGTCCCGTCAAAGTCAAGCGATTCTTGCGCCGATTTGAAGGGCGGCGCGAAAAAGAAAAAGTTCTTGACTTTTTCACAAATTGGTCATAATATTATATATAAACAAAAAACGCAAAAGGTGATCGTTTTGTTCGATATAGATCGGCTGCTTGATTCCGTCAGGCGCATCCATTTCATCGGCATCGGGGGCGCGGGCATGTGCCCGCTCGCCGAGATTTTACACGCGAAGGGCTACCGGCTCTCCGGCTCCGACAACAACGAAAGCGACACGCTGAACCGCATCCGCGCGCTCGGCATCCCGGTCACGCTCGGCCAACGCGCCGAGAACATCGGCGACGCCGAAATGGTGGTGTTCACGGCGGCCCTGCTGCCCGATAACCCCGAGCTCGTTGCGGCGCGTTCGTCCGGCGTGCCCACGTTCGAGCGCTCCAAGCTCTTCGGCGCGGTCACGCGCAAATTCGGCAACTGCATCGGCGTGTGCGGCACCCACGGCAAGACCACCACGACGGCCCTCCTCACGCAGATTTTGCTGCAGTCCGGCGTCGACACGTCCGCCGTCATCGGCGGCAAGCTGCCGCTCATCAACGCCAACGGCCGCGTGGGGACGGACGACATGCTCGTGGTCGAGGCCTGCGAATTCGCCAACACCTTCCTCGATCTCAGCCCCAGCGTGGCGGTGATTCTGAATATCGACGCCGACCATCTCGAGTTCTTCAAAACGATGGATAACCTCGTGGCGGCGTTCTCGAAATTCGCCGCTCTGGCGCGCGACGCCGTGATTTATAACGGCGACGACCTCAAGACCGTGCGCGCGGTCAAAGCTTCCGGCGCGCAGAACCTCATCACCTTCGGCAGCGCCGATACGAACGACTGGTACCCGCGGAACGTCACGTTCAACCGCGGCGCCTTCCCGGAGTTCGACGTGATGTACCGCGGCGAAAAGAAGGGTCACGTGCGCCTTTCGATCCCGGGCGCACACAACGTGCTCAACGCCCTCGCGGCGATCGCGGCTGCCGTCAACGCCGGCGCGAAGATCGATGACGTGCTTTCCCATGCCGAGGAATTCCGCGGCGCGGGCCGCCGGTTCGAGATCCTCGGCGAGCCGAACGGCATCACGGTGGCGGACGACTACGCCCACCATCCCGCCGAGCTCAAGGTCACGCTCGAGGCCGCGAAAAAGATGGATTATAAGCGCGTGTGGGCGGTATTCCAGCCCTTCACGTTCTCGCGCACCTATATGCTGCTCGAGGACTTCGCGGACGTCTTAAAGATCGCCGACAGGGTCGTGCTCACCGAGATCATGGGCTCGCGCGAAGTGAACACCTACGACATCCACACGAAGGACCTGTGCGACAAGATCGAGGGCGCGGTGCATTTCAGTTCGTTCGACACGATCGCCCGCTATCTCTACGAGAACGCCGAGCCCGGCGACCTCGTGATCACCCTCGGCTGCGGCGACGTCTACAAGATCGCCAAAAAACTGCTCGCGCTGTATAACGAGTAACGGGTTCATTCATATCGGGAGCGGAGAGATCCGCTCCTTTTTTATACCCGAATATAAATAAAAACAAATTATAAAAAATACTGAAAAATAATCTTGTAATTTGTCTTATTCAATGATAAAATATTACGGAGTATTGATAATGCGGCGAATTATGCGCCGCGGCGGGGTATTTCCCCGTTTTACGCACAACGGATCACCGGAAAGCGAGGTTTGCGTTTTGTCGTTTTTCACGTATTTCAAGCTGCAGGACGAAGAGATCAAAACGCTGCAAAAACAGGCGTCCGGCGCGGGGCTTTCGCTTGAGAACGAGGTCGCGGTCAGCCGCTACGAGGATATGCTGCGCGAGCTCGACGAGCAGGGCGCGCTCTCCGGCGCGAACGAAGAGGCTTTCCGCGCGCTGGTGCGCGCCGCGGGGCAAAAGCTGCAGCGCTTCGCCGACGCCGGCGAACTGCCCGACGAGATGCGCGAGCCCCTTTACGAGCTGTTGCTGTGCGGCGAGGTGAACGACGGCCTGCGCGACTGGCTCGGCGCCACGGCCGACGCCGTGTTGAAAAAGAAGGGCGCCCCGCAGACGCGCGAAAACCGGGTGCCCGGCCAGATGTTCATCCGGTCCGCCTTCGGCGTCCGCCGGCTCTACGACGTCAGCGCCCTCGGCGATATCTACGCCATCGACGCCGCCACCGAGACCGTGCAGACCAACGCCTTCAAAAAGAGCGCCGGGCTTTCTGCGATCTCTGGTCTCAAATGCATCTCGGTCGACCGCTTCGCCGCCGCCGTCACGAACGACGGGCGCGTGGTCACGTTCGAAAAAGACGCCCCCGTGTTCCTCGACGAAACGATCTGGAACGACGTCGAGCAGGTGCTTGTGAACGGTTACACGATCTACGGCGTGAAAAAGGACGGCGCAGTCATCTCCACCAACGACTTCGAGTGCAGGGGCTGGTCGGATATCGACCACCTCACCGTGGTCAACGGCGCCGTGGTGGGCGTGCGCAAAGACGGCGGCATCCGCGAAAACACGCTCGGCACCGCCTCGTCGTTCGGCTCGCTCGTCAACGTGGCCGATATCGTGGGCGACTTCGTGCTGTTCCGCAACGGACGCGTCAAATCCATCCGCCTCGACCGCTTCGTGGCCGTCGACATGATCGCCGTGTGCGAATGCAAGGGCACAGGCATCTTCCTGAAGGCGAACGGCACCCTCGAATCCGATTTCGAACCCCTCAACGGCAAGCTCTCCGCGCTCAAGGACGTCGTGTCGATCGCCGGCTTCCAGAACGTGCTGCACTTCATCACGCGCGACGGGGCTTATTACATTATGACGATCATCGACGGGCGCGTCGTCGCCACGCCCTTCCGCCTTTCGTTCCCCGGCGTCTCCGCCGAAGGGGGCGCGGATCAGAGCACGCCCGCCGAAAAAACCATGCCCGTCCCGGATTACAAGTTCCACGAGGGCGAGCGCATCGCGTTCGCGGAAGGCTACTGGACCGTGCTCAAGGCCATGTCCGACAAGGTGCTGCTGCTCTGCAGCTCCACGCTCGAGCGCAGCTTCAGTCTGAACGGCCAGCCCACGATCTGGCGCGACAGCCCGCTTCGGCAGTGGCTCAACGGCGAATATCTCGCCATGCCGAGCTTCAACGGCGTGCGCGACCATATCCTGCCCGCAACGCTCAGCACCTTCCCGAACCCCGTTTACGACAGAAAGAACACCAGCGCCGTTTTCACGGTCGACAAGGTGTTCTGCCTCAGCCTTGAAGAAACGAAGCTCTACGAGCGCGTCCTGCGCGGCATGGGCGACCGGTGGATCATGCGCACCAGCGGCCAGAACGAGAGCTTCACCGCAGCGTGGGAGGGCACGCGCCCCGACCTCTGGGGCGTGCGCGGCGACAGCGTTTACGGCGTGAAGCCCGCGCTGTACGTCGACAAAGCTTATCTCGCCTCGGTGCTGACCGGTTACACGAACTAATTCGACAGGAGAAACACCATGTTTGACGCTTCCAAGGGCCTGTTCCATTTCGTGTTCGCGAATC
Organism: Clostridia bacterium; assembly: GCA_017550625.1. GTDB lineage: Bacteria > Bacillota > Clostridia > Oscillospirales > Acutalibacteraceae > RUG806. The sequence goes on along the minus strand of JAFZOL010000025.1, from coordinate 148,478 downwards.
AGGACGACGAATATTATATCGAATCGCTGCTGCGCGTGCAGTTCCTGCCGTATCTCCATTATCAGCTGTTCCGGGATGATTTCCGCTACGTCTACGACTTCGGCCGCGACCCCCAAAACGCCAAGAGGGAATTCTGGATGCAGTGCGTGGGAAGCCTGAGCATCGGCGCGTTCGAGGCCGGCCAGAAGAAAAAGGGCCTGTTCTCGAAAAACGACAAAAAAGAGGACGGCGATATCGACGGCGATATCGAGCGCTCCGAACTCAATGGCGAAGACCTCGTCCAGTATTTCCTGCAGACGCTCGACGTGATGCGCCAGAACGGCCAGACCGCGATCGTGATCCCGATCCAGCTGTTCGCGCGGTTCTCTTACGACGACCGGGTGCTCACGCCCCTCGAAGAGCTCGTGCGGCGCAGCAAAAACAACGCGATCGTGCTCACGGGCTCCGTGCGCGCCGAAGAAAACAACGTCTTTTTCGTGAATCCCGTCGCCGTTTACCCCAACGATACCTCGAAACGGCCGAACGATCTGATCTTTTATAATCCCCGGATCTTCCCCGAGATCAAAGCGGCCTACGGCACCGAGAGCGGCAACCTGCCGAAATACGTGCCGGTCTACAAACGGCTCGACGCCGCATTCCGGGGCAGAACGTTTTTCCTCAACAACCTTGGTTTCCCGATCCTGCGCGCGGCCGTGTTCTACGCCCTGCTAAGGCAGGAGCCCCTGCGCGACCCCGCCGCGGCTCCCGGCATCGCCGCCGTGATCCTCGCTTGGTATAAAAATCAGGATTTCCGCGCGAAATACCGCGATCTGAACCTCGAGCCGAACCCCTTCGGCCTGCTGCGTACCGTCATGAAGCAGCTCTCGCCCGACACGGTCGGGCGCCTCGCCGAGATCGCCGAAACCGAGCGGATCGATGACCCCGACGTCTTCTTCGGCCGGTACGCAGTCGAAACGAACCTGCCGCTCATGGTGATCGCCGACCCCGCGAACGTGCCGCCGGTGCTGCGCGTGCTTCTGCGGTTCCGCATGCTGCTGGGCGGGCACACGAACCTGCTGCCGAAGGCGGAATTCCACGATCTCGAGCGCATCACGGGCATTTTCAGCGCCCCGTCCTACACCTCGGCCTACCTGCACACGCCCCTGCCGCACGAGCGGTTCGGGGAGCAGGACGTGCAGTTATTGCTAAACGAAGCGTTCGAAGCCCTGCGCGACCGGCAGGACTGGACCACGTGGGACGCCGCGATGATGTTCATCCTCGCGCGCCTGTTTTGGTGCTGCGCCGACGAGGCCGAAAAGCCTTGCGTCGACGATCCCTACAACCAGATCGCCGAACGCAGGTTCGATAAGGCGTTCGAGGCGATGCGCTACTGCCGCAGGATGGCAAAGGCCGAACCCGACGCCGACACGGCCGCCCTCAAGTTCGGCAACGACGTGGGGTCCCTGCTCAAAAACGGCACGAAAGACGATCTCATCAAATTCTATATCCCGAAAACGGCAGATTGACAGGCAGGAGAGTGAGTTAAATGGTAAACATCGGAATCGACTTCGGAAGCACCTACACGATGGTCTCCGTATTCAGGGACGGACGCCTCAAAACGGTCCAGCCGGACGGCCTGACCTACAGCTATCCGTCCATGGTCGCTTACGATACGAATAACGGCAAATATTATTTCGGCGCCGCGGCGAGAGCCAAGCTCGGCAGCCAGAACACCGTCGTCTACCGCGGTTTCAAAATGCTCCTGAACCAGCAGATGTCGCAGGATAACCTCATCAAGCGCGGCTACACGGGCGTGAATACGCCCGAACACGTCACCGGCCTGTTTCTCCGTTTCGTGATCGAAAACTCCCTGCGCAAGCTCGGCGAGGATAAGGTCGGCACGCTGGTGCTCGGCGCGCCCGAGTGCTGGTTCCAGAGCCTCAACACCGTCGACGCGCGCGGCACGCTGCGCGAGCTCTGCGCCAAAATGACCGATATCGTCGAGACCGTCAAGATCGTCAGCGAGCCCACCAACGCGGCCGCGTTCTGCGTGTGGAACTACGAGCAGGACCAGACCGAAGACTTCAAGGGCCGCATCCTCGTGGTGGACTACGGCGGCGGCACGCTCGACACCGCTTTGGTCAACGTTTCGCACACGGGCGCCGGCCTCGAGATCAAGCCCGAGCTGCGCGCGGGCGTCGGCGAAAACCAGAACCACGAGATCGGCAAGGCCGGCATCGCGTATCAGGAGGCCGTGGTGCGCACCGCGATCGCCGACACGCTCGGCATCTCGCCCGACGAGGTCCTTTACGACAAGCGCTTCAACGTCCTGCTCAAATCGTTCGAAGAAGGCCTTCTGACCCGCTCCGCAGAGATCGAAGAGATCATGTCCGAATACCTGCTCTCTCCCGAAGGCCTCGAGGACGAGAGCTTCGATACCTTCGACTACGGCGGCGAGGACGTCGAGATCAACTATTACCAGCTCTACACCTGCTACATGGACGTCATCAACCCCGTGCTCGAAGAGGTGCTGACGCAGACGACCGAAGACCTGCCCGATCAGGAGAACATGCACATCGCGCTGGTGGGCGGCTTCTGCAACTTCTATCTCGTCAAAAAGCAGATCTACGATTTCTTCAACATCGGCACCATGGACGACCGAATCCGCGGCATGCTGCGCGAAGAGGCCGACCGCGAACGCGCGATCGCGCACGGCGCGGCCCTGTTCGCCGAGCGCGTGCTCTCGGTGTGCAACGTGGCGCAGTTCTCCATCGGCACCTACGCCATTTACAGCGACGGCACCCTGTTCAACCAATACGCGATCAACTACGGGCAGGAGATCGAGACCGACAAGATCTATTTCGCCCGGGGCGAAGACGGCAAGCCCTGCCCGATGTTCGCGATGAACATCGATAAATTCCTGCTCAATTTCGGCAGGCGCGATTCCAAGGGGCTCACGCTCCGACCGAAGCCCGCGTTCGCCGAAAAGCTGCGCGCGGTGGAGCACGGCCCCTGCATCACGATCGGCTTCTCGCTCGACGTGACCGACCGCCTGACCGTCCACGTCTACAACTACGACCTCGACAGGCTGCAGGCGGATCCCTCGCCCGTCGCGTCGATCCCGCTCGCCACCCTGAAGGATATGTTTGAGAACACGGTCCTTGTCAGCAAAGGAGAAGAAGAATGAAGTTTTCGAAAACCGGCAACACCCTGCAGGTCGTCGGCAGGCTTGATCCCGGTCAGGTCGGCCTCAACGAAGTCCTCTCCGTGATCCTCGACGTGCTCGACGACGCCAAGCGCGAGACCGGCATCGCCGATTTCTCGCAGCTTGCGAAAAACGACGAGGCGGTCAGCAAGTGGCTCGCGATCTGCCGCGCCTTTCTCGGCGTCGGCATCGACAGAGACGCCGTCCTCCTCTCCGACAAAAAGCGCGAAAAGATCGAGGCCCTCACCGCGACCTTGCGCGACAAAGACCGAGAGCTCGAGCGCATCACCAACGAGACCGAGAACATGAACCTGCAGCTGTTCTCCCTGCAGCGCGACATGGATGAGCTGCAGGCCGAGCGCGAGAAGAACGCCGACACCGAAAAGCGCGTGCGCAGCCTCGAGCGCGATATCGCCGCCCTCAAACAGGATCTCGAGTCCTACGCCGTGCACGACCCCGCCGAGCTCGAAGAAAAGATCCGCGAGCTCAAAACGCAGAAAGAGCGCGCCGCCGAACTCACGGCGCAGATGCGCGCCGCCGAGGCCGAGCTCGGGCAGTCCTCGCAGGCCTTCCGCACCCTCGTGCTGCAAACGCGCGAGCTTGAAGAGGGGCTTTTGAAGGTCAATGCCGACATCGCGTCCGAAAACGCGAAGCAGGAATCCCTCTCCAGGCAGATCGAGAGCGGTAAGGCGCAGCTCGAAGAGACGAAGCGCAGAACCGAAGAGCTGTCCGAAGAGAACCGCGCCCTCGTCGAAACGAAGATCCCCGAGGCGCAGCGCTCCCTCGATAAAATGCTCGAAGACAATGGGCAGTATTTCTCGAACCTGCAGGCGCTGCAGAACGACATCAACACCAAAAAGACCCTTTTGCAGGAATCCACGGGCGAGCTCGACGCCGTCAAAAAGCTGCTCGAGGACCTGCGCAGGTCCACCGAGCAGGCTCGGGTAGACATCGAAAGCGAAAAAGAAAACCGCGTCCGCGCGGAGGAGCGCTACAACTCCCTCAACGAAGAACTCTCCGAGCTGCGCGCGAACGTCGGCGCGGTCATCTCCAAAAACGAAGAACTCACTCAAGAGCTGATCCCGAACACGCAAAAGCGCCTCGAGGTGCTCAAAGAGAACCGCGACGAGCTCTCGGCGAACCTCGTCTCCCTCGACCAGCAGGTCGCCGAGGTGGACCTCGAAATCAAATCCCTGCAGGAAAACATGACGCAGGAAGAAAATAAACTCGCCGAAAAGCGCGAAGAGGTCGAAGACGCGCACCGCAAGATCGAAGCCGTCGCCCAGCAGCGCAAGGCCGAAGAAGACGCGCTCGCCGAGCTCAGCATCCAGCTTGAGAGCCTGCAGGAACACATTGAGCTCGACAAGGCCAACGGCGTCGACCTGCAGAACCAGCTCGTGAAGCAGAGGGTCATGCTCAAGACCCAGAAAGAGCGCAACGACGAGATGCTCAACAGCATCGTCGACGCGAAGACCGAGCTCGAAAAATGCGAAAATACGTTCGCTACCCTCGAAGCGGAGCTCGCGGACTGGCAGTCGCAGAAAGACGCGTCCGACGGCAGGGCAGAGGAGATGCGCACGCGCATCCTTGAGTCCAAGGCGATCCTCGACGAGGTGAACCTCAAGATCGAGCAGCTCGACGGCGAGCAGCAGCGCCTTATCGGCGAGATCAACGCCAGACGCAGAATGCTCGAGGAATCGAAGCCCGAGCTCCTGCAGGAGCAGCTTTCCGACCTCGAAAAGGAATACGCCGACAAGACCGCCCGCGCCGCGATGCTGCAAAACGAGCTCAACGAGCAGCGGCAGAAGCTCGAGGCTGGCGAAGCGTCGCTCACGGCCCTCACCGAGGAGCTCGAGGGCGTGGTCAACCGCTGCGCCGGGCTCATGGCCGAAAAGCAGGCCGCCGAAAACGAAAAGGAATCCAAAAACGCCCTGCTCGAGAGCCTGCAAAACGACCTGAACGAATATAAGGCGTTCCTCGCGTCCGCCGATTACGCGGCCCTCGAAAAGCGCGTCGAGGCTTGCCGCCGCGCGAAAACGAGCTGCGAGGCGGGCCTCAAGAACCTGCTCGGCACCGCGATCCCGCCGCAGTTTTTGCGCACCGAGGGCAAGCGGATCCTCGAGGACTACAACAGGCGCCTCTCCGAGCAGCTGCAGGTCGCCGAAGAAAAGGTCCGCACGCTCTACGCCGGCTATATCAACGTGATCAAGAACCTCGAAAAGGAGGTCAACCAGTATGCGCTGTAACTGCTGCCGCGCCGAGGTCACCCAGTTCAACGGCCAGTGCCCCGTATGCGGCTTCCCGATGCTCACCGGCGGCGACATCGAGATCGAGTCGTTCGTGCGCAGCTACCGTGAAAACAAGCTGCGGGGCGTCACGGTGTACCTCAAGACCTACGAATACGAGCCCGAGGGCAGAAGTCTACGGCTCGTGAACACCCGTTACGTCGAAGTCGCCGAACCTCTCTCTCTCGGCGACGGCGAGATCCGCTGGCTCGATCTGCCGTTCATGGCGATCGAATCTTCGCGCCCCGTTTCGCTCGACGTCTGTGTAAGAAGGGGAAACGACGAGCGTGAATACACCGTCGCGGCCGTCCCTTCGGGCACGATCTCGCATCAGGCAATCGGCGTGACGCCGGGCGAGGGCTTCTCCATTCAATTCGCGGTCGGCTCTGCCGAAACCTACGCGCTTTCCGAGCGCGTGCCGCTGTTGTAAATCATTCCAGATAACAAAAACCAGGAGGATTCATCATGGCTTTATTCGGAAAAAAGAAGAAAGACAACGAACCAGTACCCGTGCCGTCCGCGGCGGACGAAATGCGCGCCGCACACCAGAAGCTGGAAGAAACGCGAGTTTCTCTGGACGAGATCGCGGATCGCCTCAAAGAGATCCGCACGCAGCCCGTGCAGGCGAAGGTCATCAAGGCCGCCAAAGCCAACGAGAGCATGCTGAAGGATAAGGCCGCCGCCGCGGCGCTCGCCGAGTCCGAGGCGAAAGAGCGAGGCGGCAGCACCTTCGACAAGAGCGGTATCCGCGACGAAGAGCTCTATCTCACGATGGACGACCTTCCGGTCTACGACAAGTCGATCGCGAGCTTCATCACGCTGTTCTCGAACATCAGCTCGGCCGACGTCGTGGCGACCGGAGGCGAGGCGATCAACCCCTATCTCTCCGACTACGTCCTCAAGCTCCAGGCTGCGCTCGAGAAAGGCCAGAAGCTCAAGGCGAACGCCTGCTTCGACGCCCTGAAATACGCGTTCGAGGTCGCCTACACCAAAGACGACGAGAGCGATCCCGAAAAGCTCGCCGCGCTGCGCGAAGAAAAGGTCGTTTTCATCCGCGACACCTGCAAAAACCTGCTCGACACGATCGACGCCTACTACGGAGGCCTCATCAATCTTGAAAACGCCGAGAAGGCCCACAGGCAGTCCTACGACGCCTTCGTCGCCCAGAGCGAGAAGCTCGACGAAGTGCCGCCCGAAGAAGCCAAGAAGATCGACTCCCTCGGCTTCAAACGCGCGATGGACGAGCTGCCTCCCGGCGACAACGCCCGCAAATACTTCAGCACCGTGATGGCGGCGCACCAGTCCGCGACCATGGTCCTCTACGACGACATGAACGTCGAATCCCTGCTCATGCACCTCGAATATCTCGACGGCGCGATCCGCGAGCTCATCAAGGAGTGCAGAAAGGCCTATAACCTGCAGGGCAGGACCTTCAACTTCATCGAGCACAGAAAGAACATCGAGTCGCTGCGCAACAAGAGCCTCAACCGCGTGCACGAGATGCAGCAGCACGTCATCACGGCGTCGCAGTCCAACGAGGAGCTCATCTCCCGTCTCAACGAGCTCGCCTCGAACCCCGAAATGGGCATGACGATCGAAAACAACATGCAAACGGTCAAGCGCATGAACGCCCTGATCCGCAAAAACGAGCAGTTCGAGCAGAACGTGAGCAAAATGCGCGACGATATCGCCGCCGAGAAGCAGCGGATCGAAAACGAGCGCCAGATGCGCGAAAACGAAGAGCAGAACAACGACCCGATCCTCGCGGATATGGGCTGATGAGAAGGAGGCACCACGATGGCATTTGAGAATTTCAAACTGAAAAGAGAGGCCAAAAAGGCCGAAAAGGAATACCAGAAGGACAAAAAGCACCTCGAGACCCTGCAGGAGACTGTGAAGGTCCGCACCGACAGCGCCATCAAGCGCGACCAGATGCGCGAGCCGATCGAGACCGAGACCTCCACCGGCAAGCTGCTCGAGAAGAAAAAGCTCGACGACGAGATCCATAAGGCGAGAAAGAACCTCTACATCCAGAGGGATAAGCTGCTCCGCCGCATCCGCCACTACAACGCCGAATATGCCGACGTGGCCGCGCGCCCCGATTCCGCCAAGAAGACGAAAGAGATGCTTCGCTGCTCCTCGATCTCCAAGAACGCCGTGTTCGCGCTCTGCCTCGTTGAGGACGCGATCGACAAGCTCGACGACATCCCCTCTGAGTATGAATGGCACGAGCTGATGCGCGACCTCACCGCCGGCTACAAGACGGTGAACGCGATCTCCGTCGGCTCCGACCTCATGACGCGTCTCGCTTACTGGCTGCAGAAGGCCAAGCTCGACCTCAAGGGCAACATCTCGGTGCACGCGATGGAGCACTACTACGGCAGGCCTATCGACGAGCTGCTTGAGAACGAAAACGTCGACGGCGTCGCCTCGCAGCTTCTCGTGAAGGACGAGGCGCTGCAGCTGCAGGACGAAAAGGATATCCTCGAGTCCGTCAGATGGCGCACGATCTACACCGTCGATCCCACCGTCGTGAACAAGGCCGTCTACGACCAGAGCGTCGGCGCGAAGGGCCGCTACGCCCCCATCATCGAGAACCCGACCTACGAGCAGAGGGATATCACCGAGCAGGACTACGAGGCGCTCGACGAGATGCCCGGCGTGTTTTGATCAGGAGGTCCTCCCATGTATATGGATTTTGTTGAAAACCTCAGAAAAAAAGAGGCGCATTGCCGCAACCTGCAGCTGCAGGCGGACGCCGCGTTCCGTCAGAACGGCTATAAGCCGTCCGAGGACCAGTGCCGCTATCTGCAGATGGCAGCCGACCTCGAGGCCGACATGGCCGACATGACCATGGGCGAAGAGCGCGCGCACCACGAGCGCGAGAAAGCCCGCCTCGACAACGAGATCATGAAGATCCGCACCACCGTCGAGCCGCGTCAGGCCTATTCCGGCTCCGGCGATTCCGACGCCGGCAGGGGCAAGGCCGTCAACACCAACGGCCCCAAGGATAACGGCCCCAAAACGAAGGACGAAGAGGCGCTCGACCGCACGGCGCGCACCTGGTTCAAGGATGCGCCCCGCCACTCGTTCGACGACGTGTCCGGCATGGTGGAGCTCAAAAAGCGCCTGCAGACCTGTGTCACCGACTCCAAGAGCGAGAAGCTGCTCGATTTCCTGAAGATCCCGCGCCTCAACTCCTATTTTTTTGTCGGCCCTCCCGGCTGCGGCAAGACCTACATCATCGAAGCCTTCGCGCACGAGCTGATGGACCAGGATTATAAGTATCTCTCCCTCGAGGGCTCCGACATCATCAGCCGTTACGTCGGCGACGCCGAAAAGATCGTCACCCGCCTGTTTGAGGAGGCCGAGAAGAACGCGCCCTGCATCGTGTTTATCGACGAGATCGACAGCGTGTGCAAAAACCGTTCGCTGCCGAACCTGCCCGAATACGCGGCCAACATCACCACGTCCTTCCTTACGGGCTACAACCGCATCAACTCCTCCGATTCCAAGGTCATCTTCATCGGCGCCACCAACTACCCGAAGCGCGTCGACGAGGCCATGTTCGACCGCGTCGAGGTCATCAACGTCCCGCTGCCCGACGCCGGCGCCCGCGCCAGCGCCTTCGCGCGCCAGTTCAAAAACGTCGCCCAGCTCGAAGAGGGCTTCACCTGCGACGACATGGCGAACCTCGTGACGGACGATTATAACTACCGCGACATCAACCGCCTTTGCACCGAGATCAAGCGCTCGATGTTCAAAGAGCTCATGGAGCAGTATAAAGATCAGGTCGTGGCGATCGAGGTCCTCAAGAGCGGCGCCTTCAAGCTCACGAAAGCGCGCTTCGAGGCCGTCCTCTCGAACTTCCGTCCCTTCCTCAAAGACGATATCCTCAAAGAGATCGCCGAGTGGGAAGAGCGTTACAACCAGAGTCAGCAGGAGTAAGCCATGGCAGCATCAACCGCGACCCTCGAAGCGTTTTACCGCGATCCCGATTCGCTGCCGCAGCCGCGGCGGCGGTTCGACGATCTGATCGGGCGAAAAAGCGTTGTGGATATGCTCAAGGGCACGCTGCCGTATTTCGCGGGCGACGCGCACCTCAATTTCCCTGAGCTCGCGCTCACCGTACGCCCCGGCACCTACACCAAGAGCGCCGCGTTTCTGTTCCTCAGCGACCCCGGCAACGGCAGGCACACGATGGACGAGGCCTATTGCCATTATCTGCGCGAGACCTTCGAGGACCAGCTTGACGACGGCGACGAGCTCAGCGACTATTTCCGCTGCTACCGCGTCGATCCCGAGGCGCTGATCGAAGAATCCGGCACGAAGACCAACGAAAACATCTCCGCCCTGTTCGACAGCATCGTCGAAAGCTTCAAAAAGGACGAGGATACGGTGCTCAGATACCTCTCGTTCGGCGATCTGTCGGGGCTGTTCCGCAAGCGCAAAAGCGTCAGGCTGTTCGCCCGCCGGCTCGAAGAGCTGCTCGCGGACGAAAACGTGTTCTGCATCGTCACCGCCGCCTGCGATATCGACCCGTCCGAGATCCCGTCCGCCGTCCTGCGAGCGTTCGTGCCGTTCTGGCTCGCCCCGCCGACGGACTATCAGCGCCAGCAGTTTTTCGCCGCGCTCAAAGAAAAATACCGCTTCATCCACTGGGAGCTCACGCCCGACGCCATGGCCGAGCGCACCAAGGGCTTCTCGTTCCGCATGCTGCAGAACGCCGCGACGTATCTGCTGCTCCGCGTGAAGGGCGACATGCTCGAGCAGGACCTGAAGCTCGAGCAGTACCTGCCCTACGCCCAGCCCGGCGTCAAGCCCGTGCTGCTGAGTGAGACCGAGATCGCCGACGCGATCGAAATGGCGAGGCACACCGCCGTCACGGCAAGGCGCGCCGCCGCGATCCCCGCCGCGCAGCTCGCGTTTCTCGGCGCGAACCAGGTCGTCCAGACCGCGGCGCCCGTCGCCTACGCGCAGCCTTCGTCCGAGGGCGCGCACGCAGAAAAGAAGGCAAACGACGAGAAGGAGGTCACCGTGCCCGAGACCATCTCGGGCCTGCAGACCCTCATCTCCGAAGGCCTCGTCAGGATCCCCTCGGTCATGGACAAAAAGAAGGCCGCCGCGACCCGCAAACAGGCTTCCGAAGCCGAAGCCCGTCAGCCCGAGCCGCAGCCCCGGCCCCAGCCCGCGCCTCAACCGGCGCCGCAGCCGCGGCAGGAGGAAGAACAGCCGATGTTCGGCCAGAATTGAATCCTACAATAAAACAAGCCCTCTCGCGAGGGCTTGTTTTTATGTTTTTCGTTATGCGTACAGATCCAGCAGGCTGTCCACGACCGCGCCGAACATCGGGTGGCACAGCGAATCGCAGCCTTCCCAGTTTTCCCACAGCGTGTTCGTGCCGTCGAGCATCATATTGTAGAACGAAGTCTCCTCCTTGTTCTCGAACAGCCGCTTCGCAAGGTCCCGCTCGCCGAGATTTATCAGCACCCGCAGCAAAATGTCCGTGCCGAAAATGCCGGTGTCGAAGGTCCCGAGCGCGGTATACTTTTCGATGAGATTGCGCTTCGTTTGTTCCGTGCCGAGCCCGAGCTCCAACGCGAAGGCGTCCGCGCCCTGCGTTCCGGCGCAGAAAGACTCCGCCTCGGGGTCGAAAAAGGCTTTTACGAAAGCGTCTCGCGTTTCCAGTTCCCACGCGGCGAATTCCTGCGCGTCTTCGGTTTTGCCGAAGAGCTTCGCGGTCTTTTCGCAGATATTTAGGCACCGGATCAAAAAATACGTGTTCACGAACGCGGGCGGGATCTTGATGTCGTTGTGCGGGGTGCACCAGTCGCCGAGGCACCAGCCCTTCGGCTCTTCGCGCGTCACGATCCCGTCGTCGCAGTGGTTAAGCAAATAGCCGATATAGGCCTTCATACCGCGGTACGACTGCCTTAGCAGCGTGTCGTCGCCGTAGACTTCGTAATAGTTCCACGGCACGATGCAAACGGCGCCGCCCCAGCCGCCGGGGCCGCCTCCTCCGCCGCGGAAGGGGGCGGTGTGCTGCACGTGGCCGCCCTCGATATCCTGGCAGTCGAGGATATCTCGCATCCATTTGCGGTACATCGTTTTCGCGTCGAACACGCGCATCAGGGCGTGGCTTGTGAGCTGGCCGTCGCCGGTATAGCCGAGACGCTCGCGGTGCGGGCAGTCCGACGGGATGAAGCCGTGCAGGTTCGCCCGCACGGTGTCGACGAACGCGCTGAAGATCCAGTCCGGGATCTCTTTGCCCGTTTTGAACGTCAGCCTTTGTTCGAGCGGGGAATTCACCTTCACGAAGACCGGGACCTCCGCCTTGCCCGTGACTTTCAGATAGCGCGACGCGTGCCACGTGAAGCGCACGTGAAAGTCTTTTCCGACCTCGCGCGCGGTGAAATCGAAGGTGTCAGACTGCTTCCGGTGATTGCCGCCGGTGTGCCGCAGAAGGAATCCCGGCGTCCCAGCGTCGTCAAGCTCATATCTGTCGCCGTATTCCACGAACACGCGCCCCGCCTCGGTCGGCCTGATGACCGCGAAGCCCGCCGGGATCGAATGGAGGTCGTATAAGGCGACGTCGCCCTCTTTGAACACGCATTCCGGTGCGATCGTGCCGTCCTCGGCGTCTCCCGGGAAGAACGTCGGCGCGAAATAGGTGAGGGGAGCCGGCTTTTCCTCGCAGGGTTCCCAGCTCCCGTCGAACGCCGCCGTTTCCCACGTTTGGTCGAACAGGGTGTAGTCGTGCGTTTCGCCGTAATAGAGCGAGCTGTCGGTGATGTAACTCTTCTTCCACCGCGTATTTTCCTCGGACGAGCAGAACTCCTGCGTCTCGCCCCCGGAGGTCTCGACCGTCAGCCGGAACACCAGCATCATTTCGCCGAAGTCCGGCATTCTCTCGGCGCGGTTGCGGGTGTCGAGCCACCCCATGCCGATGTGAAAGGCCAGCGCGTTCCCGCCCGCCTTCACGAGCGGCGTCACGTCGTAGGTCTGGTAATAGATGCGGTGGCTCATCTCGTCATAGATCGGATAGCTCGCCGTGCCGAAATCGTGCGCCCAATAGTCGCTCGTCGCGGGCATCAAATGCGCGTCGGTCAGCGCCTCGCCGTTGAAATACGGCTCGTAGAACCCCAGAGCCGTCGCGCGCAGGGTCGCTTTTTTCACTTCGGGCAGCGTCAATAGGCTCTTCGCGAGCACGCCCGCGCTCCCCGCGCCCGGGAACCCGAGCGAGGCGCACCCGTCGAACACGGCGCTGCGGTGCACGTCGACCAGTCGCTCGCCGTCTTCGGTATAAGCCGTCCCGTCCGGAACGAACCCTTTTTCTTCCCATGCCTTCAGATCGCAAAGAGGCACGCTTTTGCGTGCCTCAAACGGATCGTCGGCATGCAGGATCTGCAGGCTTTTCATACGATCTTACTGTACCTCCGGGATCATGGTGAACGAGAACTCGTAGCCGTCCGGATCCGTCAGACGGTATTCTTCTCTTGTATCGGGCCCGCACGACGAGCTGCCGATGCCGCGGGTGGCGGCGTCGAGCGACAGCAGGGTGATGTTCATGTCTTTCAGGTCCTCTTCGTGCCGCGCGGCGTCCAGCGCCTCCTGCGTGAAGTGCTTCACGCTGAAGTTGAACGAGGTCTCGGCGTAGAATTTGAGCGAAACGCCCTTGCCGTTGTCGAGTTTCAGCCATTTCGTGTCGCAGTGCATGCCGCTCTCCTGCGGGAACACGTATTTCTCGCGCATGTTCTCCACGCGGTCCGAATAGATGCCGATAAGCGCCTGCGCCTTGAAGTCGGGCATGTTCTCGGCTTCGCCCCTGCCGTAATAGCTCACGTAGTCGAGGGCGCGCGAAAGCTCGATCGTCAGGCCGTAGCGCGGCGTATCCACCACGGCGTCCTCCAGCGGCACGAACGAGGCGGTCACCTCAACGGCGGAGAGGGAAGTGATGTTATAATTGATGAACAGGGTATAGGCCTTTTTGCGCCCCGCGCGCAGGGTGAGCGAAGTGGCCACGTACACGCCGTCGGGCGAGAGCCCGCAGGCGATGTCCGTCAGCTCCGGCTTCAGGCTGTTGAGCCCGGCGGCCTTCCATTTGTCGCGGTTGGCGGCGTCGTTGTCAATGAGCGCGCGGTAAAGGTTCGCGTGGAAGCCCCTGTTGAGGGCGGGCGTCTCCGCGAGCAGCTCGGCGCCGTTCACAACGTAAGACGTAAGCTCACCGGTCAGCATATCGAACGTCAGCTCGCCGTTTTCGGTCGTCACGCGCAGTGTATCCGCATCGCGCGAAAGGCCGATCTTCTGCCCGATCTCGATGTCGTATTCATAGGGCACGTCGTTGAGCGTGAGCTGCTCCGAAGCGATCTCTTCGCCCGTCTCAAGGTCGGTATACATGAAGTTGAGATGGGCGTCCTTGTCGGGGTCGAAATCCTTGTGGCGGATCTCAAAGCACTCCGCGCCCATGGGCGGGATGTTCGTTTTCAGCGTGCCCGCATCCGTCTCGATGCCGTTCTCTTTCAATATCCAGCGGATGCCGATATAGTCCGACGCGCGGAAGCGGTTGGTGTTCTCGATGCAATAGAGCTTATTGCCCGAAACCGAGGCGCGCAGCGGACGGTAAACGGCCTTCATCTCCTTCGCGCCGGTGTGAAGCCGCCGGTCGGCGAACATCAGGCCGTCCACGCAGAAGTTGCCGTCGTGCTCCTTCTCGCCGTGGTCGCCGCCGTAGGTATAGCGGTATTTGCCGTTCTCGTGATACACGGTGTGGTCGGCCCATTCCCAGATGCAGCCGCCCATCGAAATGTCCCAGTCGTAGATGAGGTCCCAGTATTCCTCAAGGTTGCCGGGGCCCACGCCCATGGCGTGCGCGTATTCGCAAAGGAAGAACGGGAACTTCGAATACTCCTTGCACACCCATTTCCTGCCGTCCAGCTCGCGCACGCGCTTGCCCTTCATCATCTGCTCGATCTGCTCGGTGGAGGTATACATCTCGCTTATAACGTCGTAGTGCATGCGCGCGGTGTTCACCACGCCCTCGTAGTGGACGGGATTCTGTGTGCCGGTCTCCTTGAGCCATTTATAGCAGGCGTCGTGGCATTTGTAGCCGCCCGATTCGTTGCCGAGCGACCACATGGTCACCGAAACGTGGCTGCGGTCGCGGTAATACATGCGCCTTACGCGGTCGAGATAGTGCTTGACCCATTTGGCCTGCTTCGAGATGTAGCTCACGTCGCCGAACTCCCAGCAGCCGTGGGTCTCGATGTCGGCCTCGTCCACCACGTAAAGGCCGTAAAGGTCACACAGCGTGAGGAAGAACGGGTCGGGCGGATAGTGCGAGGTGCGCACGGCGTTCACGTTGAGGCTCTTCATCAGTTTGATATCCTTGATGAGGTCCTCGTGCGTCATCGCGAAGCCGTTCATGAGCGTGGTATCGTGATGGTTCACGCCCTTGAACTTCACGGGCTGCCCGTTGAAATAGAACACGGCGTCTTTGATTTCGATCGTCTTGAAGCCGGTCAGCGTCCTCACGGTCATGCTCTTCTTGCCCGCCTCAAGCGTCAGATAGAGGGTATACGTTGTCGGCAGCTCGGGGTTCCACTCCTTCACGTCGAGGTCCTCAAAGCGGATCTCCGTGAGCTCCGCTGCGTCGGCAATTGCCTCGGCCACGGTCTTGCCCTTGGCGTCAACGAGCTTCGCGCTCACCTTTTTGCCGGCGAAGTCGCCCTGCGGCCAAATCTTCACGTTGAGGGCGTATTTTTCGCCGGTCTTTTCGGGCAGGGCTTCAAAGTCCCAAATGTACGCCTTGTCGTAGCGGTAGAGCAGCACGTCGCGGAAGATGCCGTTGTCGCGGAACATGTCCTGGCACTCGAGGAAGGTGCCGTTGCACCAGCGGAACGACACGAGGATGAGCTCGTTCTTCCCGAGGCTCAGATACGGCGACACGTCGAACTCGGCGGTGTTGTGGCTGCCCTCGGAATAGCCCACGAACTTGCCGTTCACATAGAGCGACAGGTTGTTCGACACGCCGAGGAACGACACGATATAGGTCTTTTCAAGGTCGTCCACGTCGAAGAAGCGCCTGTAAACGCCCACGGGCATGTCGGCGGGCACTTCGGGCTCCATGTTCTTGAACTCGTATCTCGTGTTGAGATACACGGGCGGCAGAAAGCCCTCGCGCTGCCAGTCGGCGGGCACTTTGATGGACTTGAACTTCACCTTCAGGCTGTCGAGCTTGTCGGGCAGGTCGTGGATGGACTTATAAAGCTTGAAATCCCACGTGCCAGAAAGCAGATCGACCATGTCGGACGAATACCGCTCCTTCTCAAGGGGCGTCTTTTTGAGCGTCTTTTCGCTCGCGTAGGGCACCGCGTAAGCGCGCGGCGCGAGTTTGTTCTTTTCGAAAACGGTAAAGGTGCCGTGCAGGGTCTTGTTGATCTTATAATTCATGCTTAGCCGCCTTTCTTGTTGGTTTATGTTTATTTTACCATACTATTATATTTTACACAAGATGAAAATTGTTTTTATTGACAAAACCGCTTTTTTATTTTATAGTTTCATTAGATACCCATCAAAGGAGTCGATGTTATGCGCAGTTTCCGGGCTCTCACGGCCGCCGTTCTGGTTTTGTCCGTCCTTCTCTGCCTTTTCGCGGGCTGCGGGGACGATAAGAACCCCACCCCCGTGCCCGAGGGCTATTCCTACGAGTCGGGCGACAGGACCACCGATCCCGTTTCCGTGACGGAGCCGTCGGTGCCCGTCCCCGCGAACGAGCCGTTCACGGTGGACGCCTCGTGGCAGCAGAACTTCTTCGCCGAGTACCTTTATTATAATAAAGAGCTCGGCAACGATACCGTGCGCATCCGCGAGATCAAGACCGACAGCGCGTTCGAGGCCAAATATCCCGCCAACGGCAGCTTCTTCTATTACGTGGAAGACGGCGGCGACCTCATCTCCTACACCGGCGTGCCGGATGAGGACGCCTACACCCGCGCGGTGATGGAAGGCAAGTCCGCCGACGATATCTCATCCACGTTTATGAAGCTCTCGGCCGTGGACGCGTCCCTGCCGTCGCTGTCGAACGTCCTCTATATGGAAAACGAGACCGTCGCGGGCCGCACGTGCAAAAAGTATATCCAGCGCGCGTATCAGGACGGGGCAGTCACCGCCACCGTGTACATTTGGATCGACGCCGAATTCGGCTTCGCCGCGAAGTGCGAATCCTACGACAAAAACGACGCCCTCGACACGTCGTGGGAGCTCGTGCTGTTCGAGACCGGCTCCGTCACCGCCTCCCGCTTCGACGTGGACCCCGACGACTACGACTTCACGGAGGCATAAGATGAACGTCTACGACTTCGACAACACGATCTACGACGGCGAAAGCATCCTTGACTTCTTCTTCTTTTATCTGAAAAAAACGCCCTATCTCGTCAAATACATCCCCAAGGTCTTCTACGCGCTTTATAAGTATAAACGCGGGCGCGTGACCGTGGAGCAGGCGATCGAGACCTACGCCCCCTTCGTTGAGGATTATTTCAAGAACATCGAGGATTTCGAGGCCGACGTCGTGCAATTCTGGGACGGGCACATGCACCGCATCAAGCCCTTCTATAAGGAGATCCAGAAAGAGGACGATATCATCGTCACCGCGTCCCCCGAATGCACGATGGAAGAGATCTGCCGGCGGCTCGGCATCCGCCACTGCGTCGGCAGCATCATGGACCCGAAAACGGGCAAGATCAGCCGCCTTTGCATGCGCAGCCGCAAGATCCCGGCCTTCCTCGAGGCGTACCCCGACGCGCATATCGATAATTTCTACACCGACTCCGTGAAAAACGACGCCCCGCTCATCGAAATGGCGGACCACGCCTTCGAAGTGAAGGGCAGGAAGATCAGGCAGATCAAGTAAGGAGAAGCGAATGGAACACTTGAAAAAACTGCCCTTTACCGCCGTGGAAGTCTGCGGCGGTTTTTGGGCGAACAGGCAGAAACTCAACCGCGAGGCCACGATCTGGGCGGTGCGCGACCGCTTTGAGGATACGGGCCGCTTCGCCGCCCTCGATTTCGAAAACGTGCCGGGCCTCCATTTCTTCTGGGATTCCGACGTCGCCAAATGGCTCGAGAGCGCCGCTTACATCGTCGCCAAAACGCCCGACGAGGCGCTCCAGGCTGAACTCGACTCCGCCGTTGACAAGATCGAGGCCCATCAGGACCCGAACGGCTACTATAACATCTATCACACCGTCATCGAGCCCGACAACCGCTTCAAAAACCGTGACCATCACGAGCTCTACTGCCTCGGCCACCTCATCGAGGCAGCCGTAGCGATCTTCGAGGCCACCGGCAGTGACAAACTTATCATCGTCCTCGACCGCTATATCGATTATGTGATCGACCGCTTCTGCGTCAGGGGCGACACGGGCTTCAGGACCCCCGGGCACGAAGAGATCGAGCTCGCGCTCTATAAGCTCAACGCCGTAAAGCCTGACGAAAAGTATACGAAGCTCGCGAAGTTCTTCCTCGACCACCGGCACGAGGACACGCTGCCCGCCGACCACTGGTGCAACGACAAATATTATCAGAGCCACCTGCCCGTGCGGCGGCAGCACACCGCCGAGGGCCACTCGGTGCGCGCCAATTACCTTTACAGCGGCATGGCGGACGAGGCGGCGGCCGAAAACGACGAAGAGATGTTCGAAGCGTGCAAGGCGCTCTTCGACGACATGGCGCTTAAAAAGGCCTACGTGACCGGCGGCATGGGCTCGTCACACATGGGCGAGGCGTTCACCGTGGCCTACGACCTGCCGAACGACACCGCCTACGCCGAGACCTGCGCCTCGATCGCCGCGGCGATGTTTGCCAACCGCATGAAGGATCTCGACCCCGACTCCAAATACGCCGACCTCGTCGAGACCGAAATGTATAACGGCATCCTCTCGGGCGTGTCGCTCGACGGCAAGAGCTTCTTCTATGAGAACCCGCTTGAGATCAACCTTTCGGACCACGGCCGCCACGTCTCCGTCCGGGGCGACGACCGCCTGCCGATCACCGAGCGCAAAGAGGTGTTCGACTGCTCGTGCTGCCCGCCGAACCTCACGCGCTTCATCGCGTCGATCGGCGACTACATGGTTTCTTACGACGACGAGCGCATCTTCCTCCACCAGTATATCGACGGCGAGGCCGTCGTCAACGGCGCCCTCATCACGCTCGAGACCGCCTATCCTTCGTCGGGGCTCGTTCACCTGAACGTCGCCGGCGGTAAAGGCAAGACCCTGTATCTGCGCATCCCCGGCTGGTGCGAGCGGTTCACGCTGAACGCCCCCTACGAGATGAAGCGCGGCTACGCCGCCGTGGCGCTCACCTCCGACGTCGTCGAGCTCGAACTCTCGTTCGAGATGAAGGTCCGCTTCGTCACGGCAGACCCGCGCGTGCGCCACACGGCGGGCAAGGTCGCCGTCGCCTACGGCCCGCTTGTCTACTGCGCCGAGGGCAAGGATAACGCCGCCATGCTCTGGGATCTCGCGCTCGACACGAAGTGCGAGCCCGACGCCGTCTACGCCGACTATTTCGGCGCGCCCGAGATCACGCTGAAGGCCTTCGCGCATGACGAAAACGACGTGCGCGCCCTGTATCTTCCGCTGAAGCGCGACGAAAAGCAGAAAACGGTGGCCGTGCGCCTCATCCCGTATTACGCCTTCGCCAACCGCGGCGCAAGCGACATGCGCGTGTGGTTCCGATATCGCTGACAACAAACCCATAAAAGAACCGCCTCCGGTTTTCCGGAGGCGGCGTTTTGTTGTATTGCGGTCAGGAAAGGATCTTGTCGCGCACCTTGCCGATGAAGCTGGTGGCGGCGGCGATGTTGTTCACGATCGCGGCGTCGGTGATGCCGTAGCGCTCGATGAGGGTCGCCACGCTGTCGGTGGTCTCGCGGATATCCACCACCACGACGCGCTCGTAATAGTCGAGCATATAGGGCACGAAGGCGTTGCCGTAAGATTCCTTGAAGAGGATCAGCGCCTTGCCGTTCTTCACGTCGGTCTCGAACACCTCGAGCGGCACGTCGCCGTCGATGAAGACGTTCGCGTAGTTGTTATAGTTCGGGTTGATCGCGGTCGCGCCGTACCAATAGCCCGCGTAGCAGCTCATCGTGTAGCCGGTGTGCGGATAATGGCCCACCGTGTAGTCGGGGTTGCGCGTCAGGGCGCCTGCGCCGCCCGAGAACGAATAGAGCGTCCCGATGAAGTCGGTCTTCACCACGGTCTCGTAGCTGTCGAGGGCGTAGGGGGTGATGCCGTTTGCCTCGCAATAGGCAACGCTCGCGTAATACGCGCCGAGGCTCGTCCAGTGGTGGTCGGTGCGGTAGAACATGTATTCGCCGTCGTGCGCGTCCATCTGGCCGAACACGTCCGCCTTCTTCACGTTTTCTCCCATGGCAGCGTAGGTGTTCTCGATGAACGCCTTCGTGTTCTCATAGGGGTCGCGCGCGTCCTTCGGCGGCTCAAACGTGCAGCATTTCGGGATCAGCACGCTCGTGACGTTCACTTCCGGGTATTTCTCGGCGAACGCCTTGATCGCCGCGGCGTAGTCCGGCAGGCCGCTCGGGGACGGGTTATAATACTCCATGCCGTAGTCGCCGCAGATCAGAATGTCGCCGCGGATATACGACTCGTCGATGTCGTTGGTGTAGTGCCCGCCGGCCTGGGTCTCGGGGATCACCGAATCCGGGAAGGTGGATTTGGCAAGGTCGCGGCCGTTGGGGCCGGTATAGCGCTTGTTGTCGCCGCCGATCTGCTGGCCGCAAACGGTGCACACGCCGTCGTCGTCCAGAAAATGCCCCGCCGCTTGGTTCAGAACCTTGCCGCACACGGTGCAGGTCACCGACGTAACGCACGAAACCTCGCCGCTCGGCGTATGGCCGGTGGCGGGCGCGATCTCCACGCCGCACACGGCGCAGATCTGCGGCTTCTCACAGTCGGGGTCCGCCGACACGTGCCCCTTCGCGGGCTCGAGCACGGCGCCGCATTCGAGGCACACCTGCGGTTCGGTGCAGGTCGCGGGCGCGCCGGGCACGTGCGTGTGGTTGGGGTCGGTCTGCATTTCTTCCTTGCCGTCGCCGCAGGCTGCAAGGCCCGCCAGCATCAGAAGGCTCATGATCAGGCAAATCACTCTACGAATCTTCATATTCTTATTCCTCTTTTTCTTTTTTGCTGAAAACGTCGTTCACAAGGGCGCGCACGTCGCCGTCCGTCATATAGCGCGGATAGCCCACGAGCTTGGCTTCCTCCCCGGTCTTTCTCGCGATCTCGTAAAGGTCTTCCTCGCGGAAGGGAATCGCGTCGGCACGCACGCCGAGCCGTTCGATGAGATTCTTTATCGCTTCGATCATGCCGTCGGCGGAATCGGCGATCCCGGCGCGCTCGGCAAGCTCGGCGAGCTTGTCGTCGATGTTCGGGCGCGAATGTCCGAGCACCGGCACGAACACCGAGGCGATCGCGAGGCCGTGCGGGATGTGATAGAACTCGCCGAGGCGGTGCGCGATCGCGTGCACGTAGCCCGTGCCGATCCTGCCGAACGAAATACCGGCGAGATAGGCGGCTCTCTGCATCGCGGCGCGCGCGGCAAGATTCTTCGGCTCCTTCACGCAGGCCTCAAGGTTCTCAAAAATGAGCTTCACGGCCTCGGGCGCGTGCTCCGCGTCGTCCGCGAAGGTCGGCGCGAACAGGCTCAGATAACTCTCAACCGCGTGCGACAGGGCGTCGATGCCGGTGCATGCGGTCGAAAACGGCGGCACGCTCTCGGTGAGCACAGGATCCAAAAACACCGCGTCGGGCAAAAAGCTGTCCGACGTAAACGGGCGCTTCTTGTTCTTCTCTTCCTCAGTCGCCACGGCGAACAGCGTGCGCTCCGAGCCCGTGCCCGCGGTGGACGGCGCCACGAACAGCGGCACGGCGGGCAGACATTCGGAATCGAGCTTGCAGATATCTTCGATGTGGCGGTCGGGGTTCGCGGCCCTGAGGGCAGTGATCTTCGAAACGTCGAGCACCGAGCCGCCGCCCACGCCCACAACGGCGTCGCAGCCGCCGGCGATAAAGGCGGCCAGCGCCCGGTCGGTGTCGCCGACCGTCGGCTCCGCGGCGATGTCGGTGAACACCGGCATGCCCGGGAAGGCGTCTTTGAGCGCCTCCACGCCCGGCAAATCGAAGGGCACCGTGATCAGCAGCGGACGGCTCACGCCCTTTTCGCGCATGAGTTCCGGCATGTCCTTCAGGCACCCCGGCCCGTCGATCACTTTTTCGTCCTTCATCACCGCGTCGCGCAGCACGCCGAGCGTCAGCTTGCCGATCGGTGTCACGTGCGGGGTGCGCACGGGCTTTTTCAGGGCCGTCGGCGTAAAGTCGAGGCAGCGCCCCGGCCCGCCGTCGGCGCTCACGGTGAGATACCCGCGGTCGGGCTCGCTCCATTTGAAGCCGAGCTTTTCGAGCCGCGCTTTCGTTTCGCCGTTCACCATCTTGACCTCGGCGCTTCTGCCGGAGATCAGCATATAGAACATGTATACCTGCAGGTCGCGGTCGTCGGTGTTGGCGTTCATACGCTCGATCGCCTCAAGGGTCGAGGCGAACTTCCACGGGCGGCCGAGCCTGTCGAACAGGTCGCGCACGTCGAGGAAGTTGTCGTTGAACATATGCCAGATGCGGTTCTCGCCGCCGCCCAGCGCGAGCTTGACATAGGCGTTCGCGCACTCGTCCACGGCGGTGAGGTCCATCGGATACTTCTCGAAATTCTCGTGATAGATCCCGAGCTTCAAAATCGCGTGCAGCCTGTGCAAAAAGCCGTTGTCGGCGGCGTTGCGCTGGAACTTTCCGTCCGTCGTGCGCCACGTGAGGTTGCCGATCCTGAAGATATTGGTCCTGAGCCCCCGCTTGCGCGCGAGCAGCACCTGCTCCTCCGCGCAGTATTTGGAGTGGATATACACGTTGTCGGTATAGTGCTGGCCGATGTCGAGGATGTGCTCGTCGAACACGGCTTTTTCGGTGCGCTCGATCACGGTGGCCGAGCCGTGCACCGACACCGTGGACGTATGCTCGAGCACCGCGCCCGCGGCCTCGCAGAAGGCGATCACGTTTTCGGTGCCCGTCACGTTCGTGCGCTTGAGCTCGCGGTAGTCGCCCGCGTGGTGCACGTTCGCCGCGGTGTGGAACACCGTGTCGATCTCGGTGACGAGTTTATTGTAAGTGGCGGGGAAGAGCCCGAGCCGTTCTTCTTCGATGTTGCCGCGCACCGGCACGATGCGCTCGCTCGTGAAATCGCCGAAATAATACTTTAAGGCGGCGGTGAGGCGCTTTTCGTCGCGCACGAGGCAATATACGGTCTTGCCCGCGTCGATGAGGTTTTTGAGGATATGCACGCCGAGGAAGCCCGTGGCGCCGGTCAGCAGCACGTTCTTCACCTCGTGCGTTATTTCGTCTTTGCCCTCGGTCTCGGCGATCAGGTCGTTGATGCCCGGCACACGGGTCTCGTCCTGCTGCGATTCCTTTTCAAGCTGCTGCGCGAGGGACGTGAGGAACGGGAAGTCGTACACGGTCTGCGGCTTCACGCCGAGGGCCACGGCGAGCTCCACCGCGTTCAGGGAGTTCGCGCCCACGGTGAACACGTTGTCGCTCATCGACAGCTCCCGGATGCCCAAAATCTCTCTCGTCGCCTGGAACACGCGCTCTTCGAAGGGCCCCGCGGGCAGCACGATCTCTTTGTTTATTTTGCCGTGCGGCAGGCCGCGTTTGATCTTCTGCGAGGCGGTCCGCTCGAACGGGCGGTCGCGCAGCACGAAGCCGCGGATCTGCTGGTGCATGGCGAGCTTGCGGTTGACCTTGCCGAGCAGGGTGGGCATGTAGCCCTCGATATCGGTGATGCCCTTGGCGGCGGCGAAATCCTTATTCGGATAGATTTCGGCGTAGATCGCGCCGTTCTCGCCGTAGCAGACGCACTCTTTCACGAGCCCCTCGCGTGTGAGCTTTTCCTCCAGAAACTCCGCCGACACGTTCTCGCCGTTGTCGAGCAGGATGAGGTTCTTCTTTCTGCCCGTGATGAACAGATACCCGTCCTCGTCGAGGTAGCCCACGTCGCCGGATTTGAGCCACCCGTCCTCGGTAAAGGCCTCTTTCGTGGCCTCGGGATTCTTGTAATAGCCCTTCATCACGTTCGGGCCCTTGAGCTGGATCTCGCCGTCGTCGATGCGCACCTGCATGCAGGGGATGGGCTTGCCCACGGACCCGGCTTTATAAAACTCGCCCACGTTGTTCGATACGATGGGCGCGCACTCGGTCATGCCGTAGCCGTTGTAAACGCCGATGCCGGTGGCGTTGTAGCGGTCGTTGAGGTCGCGGTCAAGGGGCGCGGAGCCCGACGAGATCGTGGTGAACGCGCCGCCGAAAAAGGCCTTGAACGCCTCCTGCTCGGTCATCACGCCCTCTTTCGACTTCGCGAACTGAAAGCCCGCGTTCATCATGAATTTGATCATCTGCGGCACGGCGAGCATGCCGTTGGGCTTATAGAGCTGAAAATCGGCGAACACGTTCTGCAGGTTGTCGCACAGGCACAGCGTTCTGCCGTACACCATGATCTTCGTCACGTTGCCGGTCAGGCCGAACGCGTGGTGATAGGGGAGCACCCCGAGCATGCGGGGCGTGGGATACGAATCGTGCACGTAAACGCCTGTGGAGATAAAGTTGCGGTGCGTGAGCATCACGCCCTTCGGAAAGCCCGTGGTGCCCGAGGTGAACATGATCGCGCACAGCTCGTCCGGATCGGGCTCTTTTTTATAGATGCCGATGTTGTCCGCCATCACGTCCGAGATGTTTAATACCTCGTCGTCGCCGGTGTCGTCGATCGAAATGAACGTCTTCACGCTCGGCACGTCGCGGCGCACGCGGTCGAAGAGCGGGCGGTGTTTTTCGTCAAAAATGAAAACGACGGAATCTGAGAAATCGATGAGCTTTGTGTTCATTTCGTCGGTTTCCGCGGGGGCGAGGGGCACGGCCACGCTGCCGGAGTTCACGATGCCCATGAACGCGGCCACCCATTTGAACGAGGCGCCGCCGATGAGCGCCACGTGCGCTCCGGCAAGCCCCTGTCTTTCGAGATAGAGCGAAACGGAATCCGCCGCCGCCTTGAGGTCGGTGTAGGTCTTCGCCTCCACGCCCGCCGCGGTCTTATACTCCATGAAATGGACGTCGCCCCATTTTTCGGCGCAATAGTCCGTCAGGTGCTTGAAATTGCGGATCTCCGTCATGTTGTTTTGCGGCATTATAAGCCCTCCGTACAGAAACACAAAGTCATTTTATTCTATCATAATATAGTATTAAATGCAAGATAAATTTTGACCAATATTGACCTTGTTTTTTGTGCGCCGGGGGCGGGGCTCTTTAAACAAAAATTCACATATTTGTACTTGTTTTCGCGGGGGGCGTATGATAGAATGTTATCTGTATAATAATGACAAGGAGGCAGATTCCCATGGACACCAGATTTGCGATCTCCGAATATCCGGACGCCGCGAAGGTCAACCGGCAGCTGGATGAGTTGATCAAGAAACCCATTTACACGATCTCCGACGAGGCGCTCGCCAATTACGAGGCCGAGTATTTCAACAAAAAGTGCCTGAAGAGCAAGGCGATGATCGAAGAGGCCAAAACGATCATCCCCGGCGGCGTGCAGCACAACCTCGCGTTCAACTATCCCTTCCCGCTGGTCTTCACGAAGGCCGAAGGCTGCTATCTTGAGGATATCGACGGCAACCGCTATTTCGACTTCCTGCAGGCGGGCGGCCCCACGGTGCTCGGCTCCAACCCGCCCGAGGTGCGCGAACAGGTGATCGACCTGCTCAACACCTGCGGCCCGTCCACCGGCCTGTTCCACGAGTTCGAGTATAAGCTCGCGAAAAAGATCGCCGACTCCATGCCCGCGGTCGATATGTTCCGCATGCTGCAGTCCGGCACCGAAGGCTGCATGCTGGCCTGCCGCATCGCGCGCCTTGCCACCAAGAACCGCAACATCGTCAAGATGGGCGGCGCCTATCACGGCTGGTCCGACCAGCTCGGCTACGGCATCCGCATCCCCGGCACCAAGTTCACGCAGGCGCACGGCGTGCCGATGCGTCTCATGCGCGACACGCAGGAATTCTTCCCGGGCGATCTCGACGCCCTCGAGCGCGTGCTCCGTCTCAACCAGTTCCGCGGCGGCACGGCTGCCGTGTTCCTCGAGGCCATCGGCCCCGAGTCCGGCTCCCGTCCCGTGGATAAAAACTTCTGCAAGGGCGTGGAACGCCTCTGCCGCAAATACGGCGCCCTTCTCATCTTCGACGAGGTCGTCACCGGCTTCCGCATCGGCATGAGCGGCGCGCAGGGCTATTTCAACTGCTCGCCCGACCTTACCGTCTTCGGCAAGGTCATCGCGGGCGGCTACCCGGGCGCGGGCGGCGTCGGCGGCAAGAAGGAATACATGAAGTATCTCGGCGCCGGCCTCGACGGCGGCGTGAAGGTGAAAAAGGCGTTCTGCGGCGGCACGCTGTCCGCGAACCCCCTGTCCTGTGCCGCGGGCTATTACACCCTTGAAGAGATCGACCGTCAGAATGCCTGCGTCAAGGCGGGTCAGATGGGCGACCGCATCACCAAGGGCCTCAACGAGATCATTGAGCGCCGCCATCTGCCCTTCGTGGCGTTCAACCAGGGCTCCATCTGCCACCTCGAGACCGTGGGCACCCTCGCGTTCTCCATCAACTGGAAGAAGCCGTGGACGATCCCGTCGGTCCTGTCCGAGACCAACGTGCGCAAGACCGAGATGACCCACATGGGCGCGGCCTACATGGCCGAGGGCCTTGTCACGCTCGCCGGTTCCCGCCTTTATACCTCCGCCGCTTACACCGAAAAAGAGATCGACGAGGCGCTCGCCGCGTTCGACCGCGTGTTTGCGAACATCGCCGTAAAGGAATCTGAATAATGGACGTTTTACTTGCTAAAGAGACCGTCGTGCGCGCCGGCAAAGAGCTCGTCAAAGAGGGGCTCATCCAGCGCACCTGGGGCAACGTCTCGTGCCGCATCTCCGACACGCAGTTCGTGATCACCCCCAGCGGCAGGGACTATCTCTCCCTCACGCCCGACGATATCGTGACCGTGAACATCGCCGACCTCTCTTACGAGGGCGAGATCAAACCCTCGTCCGAGAAGGGCATCCACGCGATGTGCTATCAGCTGCGCGAAAACGTCAACTTCGTGATCCACACGCACCAGACCTACGCCTCGATCCAGGGGCTTTCGGGCATGGACGTGAACGGCATCGAGGGCGAGAGCGCCGAAGTGCTGGGCGACAACGTGCCCGTGGCGGCCTACGGCCTGCCCGGCACCAAAAAGCTCAGAAAAGGCGTGGTCGAGGCGATCTTGCGCTCCGACTCCAAGGCCGCTTTGATGCTGCATCACGGCGCGCTGTGCATGGGCACGGACTACGACGACGCGTTCAGAGTCGCCAACGAGCTCGAAAAGGTGTGCAAAGAGCGCGTGTTCGCGCGCTTCACCGAGGTTTCGGGCAAAACGGCCGATACCTTCCGCTCCATTTCCGACTATATCGCTCTTCGCCTGACCGACCGCACGAGCGCCGTGGAGCTCACGCCCTACGAGAGCGTGCGCGCGTTCGGCGCCCTTGAGATGACGAACGCCGAGACCGGCGAGTCGCTCATGATCGACCTCGGCTCCGGCCTGCCGATCGATCCCGACGCCCCCCTGCCCGACACGGCGGTGCTGCACGCCGAGATCTATAAAAAGCGCGCCGACGTGAACGCCATCATCCACTCGAAGGACGAGGCCACGCTCTCGATCTCGAAGATGGGCAAAACGGTGCGCCCGTTCCTCGACGACTTCGCGCAGATCGTGGGCTTCACGCTGAAAAACGCGGTCTACGACCCCGAAAACGCCCTGAAGACCTCGAAAACGGTCATCAAAAAGCTCAAACGCCGCGACGCCGTTCTGCTCGACCACAACGGCGCGGTGTGCGTCGGCAGCGACCGCGAAGAGGCCGAGGCCGTGCGCCTCGTCACCGAAAAGGGCGCCAAGGCCTTCGTGGCGGCCGACCTCTACGGCAGGGGCAAGGCCTGCATCAACACGTTCGAAAGCGTTTTGATGCGCGTCATCTACAAGGCGAAGTATTCCAAAAAGAAGTGAGGCTCCCGCATGGCAGGCATCAAGAAATCCGGGCACCGCAACGCCGCGCGCTCGCGCCACATGATCAAGCAGGCGTTCGGCGAGCTGCTGCACGAAAAGGATCTGCATAAGATCACGGTCACGGATATCGTTGAGCGGGCGAACATCTCCCGCGGCACGTTCTACGCGCATTATCTCGACGTCTACGACCTCTATAACGCGATCCAGAACAACATTATGGAGACCATGGACAAGGCCATCGGCGAAGTCGGCATCGAGACCATCATCAAGGACCCGACCGCCGCCGTGATGGCGGGCATGGAGTTCCTCGCCGAGAACAAGACCTATTACGCCCTGTTCGCGGGCTCGAACCAGGGCGAGACCTTCGTCGGCAGGATCATCAGCTACGTCGAAAACCGCTGCGCGCCCGTCGTGGACGCACTGTTCACGGGCGAGAGCAACACGCGCGTCAAGCTCTTCCTGCTCTACACGCTCGGCGCGTATGAAAACGTGATCCTGCGCTGGTTCAGCGGCGAGCTCGACCTCTCCGCCGAAGACTGCGCGAAGCTCCTGACCGAGTTCTACCTTGCGTCCTGTCCCGAAGAGATCCGCTCTCTTTCATAACCCGATCCAAAAAAAACGCCCCCGAGCGATCGGGGGCGTTTTGTCGTGTTTATTCCGCTCAGAACTGCCCGAGCATCTTATAGAGCAGCGAATACAGCGTCGCCGCCTCCTGCGGCTCGAGCGCCACGCAGGCCGACATCTTTTTCGGGATCTCGGCCGCGCTTTCTTTGAGGGCCTGCCCTTCGTCGGTCAGCGCCACCAGCAGCACTCGCTCGTCGGCCTTGCTGCGCCTGCGGGTGAGGTACCCTTTCGCCTCCAGGCTTTTGAGCACGGGCGTCAGCGTGCCGGAATCGAGAAAGAGCCGCTCGCCGAGGTCGTGCACGCTTTTCTCGTTCTCCTCCCACAGCACCAGCATCACGATATACTGCGTATAGGTCAGGTCCAGCTCGTCGAGAAACGGCCGGTAGCGGCGCACCACCTCTTTGGCGCACGCGTAAAGAGGGAAGCAGAGCTGGTTCTTGAGCTTCAGTTGTTCCAGGTCTTCCATCATGCTTTCTGTGAATCGTTCAGCGCCGCGCGCACGGCAACGGCAAGCTGGTCCGCGCACGAGGTGGGGCGTCTGCCGCAGGTGTTGCCGCGCAGCTTTTCTTCGATTTGTTCCACGGTCCAGCCGTCGATGAGCTTTGGGATGGCCTTCAGGTTGCCGGGGCAGCCGCCGTAGAACACCACGTTCGTCACCACGTTCCCGTTCAGGTCGAAATCGATCTGCTGCGAGCAGACCATGCTGGTCTTGTAAGAATAATGCATACGTTTTTCCTTTCTTTTCTCGTCCGTTCAAACAATTAAATTGTATACAACCGATACAATCGGATTATACTTCTTTCAGCCGTTATTGTCAAGCGCTTTTTTCATGCGGCGGCGCCGTCTGTTGAGCTGCCGCTCGAAGTCGCCGTTGTCGAGCAGGGCGGCCAGCACCATCTGCTCGAAGGTCGGCACCGTGCACGAGAAAAACCCCACCCGCTCGCGAAAGCGGGGCAAAAGTGTTTTCGGCAGCACGGCGTAGCCCATGCGCAGCGCCGGCGCCACCGAGCGCGAGAACGTGTTGAGGTAAATGACGTTCCCGTTCTCCGCGCGCGCGAACAGCGTCTCCTCTGGCTTCGAGGCGAGGCTCAGCTCGCTCTCGGCGTCGTCCTCGATCAGCATCCGCCCGCCGGCGGCCCACCTCAAGTATTCCGCGCGCTTTGAAGCGGTCGCCGTCACGCCCGAAGGGAACGAGCGGTAGGGCGTGATGTGCAGAATGTCCGCGTCCGTCGCGGTGAGCGCGGCGCTGTCCACCCCGTGCGGCCCGAGCGGCAGGAGCCTGAGCGGCACGCCCACGGCCCGGTAAACAGCCTCGATCTTTTCATACGACGGCGATTCGATCGCGTACACGCGCTCGCGTCCCAGCGCCGCCACCAGCAGGGCGTAAAGGTATTCCGCCCCCGACCCGATCCAGATCTGCTCCGGCTCCACGTGCACACCGCGGCTGCGCGCGAGATACCGGCAGATTGCGTTTCTCAGCTCCGGCAGCCCCTCGTTCGGGCTTTTTACCAGGATCGCCTCACCCCGGTCGGCGAGCACCCGCCGCATGGTCTTCGCCATCAGCGAAAACGAAAACGCCTCCGGGTCGGCGGCCGGCGCGGGGGACAGGGGAGCCGCCGCACTGACAGGCGCGTCGAAAACGCGCCCCTCGGTGTAAGAGACGTAATTCCCGCTCCTTGCTCTTGCTTCGATATATCCCTCGTCAGCGAGCAGCTCCAAAGCGTGCTCCACGGTCACGAGGCTCGCGCCCGTCGAGGCCGCGAGCTGCCGTTTCGACGGCAGCCGCGTGCCGTAGGGGTACACGCCCGCCGTGATCTCCTCCCTGAGCTTCTCATAGAGCGTCAGATACAGGGGCTTGCGTTTGAGACTCTCTGTGGCCTTCGCCATGCCGACCGCCTCCAAACTGGTCTTATAAAAAATACTCCTTTTGGCTATTTCAATATAGCCAAAAAGAGTATATCTTAATGCGTGAAAAAAGTCAAGACTCCGGTCTCAGAAAGGAAGAATCATCATGTCATATAAACGCGTGCTCACGGTGCAGGATATCTCCTGCGTCGGCCAGTGCTCGCTCACCGTGGCGCTGCCGATCCTGTCGGCTGCGGGCCTCGAGACCTGCATCCTGCCCTCCGCCGTGCTCTCCACCCACACCGCGGGCTTCAAGGGCTACACCTTCCGCGACCTCACCGAGGATATCCCGGCGATCGCCGCCCATTGGCAGAAAGAAGGCATTCAATTCGACGCTGTCTACACCGGCTATCTCGGCTCCGCCGAGCAGATCGCCTACGTCAAAGAGATGTTCAAAACACTATTGAAGCCCGAGGGCGTCAGCATTGTCGACCCCGCCATGGCGGACAACGGCAGGCTCTATCCCGGCTTCGATCAGGCGTTCGTCGAAGAGATGAAGACCCTCGCGTTCTCGGCGGACGTGATCCTGCCGAACATCACCGAGGCGTGCATGCTCACCGGCATGCCCTACCGCGAGACCTACGACGAAGCGTATATCGACGAGCTGCTTTCGCGCCTTGTTGACAACGGCGCGAAGACCGTCGTGCTCACGGGCGTTGGCTTCAAGCCCGACAAAACGGGCGTGATGGTCCTCGAAAACGGCGAGAAAAAGTATTACGAGCACCGCAAAAACGAGCGCGGCAGCCACGGCACAGGCGACGTTTACGCCTCCGCCTTCGTCGGCGCGTACCTGCGCGGCAACAGCGTTTACGACGCCGCCGCCATCGCGGCAGACTACACGCTCAAGTGCATCGAGAACACTGTGGACGATCCCTCGCACTGGTACGGCGTCAAGTTCGAGCCCGTTCTGCCGTATCTCATTTCACGTCTCGGCTGAGCAGCAGAGGCTGCAATTGAACTCCCGCCGCCGCGGCCTCCGCGGCGGCTTTCGTCATCTCAAAGCGCGCCACCACCGAGTTCGGCTTCTCTTCGGGCGCGTCCTGCGCGTAGGGCACGAAGAACACGTGCTTGCGGGTCTGCAAAGCGCCGATGTTCTTCGCCGCGCCCGCCAGCGCGTCGTTCGTGGAGATCGCGATCAGCACCGGCCTGCCGTTTCTCAGGTGGCTCTTCGCCGCCAGCGTCACGGGCGTGTCGGCGATGCCCGCGGCGAGTTTTGCCAGCGTATTGCCCGTGCAAGGCTCGATGATCAGAAGGTCCACGAGCTTTTGCGGCCCGATGGGCTCCGCCCCCTGCAGGGTGTCTATGATCTCCCTGCCCGCGATCTCTCTGATCTCGCGTTTGAAGTCTTCGGCCTTTCCGAACCGGGTGTCGAGGCCCGACGCGTTGAAGCTCATGATCGGGATGATCTCGTGCCCGTGGGCGGCAAGGGCTTCCATCTCGGCGATCGCACGCCTGAAGGTGCAGAAGCTCCCGGTCAGCGCGAAGCCGATCTTCAGCTTATTCATGGCTGTCACCTCCCCCGAGCAGGGCCAACACGGCGTCCGCCAGCGCTTCGCCCGCGGCCTTCGGCGAAAACCTCCCGGGCAAGCCGCCCGCGGGGATGACCTTACGCCCCAGTCTCTCCGCCGCCGCCCGGTCGATCCCGAACGGGGCCGAGGCGGCCTCGAACAGCACGCAGTCGGGCCGCAGCGCGGCAAGCTCTTTCTCGCCGACGACCGGCGCGGGCACGGTATTGATCAACGCGTCAAATCCCGCCGCCGCTTCCGAAAACTCTTCAAGCAGCCGCGCGTCGAAGCCGAGTTCCAACGCCCCGTCCCGCGCATCTATTCTTCTCACGAACGCCGTCGGCAGCCCGCCGGCGGCTTTTATGAGCCCGGCGGCGGCCCGCCCCACGCGCCCGAAGCCCGTCACGACGACCTTCGCGCCCGCGAGCGCCCCCGGCGTTTCGGCGATCAGCAGCGCCAAAAGCCCCTCCGCGGTCAGGGCGGCGTTCCTTCGCAGCAGCGTTTCGTCCGCGAAATAATCGACCGCGTCTATACCGGGGATCGCGCCCGCCGCGAACAACCGCGCCGCCTTATATCCCGGAATCGCTTCGAGCGGGATCGCCTTCGCCGCGTATGGCGCGAACAGCGTTTTCCCGTCCTTCGTCAGCGGCACGCCCGTCAGCACGGCGCCCGGCGGGGGAGAGTCCGGCGCATACCGCTTTATCCCCTCCGGCAGCGCCGCGTTCTCAAAGCCGGCGGCGGCGACCGTAAAACCCTGTTCACGCAGTTTCTTGCCCGCGTACAGCATCCTTTCGTCGCCGCCAAGCAGCAGGATATCCATGTTGCCCACCTCGCTCCATCCTATGCCGCGTTCCCCGAAAAGTGCGTACATGCATCCGAAAAAACTTTGCCGCAGTCACTTACGAGTCACTTTGGCGGGGTATACTGGGGTCGAAACGTGAGAAAAGGAGTGTTCCGTATGGAAATTTTACGCACCGAAAACCTTTGCAAGATCTACAAAAGCGAGGCGGGCGAGGTCCGCGCCGTCGACAACGTGAGCTTCACCGTCGAAAAAGGGGAGTTCGTGGTCGTGACCGGGGCGTCCGGCTCGGGCAAATCGACGCTATTGCACCTGCTCGGCGGGGTGGACCGCCCCACGTCCGGCCGCGTGTTCGTGGACGGCACCGACGTGTTCGCGATGAACAACGACGCCCTCGCCGTCTTCCGCCGCAGGCAGGTGGGCATCGTGTATCAGTTCTATAACCTGATCCCCACGCTCAACGTGCGCGAAAACATCGCCCTGCCCGTCGAGCTCGACGGCCGCAAGCCGGACGAACAGCGCCTCAACGATCTCATGCGTCTTCTCGGCCTCTCCGACCGCGAGAAGAACCTGCCGAACCAGCTTTCGGGCGGCCAGCAGCAGCGCGTGAGCATCGGCCGCGCCCTGATCGCCGACCCTGCGATCCTGCTCGCGGACGAGCCCACCGGCAACCTCGACTCGAAGGCCGGCGAAGAGATCGTGGCGCTGCTGCTCGAAACGAACCGCACCTACAAGCAGACCGTGATCGTCGTCACCCACGATCCCGACGTCGCCGCGAAGGCGGGCAGGATCATCACCGTGGAAGACGGGCGCATCGTGCGCGACGAAAAACGCGCGTAAAGGGGGCGGCCTTATGAACGTGATGCGCAAACTGACGTGGGCCAACGTCGTCAAGAACAAGAAGCGCACGATCGCCACGATCCTCGCGATCGTGATGTCAACGGCGCTTGTCTGCGGCACCGCCGGGATCGCGTTTTCGGCGCTGCGAAGCCTGCAGGACGGCGCGATCCTCACGGTGGGCGATTTCCACGTCGTGCTGGAAGACGTCCCCGAAAACGAACTCAAATACGCGACCGAAAACGAAAAGGTCGAAAGCTATTTCTATTCCAAAGATCTCGGCTACGCGGCTCTCCCCGATCCCGTCACCGCCGAAAAGCCCTATCTCTTCATCCGCGCGCTCGACCGGACCGCGCTTTGCGGCGGCTTCGCCATCCATCTCGTCGAGGGCCGTCTGCCCGAGACCGATACCGAGCTGCTTCTTCCGGCGCATCTTCGGTCCGTCGGCGGCGTCCCGTGGAAGGTCGGCGATACGCTCAACCTGTCCGTCGGCAGCCGCGTTCGCGACGACGGCGAGCTCCTCAGCCAGCAGGACGCCCTGTGGATGAGCGCCGAGATCGAAGACGACGGCAGCTACCGCTACGACCCCGACGAAGAGACGCACACCGAGACCCTTGAGGGCCTCACCGAAAAGACCTACACCGTCGTCGGCGTGATGGAGCGTGCCGATACCGTGTTCGAGGGCTATATGTCCCCCGGCTTCACGGCCTACACCTATCTGCCCGAAAGCGGCCAAACGGGCGCGCTGAACGTCGCGCTCACCTTCGAAAAGGCGCGGTATTACCGCGACGACCTCGAGGTGATCGTGTCGAACATGCACGCCGAGCCCGTGATCGTGCGCAACTGGGAGCTTCTCGAATACCAGGGCGCGATCAGCAGCAGCTCGCGCGAGTTCCTGATCGCCGTCAGCGCCGTGGTCATCGCCATCATCATGGTCACCTCGGTGTTCGTGATCCGCAATTCCTTCGCGATCTCGGTGGCCGAAAAGCGCCGTCTCTACGGCATCCTCGCGGGCGTCGGCGCCACGCCGCGGCAGATAAGGCGCAGCGTGCTTTACGAGGGCGTGCTCTATTCGCTGGTCGGCATCCCGCTCGGCGTGCTGTCGGGCGTCGGCGCCATCGCCCTGCTCTTGAAGATCGTCTCGGCGATCCTCGGCGACCTGCTCGGGCGCTTCCCGCTGACCTACCGGCTTTCGGGCTGGGTCGTCGTCGCCGCCGCCGTCATCTCCGCCGTCACGGTGTTCTTTTCCGCCTTGATCCCCGCCGTGCGCGCGTCGAAGATCCCGCCCGTTGAGGCCGTGCGCGGCGTCAGGGACGTCAAAACCGGCCGCCGCTCGCTCAAGGTCAGTCCGCTCATCAAAAAGCTGTTCGGCGTCGGCGGCGTGATCGCGGCCAAAAACCTCAAGCGCAGCCGTAAAAAATACCGCACCACCGTCGTCAGCCTCGTGCTGAGCGTGAGCGTGTTCATCGCTCTTTTTGCCTTCATCAACATGGCGAAGGCAAGCATCCTCACCGTGCGCTTCGACCGCGCCTACGACGTCTATATCGTCGCCCCCGACGCCGACACGGCCGACGGAACGTCCGACGAAAAGCTCCAGCGGCTTGCCGCTGCCGCCGACGCGGACGTGACCGCGACCTACCGCGCCGCCATGGTGCGCGTCTCATCGGAGGACTACGCCTCCGAAACCCTGCTCGACGTGTATGAAAGCGCCCGCGCCGCCGCGGCGGAGGAGGGCGTCGACGTTGACGACTCGTATTACAGCTATTTCTATATCGACATCATCGCCGTGAACGACGCCTATTTCGCCTCGTATCTGGAATCGGTCGGCGCGAAGGGCGGCCTTACCGAAACCGTCGTCGTCGACGAGGCGGATTATATGAAAAAGATCACCGGCGCGCCCGTCACGGGCGAGGGGAACACCCGCGACGGCACGGAATTCCCGTTCTCGTTCACGCCCACCGTCTACACCGACAAAAAACCGATGGGCTACGAAGACTACCACAGCGACGCGCCGTTCGTGTTCATCGCCGAATCGAACCTCGGCGAAGCCGCTTCCTCCTTCCCGGGCCCGACGCACTGCTTCCTCTCCGTGTCCGACCCCGACGCCGCCGAGAGCAGCCTTGCCGCTGTCACTTCTACGGAGAAAGAGTATGCGGGCTACAACTGCTACAACATCGCCGCCGAGGCGGACGGCGAACGCCGCGTGATCCTCGTGGCCGAGATCTTCCTCTACGGCTTCATCGCGGTCATCACGCTGATCGGCGTCACGAACATCTTCAACACCGTCACCACGAACATGCTGCTTAGGAGCCGCGAGTTCGCCACGCTTCGCAGTGTTGGTATGACGGATAAGGAGTTCCGCCGCATGATCCGGCTCGAAAGCCTGCTCTACGGCCTCCGCAGCCTCATGATCGGTGTCCCGCTCGGGCTTCTCGGCTCCGTCGGGTTCTGGTTCCTGTTCCGCGACGAGTTCCCGATCCGCTACCGCTTCCCGCTCGCCGCAGTGCTCATCAGCGTCCTGTTCGTCTTCCTGATCGTGGCGCTCACGATGCGCTACACGCTTTCAAAGATCAACAAGCAGAACGTGATCGAAACCATCCGCCGCGAGAACATCTGACCGCTTGACCTCAGGCGCCAGATGTGGTATAGTATTGACAAAGAAACACGAAAGGGGGCTTGGCGGTGCTGAAGGTCCTTCTGGTCGAAGACAACGCCGCGATCGCACGGTCGCTCGGCTTTACGCTCAAGGCGCAGGGCTACGCCGTCACCGTGTGCGGCGACTGCCGCTCGGCGCTCGAAACCGCGTGCTCGGCCCCCTTCGATCTGATGCTGCTCGACGTGATGCTGCCGGACGGCTCCGGCTTCGACGTCATGCGCGAGATCCGCGAGAACGTGCCCGAGCTGCCGGTCATCTTTCTCACGGCGAAGGACGGCGAGGACGACGCGGTACGCGGCCTCGACCTCGGCGCGGACGACTATATCGTCAAGCCCTTCCGCCCGCGCGAACTCATGTCGCGCATGCAGACGGTGCTGCGCCGCGCCGGCAAGGGCGAAAAGACACTCGTTTCCGGCGACCTGACCATCGACGCCGTGGCGATGACCGTGACGAAAAACGGCGAACCGGTCGATCTCTCGGCGCTCGAATACCGCATCCTGCTGCTTTTGCTGCAGAACCGCGGGCGCACCGTCGAGCGCGACACGCTGTTCCGCCGGATCTGGGATATCGGCGGCAGCTACGTCAACGACAACACGCTTTCGGTCTATATCAAGCGCCTGCGCGAGAAATGCGGCGCGGACCTCATCAAGACCGTCAAGGGCGTCGGCTACAGGATAGAGAAATGAAACACCGCCTCAACCGCAAGCTCATCATACGGCTATCTGTGCTCGCAATTATATCGGCGCTGCTGTTCGGCGGCGCCTTCGCGGCGTTACGGGCCCGTTACGCCAAAGAGAACGAGGCGCGCCTCTCGGCGGTCGCCGAGGCCGTGCGCGCGCGGTATCCCGACGTGCCCGAAGAGGAGCTTCTGCGGCTGCTGCGCGACCCGCCGGAAACAGGGGAGTCTTTCTTCCGGAAATACGGCCTGTCCGAAGGCGATCTCGCCGGGGCCCCGGAGCGAAACGCCTTCACCGGCACGCTGATCGCCGGGCTCGGCGCGCTCGCGTTCTTCGCCCTCGGCGCGGGGGCGCTGTATCTATTTGACGCGCGCCGCCGCAAACAGGAGGCCGGATCTCTCACGGCTTACCTTGACGCCGTCGCTGCGGGCGACTACGGTCTCAAAATCGCCGAAAACGCCGAGGGCGACTATTCCGCACTCTCGAACCGGCTCTACGACCTCACGGTCCGCCTCAGGGAGGCCGCCGATACGAGCCGCAGAAACAGCGAGGCGCTGTCCCGGTGGCTCATGGATATCTCGCACCAGATCCGCACGCCGCTCACGAGCGCCGTCATCATGGTGGACGCCCTTGCCGACCCCGCCACCGACGCCGACACGCGCCGCGAATTTCTCGACGAGACCTCGCGCCAGCTCGACGTGATCGAAAGCCTGCTCGATTCGCTTCTGCGCCTCGCGAAGCTCGAATCCGGCACCGTGACGCTCTCGCGCGAGCCGCTTACGGCGCGTTTGCTCATCGATAATGTGCGCGAACGCCTCGGCGTGCTGCTCGACCTGAGGGGCGTCGCCCTCGAATTCGGCGGCGACCTCGACGAGCCGTTCCCGGGCGACCCGTCGTGGCAGACCGAGGCGCTTTCGAACGTCGTGAAAAACTGCGCCGAGCACAGCCCCGAGGGCTCCGTCATCCGCCTCACCGCCGAGGCCGTGGGCGTGTATCTGCGCCTCACGGTCGAAGACGAGGGCGAGGGGATCGACGACGCCGACCTGCCGCACGTCTTCGAACGCTTTTACAAGGCGAAAAACGCCGGCCCGAATTCGGTCGGCATCGGCCTCAATCTCGCGAAGACCGTGATCGAGGCGCAGAACGGCTACATCACCGTGCGAAGCGAGAAAAACAAGGGCACGCGCTTCACGATCGGCTACAAACGGTGAACCCGAAAAACAAAAGACAGCTTGACCGGCTGTCTTTTTTTGTGGTATACTAAGTATAGAATCTGCAAGAACGGAGGCGCTTTTTATGCCCGTAAAAGTCTGGTTCTCCAAAGAAATAAGCCCCGAAACGATCCTGCGCCTGATGGACGAAACCGGCAAAACGCTGCCCGGCAGGGTGGCGGTGAAGGTCCATTCCGGCGAAAAGGGCAATCAGAATTTCCTGCGTCCCGAATTCTGGGCGCCGGTCGTCGAGGCGGTGCACGGACGGGTCGTCGAGTGCAACACCGCCTACAAGGGCGCGCGCAACGAGTCGGGGCTGCACCGCGAACTCATCGCCTATCACGGATGGGACCGCTATTTCGACGTGGACCTCATGGACGAAGAGGGCCCCGATCTCGAGCTCCCGGTCGAAAACGGCAAGATCCTCGGCGGCAACCTCGTCGGCAGCCATCTCAAAAACTATGATTCCATGCTTGTGCTCGCCCATTTCAAGGGGCATCCCATGGGCGGTTACGGCGGCGCGCTCAAGCAGCTCTCGATCGGCTGTGCCTCCACCGCGGGCAAATGCCGCATCCACTCCGCCGGCGTCACCGACAAACAGACCGAGGTGTGGAAGAACGTCGCCCCGCAGGAGAAATTCCTCGAGGCCATGGCGGAGGCCGCGGGCAGCGTGGTCCGCTATTTCGGCGGCAACATGCTCTTCGTCAACGTGATGAAAAACCTCTCGGTCGACTGCGACTGCTGCGCCGTGGCCGAAGACCCCTGCATGCGCGACGTCGGCGTGCTGGTTTCCACCGATCCCGTCGCCGTCGACCGCGCCTGTCTCGACCTCATTTATAAAGCCACCGACGATCCCGGCCAAAAGCATTTTCTCGAGCGGGTCGAATCCCGCCGCGGCGCGCACACGATCGAGGCCGCCGCCGAAATCGGGTACGGCTCCGTCGACTACGAGCTCATCGAGCTTTGACTTAGCGAAAATGATCCGCGTATAAAAAACGTCCCTCCGCGCAAACTAAGCGCGGAGGGAATTCTTATGATGTTGAATGACGAAAACAAAAGATCCATCAAAAAAATGCTCAGGGGCCGCGCGCTGTACGTGGCGCTCAGCGCCTGCGTGATGGCGGCGGCCGTCATAGCCCTGCGCGCCGCGGGCAGCAAAACGCTCAAGAACCTCGCGTCCGAGGTCACCACGCGCGAGAGCGTCACGCACCTGCGCATCACATCCGATCAGACCGAAGCGCCGAGCGTCCCCGAAACGCCCGTGTCTGAGGCGCCCACCGCGGCGTCCGGCCGCGAGCCCGCTACGCGTGCGGTGTTCGAAAACCTCTCGCCCACGGTGCCCGCGACCGCGGAACCCGCGTCCGACGAGCCGACCGAGGCCGTGTCTATCCGCTTTCAGCTCCCGCTCGGGGTCGAGATCGGCAAGGACTATTCGATGGGCGTGCCCGTGTTTTCCGAAACGATGAACGACTGGCGCACGCATAACGGCGTCGATTTCACGGGCAGCGCGGGCGACGCGGTGCAGACCATCGCCCCCGGCACGGTCGCCTCGGTCGTGAAGGACCCGCTCTGGGGCAACGTCGTCACTGTCGACCACGGCGGCGGCGTCATATCGACGCTGAGCGGCCTTGCCGACGCGGGGCTCGTATCGGCAGGCTCTTACGTCTCTGCCGGCGACGTGATCGGCACGGTGGGCGAGATCCCGGTCGAGCGCGGCGACGGCGCACACATCCATCTCGAGATCCGCGTCAACGGCGCGCTCAGAGACCCGCTCGAGGTCATGGGTTTCGTTTCGGATCGGGACTGACCTTGTCCTTCGTCGCGAACTGCGCGCCCACGATCGCAACAAGCATCAGCACGATCCCTGCCGCCTCGCGGGCAGTGGGGATCTGTCTGAGCAGCACCATCGCGCAAAGCACGGCGAACACGCTTTCGGCGCACATCGCGAGCGTGGCGAGCGTCGGGTCCGTGCGCGCCTGCCCCACGATCTGCAGGGTATAGGCCACGCCCGACGCCAGCACGCCCACGTAAGCTGCGGGCAGCAGGGCGCGGACGAAGTCGCCGTCGTTCGGCGACTCGAATACCAGCATCAGCGCGGCCGCCAGCACGCCCGCCACGGCGAACTGCACGGCGCACAGGGCAAGGGCGTCCGTTTTCGGGGCGAAGCGGTCGACCAGCACGATCTGCGCGGTGAACGCCAGCGCCGCGAAGAGAGACAACACGTCCCCGATGTTCACGGCAGTAAAGCCCTCGTCCCCGATGCTCAATAGATACAGACCCACCGCGCCCAGGATCACCGCGCCCCACAACAGGGCGCGGCTTTTTTTGCCGAAAAACAGCATCACGAGGGGCACGAACACCATATAAAGCGCGGTGATAAAGGCCACCTTGCCGGGCGAGGTGTACGACAGCGCGATCTGCTGCAGGTTCGTCCCGGCGAAGATGCACACGCCGAGCGGCACGCCGAACAGCAGGGCGTTATGCTTCGCGCCCACGTATGCCGCGCGCTCGCCCTCGCTCATGCGCTTTCTGTTTCTCACATCCTGCACCGCCACGGCGGGCACGAGGAAGATGAGCGCGAACAGGCAGCGCAGGGTCGAAAACGAAAAGGCGCGCAGGCTCTCGGTGCCGATACTCATCGCCACGAACGACGAGCCCCATAAAAACGCGGCGAGCAGCAAAAACAGAACGCCTTTCGGTTGCGTATGTCTCATAAAAAACTCCGTTCAAAAACTCTTTCCTTAATTATAGATACTGAGAATACGACAGTCAAGAAAAAAACCGTTCATCAAAGAAAAAAACCTCCGAAGAAAAACCGTCGGAGGCTTTCGAGGTTTTATGGCATGGGACCATGGGACGAATCAATGCTCGAACCAGTCTTCCGGGGCGCTTTCGAGCGGCTCAAGGGCCCATGCTGTGGCTTTCAGCAGCTTTTCACCCTTTTCAGCGTCCGCATAAGAAATGTCCAGCGGGATTTCGAAAATTGCCCGGATCCCGTCATAGTCCTCAACGAAATAGAATTCTCCCGTTTCCCTGTCCGCGCGGAGCACGGTGTCGATATATACGGGTCTTTTTACGAGCGCGATATGCAGTCCTCTGTCCGCAAGGAGCTCGTAGGGGT
The DNA here is from genome assembly GCA_017550625.1 of Clostridia bacterium. Taxonomy (GTDB): domain Bacteria; phylum Bacillota; class Clostridia; order Oscillospirales; family Acutalibacteraceae; genus RUG806. The sequence goes on along the minus strand of JAFZOL010000025.1, from coordinate 107,463 downwards.
TGATCAGCACCGCAAGATGGAGCGTTCCGTCCTGCGTCAGCTCGCCCCCAAAGGGAAGCTGCGGATAGAACGTCCGGGAAACATAGCCATCGACGAGCAGCAGCGCGTCAAAGTCGGCGAGCTCTCCGTCCTCCATCGACTTTCCGTCCGTTCTGGAAATGGTAAACACGGCCGTCAGACTGTCCTCCGGCTGAATCTCGAAGGCTTCCTCCGTCCCTTGATTATACCGGAACGGCGTGCCGGAGCCGTCTTCTCCTTTGACGATTCCTTCAAAAGTCACAGAATAGCCGTTCGCGGTCTGGGTCTCGCCGAGGATCGTGTATTTCTCCCCGCCGTCGATCCCGATCAGCTTTGAGAGATACGGGGGAAGCGGGATGACGCCCGTCGCAAAGCCCGCGATACTCAGCGCGAAAAAAAGGATCGCCGCCGCAGGGATCATCTTCAGGAGCAGCCCGGAAGCCCGTCTTTTTGAGGTGGGGGAGATATCCGCAAGGAGGCTGTCGTCGATCAGATCGACCGCCTGTCGGAATTCGTTGTTATTCATGGATCAGACCTTCTTTCTTCAAGTATTTTCGCAGTTTTTCTTTTGTCCGGAAGAGCCTTGCGGAAACCTGATTCGGGTTCATCCCAAAGGCTTTCGCCGTTTCGGTTACGGGCTCCTCGTACCAGTAACGACGGATAAAGAGCTTTCGGTTGATCTCTGACTGCGCGCGCAAAAAAGCGTTGATCGCCCTTTTGAGCTCCTGCGTTTCGCCCGTTTCCGGCTTTGCCGTTTCGCTTAATCTCTCTTCCAGATCCGAGAGCGGAACGGTTCCTCTTTCGCTGCGTTTTTCCGCGTCCCGGTAGGCAAGACGATTCAGCGCCAGATTTTTAACGATCCGGCAGACATAGGCCTGCAAGTACGCCGGTCTGCCCGGCGGGATCCTTTCCGCGACTGCGAGCAGCGTATCGTTGACGCATTCCTCTGCGTCCTGATCGTTATGGAGGATACGCACAGCCAAGGTATGGCAAAGCTGCCCGTACTTTGCGTTCAGTGCGCAGAGTCCCCGGTTTTGGTCGCTGGATAACAGATCAAGAATCGCTTCGTCGTCCATAGATCGTCTCCTTTTCGTTTCGATTCGTTGAAGGCCTTCATCCCATATATCAGTTTTTCCTTCCGTATTTTACGCCTGTTTTTGAAAAAATGCAATTCGGGATCCTTTATCCCGGATCATCGGACAAACGGGCCTTCGCCGCGACCCGTAATAACGGGTGCGGGAATTCTGCCGAACGCCGCGCGCGGGGCGGTTTTTGTACGTTCGTCAATAGGGGAGGCGTGCCCTTGACTTTCCCGTAAAAATATGATTAAATAAAATCGTATAGTTATTCCGCCGCCGTGAAAACGGCTGCCGGGCGGAAAGGGAAAGGAAGGATCGTATGTCGAAGTTTTGCACGAATTGCGGGACCCCGATGGAGGACGACGCGAGATTCTGCCCGCAATGCGGACAGGCCGCGCCGCAGCTCCCGGCACAGCAGCCCGCGCAGCAAGCGCCCGCTCAGTCCCAACAGCCTGCGCCCCAAGCTTATGCGCCTCAGCCGCAACAGTCTGTTTCTCAGCCTGTTCCTCCGGCCGCGCCTCAGCCGCAGCAGGCTCCCCATCAGCCGTACGCCCCGCAGCAGGTCCCGCCGCAGGCGCGGCAGGCCGTGCCCCGGCAGACTGTGAACCGGGTCTCCGTCCCGCAGCCCCCGCAGGGCTACGTCCCCGCCACGGTGCGCCCCGAACCGAAAAAACGTAAATATAAGGCCCCGATCATCATCGCGGTCGCCCTCGTGCTGGTCGTCGTCCTCGTACTGGGCTTCGTAAAACCGGGTTTCTTCCTGAACAAAGGCGGCAAAAACGAAACGCTGATCAACCGCGTCGAGGTGTTCATCCCGAACCCCACCGGCCCCGAGTCGCTCACGGGCTTGGTAGGGGAGCTCGCGGTCGAATATTACATCGAGGCGCGGCTTTATCTCGAAAAGCTCAGCGAATACGATCTCAACGAGCTCGACGGCGAAAAGTTCGTGCAGCTCGTCTCCGACACGGTCGCCGCCTTCGAAAACGCCGACAAGGCGACCGAATTCCTTTCAAGGGTCGTCGATCTGTGGATGGAATGCGACGACGCGCGCACCAAGCCGACCTATAAGGTGACGCAGAAGGCGGGCGCGGTGAAGAACAACGACCCGCTGATGATCACCGCCTTCGCCGACGATCCTTCCGAATCCGAGATCCGTGCCGAGGATATCGTGGCGGCGTTCGACAAGGCGAAAAACGGCCAGAAGATCAAGGCTGTCGCCACGCTTCTCAACACCGACGCCAAGCACGCCATGATCCAGCTCCAGATGGCGCAGGCGGAGCTCGAAAAGCGCGGCTACGACAAGATCGCCGATCAGGCCGACACCTGCGTCAAGGTCGCGAAAACGCTCAAAACGGCGGGCGCTGTCGCCGGCCTCGTGGTCACGGCGATGCCGCTGGCGACCGGCGCGGTGGCAACGATGGCGGCGGGCGAGATGCTCGTGACCGGTACCGGCGTGGTCGTCTCGGCGGTGAACACGGGCCTCGACGTGGTCTCCACCGGCGCGATGTACGTTTACGGCACCGACCAGAACCAGGTCTCCGAGGCGGCCGACGCGATCGCGGACAGCAAATTCATGCAGACCGTGAACCTCGTGACCGGCGTCGCGGGCGTGGGCTACAACATCAAGAACCTGATCGAAAAGGCGGACGTGAACAACCTGTCGAAGTATCTCACGTCGCTCTCGTCGAACGGCGGCTACGAGGGCAGCGACGTTTACGGCCTGCTCACCTTCGCCCTCGGCAACCTCGACAAGCTGCCCGGCCCGCAGGGCGAACTGGCGGATACCGCGATGAAGACCCTCGTTTCCATTACCACCCACACGCAGGAGGACGGCCTTCTCGTGAAGATCGCCGACACGATCATGGGCGACGACGAAAAGAAGATGGAGGCCGTGAGCAAGCTGCTGGATGAGTTCAACCTCCCGTCCGACAGCAGAAGCCTGATCGAATCCGCCGTGGGCCTTTACACCACCGGCAAAGAGCCCGAAAAGCCCCTCGAAACGGACCCCGCCGACCCGATCCCGGCGGAGCTTGTGGAGCAGCTCCTCACCGAGCGCGCGGCCATCGCCCCCGGCAGCGGGACAATCGACCTTGACGAGCTCATCGGCATGGTCGAGGGCTTCATGCTCGAACTCACCGAATGCGAGCCGCCGTCCGAAGCCCCCATCGAAACACCTGCCAGCTCCGGCGAACCGGGCTCCTCGTCGTCCTCCTCGGGTTCCGAAACGGCCTACGACAAGGTCACCGGCTACTACAGGTGCACCGGTACCAAGCGGGACAACATGGGCGACGACAAATGGGAGACCGAAGACTGCAGCATGAGCTTCAACATCAAGGTCAACGATAACGGCCAGCTCGTGTGGGCGTCCGGCTACGGCGACTACTACGACGAGCAGGTCCTGATCCTCGACAGCACGGACGGCGCTTATCATTACTCCGACAACTGGGACGACGTCGCGGACGAGCCGAGCTGGTTCACCGAATACGGCTCCTTCACGTTCTATCAGGAGAACGGCGTGAAGAAGCTGCACGTCGTGATCCAACAGATCGACAACGACTATGGCACCGTCGAATCGGTCTGGGACCTCACGGGCGCCGACGAATAACGCCGCCCCCATCCATAACAAATAACCGCCCCGAACGGGGCGGTTGTGTTTTTGACGATCAATTGAAACCAGCCGTTTCAGCGCGCTTTTCCGTGATATTCCGCTTGACAAAAACGGCATATCTATGATATAATAGAACAAATGTTCACTTCAATTCGGGGGCAGTATGGACCGCTTTGAACTCGTATCGAAATTCAAGCCCACGGGCGACCAGCCCGAGGCGATCGCTTCGCTCGTCGACGGCCTCGCCCGCGGGTGTACCGAGCAGGTGCTGCTCGGCGCCACGGGCTCCGGCAAGACGTTCACGATGGCAAACGTCATCGCGGCGGCGAACCGTCCCACGCTCGTGCTCGCGCACAACAAAACGCTCGCGGCGCAGCTGTGCAGCGAGTTCCGCGAGTTCTTCCCGCACAACGCGGTGGAGTATTTCGTCTCTTACTACGATTACTACCAGCCCGAGGCGTATATCGCCTCCACCGACACCTATATCGAAAAGGATTCGTCGATCAACGACGAGATCGACCGTTTGAGGCACTCTGCCACGAGCTCGCTTTCCGAGCGGCGCGACGTGATCATCGTGGCGTCGGTGTCGTGCATCTACTCCCTCGGCAGCCCCATCGACTACCGCAAAATGGTCATCTCGGTCCGTCAGGGCGCCGAAATGGAGCGCGACTGGCTCATCCGCCGCCTCGTGGAGATCCAGTATGAGCGCAACGACCTCGATTTCTCGCGCAACAAGTTCCGCGTCAAGGGCGACGTGGTCGATATCTTCCCGGTCTATTCGGGCGACACCGCGATCCGCGTCGAGTTTTTCGGCGACGAGGTCGACCGCATCTGCGAGTTCAACCCCACCACCGGCGACGTCAAAAACACCGTGTCGCACGTGGCGATCTATCCCGCCTCGCACTACGTCGTCTCGCCCGAGCGGATGGAGCGCGCCATCGCCGAGATTTTGGCGGAGATGGAAGAGCAGGAAAAGCTCTTTATTTCGCAGGGCAAGCTCATCGAAGCCCAGCGCATCCGCCAGCGCACCGAATACGACATGGAGATGCTGCGCGAAACGGGCTTCTGCAAGGGCATCGAAAACTATTCGCGCGTGATGTCCGACCGCCTGCCCGGCAGCGCCCCCTTCACCCTGCTCGACTTCTTCCCGGACGACTATCTGCTGTTCGTGGACGAATCGCACGTCACGCTGCCGCAGGTGCGCGGCATGTTCGGCGGCGACCGCTCGCGCAAGGAATCGCTCGTGGAGTTCGGCTTCCGCCTGCCGTCCGCCTTCGACAACCGCCCCCTCACGTTCGACGAGTTCTACGCCCGCACGCACCAGAAGATCTTCGTCTCGGCAACGCCCGGGCCCTTCGAGTACGACCACGCGCAGAACGTCACCGAGCAGGTCATCCGGCCCACGGGACTTCTCGACCCCGAGATCGAGGTCCGTCCCGTCGAGGGGCAGATCGACGACCTCATCAGCGAGATCCGCATCCGCACCGACAAAAAGCAGCGCGTGCTCGTCACCACGCTCACGAAGAACATGGCCGAGAACCTTACCGATTACCTGCGCGACTTCGGCGTCAAGGTCCGCTACATGCACCACGACGTCGACACCATCGAGCGCATGGAGATCATCCGCGATCTGAGGCTCGGCGAGTTCGACGTGCTCGTCGGCATCAACCTGCTGCGCGAGGGCCTCGACATCCCCGAGGTCTCGCTCGTCGTGATCCTCGACGCGGACAAAGAGGGCTTTTTGCGCAGCGAAACGTCGCTCATCCAGACCGTCGGCCGCGCCGCGCGCAACGCCGAGGGCAAGGTCATCATGTACGCCGACACCGTCACGCCCTCGATGGAGCGCGCGATCCGCGAGACCTACCGCCGCCGCGCCAAGCAGCAGGCATATAATGAGGCGAACGGCATCGTGCCCGAGACCATCGTGAAGGACATCCGCGAGATCCTCGAGATCTCCGGCACGCACAAGGCCGCGAAGGTCGACGGCAGGAAACTGACAAGAAAAGAAAAAGAAGACCTGATCGCCCGCTTGACGAAAGAAATGAAGGCGGCCGCGAAGCTCCTCGACTTCGAAAACGCCGCTTATATCCGCGACAAGATCAGAAAACTGCAGGACGGGAACTGATATGCAAGACACACGCACGATCCGCATTTACGGCGCGAAAGAACACAATCTCAAGAATATCGACCTCACGCTCCCGCGCGACAAGCTCATCGTTTTCACGGGGCTGTCGGGCTCCGGCAAGTCCACGCTCGCCTTCGACACGATCTACGCCGAGGGCCAGCGCCGCTACGTCGAGTCGCTGTCGTCCTACGCCCGCCAGTTTCTGGGGCAGATGGAAAAGCCCAACGTCGAGCAGATCGAGGGCCTCTCGCCCGCGATCTCGATCGACCAGAAAACCACCTCCAAGAACCCGCGCTCCACGGTCGGCACCGTGACCGAGATCTACGACTACCTGCGCCTGTTGTACGCCCGCGTCGGCGTGCCCCACTGCCCGGTCTGCGGCAAAGAGATCCGCGGCCAGTCCGTCGACCAGATGACCGACCGCGTCACGGCCCTGCCCGAGGGCACGAAGTTCATGATCCTCGCGCCCGTCGTGCGCGGCAGAAAAGGGGAGCAGGCCAAGGTGTTCGAGTCCGCGCGGCGGCAGGGGTATGTCCGCGCCCGCGTGGACGGCGAAATGCGCGACCTCAGTGAGGAAATAAAGCTTGAAAAGAACGTCAAGCACACGGTCGAGGTCGTTGTGGACCGCCTCGTCATGAAGCCCGGCATCGCCTCGCGCGTGGCCGATTCGCTCGAGGCCGCCCTCTCGCTTGCCGACGGCATCGTCTCGATCTCCGTGACCGGCGGCGAGGAGATGCTCTTCTCGCAAAAGTTCGCCTGCCCGGACCACGACGTCAGCTTCGGCGAGCTCACCCCGCGCATGTTCTCGTTCAACAACCCCTTCGGCGCCTGTCCCAAGTGCCTCGGCCTCGGCGTGTTCAAAAAGGTCTCGCCCGAGCTCATCCTGCCCGATAAAAGCCTGTCCATCAACAAGGGCGCGGTGCACGGCTGCGGCTGGTCCAGCGACAAATACGGCACGATCGCCCGCATGTATCTCGAGGGCGTCGCCGACAAATACGGCTTCACGATGGACACGCCGGTCCGCGACATCCCGCCCGAGGGCGTCAACGCCATCCTCTACGGCACGAACGGCGAAAAACTCAAGCTCACGCGCCGCCTGCCCACCGGCGTCACGAAATACGAAGCCCCGTTCGAGGGCGTGATCAACAACCTCGAGCGCCGCTATAAAGAGAGCACCAGCGACTGGGCGCGGTGGGAGATCGAGCTGTTCATGACCGACCGCACCTGCCCCGAGTGCGAGGGCGCGCGCCTTAAAAAAGAGATCCTCGCCGTCACGGTCGGCGGCAAGAACATTTACGATTTCACCTGCATGAGCGTCACCGAGGCGCTCTCGTTCCTCGACGGCCTCAGCCTTTCCGAGCGCGACGAATTCATCTCGCACGGCATTATCAAAGAGATCCGCGCGCGGCTGTCGTTTTTGCAGCGCGTGGGGCTCGAATACCTCACGCTCTCGCGCGCGTCGGGCACCCTGTCCGGCGGCGAGAGCCAGCGCATCCGCCTCGCCACGCAGATCGGCTCCGCCCTCACGGGCGTGCTCTACGTGCTCGACGAGCCGAGCATCGGCCTGCACCAGCGCGACAACGACAAGCTCATCGGCACGCTCAAGAACCTGCGCGACCTCGGCAACACGCTGATCGTTGTCGAGCACGACGAAGACACCATGCGCGCGGCGGACTATCTCGTGGATATCGGCCCCGGCGCCGGCATCCACGGCGGCGAGATCGTGGCGGCGGGCACGCTTGAGGATATCAAGGCCTGCCACCGCTCCATCACCGGGCAGTATCTGACGGGCGAAAAGCGCATCCCCGTGCCCGAAACGCGCCGCCCCGGCACCGGCAAACGCCTCACGGTTTACGGCGCAGCCGAAAACAACCTCAAAAACATCGACGTCTCGTTCCCGCTCGGGTGCTTCGTGTGCGTCACGGGCGTGTCGGGCTCCGGCAAATCGAGCCTCGTCAACGAGATCGTGTATAAGCATTTAGCGAACGTCCTCAACGGCGCGAAAAAGGTGCCCGGCAAAAACAACGGCTTCGACGGCGTCGAGCACCTCGACAAGGTCATCGACATCGACCAGTCGCCGATCGGGCGCTCGCCGCGCTCGAACCCCGCCACCTACACCGGCGTGTTCACCGACATCCGCAAGCTCTTTTCCGAAACGTCCGACGCCAAAATGCGCGGCTATTCGCAGGGGCGCTTCTCGTTCAACGTGGCGGGCGGCCGGTGCGAGGCCTGCCAGGGCGACGGCATCGTGAAGATCGAAATGCATTTCCTCGCCGACGTCTACGTGCCCTGCGAAGTGTGCAAGGGCGCGCGCTACAACCGCGAAACGCTCGAGGTGCGCTACAAGGGCAAAAACATCGCCGAGGTACTCGACATGACGGTCGAAGAGGGGCTAAGTTTCTTCGGCAGCGTACCCGCCATCCGCCGCAAGCTGCAAACGCTGTTTGACGTCGGCCTCGGCTATATCAGCATCGGCCAGCCGTCCACGCAGCTCTCGGGCGGCGAAGCCCAGCGCGTCAAGCTCTCCACCGAGCTGTCGCGCCGCGCCAGCGGCAAAACGCTCTATATTCTCGACGAACCCACCACAGGCCTCCATTCAGCGGACGTGCAGCGGCTCATCGAGGTGCTGCAGGCGCTCGTGCAGGGCGGCAACACCGTGATCGTGATCGAGCACAACCTCGACGTGGTCAAGTCCGCCGACTATATCATCGACCTCGGTCCCGAGGGCGGCGACCGCGGCGGCGAGATCGTGGCCGTCGGCACGCCCGAAGAGATCGCCGCGAACCCCGCGAGCTACACAGGGCAGTACCTGAAGCCCCTGCTCGAAAGCGCCGGTGAAGCGGAGGGCAGAACCGATGGCTGATTTGCTCGTCCGCCCGATCGGGCGTGAACACGCCGCCGACCTTTCGCTCCCGAACGAAGAGATCCGCCTGTTCGGCCGCCTCGTGCCTTCGCTCGAAAACGGCGTATGGACCTGCCGCGAGGAGCTCTTCACGCCGGAGAACGTCCGTACCGAGCTCTACCCGGACGAGCATTACGATTTCGACGTCCTTTCTTCCGACCGTCTCTTTGTCGGCGCCTACGACGGCGACGCCTGCGTCGGCCTCACCGTGCTCAAACGCGACTATTTCAAATACCTCTATATCGAGGATATCAAGGTCCTCTCCGCCTGCCGCGGGCGCGGCGCGGGGCGCGCGATGGTCGAAAAAGCCCTCGCCCTCGCCAAAGAGCGCGGTTACCGCGGCGTGTGGGCGGTCGCGCAGGACGACAATCTCGCCGCCTGCCGCTTCTATATCTCCTGCGGCTTTCTGATCGGCGGCTTCGACAACCGCGTTTACGCGCACACCGCGCAGGAGGGCAGGGCCAACATCCACTTCTATCTCGAAGCAAACTAAAAAAAGCGTCTCGCCCGAGACGCTTTTTTTCATCGAGTATTCAGTTCACGAACTTTCCCTTATGCTTCGGCTCCACGATGCCCGGCAGCAGGCCGATCACCACATGCAGGGCCTTCTGTACGAGCTTGATCCCGCACATATCCTTGAAGCCGTGTTCGAGGAACTCGCCGATCTCAAGGATCGTGGGCGAGGACGAGGGCAGCATCGTGACTCTATCGGCGCGGAAGCGGAATTCGAGCATGCGCTTGCCGATCGTCTCGATCGGGCGCACGCTGACGTAGAGGGCGTCGTTCGCGAGCCATTTCGCGGTGCAGCACACCTTATACGTCACTTTGCCGAGCGTCATCTCGCCGTAGCAGTATCTGCCGTCGAGCCCCGCGCGGATGGTGTTGCTCTCGTCGCCCTCGCGCCACGAAAGCGTCAGGGCGTCCTCCTTGAAGCGGAATATCACATCGTCGATGTTGCCGGCCTTGTCCGACGCCATATAGGTCACGGCGAGGGGCAGCATGCTCATCGGGAACCCGATCAGGTTCAGGAATATCTTTTTGCGGAAGTGGATCGTCCTGCCCTCGATGTCGGCGGCGAGGGGAGAGGTGGAGGGCTCGTGCGGCGACTCCAGCGTCGCGTGCAGCAGGCGGTCGCGCAGCACGGCGGCGTCGGGATCGGGCTTCAGGTCGTCCCTGAACGCACGCGGGAAGAACTTCCACAAAAACTCCTTCGTGTTGCCCTCCATCGGGATGCCGCCGGTCAGGCTCAGCACCGCGTCGTATTCCTCAAACACGATGCCGAACTGCGAAAACATGCCGTCCGCGCGGTAGCCCTCGGCGCCCTGGTCGCGCCACATGCAGTAGCAGTACCCCACGGACGAATCGGGGCTGGAGTTCGCCTCGGCGGTCTCGATGTGCTTTCTCGTCGCGTCTTTTACAAAGTCCTCGTCGAGGATGCGCACGCCGTTCAGCTCGCCGCCGTTTGCGTACATCTGCATGAGTTTGGCCACGTCCTCGGTGGTGGCGTAGAGCCCCCAGCCGCCGGCCTCGATGCCGTTTTCGTCGGTCTCCCACGCGGGGTACTTCATGCCCAGCGGCTCGAACAGCCGCGGCTGCAGATAGTCGCGCACGCTCATGCCCGTCACCTTTCGGATGATCGCGCACAGGATATACATGTTCTCGCTCACGTATTTGAATTCTTTGCCGGGCTCGTTATACCAGCGGGACTTGAAAAACACCTCGGCCCAGTGTCCCTTGCTCTTGTCGGACAACAGCGACACGTCCTTGCCCGCGCTCATCGTCATGAGGTGGTAAACGGTCATTTCGTCGAGCTTCTTGTCCTTCACGTCGCCCACGATCTCCGGGAAAAAGTCGCGCACCTTGTCGTCGAGCGACAAAAGCCCCTCGCGCACGGCGATGCCGATCGCGGTGCCCGTAAAGGTCTTCGACACCGAATACATCGCGTGCGGACGCTCCTTCGTGAACGGCGCGCGGTAGCATTCCGCCGCCACCTTGCCGTGGCGCAGCACCATGAAGGAATGGATATTCCAATGCTCGTTCTCGATCGCGTCCAGAAACTCGGCGATCACGGCGCCGTCCACGCCCACTTCCTCCGGCGTACCGACGCGGGGCAGCATAAACCTGTTATCCAAGCAGAACCCTCCCGATCATAAATTTACCCATCCATTTTAGCACGATATTGTGGATTCCGTGCCAACACTTTGTGAACATTCCGAAAATTCGGTTGACGCGAAGGCGAGGGCGCGTTACAATAGGCTTGGTGATGCGAATGCGGCGCAGGATCGAATACGTTGTTCCTCCCGAATACGACGGCAAACCGGCGAAGGTCTTCCTGCGCCGGGGCCTCGGCATGTCCGCGCGCACGCTCACGGTGCTCAAAAACGACCCCGACGGCCTCACGCTCAACGGCGCGCACGTGCGCACCGTCGACCCGCTGAAAACCGGCGACGTGCTCGGCGTCACGCTGCCCGAAGAGCAAAACGCCATCGCGCCGTCGGACCCGACGTCCCTCGACGTCGTCTACGAGGACGACGACGTCCTCGTCGTCAACAAGCCCGCGGGCCTCGCCGTCCACCCCACGCACAACCATCAGGGCGACACGCTCGCGAACATGGTCACGGGGCACCTTCTGCGAAAGAACGACAGCGGCCTTTTCCGCGCCATCGGGCGGCTCGACAAGCAGACCTCCGGCCTCGTGCTGCTCGCCCGCAACCGACACGCCGCCTCGTGCCTGCAGGGGGCTTACGAAAAGACCTATTACGCGATCGCCGAGGGTGTGCTGACGGGGCAGGGCACGATTGATACGCCGATCTACCGCCCCGACCCCGGCAAGACCCTGCGCGCAGCGGGCGAGACGGGCGAAACCGCGATAACGCACTGGACCGCCCTGAAAACGGACGGCGAACACACGCTTCTGCGCGTCACGCTCGAAACCGGGCGCACGCACCAGATCCGCGTGCACCTCTCGTCGGTCGGCCACCCCCTCGCCGGGGACGAGATGTACGGCGGCCACACCGGCCGCGTCTCCCGCGCCGCCCTGCACTGCGGCGAGCTCGTTTTCACGCACCCCGTCACGGGCGAACGCGTCCGGCTCACGGCACCCTTCCCGGCGGATTTCTTCCTTCTTCCGGGCTGACGTTCACAATTTATTTACAAAAAGGGGATAATTTTAATAAATTGTTCTTGCATTCGCCGTTCCGTTTGTGCTAAACTATGGGACAGAAGAGAAAAAGGAGTGACCTGTATGAATAAGATGAAAAGACTGATCGCGGGGCTTGCTTCCGGGCTTGGCTCTCTGTTTTTCATCGTCGGCGTCGTCGGGTTCCTGGCATGGATCCATCGCCATGTCGCGCCTTTGCTGAAGATCGTGAAATAACAGCGGGCGAATCACGCAAAAGAAAGACCGTCTCGTTTGAGACGGTCTCATTTTTTAGTTTATGCTTCCGGCATATCCGGCGCAGGCGCTTCGGGCGCGGGTTGTACGGGCGCGGGTTGTGCCGGAGCGGGCGCATAAGCAGGGGCCTGCGGCGGATAGGGCGGCACGGGACTATACGACGGCGCGGGATCGTAAGCCGTCGCCTGCGCCGGATAAGGCTGCGCGGGACCGTAAGCCGGTGCCTGCGGCGGAATCTGCGGCGCGGGACCGTAGGCGGGCTGCGCGTAGGCAGGGGCCCCGTTGACGCCGGGGGCGGGGGCGTTCACGGGCGCGGCGTGCAGTTCCTTTTCGGTGATCGTATCCTCGTGCGCCTGGATCTTTTTCATCATCCCGATCGCGATCGGGATCGAGATCCCGGCTACGATCAGCCCCACAACAATCGGAGAGATCAGGCTCGAGAGCGCCATGGCTGTGGAATACTGCTGTAAAGACATGTTAAGCTTATTCTCCTGCCACAGTGCACTCACGATTCCACTGGCAATGCCCTGCACGTGAATGAACGGGACGTACAGACCGTAGGGGACGAACGCGAGCGCGCGATAGGCGCCGCGGCGCTGCCTGCCCCATTTGCTGGCGGCGATGAGATAGAGCACGAGCGCCAGAACGACGCAGGTCGCGATCATGAACTGCCAGAACAGGCTTGAAGCGGCGTCATAGATCTCTTTATAACTATAGTACCCGGACATGGAGGAATCGTATTTTATCAGGGAGTTCGTCGACATAGATACCACGTCGTTCATCAGCATCATGATGAAATACTGGATGACCGCAAGCACCACCGCCACCGGCATGAACCATGCCGCCGATTTGCAGCGTAAAGGCGAGACCGCCGTATCCCGCACGGGCGAGGCGTTGCGCGCTTCGGCGAGCTTCAACAGCGACCGCGCGACCACGAACGCCACAGCTCCGAAGATGAGCGCCATCACGAAAAAGATCAGATAGTCCAGCACATAATACAGAATATTCGGGATCCTACCGAGTCTCATCGGCTTGTCAAGAAACGCCGTAAACAGGCCGGCGCCCGATTTCGCGATGCACCAGATCACGAACGGCACGAACAGCATGGGCTTCAGCGCTTTCTGCAGCGTTTTCTCCCACGCGTTCGACGCGAGCTTATATAGCAGCAGGCACGTCAGGATCGCGAGCACCGTGAAAACCACGTTGAGCGAAAACTGAACGATATAAGTCAGCACACTGTTTTTATAAACCACTCTGCCGTCCTCAACGACTATCTGCGTGATCTTCGAAACGGCGAAGTTGTTGATGATCGCCTTGATGAGCCACCCGAAATACATCACCAGCACCGCCACGGGCGCGAACCACGCGGCGGAGGTCAGCTTTTTGCGCGGCATGAGGGGCGAGGCAGGCGCGCCGGGGCCCTGCGCGGGCGCGGCGGGGTAACAGTTGCGGCAAACGCCGTCGGGCGGCAGGGGCCGTCCGCAGATACTGCAGTTCATAACAGCACTTCCTTTTATTTTTGATTGATTTCATTATACCCGCCGCCGCCCGGCTTTGTCAACCAAAAAAAGACCGTCCCGCGGGACGGCCTTGCGTTTCATGTGATCGTTACGTTCCCTGCGGGTCCGGCGTTTGCGCCGCAGCCCCGTCGTCGGGCGCGTTTCCATAGGAAGGCGCGGGATCGTAAGCCGTCGCCTGCGCCGGATAAGGCTGCGCGGGGGTATAGGCGGGCGCGTTCACGGGCGCGTTCACGGGCGCGGGACCATAGGCGGGCGCAGACGGCGTTTCTCTCTCCGACAGCGCATCTTCATGCGCCCGGATTTTTCTCATCATCCCTTTCGCGATCGGGATCGCGATCCCGGCGGCAATCAGCCCGAGCACGATCGGCACAGTCAGAGAGCTCACCGCACTGAACGCTGAATACACGCGGCTGTCCAGTATGCCCTCGTAATAGTATCCGTACACGATCCCGTTTATGAATCCCGAGAAGCGAACCATGACGGAGTACAGGCCGTACGGCACAAAGGCGAGCGAAACGTAGGCGCTCCGGTGCTGTTTTCCCCAATCCTCGGCCGCGATCGCCCAAAGCGCCAGCGACATGCCTACGCACAGCAGGGTCGTGGCCAGCCCCATGATGTTCAGACCGGTCATGACCGTCATCTGTGCCGAATTGCCGTTCGTGCCGTAAGAGTTACCGGAGACCAACGACGGCAGGAAGGACAGCAGACTGTCAAACAGACTTACTCCCAGCTCCACGATCGCGGTCAGCAGGACCGCCACGGGCAGGAACCACGCTGCGGAGGAGCACCGCGCGGGCGAAACGCGCTCAGGGGCCAGCTCGTGTTTTTCCGCGCGCTTCAAAAGCGCGACCGTCGCCGGCAGCGACAGAATGGCAAACAGGATCGTCGTGACGACCCCGGCCGCGAGATTGAGGATACTGTAAAGTGTGATCGACATTCTGTTCGAGTTGATCATCGACTGAAAAACAGAAGAGAACATCGAATTTACGCTCCCCGCGAGCGCCCAGAAGAAGATCGGCACGAAGAGCAGGGGCCTCATCGCCTGCCGCAGGGTCTTCTCCCACGATAACGTGGCAAGCGAATAAAACAGAAAGCTCAGCGGCAGGATAAGCAGCCCCCCCGCGATCAAAAGCAGGCCGGACAGCCATGAGTATTGCAAATAATTTGTATGCGTGAACGTCTCGCCTGTGAAATCGACCTCCACGACCTTCGAATAGATCACGGTGTTGAGCATGTTTTCACCGAGAGACCCCAGATAGAGCAAAAACACCGTCACCGGCGCGAACCACGCGGCGGAGGTCAGCTTTTTGCGCGGCATGAGGGGAGAAACGGGACCCCGCGCGGGCGAAACGGGGATACAGAACCGGCACACGCCGTCCGGCGGGAGGGGACGTCCGCAGAAACTGCAGTTCATAACAGCACTTCCTTTTATTTTGATTGATTTCATTATACCTGCCGCCGCGCGGCTTTGTCAATACGCGCTTCCGGGTTTTCAAAAAAACACTTGACAAACCGGCTTTCATTCAGTATGATAAAAGACGTTCATTTATAAATGCGATGAAAAAGAGAGTACCGGCGCACGGAACGTCGCAGAGAGCGGGGGAGAGGTGAGAGCCCCGCATCAGTACGCCGCCGGGAAGATCACTTTGGAGCAGCCGGTGCGAACCTTCAGTAGCGCCGGACGGGCGTCCCCCGTTAACGGGACGGCATATGCTGGTATGTCAGGTGGTTCACAAACGAAGGGTCTTCGTCCTGTCCGGGCGGGGGCGTTTTTTATTTTCACGGAGGGTCAATATGTACGAAAAAGTTTCCCCGAACCTCAATTTCACCGAGCGCGAAAAAAAGGTCCTCGACTTCTGGCTCGAGAACAAGATCTTTGAAAAGAGCGCCGATCCCTCCCGCAAGGGAGACACTTACGTCTTTTACGACGGTCCGCCCACGGCCAACGGCAAGCCCCACATCGGCCACGTGCTCACGCGCGTCATCAAGGATATGATCCCGCGCTACCGCACCATGAAGGGCTACGTCGTCCCGCGCAAGGCGGGCTGGGATACCCACGGCCTGCCGGTCGAGATCGAGGTCGAAAAGCTTCTGGGTCTCGACGGCAAAGAGCAGATCGAGCAATACGGCCTCGCGCCCTTCATCGAGAAGTGCAAAGAGAGCGTTTGGAAGTATAAGGGCATGTGGGAGGATTTCTCCGAGACCGTCGGCTTCTGGTGCGACATGGACCACCCCTACGTCACCTACACCAACGACTACATCGAGTCCGAGTGGTGGGCGCTGAAAACGATCTGGGATAAAGGCCTGCTTTACAAGGGCTTCAAGATCGTGCCCTACTGCCCGCGCTGCGGCACGCCGCTGTCGTCGCACGAGGTCGCGCAGGGCTACAAGACGGTCAAGGAGCGTTCGGCCGTCGTGCGCTTCAAGGTCAAGGGCGAGGACGCTTACTTCCTCGCGTGGACCACCACACCCTGGACCCTGCCCTCGAACGTCGCGCTGTGCGTGAACCCCGAAAACGAATACGCGAAGGTCAAGGCCGCCGACGGCAACGTCTATTATATGGCCAAGGACCTGCTCGACACGGTCCTTGCGCCCCTTGCCAAGGACGGCGCGCCCGCCTACGAGATCCTCGATACCTTCCCGGGCAGAGCGCTCGAGTATAAGGAATACGAGCCCCTCTTCGCCTGCACCGGCGACTACGTGGCCACGCTCCCCGAAAAGGGCCATTACGTCACCTGCGACAATTACGTCACGCTCTCCGACGGCACGGGCATCGTGCACATCGCCCCCGCCTTCGGTGAGGACGACGCGAACGTCGGCAGAAAGTATAACCTGCCCTTCGTGCAGTTCGTCAACCCCAAGGGCGAGATGACCGCGCACACGCCGTGGGCCGGGCTCTTCGTCAAAAAGGCCGACGCCCCGATCCTCGACGACCTGCGCGCTTCGGGCAAGCTGTTCTCCGCGCCGAAGTTCGAGCACGACTACCCGCACTGCTGGCGCTGCGACACGCCCCTCATCTATTACGCCCGCGAATCGTGGTTCATCCGCATGACGGCTGTGCGCGACGACCTTGTCAGGAACAACAACACCGTCAACTGGATCCCCGAGGGCATCGGCAAGGGCCGCTTCGGCAACTTCATCGAAAACGTGCAGGACTGGGGCCTCTCGCGCAACCGCTACTGGGGCACGCCCCTCAACATCTGGGAGTGCGCCTGCGGCCACCGGCACTGCGTCGGCTCCATCGAGGAGCTCAAGTCCCTGTCCGACAACTGCCCGCCCGACATCGAGCTGCACCGCCCCTACATCGACGCGGTCACGATCCGCTGCGGGAAATGCGGCGGCGAGATGAAGCGCGTGCCCGAGGTCATCGACTGCTGGTTCGACTCCGGCTCCATGCCCTTCGCGCAGCACCACTATCCCTTCGAGAACAAAGACCTGTTCGAGCAGCAGTTCCCGGCGGATTTCATCAGCGAGGCGGTCGACCAGACCCGCGGCTGGTTCTATTCGCTGCTCGCGATCTCCACGCTCCTGTTCAACAAGTCCCCCTATAAAAACGTCATCGTGCTCGGCCTCGTGCAGGACGAAAACGGCCAGAAGATGAGTAAGTCCAAGGGCAACGCCGTCGACCCGTTCGACGCCCTCAAAAAATACGGTGCCGACGCGATCCGCTGGTATTTTTACACGAACTCCGCCCCGTGGCTGCCCAATCGCTTCTACGACAAGGCGGTGCTCGAGGGCCAGCGCAAGTTCATGGGCACGCTGTGGAACACCTACGCGTTCTACGTCCTCTACGCGAACATCGACGAGTTCGACCCCACGAAGCACGAACTCAAAGACCCCGGCGTCATGGACAGGTGGCTCCTCTCACGCCTCAACTCCACCGTCAAAGCTGTGGACGAGAGCCTCGAGAACTACCGCATCCCCGAGGCGGGCAAGGCGCTCGACACGTTCGTCGACGAGCTCTCGAACTGGTACGTCCGCCGCTCGCGCGAGCGCTACTGGGCGTCGGGCATGGAGCAGGATAAGGTGAACGCCTATCTCACGCTCTACACCGCCCTCGTCACCACGGCCAAGCTCGCCGCGCCCATGATCCCGTTCATGGCGAAGGACATCTATCGCAACCTCGTGCTGTCCGTCAGCCCCGACGCGCCCGAGAGCGTGCATCTCTGCGCTTTCCCGGTCTGTGACGAGGCGGCCATCGACCCCGCGCTTGAGGCCTCGATGCGCGAGGTGCTCGACATCGTGGAGCTCGGCAGAGCCGCCCGCAGCGGCTCCGGCATCAAGAACCGCCAGCCGCTTCAGGGCGTCACCGTCGTCGGCGAAAAGGTGCTGCTGCCCGAGTTCGCCGCCATCGTGGCGGACGAGCTCAACGTCAAAGAGGTCCACTATGCCGAAACGGCGGCGGGGCTCCTGAGCTTCTCGTTCAAGCCGCAGCTCAAGACCCTCGGCCCGAAATACGGCAAAAAGCTCGGCGAGATCCGGAACCTCCTTTCGTCGCTCGACGGCCTCACCGCAAAAGCCGAGCTCGACGAAAAGGGCACGCTGACGCTCAGTCTCTCCGACGGCGACATCGAGCTCACGCCCGAAGATTTGCTCATCTCCACCGAGCAGGTGAACAACGCTTACACGGTTTCCGAGCACGGCGTCACCGTGGCGCTCAACACCGCCCTCACGCCCGAACTCATCGACGAGGGCTTCGTACGCGAGCTCATCTCGAAGATCCAGACCATGCGTAAGGACGCTGATTTCAACGTCACCGACCACATCCGCGTCACCGTCTCCGGCAGCGCGAAGATCGAAGAGATCGTTTCTTCGCACGGCGGCGGGATCGCGGGCGACGTGCTCGCCGATTCCATCGTCGTCGCCGAACCCGCCGGCCACGTCAAGGACTGGGATATCAACGGCGAAAACGCCTCGATCGGTGTCGAAGTCGTCTGAGTCAGACAACAAAAAAACGGAGTCCGCGGACTCCGTTTTTTTGATGCTTATTTACGGTTGATTCTGCAGATAATCGACCACCTTGTCAAGGTTCCCGAGCCCGAGCAGCAGCGCCCTGAAGAACTCGAACACGCGGCGGAAGAACTCCAGGAAGGACGAATATTCCTTCTTCTCAAGCCCCTCGCCCGCGTCCGCGACGCTGACCGTATACGAGAACACGGCCTCGGCGGCCACGTGGTCGGAGCAGTCCTCGCCGTTCCCGTTATAAATGTTCAGATACCCGAAATCCTCGAGGTTCAGCGTCACGCCGCCGCCGTCCTTATACAAAAAACGCTCCACGGAATCCCAGCGGCCCCATTTGTCGGCCCAGCTCTCGCCGGACTGGGCGAGCCACGCGCTGCAGTCGTCGTAATCCCCGCCGTTCTCGAACTCGACCCAGGCGTCCTTGAGCCCCGCGCCTTCGATCAGGATCTCCTTCAGGCCTGAGGGGTCGCCGTACAGATAGGCGTTGAAGTCGCCGGTCACGATGACCGCGCGGTCAACGTCTCTGCCGTTGATCAGATCTCTGAGCTGCGTGAAATTGTCGCGCCGCGCGGCAAGGCTGCCCTCGTCGCCGTAGGCGTCGGCGTGGATGTTGTAAAAGTCGATATACACGTCCGGTGCCACGTTGATGCACGTATAGGTGATCCCCTTGGTCGAGAGCTGGTCCGCGCCGTCGTCGGCGATGCCGTAAAGCGAATTCCATTCGATGTGCGCCTCGTTATACATCGGATAGGTTCTCGTGAACGTAGAGGTCCCGTCGCCGAACGGCACGATGCCCCTGTGGAACGTGGAATACTCATAGCCGTCGAGCGCGCTTACAAGGTCGTCGTGATAGCCGAAATCCTCCTGCGCCGCGAAAATGTCATACTGCTTTTCGCTCACGAACGCGCCGATGGCGCGCTGGTTGGCGGGCACGTCTCTGGTGCCGCCGGTGATGAACGAGATATCCGGCAGCCCCGCCACGTTATAGCACAGCACCGAAAAGCTGCCGCCCGCCGGGGCTCCCGCGTCCGCCGCGAAGGCGACGGACAGCAGCCCGAGCGTCAGCAGAACGCTCAACAAAACGCATAAAATCTTTTTCATAGCAATTCTCCTTTGCGGTCCCGTCAGATTTTCATCGCGGCTTCGTAGGCGCCCCAGATCACGCTTCTGAGGTTGCCGACTTTCTTGCAGTCGCCGACCACCTGCACGTTCTTTCCGGCGCGGGCGAGCGGGCGCGGGATATAGCCCGCGGAGCTCAGCACGGTGTCGCACGCGATCTCGAGCGTCTCGCCGTCGCGCTTCACCACGATCCCGCCGTCCTTGACCTCCTGAAGCGTCGTGTTCAGATACACCGGCACCTCGTGCAGCGCGAACCATTCTCTCAGATAAGACGAGTTCGCGAGGCACACGCCGGTCTGGGCGATCAGGTCGTTCTTCATCTCCACGATGATCGGCTTGTGGCCCTTGAGCGCCAGTTCGTAGGCGATCTCGCAGCCGGTCAGGCCCCCGCCGATCACGGCCACGGTATGCCCGACCTCTTTTTCGCCGCGCAGGTATTCGCAGGCCTCAACGGTCTTTTCAAAGCCCGGCACGTTCCCTAAGAAGCGCGGCTCGGCGCCGGTGGCCACGATCACGGGCTCGTTGCCGAACAGCTTCACGTCGGCGATCTCAGTATTGAGCTGCACCTCGATCCCGAGCACGTCCATCTGACGGACGTACCAACTCAGCAGGTCGCGCAGCTTTCCCTTGTAGCTCTCGGCGCTGGCCGGGATGAACGTGCCGCCGAGAGAGTCGCTCTTTTCATAAATGACAGGCTCGTGCCCGCGCATTTTCAGCACGCGCGCGGCCTCCATGCCGCCGATGCCGCCGCCCACGATGTGCACGCGCTTCGGCGTTTTCGCCACGCGGATATAGTGCTTGTCCCACTGCATCATCTCGGCGTTCACGGCGCAGCGCGCGAGCCCGAGCGAATCCGACAGCGCTTGGTCGTTGGGCACGCCTGCGTAGTGGCACATATTGAAGCAGCCGTTGTGGCACAGGATGCAGGGACGGATATCCGCCGCCCGGTCCTCCATGAGCTTCGTGACCCACGCGGGATCGGCAAGGAACTGCCGCGCGAAACCCGCGCCGTCGATCCTGCCGTCTCCGATCGCCTCGGCGGCGACGAACGGATCGAGCCTGCCCGCCGGCACGACCGGCAGATTCGTGAACTTTTTGATGTGTTCCACGTCCGCAAGGTTGCAGTTTTCGGGCATGTAGATCGGCGGATGCGCCCAATACCACGCGTCGTAGGTGCCGTTGTCGCAGTTGAGCATGTCGTAGCCGGCCTCTTCGAGGATCTTCACGGCCTTTTCGCTCTCTTCCATCGTGCGCCCGACCTCTTCATAGTCCTCGCCCGGCAGCGCGCCCTGACGGAAGCCCTTGGTCTTCGACACAACGGAATATCTCAGCGACACCGGGAAGTCGTCGCCGCACAGTCGCTTGATCGCGCGCACGATGTCGGTGGCGAAGCGCAGGCGGTTCTCAAGGCTGCCGCCGTATTCGTCGGTGCGGTGGTTGACGTAGGGCATCGCGAACTGGTCCAAGAGATACCCCTCGTGCACGGCGTGCACCTCCACGCCGTCCACGCCCGCGGCCTTCAGCTTCTGGGCGGACTGCGCGAACGCGTTCACGAACTCATGGATCTCTTCTTTCGTGAGCTCTCTCGACGGGATCTTGTCCGACCAGCGGTTCGGGGAGGGGGATGCCGACGCCGTGATCTTGTCGAGGTCCATCACGGGCTTCGACAGCTTCCTGAGCAGCGGGTTCGTATACAGCATCTCCATCATCGCGCTGACGGTGAACGACCGCCCGAAGCCCGCCGTGAGCTGCACGAAGAGCTTCGCACCCGTCTTGTGGAGCTCCGGCACCCAGTCGGCAAGCTCGCGGTACATCTTGTCGTTTTTGTGCAGCCACTGCCCGAGCATCGGGTTATACACCGGCTGGCAGCCGGGCAGCACGAGGCCGGCGTTGTTTTTCGCCACCTCCATGATAAAGCGCGCGCCGGCCTTGTCGAAGTGGTTCTTCTCCATCCAGCCGAACAGGTCGGTGCCGCCCATGCTGGTGAGCACGATCCTGTTTTTCAGCTCGCAGTTTCCGATCTTCCACGGGGTAAATAAGGGTTCCAGACGCTTGTCCATACCAAAACTCCTCTCTGTTTCGCCCTGCCGGGCGGCTCAAAATTTACATTCCCGTCATACATTTGACCGGGCGTTCTGTTACAATAATTATGATACCACACGGGCTTACAACTTACAAGAGTTTTTTGGAGGTGCGAGCATGATCGACAGAGAGAACCTTCGCTCCGGCATGGAAACGCTGGTCGCCATCGGCCCCAAGCTGACCGGCACGGACGGCCAGCGCGCGTTCATCAAATACTTAAAAGACGAGATCGCGGCGATGGGCCTGCCGCTATATAGCGACCCGTTTTATTTCAAGAACTGGGAGCGCACGAACGCCGCGCTTTCGCTCATCGGCGACGACGGCGAAGAGTCTCCCGTCCACGTTTCTTCGGCTCACCCCTATTCCGGCGAAACGCCGGACGAGGGCGTCACGGCCAAGCTCCTGTATCTCTCCGGCGTCGACAAGGCGATCCGCGCCGAGGGCAGGATCCTCGTGATGAAGATCGAAGACCTCGGCAAGATCCCCTCCGAGCTCGCGTTTGACAAGCGCGGGGCGTATCCGGAGGACACCGTGATGCCCGCCTTCTACAACGGTCCCGTGGCCACGGCCATGGTGCGCTGCCTTGCCGAGGGCGCCCTGCGGCTCTTAAAGCCCGCCGGGGCGGTGTTCGTGTGGGACGGCATTCCCGACGCCGCCGTGGAAGGGCAGTGGATGCCGTTCATTCAGGAATATCTCGGCCTGCCCGTTCTGTGGGTCGGCCCCACCGAGGGCGCGCGCGTGATCGCCGCCGCGAAAGAAGGGAAGTCCGCCCGCCTCACGCTCACCGCCACGCGCGACAAATACGCCTTCACCGAAACGTTCTACACGATCCTTGAGGGTGAAGAAAAGGGCGAGTGCGTGATCGTGAACACGCACACCGACGGCCCCAACGCCATTGAGGAGAACGGCGGCGTCGCCCTGCTGGAGCTCATCCGCAGCCTGCGCGACAAACCCCTTCGGCGTACGCATATCTTTCTGTTCACCACCGGGCATTTCCGTCTGCCCGTGTTCAAGGATATCCGCACGGGCGGCTTTCAGTCCGCGTCGCGCTGGCTGCAGTTCCACCGCAATCTGTGGGACGGCCGTGGCAGCCACCTCAAATGCGTGGCGAACCTTGCCGTGGAGCACCTCGGCTGCCTCGAGTGGACCGTCGAAAACGGCGAATACATCGGCACCGGCAAGCCCGACGTCGAGATGGTCTACACCGGCAACCGTTATATGGACGAGCTCTATCTCGAAACGGTGCGCGAGCACCGCACGAACGTGCGCACGATGACGCTCAAGGGGCACAACATGCTGCATTTCGGCGAGGGACAGAACTTCTTCACCATGGGCATCCCGGGCGTGTGCCTCGTGCCGGGGCCCTATTATCTGTGCGTCGAGAGCCCCACGATGGAATACGAAAAGTTCGACCTCGACCTGATGGCCGAGCAGACCGAGACCTTCCTGCGCCTGATCGAAAAGCTCGAGGCCGCCGACAGCGCCGTCTTCGGCAAAAGCGAGGGCTATTCCTTCGTGTTTGCGAATTCCGTGTCGGGCGGCGAGGGCTTCCGCCCCGGCCATTTTATGCGCAAGCTCGCCCGCGCTGTGCGCCCGAACGACGCCCCGCCGCCGGACGATTCCGATCAAGAAGAATAAAACAGAAAAAAGGCGTCCGCTCCGGACGCCCTTTTTGTTGATTTCTCTTACGCTTCGAGTTGTTCCTTCTCCGCTTTTTCGGCGGCCACGCGCTCCCGGTGCAGCTTGAATGTGAACAGCAGCGGGATGAGCGACAGCGCGACCACGATGGCGCCCACCAAAAAGATGTTGCCGTTCGGGATGTATTCGGTCAGCCCGCTCTCGGCGTTCACAAAGGTCTCGCCGCTGGTCTTCACCACGGCCTCGCCGATCAGCGACCCGCCGACCATCGGGATGAGCACGAAGAACAAGATCCAGATGCCCTCGAACTGGCCCTTCGCGCCCGCGGGGTAGAGCTGCTTTGCCCACACTTTCGTCACCTGAAGGATGCCCACGTACCCCACGCCGACCACGAACACGCCGAGCCAGATCCGCGCGTTGAACAGCACCTCGGGGTTCACGCCCTCCCTCGTGATCGGGAACAGAATGATCAGGCCGATGATGTTGATGAGCACCGCCGCCACGCAGATGAAGGGGTGCTTGTTCTTGTTGATGAGAATGCCGATCGGGATCGCGGTGAGCATCGCGAGCACCAGCGGCACCGCCTCGATGATGCCCATCTGGTCGGCGGTGTAGCCGAGATAGTGGATGAGGTAGTTGCCGATATAGGCGAAATATACGTTAAACCCGATGAAGAAGATCGCGATGGCCACGTGCACGAGCACGAGCTCCTTCATCTTGAAAAAGCGCTTGAAGTTGAACACGCTCAAAAACTGCTGCCAGAACGAGCCGTTGCGCGTCGGCGGCACGTCGTCCTTCTCGTTCAGGGTGAACATCGAAATGACGCCGAACACGATCACGAACACGCCCATCACGATAAACAGACGCATATAGTTGTCGTTCTCGCCCACGAGAAAACCGCCCACCACGGTGCCGAGGATGGTGCCGAGCACGGGCTGGGTGGCCAGCGCAGCGCCGAGGCCGCCGCGGTTGGTGTCGGTCATGCGGTCGGTGACCCAGGTGTTGAAGCCCGCGTCGTTGCCCATGCTGCCGAAAAAGCTCATCACGGTGTCGGCGAGCACCACGCTTACGCCCATCAGCACGTAGAGCTCGTGGCTGATGAACTGCGTCAGGCCGAACGTGATGGTGAAAATGCCCCACAGGATATAGCCGACTGAGATCAGCGTCCTGCGCTTGCCGGTGCGGTCGGCCCACGTGCCGAAGAAAAAGGTGGCAAACGTGGTGGCGGCCGCCGAGCAGATGAGCATGCCCGTGATGATGGACGGGTCCTTGCCGATCTTCGCGTACACGAAGGTGTTGAACCACTGGTTCTCCATGTTCCAGCAGATCTGGCCAGCGAGGCCGAGCCCCCAGACGAGCAGCCACATGCTGAAGCCCGAGCGCCGGGCCGAGGATTGTTTCGTATGCATTTTGTTCGCCCCTTTTCACAAAGTTTACAATTCTATTCTATAAACCTTCGGTGAATTTGTCAAGAGACGTTTTCATAATCTACGTCAAGATCCAGTATGACCGCGGAGGAAAAAAAGTCCTCCTGCAGATGAAAAACGTGCTGTTTTGTCAGGTCGTACGCCGCGGCGTCCATGGTGTATATAAACCTCTGATTTGTTTCGGAATAATCCGAGTAAGTCGAAATCACGGTCAGATAACGGTGCGTGGACGAAACGTTTGCCCGCATGGCGTCGGCGCGCATGAACACGTCCGGCAGAAGCTCGATCCGCTGTTCATAGCTTTCGCCCGCAAGTCTTGTCACTGCCTGATGGACGCTCGGCAAGGGGACTGCCTCCATGAAATAATGGTGAACCCGACCGAGATCGAAATGCGGCCTGAGGCTCATGACCTCCGGTATGCATTCTTCGGAAAGATAAAAATGCGAAAACCAGGCGTTTCGTTTCGTTTCAAACGGGTCGTCCTTGGGGTCCCTGCCTTCGATATCCTCCCGGATGAGCGAGAGCTCCTCCTCCGTAAGCGGCGTATCGCTGAACAGAAAATACCATTCCTCAAACCCCTTGTCCTCCGGCGCGGTCTGCTGAAAAACGATCCCGGCGGCAAACACGAGCAGAAACAGACAGCCGAGCGTCAGGAGCGCTGCGCCGAGGATCCGCTCGACGGAAAGCTCCCATCTCTTTGTCCGCCGCAGCTTCTGGCGGACGATCCGGACGAAGGAAAACAGCAGCAGGACGGCGAGCAGGACGATTCCTATCATTTGTTCCGGTCTGTGTGTGTTCAGAAGATCATAGCGCTCCGCCGCGTGGACGTAGGCTTCGCCCCTGCCGGACAGTAGCATCAGCAGCAGGGTCGGTGCGGCGGGCGCAAACGAGCGGTATTCCGCCAGCAGCGCGGCTGCGGGGAGCAGGTAAAGGAGCGACCGTTTTTTCAGCGCAAGGACAGTCAGCAGACAGATCGCCGTCAGGATCAGCGCGGAGACCGCGGGGGACAGCCATAGCTCCTCCGCTTCGGCGGATAAGTTATTGAAAAAGATCTGCAGACCGTAATACAGCAAAAGCAGGATTGTCGGCAGAACCGTCACAGCGGCGCGCAGCGCCGTGCGCCCCCTGTGGATCCGGTTCAGCCGCAGCCCCACGCCTTCGGCGTCCTCGCCAAGCGCCGCTTCCGCGCGCTTTTCCGCTTCCTCCAGTCCGCAGCCGAGTGCCGTCAGCTCCGCCTGCGCGGACAGGATATGATCTGTCAGCTCCGCCTGTACCTCTTTTTGCAACCGCTTATCCCGGATATTGGACAGAACGTTTTGGATATAATTCCGCATAGGGTCGTCTCCCGTTCAGGTGGCGCATTGCAGAACGCCGCTGACCGCTTTGGAAAAGCGCTCCCATTCCTCCGCCTTTTCCTTCAGCCTGCGCCTGCCCTTGGCCGTGATTCGGTAATATTTCCGGCGGCGTCCCTCCGCCTCCTCCCAATAGCTCTCGAGGCACCCTTCCTGCTCCAGCGCGTGCAGGATCGGGTATAGCGTCCCCTCGTTCATGGAGAATTCCCCGGCGCTCTTCTCCTCCAGCTCCTTCACGATCCGGTAGCCGTAAAGATCCCCGTTTGCCAGAACGCCGAGGATCAGCGTGGCGCCGGTCCCTTTCATGAGTTCCTTGCTGATGCGCATTTTTTCTCCTCCTTTATATAACGGAATCATACCTCGAATTTCAAGGTATAAATACATTATATTCCGAGGTATCTGCGCTGTCAAGGTTTTTTTGATATTTTGATTGCAAATCTCACCGTCCTGTGATATGATAATTTCGTAAATACACGATCGGGAGGTCTCATGATGAGAAGAACGATGAAAAAGACGCTTTCCCTTTTGCTGAGCGCGGTGTTTATGTTTTCCGCGTTCACGGTCCTGTTCGGGGTCTCGTTTGCCGACGGCGGCCGCATGCTGCACACCGAGGGCGAAACGATCGTCAACGGAAAAGGGGAGGCCGTGGTCCTGCGCGGCACCAATTTCGGCGGCTGGGGCATCATGGAGGACTGGTTCACGCCCTTCACCGACCCCGCGGGCGAAGACAACATGTACGAGGCGCTGGTATCGCGCTTCGGCGTCGAAAAGACCCACGCTTTGTTCAAGACCTACCGCGCGAACTGGATCACCGAGACCGACTACAAAAACGTGGCGGACCTCGGCATGAACGTCGTGCGCCTGCCGATCTGGTACCGCAATTTCCAGGCGGACGACAACGGCACGTGGTACCGCGACGAGGCGGGCAACATCGACTGGTCCGAGCTCGACGAAGTGCTGCGCCTGTGCGAGAAATACGGCCTCTATCTGATCATCGACCTGCACGGCCTGCCCGGCTACCAGAACGACTACGACCACTGCGGGCGCAGCAAATCCATGTCGCTGTTCGACGACACGCCTGCCGGCGCGCGCTACCGCGAGGTCGCGCTCGACTTCTGGGTGGAGCTCGCCAAGCACTGCGCGGGCAACCCGACCGTGGCGATGTACGACCTCATGAACGAGCCGCTCGGCACCAACATCACGCGCGACAAGAGCCTCAAGCAGAACTTCTGGGATTTCAGCGACGAATTATACCGCGCCATCCGCGCCGTCGACCCCGACCACATCATCACGATGGAGGCGATCTGGGATCCCTCGGCCATCGCGTCGCCCGACGTCTACGGCTGGACGAACATCGTCTATCAGGAGCACCTCTACGACGTGACCAACGTCGCTTATCTCAGCAAGGTCAACGAGATCAAAAACGCCGGCTACAACGCCCCGTTCTACATCGGCGAGTTCTATCCCCGCGGCGTGTCGTCGTTCGACTATATGTTCTCGATCTTCAACAAAAACGGTTACAGCTGGACCACCTGGACCTACAAGGGCGCAGGCCCGTCTGCCGATAACTCCCCGTGGTTCCTTTACGGTTCCTCGTCGATCGAAAAGGTCGACTACCTCAACGACAGTTACGAAACGCTGATGCGCAAATGGGGCGAGGTGCTCCGCACCGACGCCGGCGCGTTCTCGAAAACCGATTTCGCCGACTACTGCGCCGAATACGTGGACGGCACGGTCGACTACGCCGCCCTCTATACCTTCGGCGGCGTGGATTCGGTGGGCGACCTCGGCACCCGCTGGAACCTCTTCGTCGACAAGCTCCGCGCCATCTGGACCACGATCACCGACTGGATCCGCAAGCTCAGCACCGGCGACCTGCTGTAATTTTGCGCTTTTCCGCCCGCCGCGTCATACCCCGGCGGGCGTTTCCCTTTTCCCTGAAATGATTGAAACGGAGGACCGAGTATGCTTTACACATTGATCCAGGCGCTCAAAGCGCTGTTCGCCGTGTTTTTCATGTTTACGCAGTTTTTCTCGTCCGCCCCCGCGGGCGGCGACTTCGCGCCGAGCCCGGTCCCGGAGCCCGGCGACACCGAGAAATACCTGCAGATCGAAGCTCCCGACGAGGGCTTTGACCTCTGGCGGCCGAACCTGCAGAAGGGCGGCTACCGCTACGGCCCGTCCATGATCCTCAACGCCGACGGCAGCGTCGACCTCTGGAGCGCGGCGAACGGCCCCGGCGACATCATCGACCTCGTCAGCTACCGCCGCCTCTACGACGACTGCCAAAAGAGCACCGACGAGGTCATCGCCGTCAAGCCCACGTCCGAAACGCACGACGGCAGATGGACCTGCGACCCCGGCGCAATCAAATTCGGCGGCTATTACTACGTCGGCTACACCACCACGCTGAACCCCGCGGGCGTCGACAACGACGTGTGCGTCGCGCGCAGCAAAACGCCCGACGGCCCCTACGAAAAATGGACGGGCTCCGGCTGGGGCGTTGA
Source organism: Clostridia bacterium (assembly GCA_017550625.1). Classification (GTDB taxonomy): domain Bacteria; phylum Bacillota; class Clostridia; order Oscillospirales; family Acutalibacteraceae; genus RUG806. The sequence goes on along the minus strand of JAFZOL010000025.1, from coordinate 78,730 downwards.
GCCGGTGGTCCCGCTCGTGGAATACACCGACAATCCCGACTGCTTCGGGGCGGGCGAGCCGTCGTTCGTGGTGCTGGGCGATACCCTTTATATCTACTATTCGTGGTGCGACGAGCGCGGCGCGACAACGCGCGTGGCCACCGCCGACGCCACGGACGAAAACTGGCCCGCCACGCTCCAATACCGCGGCGAGTGCATCCCGCCGAAAAAGGACGGCGACTCCGCCGACGTGAAATACGTCGACGAATACGGCAGGTTCGTCGCCGTGTTCACCGAAAAGCGCTTCTCGGGCGACAGCTACGTCGCGGTGTGGGAGTCCTTCGACGGCCTGACCTTCCGGCAGTGCGGCTTCGTCAAGACCAACACGGCAAAGCGCCTGCATAACTGCGGCATCTCCGGGCGCGCCGACGGCCATATCGCCGCGGGCGATCCGGTGTATCTCGCCTACGCCTACGGCGGCGCGGGCGAGGGCGAATGGGGCAACTGGGCCACGCGCATGCACAAGGTCACCCTGTCGCTGTCCGACGCGCCGAAGTCCGACGACACGGCCGAACAGAACCTCGATCTCTCGGTCACGCGTCAGCGCACGCACCTCATCCCCCGCATCACCACGATCAAGGCGGAGAACCAGTCCTACACGCTCGAAAAGAGCGAGAAGATCTGGATCATCGCGTGCGATTCCGACGGCTTCTATTTTCCGCTTCTGGCCGCCAATGTCACGTTCGAGGGCTACGACGAGTCGGTCGTGAAGTTCGTTGGCTCGGTCGCCACCCCCGTCGGCCCCGGCGCCACGCGCGTGTTCATCAGCTGGCGCGGCTTCACGGGCGATTTCGTGATCCACGTCCCCGACGACGCGGTGTAAGCTGAAAAATCTCAAAGGGCTTCCGTGGGGAGCCCTTTTCTTTTGCGCGTATATATATTTTTCTTGCATTCGCGCCGTTTCCGTGTTATACTGATTTATAACGGCCTTGCAGGCCGGATCCAATGAAAAACGGGAGGATCTCAATGGAAACCAGAGTCGCCGTCATGAGCATCATCGTTGAGAATTACGCTTCGGTCGAGAAGCTCAACGCCCTTCTGCACGACTGCGCCGATTATATCATCGGCCGCATGGGCATCCCTTACCGCGCCAAAAGCATCAACATCATCTCGATCGCCATCGACGCGCCGGCGGACGTCATCAGCGCCCTGTCCGGCAAGATCGGCAACCTGCCCGGCGTGAGCGTCAAAACGGCGTTTTCGGGCGTATCGAATGACGACTGAGTTTTCGCTGATCGAAAAGCTCGCCGCTAGGCATTCTCTGTCGGCGGAAGAATACGAAAGCCTGCTCACGCTGCGCTCGTCCGAGGGCGCGGCGCGGCTCCGTTCGCTTGCCGACCGCGTCCGGCGCGAAGTCTACGGCACGGATATCTACGTGCGGGGTCTGATCGAAGTCAGCAGCTTCTGCAAAAACGACTGCCTTTACTGCGGCATCCGCAAAAGCAACAAAAACGCCGAGCGCTACCGCCTTTCGCCCGAAGAGATCCTCGCGTGCGCGGACGAGGGCTACGATCTCGGCTTTCGCACCTTCGTGCTGCAGGGCGGCGAGGACCCGTGGTTCACCGACGGCCGCCTTATGCCGCTCGTATCCGCGCTCAAAGAAAGGCACCCCGACTGCGCCGTGACACTCTCTATGGGCGAGCGCAGCCGCGAGAGCTACCGCCTGCTCAAAGAGGCGGGCGCGGACCGATATCTTCTGCGACACGAGACCGCCGACAAAGCCCATTATGAAAAGCTGCACCCTTCCAAGATGTCCTTCGACAACCGCATGCGCTGCCTGAGTGACCTCCGAGATCTCGGCTATCAGGTCGGCGCGGGCTTCATGGTCGGGTCGCCGTTCCAGACGAACGCGTCGCTCGCGCAGGACTTGAAGTTTCTCGAGACCTTCCGCCCCGACATGGTCGGCATCGGCCCTTTCATCCCGCATAAGGACACGCCTTTCGGCGACCGGCCCGCGGGCTCTTACGAGCTGACGCTGTATCTGTTGTCCGTCATCCGGCTCATGCTGCCGCACGTTTTGCTGCCCGCCACCACGGCGCTCGGCACGATCCACCCCATGGGACGCGAGGCGGGTATCCTGGCCGGCGCAAACGTGGTCATGCCGAATCTCTCGCCCGTGTCCGTGCGCAAGAAATACGCGCTCTACGACAACAAGATCTGCACCGGCGACGAGAGCGCCCAGTGCAAAAGCTGCCTTGCCGCCCGTATGCGTTCTATCGGCTTTACCGTCGTCACGAACCGCGGCGACGTCAAAAAATAAAAAATCTCTAAGAGGGAAGTCGCCTTCGCGCTCTGACCTCAAAGAAAGGAAGCAAATATCATGGCAATCTACGACCCCAAGTCCCTCAAAGCGGACGAATTCATCAACGACGGCGAGATTCGCGACACCCTTCGCTGGGCGGAGGAGCATAAAAACGACGCCGCCCTCATCCGCGAGATCCTCGACAAGGCCCGTCCCGTCAAGGGCGAGCGCGGCTATACCTGCAAAGGCCTTACCCACCGCGAGGCGAGCTTATTGCTCGAAAACGACGACCCCGCCGTGCTCGAGGAGATCTACAAGATCGCCGAAGAGATCAAGCTCGCGTTCTACGGCAACCGCATCGTCATCTTCGCGCCGCTGTATCTGTCGAACTACTGCGTCAACGGCTGCGTCTACTGCCCCTATCACCTCAAAAACAAGCACATCCCGCGCAAAAAGCTCACGCAGGACGAGGTGCGTAACGAGGTGATCGCCCTGCAGGATATGGGCCACAAGCGCCTCGCGATCGAGGCGGGCGAAGACCCCGTCAACAACCCGATTGAATACATCCTCGACTGCATCAAGACGATCTATTCCGTCCACCACAAAAACGGCGACATCCGCCGCGTGAACGTCAACATCGCCGCCACCACGGTCGAGAATTACCGCAGGCTCAAAGAGGCCGGCATCGGCACCTACATCCTGTTCCAGGAGACCTATCACAAAGAAAGCTACTTAAAGCTCCATCCCACGGGCCCCAAGCACGACTACGACTACCACACCGAGGCCATGGACCGCGCGATGGAGGGCGGCATCGACGACGTCGGCCTCGGCGTCCTGTTCGGCCTCGAGCTCTATAAATACGAGCTCGCGGGGCTCATCATGCACGCCGAGCACCTTGAGGCCGTGCACGGCGTAGGCCCGCACACGATCTCGGTCCCGCGCGTCAAAAAGGCGGACGACATCGACCCCACGGCGTTCGACAACGGCATCTCCGACGAGACCTTCGCCAAGATCACAGCGATCATCCGCCTCGCCGTGCCGTATACCGGCATGATCATCTCCACCCGCGAGACCGAAGAGGTCCGCAGCAAACTCCTGCGCCTCGGCATCTCGCAGGTCTCGGGCGGCTCGCGCACGTCTGTCGGCGGTTACGCCGGGTATTCGGCGGACGAGCGCCCGCACGACACCGAGCAGTTCGACGTCTCCGACCAGCGCAGCCTCGACGAGGTCGTGCGGTGGCTGATGGAAAACGGCCACATCCCGTCGTTCTGTACCGCCTGCTACCGCGAGGGGCGCACCGGCGACCGCTTCATGAGCCTCTGTAAATCCGGTCAGATCCTCAACTGCTGCCACCCGAACGCCCTGATGACCCTCACCGAATACCTCGAGGACTACGCCTCGCCCGAAACGAAGGCCGTCGGCTATAAGATGGTCGAAGAGGAGCTCAAAAAGGTCCCCTCCGACAAGGTGCGTTCGATCGCCGCGAGAAACATCGAGGACATCAAAAACTCGAACCGCCGCGACTTCCGCTTCTGAGGTGAAATCATGAGTCTCAACGAAACCGTATCCGCCGAGCGGATCCACATCGGCTTCTTCGGTATGCGAAACGCCGGCAAATCGAGCCTCGTCAACGCCGTCACCGGGCAGGAGCTCTCGGTCGTGTCCGAGGTCAAGGGCACAACCACCGACCCCGTGAAAAAGGCGATGGAGCTTTTGCCCCTCGGCCCCGTGCTGATCATCGACACTCCCGGCTTTGACGACGCGGGCTCCCTCGGCGAAAAGCGCGTGGCGAAAACCAACGAGATCCTCGCCAAGACCGACATCGCGGTGCTGGCGGTCGACCCCGCCGCCGGGCTGTCCGACGGCGACCGCACGCTCCTTTCGCTCTTTGCGGCGCGCAAGCTCCCGTATCTGCTCGTCTACACCAAAGCGGACCTTGTCCGTTACGAAAACCCCGAACCGGGGTCTCTGCTTGTCAGCAGCGTCACGCGCGAGGGCGTCGACGCCCTCAAAAACCGCCTCGGCGACTTCGCCAAAACGGTCAAGCGCGACAAAAAGATATTGGCGGACCTCGTCACGCCCGGCGACGTCGTGGTGCTCGTGATCCCGATCGACGAATCCGCGCCGAAGGGGCGGCTCATCCTGCCCCAGCAGCAGGTATTGCGCGAACTTCTGGACCTCTACTGCGTGCCCGTCTGCTGCCAGCCCGAAACGCTCGCCGCGGCGCTCGATTCGCTCAAAGCGCCGCCGCGCCTCGTGGTGACCGACTCGCAGGCGTTCAGGGCCGTCGCCGCGATAGTCCCTGACGACGTGCCGCTCACGTCCTTCTCGATCCTCTTCGCCCGCTACAAAGGGGAGCTTACCCAACTATTGGAGGGCGCCGCCGCCGTGCGCGCGCTGAAGACCGGCGACCGTGTGCTCATCTCCGAAGGGTGCACGCACCACCGCCAGTGCAACGACATCGGCACCGTCAAGCTGCCGAACATGCTCCGAAAGCTCTCCGGCGCCGAGCCCGCGTTCTCGTTCACCTCCGGCGGCGAGTTCCCGGCGGACCTCTCGGATTACGCCCTCGTCGTCCACTGCGGCGGCTGCATGCTGAGCGAAACTGAGATGCGCCACCGCCTCGACGTCGCGAAGGCCGCGGGCGTGCCGATCGTCAACTACGGCGTGGCCATCGCCTCGGCCACCGGCATCCTCGAACGCGCCGTGCGCGTCTTCGGACTATAAGAATCACAAAAAAACGGGAGAGACCTGCCGGCCTCTCCCGTATATTTTTTTGCTTATTCCGCCTTGCCCACGGAGCCGAAGAGCTCCATCTTCTCGCGCACGGTGGCCTTGATGGCCTCCACGCCGGGGGCGAGCAGCTTTCTGGGGTCAAAGCCCTTGCCGATGAGGTCCTTGCCCTCTTCGATATACTTTCTCGTGGCTTCCTGGAAGGCGAGCTGGCACTCGGTGTTTACGTTGATCTTCGACACGCCGAGCGAGATGGCCTTGCGGATCATGTCGGCAGGGATGCCGGTGCCGCCGTGCAGCACGAGGGGCATCTCGCCGGTCTTCTGCTGGATGGCGTCGAGAACGTCGAAGCGCAGACCCGCCCAGTTCTCGGGGTATTTGCCGTGGATGTTGCCGATGCCCGCGGCCAGCATGTCCACACCGAGATCCGCGATGCGCTTGCACTCGTCGGGGTCCGCGACCTCGCCGCCGCCGATCACGCCGTCCTCTTCGCCGCCGATCGCGCCGACCTCCGCTTCCACGCTCACGCCCTTCGCGTGCGCGTCGCGGATCACCTGCGTGGTCTTCTCCACGTTCTCTTCGATGCCGTAGTGGCTGCCGTCGAACATCACGGACGAGAAGCCGGCTTCCATCGCCTTATACGCGCCCTCGAAGGTGCCGTGGTCGAGGTGGAGCGCCACGGGCACAGTGATGCCGAGCGTCTTCATCATGGCCTTCACCATGTCCGCCACGGTGTTGAAGCCGCACATATACTTGCCCGCGCCCTCGGATACGCCGAGAATGACGGGGCTTTTGAGCTCCTCGGCGGTCAGCAGGATCGCCTTGGTCCACTCGAGGTTGTTGATGTTGAACTGCCCGACCGCGTATTTGCCGGCCTTGGCTTTCTGAAGCATTTCTCTTGCGGATACTAACATATGCATTTCCTCCATTTCATTTTACGCATCCATTTTATAATATCCGGCGCCAAAAATCAACCGTTTTTTCTCCGAAACCCGCGAAAACCTCGTTTCACCGCCCCGCGCGGGAAAATGCTCTTGACAAAGCCCCCGATTTTTGATTAAATAAATATAAATAATTGATTCAGGAGGGTCCATCTTATGTTTTGTCCCTATTGCGGTAATAACTGCGGCGAAGGCGCCGCCTTCTGCCCGAACTGCGGACAGCCCCTTCAGGCTCCCGCCGCGCCCCAGCCCCCGGTGAACGAGTATCAGGTCCCGGCGGCGTCCTATCAGCCCCCGGTGAACGAGTATCAGGCACCGGCCGCGCCCTATCAGGCGCCCGTGAACGAGTATCAGGCCCCGGCCGCTCCCTATCAGCCCCCGGTGAACGCCTATCCGCCGCAGGGCGCGCCCTACGGCCAGCCCGTGCGCGAGCAGCAGCCCGATCCCTACGCCGCGCCCGCGGGCAGCGCGTATTATCCGCAGCAGTATGCCGGCGCCCCCTACAATCAGGTTTCGCCTGCCGAGCAGGAGGCCCCGAAAAAGAAAAAGGGCGGCAAAAAGAAGACCGGCCTCATCATCGGCGTCATCGCGGCAGTCGCCGTGATCGCCGTTGTCGTGTGCGGCTTCATCTTCGGCTGGTTCGGCGGCGGCAAAGGCGTGATCAAAAACGGCAGCGCCCCTGCGCAGACCGTGCTTTACAGGGCCGAGCAGACCGTGTGCAATTCCGGCAGCTTCACCCTGAAGGTCGAAAATGACGGCAGGGTCGAAAACGACAGCGCCCTGCAGGTCGAGCTCGGCGACGATATCTATCACTCCACAATCATCGCGCGCGATGAAGACGGCGACGTGCTGTTCGCCCTCTACGACGGCAAGCTGATCGGCGAATACGGCGACTGGGTGCTTAATATCGAGAGCCTGCAGTCGTTCCTCGAAAACGACGCCAAGGGGCTTCTGCATTCCGCCGTGTCGATGTACGCGCCTTCGCTCGGCATCTCCGTCGAAGACGGCAACAAGATCGTCAACAAGCTCGTGGACGCCGTCGCGGATCTCCTGAAGAATATCGTGAAGGACGGCAAGCTGAATCTGAATGCCGTCGCCGATCTTTACGACAGCATCGTCAAAGACGAAGAGCTCATCTCCAAGGTCAAGTCCATCCTTCTGAACATCCCGGCGTTTTCTTACAGCGAGCTCAGTGAATTCAGAGATTACATCAGAAACTTTAACGTGGACGATCTGCCCTCCGGCTCCGACTGGATCGATATGTTCAACGACATGCTCGGCGAGCTGAGCTCCCGCGCTGTTTCCGGCGACAAGAGCGGCGACGTTTACACGGTCACCTTCAATTTCGCCAAGATCGCCGACGAAGCGAAGAGCTATTTCATGAGCAATAAAAAGGTCCGCAGCCTGCTCGACGTCTCCGATGAGGAGCTTGCCGAGATGGAAGAGGAGCTCGCCGATATGGCGGATTACTATGTGGGCGATCTCGACGAGACCGTCACGATCCGTCTCACCTTCAACGGCAGCAAATATATCGAGCGCATCGAGGTGCCCGGCGAAGAGGGCGCGATCATCATCGATGACGTCGGCTCCACGAAGCCCGATACCGCCGGCCTCGACCGCCTGATCCGCGAGGCGAAAGAAGACGGGTATTATTACGACAACTTCATGGGGCTTGTTTCCTCCATGATGTACGGCAGCCCGTACATGTATTGATCGCCCGCGAAAAAAACCTGATGAACCAACGCCGGCGTCGGACCGACCCCTATTCGGTCCGGCGCCGAAGCTGTGATTTGCGCAAAAGGAGGGGAGCGGATTGTTCGGCTTTGCCGTGCCCGACATGGGGCTTTTAAGCGATGAAAACAAGGCGCGCGTCAAGAGCGTCTACTGCGGCATCTGCCGCGGCATCGGCAACGTCGGCCGCCCGCGCGAGCGCGCCGCCCTGTCTTACGACCTCGTGCTGCTCGCGCTCACGCTGTCGGACGTCTACGGCGTCCCGTTTGAAGAATCCGCCTCCCGCTGCGAGCGCCATCCGTTCAAAAAGCAGCCCCTGCTCGTGAACGCGTTCTCGTCCTACGCGGCCGAAATGAACATCCTGCTCGCGTACTACCATTTTCAGGACGACGTCAAAGACGAGGGTGGCGTTTCGCCGCGGCTCATGTCGGCGCTGTTCCGGCGCGACGCCGTGGCGGTGTCCGCCCGCTATCCTGCGCTCACGAAGCAGATCGTGTCGTGCCTTGACGAGATCTCCGAGGCCGAAAAGCACGACATCCCCGATCCCGAGGTCCCCGCGAACGCCTTCGGCATGCTGCTCGGCGCCGTGTTCGCCGAAAAGCCCTCGGGCGTTGAAACGGACGTCCCGCTCGAAACGCACAAGCGCCTGTTCGCCTTCGGCTTCACCCTCGGCAAGGCGATCTACCTGCTCGACGCCGTCGCGGATATTAAGCCTGACTTAAGGAAAAAGGCGTATAATCCGTTTATCAGAAGTTCACCTGACCACCGAATGCGTCTGATGGAGCTCACGCTCTCGCAGGCGCTGGACGCCTACCGCGCGCTCGAACCGAAAACCGACGCGGCCATCGTCGAAAACGTGCTGCTCTCGGGCGTATGGAGCGCCTACGCGCTCAAATCCGCGGGCCGGAAACGAAAAGGGGAGCGCGCCGAAGCGCCCGCCCCCGGTCAGGCGGACGAGAAAGGAGGCGGCGACGATGCGTGATCCCTGGCAGGTGCTCGGCGTGGAGCGCGGGGCAAGCGACGAAGAGGTCACAAAGGCCTATCGCAAGCTCGCGAAAAAATACCACCCCGACTTAAACCCAGGCGACGAAGAGGCCGCGGCGCGCATGAGCGAGATCAACGCCGCCTACGACCAGATCAAAAACGGGACGGCCGACGCCTCGCCCTTCACGGGCGCGTCCTCGTCCGGCTCTTACTCGAACGGCCAGTATACCTACACCTACGCCGATATCTTCGAGGAGTTCTTCCGCCGCTTCACCGGCTCCGGGACGGGCACGGGCACCGGCGCGGGACAGACCGCGGGCTCTTATTCGCAGCTCTTCTCCCGCGCGCGCAATCTCATTGAGACCGGGCAGTATGCCGCCGCCATCTCGGTTCTTAATTCGATGCCCGAGCGCAACGCCTACTGGTATTATCTCTACGCCGTGGCGAACTACGGGGCGGGCAACGTGTCCGCCGCCTACGAGGCGGCTGAGCGCGCCGCCGCCGAGGAGCACGACAACGCCGATTACGCGTCGCTGCGCGACCGGCTTGAGAACATGCAGGGCGGCTACCGGCGCGAGAGCTACGACTACGGGCGCACCGGCACGGGCGGCTACTCGTGCCTGCGCAGCATGATCCTCACGATCCTCATCAATTTCTTCTGCTGCGGGTTCCGCGGCTTCTGCTGCTGAAAAGGAGGCGGCTTATGCTTGAAAAACTGCGCCGGTTCATGGCCGGCAGATACGGCTACGACCAGCTCACGCGTTTTCTGTTCATCGTTTCCATCGTGTTCTGGCTGCTGTCGGGCATTTTCCGCTTCACGCCGTTCAGGCGCGTCTATCTCGTGTTCTGGGTGCTGAACACCGCGATCTACGTGTTCGCGTTCTACCGCATGTTCTCGCGCAACATCGAGCGCCGCGCCTACGAAAACGACCGATATCTGCAGCTCAAGAGCCGCATCTATCCAAAATGGCACGATTTCTCAAAGCTCCATTTTGACAAGGAATACCTCTATAAAAAATGCCCGCACTGCTCCACGCGCCTGCGCCTCAGACGCATCAGGGGCCGGCACAAAACAAAATGCCCGAAATGCGGCACGAAATTCACCGTGCGCGTCTTCTGGGGCGACAAATAAAACAAGAGGGACGGTTTTGCCGTCCCTCTCTTTTCCGGAAGCTTATTCGATCTTAGTCCAGCATATTCCCGATGAAGATCCCGTAGCCGCTCAGCGGGTCGTTGACGAACACGTGCGTCACGGCGCCGACGAGCCTGCCGTTCTGCAGGATCGGCGCGCCGGACATCCCCTGCACGATGCCGCCGGTCACGTCGACGAGACGTTCGTCCGTTACTTTCACGATCAGGTTTTTCGTTTCGCTTTTCCGGTCGAGCACACGCGTGATCTCGGCGTCGTACACGGCCTTGCCGTCCGCCGATACCGTGCACACGATCTCGGCCGGTCCCGGTTTCACTTCGTCTGCGAACGCGGTCTCATAGAGCGTCTGTTCGCCCTCTAACACGCTCACCGTGCCGAACACGCCCTCGTCGGTGTTCGCGGTCACCTCGGCAAGCGTGCCGTCGCCGAGCGCCCCGCCGATCTCGCCGGGCGCGCCCGCCGTGCCCTTCACAACGTAGGTGAACAACGCGTCCGTGATCACGCCGCCCGAAACGGTCATGATGCCGCCGGTGTCCGCGTCATAGATCCCGTGCCCCAGCGCCGCCACTCTGCCCGTCGCGGGGTCCGAATACGTCAGCGTGCCGATCCCGGCGGCGGAATCCCGCACCCACAGGCCGCCTTTGTATTCGCCCGTCGCGTCGCTGAGTTCCGGCGTGAGCGTCGCCGTTTTCGTCTCGCCGTCCCGCTCGAAGGTCAGCGTGAGCGGCAGCCCCGCGCTTTGTGAGATGAGGCGCGTCACGGTCCCGCCGTCGGGCGTCTCTTCGCCGCCGATCGTCAGCAGCACGTCGCCCTTTTTGAGCCCCGCGTCCGCGGCGGGGGATACCGTTCTGCCGCCCGATCCGAACGAATCGGTGCCCACGATCAGCACGCCCTTCGTTTTGAGCCGTATGCCCACGAGCTCGCCGCCCACGGCGAGGGTCCGTCTTTCGCCCCGCCGCGCGACCGCCGTCACCGCCGCCTCCACCGTGTATTTGAGGCCGAAAAACGTGAGCGTCAGCGCCAGGATCAGCGCCGTCAGCTGTTTGCAGTTTTTCAATCGATCACCTCCTTCCGATAGTTTTCCCGCGTTCGCGGGCGTTAGCAAAGACAAGAATCGTCAAAACAGGAAAAAGCACTTGATTCGCGCCGCGGTTTGTGATACACTGAATCGGTAAAGAAAAACGCGTAATAACGCGCAAAAAACGAAAATAATTTTGGAGGATATCATATGAGCAACAAGATCATGGTCGAAACCAGCGCCCGCCACGTCCACGTGACGAAAGAGGACCTCGCGATCCTTTACGGCGAGGGCTATGAGCTTACCAAGAAAAAAGATCTCTCCCAGCCCGGGCAGTTCGCGTGCGAAGAGCGCGTGGCCGTTGTCGGCCCGAAGTCGCAGTTTCCCGCGGTGTCCATCCTCGGCCCCGAGAGAAAGCAGACCCAGGTCGAGATCTCCGCGTCCGACGCGCGCGCCATCGGCGTCACCGCCCCCGTGCGCGAGTCCGGCGACCTTGCCGGGTCCGGCGCGTGCAAGATCGTCGGCCCGAAGGGCGAGATCGAGATCAGCGAGGGCGTGATCATCGCCAAGCGCCACATCCACATGACGCCCGCCGACGCCGAGGAATACGGCTGCAAGGATAAGGATATCGTCTCGGTGAAGATCGATTCGCCCGAGCGCAGCCTCATCTTCGGCGACGTGATCGTGCGCGTGTCCGAGAACTATGCGCTGGCCATGCACATCGACACCGACGAATCCAACGCCGTCCTCGCCGGCCGCGAGGTCTGGGGCGAGATCGTGAAATAAGGTACCCGCAAAAAGCGCCGTCATCCGACGGCGTTTTTTTGTGGGATAAGGGACCAGAGGCCAGAGGCCAGAGGCCAGAGGCCAGAGGCCTCTGGCCCCTAAAAAATTTATATTTTCTTAAATTCCCTATAGACTATTCCAAAAGAATGTGATATGATTAACAATGTATGGGTATAGGAAGGGGAGATTCTGCCCTTTCGTACCGTCAAACCCATCAGAACCAGAATGGAGGAACAAAAAAGCTATGGTCAAAAAGATCAGCAAAATCCCCTTTACCGAAACGCCCGAGCAGGCCGAGGCGCTCGCGAAGGCGATCGCCGACGCCAACGGCGACAAGAACCGTCTGATGACGGTCATGCAGGAGGCGCAGGGGATCTACGGCTATCTGCCCTACGAGGTGCAGATCCGTATCGCGGAGGGCCTCGACGTGCCGGTCGAAAAGATCTACGGCGTGGCCACCTTCTACGCGCAGTTCGCGCTCTCCCCGAAGGGGAAGTATAACATCTCCGTCTGCCTCGGCACCGCGTGCTACGTCAAGGGCAGCCAGAGCGTGCTCGACGAGATCGTGAAAGAGCTCGGCATCGAGCCCGGCGAATGCACCCTCGACGCGAAGTTCAGCCTCGAGGCCTGCCGCTGCGTCGGCGCCTGCGGCCTCGCGCCCGTCATGACCGTCAACGAGGACGTCTACGGCAAGCTGACGCCCGACATGGTCAAGGGCATCCTCGCGAAGTACGAATAATCAACCGAAGGAGCTTTTCTCATGACGATCCGTGAAATCCGTGACCTCCTTGACGCCGACGTGATCTGCGGCGAAGACCTGCTCGAAGAGGATGTGCATTCCGCCTGCGGCAGCGACATGATGAGCGACGTGCTTGCTTACGTCAAAGATCAGGCCGTGCTGCTCACGGGGCTCGTGAACTCGCAGGTCATCCGCACCGCGGCGATGATGGACATGCTGTGCGTCGTTTTCGTGCGCTCGAAGGTCCCTTCGCCCGAGATGATAGAACTCGCGAAAGACAGCTCGATCGTGCTGCTCGCCTCGAAAAAGCGGATGTATGAGGCGTGCGGAACGCTTTTCGCCCACGGGCTGAACGGTGCAAAGCATGAGTGACAAGCTGACCTTCCATTTCGACGTGGACGGCGAAAGCTTCGTATCCGCCGGGCAGGCGAGCGTACAGGTCAAAAAGAACCTGCGCGAGCTCGGCCTCCCGCCCGAGGTGATCCGCCGCGTGTCCATCGCCATGTATGAGGGCGAGATCAATATGGTGATCCACGCCAACGGCGGCGTCGCCGACGTGGACGTCTATGAAGACAAGGTCGTGATCGTGCTCGACGACAAGGGCCCCGGCATCAAGGACGTGGCGCTCGCGATGCAGGAGGGGTATTCCACCGCCTCCGACCAGGTCCGTTCGCTCGGCTTCGGCGCCGGCATGGGCCTGCCGAACATGAAACGCTATACCGACGATATGGTCATCGAAACCGTCGTCGGCGTCGGCACGAAGATCACGATGACGATCAGACTATGAAAGAAACCCGCCATTCCGTCGTCCTCGATAAAGAAAAATGCACCGGCTGCACGTCCTGCGTGCGCCGCTGCCCCACCGAGGCGATCCGCATCGTCAACGGCAAGGCGCAGATCGACCCCGACCGCTGCATCGACTGCGGCGAATGCATTCGCACCTGTGAAAACAACGCCAAGCGCGCCATGTGCTCGAAGTTCGAGCATTATCTCCACTATAAGTGGAAGATCGCGCTGCCCGCGCCCACGCTCTTCGGCCAGTTCAACGGCCTCGACGACGTGGACGAGGTGCTGCAGGGACTTCTGGACATCGGCTTCGACGACGTTTACGAAGTCTCGAAGGCCGCCGAGCTCGTGACCGCCTACACGCGCCTCTATCTCAAGAGCGCGCCGGTCAAAAAGCCCGTGATCTCGTCTGCCTGCCCCGTGATCGCGCGCCTCATCTCGCTCAGGTTCCCGTATCTCAAGGATAACCTGCTGCCGATCCTCCCGCCCATGGAGGTCGCGGCGATCTTAGCGAGAGAAAAGGCCCGCCGCGAGCACCCCGAGCTCAAAGACGAAGACATCGCCACCTTTTTCATTTCGCCCTGCCCCGCTAAGGTCAGCTACGTACGCAACGGCTACGGCGGCTATAAGAGCCACGTGGACGTGGTCGTGGGCCTCAGCGACGTCTACTTTCTTCTGCTCGGCGCCATGAAGCGCGGCAGAACGCCGACTCTTACCGGCGAATCCGGCATGATCGGCATCGGCTGGGCGTCCTCCGGCGGCGAGGCGACGGCGCTTCTCAACGATTCCTATCTGTCCGCCGACGGGATCGAGAACTGCATCAAGGTGCTCGATTCCATCGAAAACGGCAACATCCCGCAGCTTGAGTTCGTTGAGCTCAACGCCTGCCCGGGCGGCTGCGTCGGCGGCGTGATGACGATCGAAAATCCCTTTATCGCAAAAACGCGGCTGCAGACCGTGCGCCGGTTTTTGCCCGTATCGAAAAACTATATCTCTCCCGACGAGATCGCCGTCCCCGGCGAGTTCGTCACGGACGAGAAACCGCGTTACAAGCCCATCACGCGCCTTGCCGATTCGTTCGGCGAGAGCATGCGCATGATGGCCGAGATCCAGAAGCTCAGAAACACCCTGCCCGGCATCGACTGCGGCGCCTGCGGCTCGCCCACCTGCCGCGCCTTCGCGGAGGATTCGGTGCGCGGCGTCGCGGGGGACCGCTGCTGCGTGGTGCTCGCCCAGAAGCGGGCGAAGGAGGAAAACGACGCATGACCGTCAAGGACCTGATCGAAAAGCACGGCTTCACGCCGCTCTCGCTGCCCGACCCCGAACGGACCGTTTCCGGCTGCTATATCGGGGACCTGTTGTCGTGGGTCATGGGCAGAGCGAAGGGCGATAACGTCTGGCTCACCATCATGTCCAACGTCAACACCGTCGCGGTCGCGTCCCTCTCCGACGTTTCGCTTGTCCTGCTCGCCGAAAACGTGCGCCCCGAAGACGCGGTGCTCTCGGTGGCCGAGGCAAAGGGCGTGAACGTCGCGGCGACTGAGCTTCCGCTCTACGAGGCGGCGCTGGCGCTCCGGCAAGACGTATGAACGCCTACCGCTACGATCTCCACATCCATTCCTGTCTGTCGCCCTGCGGCGACGACGATATGACCCCGGCGAGCATCGCCGGCGTCGGCGCCCTCGTCGGCTTGCAGATCATGGCGCTGACCGATCACAACACCTGCAAAAACTGTCCCGCGTTTTTCAAGGCCGCGAAGCGCTACGGCATCGTGCCTGTCGCCGGCATGGAGCTAACCACCGCCGAGGATATCCACGTGCTGTGCCTGCTGCCGAGCCTTGAAGCGGCGCTCGATTTCGACCGCGAGATCGACAAACGCAGAATGAAGGTCCCTCTCAACGAAAAGATCTTCGGCAGGCAGCTCATCATGGACGAAAACGATAACGTGATCGGTACCGAACCCGATTACCTGCTGCCCGCCACCGACGTCCCGATCGACGACGTACCGGCTCTCGTCTCCCGCTTCGGCGGCGTGTCGTATCCGGCGCACGTCGACAGAGAATCGAACGGCGTGATCGCCGTGCTCGGCGCCTTCCCCGACAATCCGGGCTTTCTGAACGCCGAGTTTTACGACGCTTCGAAAAAGGACGCGTATCTGCTTTCGTATCCCGCGCTCCGCACGCGGCGCGTCCTCGTATCGTCCGACGCCCATAATCTCTGGAGCATCCGCGACGAGAACGATTCGCTCACGCTCGACGACGAGCCCTATTCGTCCGACCGGGTGCGTGAGGCGCTCTTCCGGGTCCTGAAAGGGGAGACGCGATGAAGGAACTGTCCCTCAACATCCTCGATATCGCCAAGAATTCCGTCAAGGCGGGCGCCACCGAGATCACGGTCGCGCTCACCGAGACCGGCGACGCGCTCGATATCGAGATCGCCGACAACGGCTGCGGCATGAAGCCCGACTTCCTCGCCGCCGTCACCGACCCCTTCACCACCACCCGCACGACGCGCAGCGTCGGCCTCGGCATCCCGTTCTTCAAGATGGAAAGCGAGATGACCGGCGGCACGTTCCGCATCGAAAGCACGCACGAAGAAGACGATCCCGTCAGCCACGGCACCGTGATCGGCGCTACCTTCATGAAGGGCCACATCGATTTCATCCCCCTCGGGGACGTGATCTCCACCGTGACCGTGCTCATCCAGGGCGACGATCAGATCCGCTGGGTCTTCCGGCACAGAGTCGGCGAAAAAGAAGTGTTCCTCGATACCGATGAACTCAAGGCCGTGCTCGGCGACGTGCCGCTCTCGGAGCCCGAGGTCGTGGCGTGGATCGGGGACTACCTCAAAGAACAATACGAAGACGCGGGGCTCCCGGTCCCGGCGTCGGGCGTATAAATCCATTTCGGCACAAACAACCTGAATAGAGAAAGGAACAACCGTATGAAATCATTAGCAGAACTTCAGGCAATCCGTGAAAAGATGCAGAACAAAGTCGTCCTGCGCGAGGGCAGCGGCAATCTGCGCGTGGTGGTCGGCATGGCCACCTGCGGCATCGCCGCCGGCGCGCGCCCGGTGCTCAACACCTTCGTTGAAGAGGTCGCGAACTCCGGCCTTGCCGACAAGGTCACGGTCACCCAGACCGGCTGTATCGGCATCTGCCAGTTCGAGCCCGTCGTCGAAGTGTACGAGGCCGGCAAAGAAAAGGTCACCTACGTCAAGATGACGGCGGAAAAGGCGAAAGAAGTCGTGGAAAAACACCTTAAGGGCGGTCAAGTCATTGAGGAGTATGCCATAAAGAACATTTGAGTGAATTGGAGGAAAAAACATGGTTCGATCCCAAGTCCTGATCTGCGGCGGCACGGGCTGTACCTCATCCGGCAGCCAGAAGCTGATCGCGGAATTTGAAGCGCAAATCGAAAAGCAGGGCCTTGCCGAAGAGGTCAAGGTCGTCCGTACTGGCTGCTTCGGTCTGTGCGCGCTCGGCCCCGTCGTCATCGTCTATCCCGACGGCACCTTCTACTCGCAGGTGCAGCAGTCCGACGTCGCCGAGATCGTGTCCGAGCATCTGCTCAAGGGCCGTCCCGTCCAGCGTCTCGTTTATAACGAGGCGGCGAAAGAAGTCGTGCAGGAGCACGGCAGCGTTTCGCTCAACGACACGGTCTTCTATTCGAAGCAGAAGCGCGTGGCGCTCCGTAACTGCGGCGTCATCAATCCCGAATCCATCGATGAATACATCGCGATGGACGGCTACGCGGCGCTCGGCAAGGTGCTCACCGAAATGACCCCCGAAGAGGTCATCAAGGTCGTCACCGATTCCGGCCTGCGCGGGCGCGGCGGCGCCGGTTTCTCCACCGGCAAAAAGTGGTTCTTCGCCTCGCAGTATAAGGCCGACCAGAAATACGTCGTGTGCAACGCCGACGAAGGCGACCCCGGCGCGTTCATGGACCGCTCCATTCTTGAAGGCGACCCGCACTGCATCGTCGAGGCCATGGCCATCTGCGGCTACGCCATCGGCGCTTCCGAAGGTTACGTCTACGTGCGCGCCGAATATCCGATCGCCGTCCGCCGTCTGCAGAAGGCCATCGACGACGCGCGTGAATACGGCCTGCTCGGCAAGGATATCTTCGGCTCCGGCTTCGATTTCGACCTGCACATCCGTCTCGGCGCCGGCGCGTTCGTCTGCGGCGAAGAGACCGCCCTCATGACCTCCATCGAGGGCAACCGCGGCGAGCCCAGGACCCGTCCTCCGTTCCCGGCGGAAAAAGGCCTGTTCGGCAAGCCCACCAACAACAACAACGTCGAGACCTACGCCAACATCCCCCAGATCATCCTCAAGGGCGCCGAGTTCTTCAACTCCATGGGCACCGAGACCTCCAAGGGCACCAAGGTGTTCGCCCTCGGCGGCAAGATCAGGCACACCGGCCTTGTCGAGATCCCCATGGGCACCACGCTGCGCGAGATCGTTGAGGATATCGGCGGCGGCGTGCCGAACGGCAAGAAGTTCAAGGCCGCGCAGACCGGCGGTCCCTCCGGCGGCTGCATCCCGGCGGAATTCCTCGATACCCCGATCGACTACGAGAGCCTTGCCAAGATCGGCTCCATCGTCGGCTCCGGCGGTCTCATCATCATGGACGAGGATAACTGCATGGTGGATATCGCCAAGTTCTTCCTCGGCTTCACGGTCGACGAGTCCTGCGGCAAGTGCACCCCCTGCCGCGTGGGCACGAGACGGCTCTATGAGATCCTCGAAAAGATCACCTCGGGCAAAGGCACGATGGAAGATCTCGACAAGATGGAAGAGCTCTGCTATTACATCAAAAACAACTCCCTCTGCGCGCTCGGCCAGACCGCTCCCAACCCCGTGCTCTCCACCTATCTGCGCTTCAAGGACGAATATATCGCCCACGTGCGCGATAAGAAGTGCCCCGCGGGCGTGTGCAAGGACCTGCTGACCTATACGATCGACAAAGAGGCGTGCATCGGCTGCGGCCTCTGCGCGAAGAACTGTCCTGCGGGCGCCATCAGCAAGACCGACTACGTCGCCCCCGGCCACAAGCTTCCTTCTTACGTGATCGACCCCGCGAAATGCGTCAAGTGCGGCGTGTGCATGGGCAACTGTAAGAAGAACGCCATTTCTAAGAAATAAGGAGGAACGGCAATATGGCTGACGTCAATGTGAAAATCAACGGGATCCCCGTTACCGTGCCCGCCGGCACTACCATTCTCGACGCCGCGCGTAAAGTCGGCATCGATATCCCCACGCTCTGCTACCTCAGAGATGTCAACGAGATCGGCGCGTGCCGCATGTGCCTCGTCGAGGCCACCGGCGCCCGCGGCCCCGTGCCCGCGTGCGTGGCGAAGGTCTCCGAAGGCATGGAGGTCAAAACCAACACCCCGAAGCTCGTGGCTGCCAGAAAGATCAACCTGCAGCTCCTGCTTTCCAACCATAAAAAGGAGTGCCTTTCCTGCGTGCGTTCCGGCTCCTGCGAGCTGCAGAAGCTCTGCCACGATTACGGCATCGACGACGAAAACGCCTTTGCGGGCGCCAAGAACGAATACCCGATCGACGCTTCCGCCGCGCATATGTACCGCGATAACGAAAAGTGCATCCTTTGCCGCCGCTGCTCGGCCGTGTGCGAAGTGAACCAGGGCGTGGGCGTCATCGGCGCCAACGCGCGCGGTTTCGATACCCACATCGGCTGCGTGATGGAAAAGCCCCTTGTCGAAGCGGCGTGCATCTGCTGCGGCCAGTGCATCGTGGCGTGCCCCACCGGCGCGCTCAGCGAGCGTGACGACACCGCCAAGGTCGTCGCCGCCCTCAACGATCCCACGAAGCACGTCGTCGTGCAGACCGCCCCGTCCGTCAGAGTCGGCCTCGGCGAAGAATTCGGCATGCCGATCGGCTCCATCGTCACCGGCAAGCTGGTGAGCGCCCTGCGCGCCCTCGGCTTCGAGCACGTGTTCGACACAAACTTCACCGCCGACCTCACCATCATGGAAGAGGCGAACGAGTTCCTGGTGCGCTACACGAACAAAGACCGTCTTCCGCAGATCACCTCCTGCTCCCCGGGCTGGATCAAGTTCTGCGAGACCTATTTCCCCGAGTTCATTCCGAACCTGTCGTCCTGCAAGTCCCCGCAGGGGATGTTCGGCGCGGTCGCGAAGACCTATTACGCCGAAAAGATGGGCTGGGATCCCAAGGACGTGTTCGTCGTGTCCGTCATGCCCTGCACCGCCAAGAAGTTCGAGGCGGAGCGCCTCGACCACACCGCCGTGCCCGGCCTGCCGGATATCGACGTGGTGCTGACCGTGCGTGAGCTCGCCCGTATGATCAAGAAGGCCGGCATCCTGTTCAACGAGCTGCCCGAGGGCACCTATGACGCGCCCTTCGGTCTCGGCTCGGGCGCCGGCACCATCTTCGGCGCCACCGGCGGCGTGATGGAAGCGGCCCTCAGAACCGCCTACGAAGTGCTCACCGGCGAAGAGCTCAAGAACCTTGAGTTCCACGACGTGCGCGGCACCGAAGGCATCAAGGAAGCCACCTACGAGATCGCCGGCAACGTGATCCGCGTGGCTGTCGTTTCCGGCACCGCGAACGCCAAGAAGCTGCTCACCATGATCAAGAACGGCGAAAAGGACTACGACTTCGTCGAGGTCATGGCGTGCCCCGGCGGCTGCGTCAACGGCGGCGGCCAGCCCATCGTGCCCGCGAGTGTGCGTAACTTCACCGACGTGCGCGCCATCCGAGCCGCGGCCCTCTACGAGGACGACCGCAACCTGCCCGTGAGAAAGAGCCACGAGAACCCCGATATCAAGGCGATCTACGACGAGTATTTCGGCGCGCCGCTCTCTCACAAGTCGCACGCGATCCTGCACACCGCCTACACCGAACGCAGTAAGTATTGATTATTATAAAAATATCAATTTTACTTCAATCCAAAAAAAGACCGTCGCGAGACGGTCTTTTTTTACGGCTTTCAAAGCTCATTTTTCACGTGGATCAAATGTTCGCACGCGTTCCGCGTTTTTTGAGCGAAAAGCGGCGAAAAACAGGGAAGTCCGGCGCGAAAAACAATGAAAACCGTTTCAAAGTCCAAGAATATGGACTAAGAAAACGATTTAATGTGAACAAATATATTGACAAACGGTCCTTTTTCGTGTATAGTAGCAGATGTAAAGAAGAACAAACGTTCCAATCTGTTCAAGAAGGAGAGTCATAAGATGGATGTCAAGGATGGGCTTTTTATCATTTCCCAGGTGATCGTATACGCGCTGCTGCTGGTGGCGTTCATGCACGAAGACCGCTTCGTGGCGTTTGAAAACAGGGTCTGCCGCGCCGTGAAGGCGAGGCATATCCGCAGAAAGCGCGCCCGCGCGAAGGCGTATCTCGCGAAGAAGGGCCCGCGCAAGGCGCAGAAGGCGCAGGCGTATCTCGAAAAGACCGCCCCGAAGGGCAAGGGCTCCAAAAAGGCCGCCCGTCCCGCCGACACGAAGAACATGTCTCTCAACGATTCCTATAACGAGCTGCTCGCCGCGTCGCGCATGAACGTCCCCGAAGTCGCGGGGCTTCGCCGCCCGCTGCGCGAGACCCGTCTGCGCCTCGTGCGCTGCGAGAACAAAAGCCACGACGCCGCGTAACCTGACCTTGCGCGGAATAACCTTCCTTTGGATAAAACACGGACCCGTTATCACAAACGGGTCCGCTGTTATTATTCGGTACCTTCCGGGTTTTCCGGATCCTCGGGATTCTCCGGATCCTCAGGATTGTCGGGATTCTCCGGATTTTCCGGATTTTCGGGATTCTCGGGATTCACAGGGTTTTCGGGGTTTTCCGGGTTTTCGGGGTTTTCCGGGTTTTCGGGGTTTTCCGGGTTTTCGGGGTTTTCCGGGTTTTCGGGGTTTTCCGGGTTTTCCGGGTTTTCGGGGTGTTCCGGGTTTTCAGGATTCTCCGGATCCTCCGGTTCCTCCGGCAATTCCGGTTCTTCGTCCGGCAGGCCGACGGCCTTGCGCAGGATCGCCCGCGCGTCCGCTGCGGTGATCACGCCGTCCCCGTTTATGTCCGCCGTCACGAACCGCGGCGAGCCGGGTTCGGCTTTGTCCAGCCCCACGGCAACGCGCAGGGCGCGCCGCGCGTCGGCGGCGTTCACTTCACCCGAAAGGTCCGCGTCGCCGCGCGTGAATATGGCGGCAAGGTCGCGCTCGGTAACCTCGTTTACGCCCGTATCCCTGCCCGAAACGGCGTTGTTGTCCACGTCGAACCAAAGGTCGCCGTCTATGAGATCTCTCGAGCTATATTGGTCGAACGCCCAGTTGTCCGGCAGGGCGTACGACACGTTGCCGTTATAAAGCCACGCGAGATCCCCCACGAAAGACGATTCGATGAGCCCCGCCGCCGTCAGCACCTTGCAGGTCCTGCGCGTGCCGTAGGCGCCAACCTTGAAGGGGTGCCCCTCCATCGTCTTGTTCACCGCTTCGAAATAGGGGATGATCCGCTCTTCGAGCTCGGTATATGTGGCGTCGAAGTCCACCGCGAAATAGATCGTCGCGCCGTCGGGCATGCCGATGCGGTAGGCGGCGTTCAACGCGTCAAGGGCGTCCGAAACGCCGAGATCCGCGTCGAAATCCGAGGCCCAGTTGCCGCCGTCCTGAAAGATCGCGTAATACGAGAGTCCGGCGTCGAAGATGATCTGCACCTCTTCGGGCGACAGCGCCTTCGGGATGCCGCCGCCGTAGGTCCCGGTCAGATACCGTCCCACGAGCGTATAACCCTCGTCCGCGAGCAGCTTCGCCATTTCGGGCGTCAGCACAGATGCCTCGTCGCAAGCCCATGCGGGGCGGTCGGGGTCGCCGTTGGCCATCAGCAGGGCGTGCAGCGTGCCCTGGTCGCACACGCCGGTGGGGTCCAGCGCGTGCTTTTTCTGAAAGGCTTCCACGGCAGCTCTCGTGTCGTCGTCATAAATGCCGTCGATCGCTTCCAGCTCGAACCCGTTGCCGATGAGCGCCGTCTGGATGATGTGCGTCACCGCGGCGATCTCGTCTTCGGTATAGGGTGTTTCGTTTTCGGGATACTTTTTCGCGGCGTTCTCGTCCGCGGGGTCATAGGGGACCGTTGGGCAGTGCTTCGCCGTATTCTCGCCGAAACGGAAGGCGACGCTGTCCGCCGGAATGCCCACGATCGCCTGCAGGGCGTACACGAGGGCGTGCACGAGATCCGGGTCGTAAAGCCCGTCGCAGGGGATGAGCCCCACGTGCGAAGCAAAATTGGCGTTCAGAAAGCGCTGCGCCTCGCAAAAGATCGCCCGCCCCGTCTCGGGATAGGGCGAAAAGCGCTTCGTGGAGAGGATCGCCTGCATCAGGTCCTTCGATATCGTTTCGCCGTCGGTCGG
The DNA here is from genome assembly GCA_017550625.1 of Clostridia bacterium. Classification (GTDB taxonomy): domain Bacteria; phylum Bacillota; class Clostridia; order Oscillospirales; family Acutalibacteraceae; genus RUG806. The sequence goes on along the minus strand of JAFZOL010000025.1, from coordinate 56,192 downwards.
CAGCCCCGCGTCGATTCTTATTTGCATAACGGCGGCCGACAGGGCGTCGTCCCAATGATCGTCAACGAAAACGTCGCCCTCAACGACCGTGATTTTTTCGCCGGGGTCGTAGCCCTTGCAGATGAGCGCCGCCGAGAGGACGGCGTAGCGCGGGTCGCTTTCGGTATCCGCGATCGGCAGGGGCGTCTCGTTATAGAGCCGCGTTGTCTGCGGGCCGAAATTGTCGGCGGGATATTCGATCCCTAATTCGATCTGAAACGCGCGCAGCAGGCCGTAACAGGTCTGGTGGTCCGGCGCGCCGGTCTCGGACACTCTCCCGAAGCCCGAAACGCCGCCGTACGTGCGGTTTAGCCACCGCTGGACGTTCAGCACGTCCTCTTCGGCGGGCATGAGCACCGTGTCGTTCGGGGCGGGCAAATCGGCGGCAAACGCCGCGTTGACGGGCAGCGCGGCGATAATAAGCAGTATGGATAACAGAAGGGCGCAAAGTCGTTTCATGAACGGGTCCTTTCGTTCGTTGGTTTTCTTACATTTTTTCGCGGATCTTCGAGAGCCGGTCGATCGCCTCGTACAGCGTCTCGTCCTTTTTCGAGAAATGCACGCGCGCGAGGTGTCCAACGGGCTCCTTGAAGAACGTCGAGCCGGGCACCATGGCCACGCCCACCTTTTTCGTCAGCTCCTCGCAGAACTCGATGTCGGTCATGCCCCGCTGGAAGTCCGAGATGTCCACCATCATGAAATAGGTGCCCTCGGGCATCGTGAACGAGAACCCGATCTCCTCAAGCCCCTTGGCGAGAATGTCGCGCTTGCGGGTGTATTTCTCGCCGAAATCCCGATAATAGTCGTCACCGAGCCGGAGGCCCGGGATGATCGCCTCCTGCAGGGGCGAAGGCGCGCACACGGTGAGAAAGTCGTGCACCTTCTTGCACTCGTTCAGCAGCCGTTCGCACGCCACGATATAGCCGAGGCGCCAGCCGGTCACCGAATAGGTCTTCGACAGCGACGAACAGCAGACCGTGCGCTCCCACATGCCGGGCAGCGCCGCGATATAGGTGTGCTCGTGCGGGGCGAACACGATGTGCTCATACACTTCGTCGGTGATCACGAGCACGTCGTATTTCTTCGCGATGTCGGCGATGAACGTCAGCTCCTCCTTCGTGAACACGCGCCCCGAGGGATTCGAGGGGTTGCAAAGCAGCATCGCCTTCGTTTTCGGGTCGGCGAACGCTTTTTCAAGCTTCGCGGGGTCGAAGGTGAACGCCGGCGGCTCCAGCGGCACGAACACGGGCTCGATCGAGGTGAACACCGCCTGCGAATAGTAGTTTTCGAAATAAGGGGAGAACAGCACCAGCTTGTCGCCGGGGTTCGTCAGCGCCATCAGCGCCGCCATCATGGCTTCGGTGGAGCCCACGGTCGCCAGCACGTTGCGGTCGGGGTCCAGGTCGATGCCCATGCACCGCCCCACCTTGTCGGCGAGCGCCTGCCGGTAGTTTTTCGCGCCCCACGTGGGGGTATACTGGTGCGGGCCGGGCGCGGCGATCTCGGCCAGGCGTTCGGTCACGCACGCCGGCGGGTCAAAATCCGGAAAACCCTGCGACAGGTTCACGGCGCCGCAGTCCATCGCAAGGCGCGTCATGCGCCGGATCACGGAGTCGGTAAGAAAAGCGGTTTTCTGACTGAGCGGTTTCATATTCGGTTCCTTCTTTATTCAGAATTACCGGCCCGTCTTCATGCCGGACCGGCGCGGCAGGATAGTCTTTTATTCCGCGATGATGCGCAGGCGGTTGATCGCCGCCCACGCCTTCGACACGAACTGCTCGAGCGAGAGATCGGCGTATTTGTCGCTGCCCTCGTGCGGCAGGTCGATCTCGAGCGCAAGAGTGCCGGGGTATTTCGCGTTATGCAGCAGATCCGCCACGCGCCAGAAGTCGATCTGCCCATCGAAGGGCAGCAGGTGCTCGTCCACGTTGTAAAGGCGGTTGTTGTCGTGCACGTGGGTGAACACGCAGCGGTCCGGGAACAGGGGCAGATATTCGCGCCCGTACGAGAAGCACGCCTCGTGCCCCACGTCCCAGCAGAAGCCCACGGGCGAATCCTTGCCGTAGATCTCAAGGATCGTGCAGAGGTTGCCGAGCTTTCTCTGGTTTTCCACCGCGATCTTCACGCCGCGCTTCGCGGCCTCTTCCACCACCGTGTCAAAGCGGGCAAGGCCGAGGTCGGTCACGTGCGGGGCGTTCTCTTTGGACGAGAGGTGGCAGATCACGATCGGGATCCCGTGCTCCGACGCGAGCGAAAGGGAAGTCTTCAGCATTTCCACCACCTGCTCGCCTCCGTCGCCCGGCAGCCACAGGTCGTTGATGCGCTCGCACGGCGCGTGCAGCGCTTCATATTGAAGGCCGGTCTCGGCGCATTTCTTCGCCGTAAAGTCGATGAAGTCCGGCAGGTTGCCGTAGGTGAACACGCTGTCGAAATGCGCGGCGGCAGCTGCTTCGATGAAAGCGGGCGCGCCGTAGAGCACGTCCGGGCGGACGTTGATGCCGATGTTTCTCATGGGGATCCTCCAAAAACATATTAAATTAATTTTAACATTTTACGCGTAAATAGTCAATAGCGGATTGCTTTCGGCAGTGTTTTACGGCATAAAAAAAGATCCTCCGGCGGAGGATCTTCTTTGTTCATCCAATCATTTGGCGTTCGCGCGGGACAGCCAGATATAGGCGATGTCCATGGCGGCGTAAAGCCCCTTCTTTTCGCTCTTTTTCACGATCTTGTCGCGCGGGCGGACGTCCGGGTCGGTGTTGATGAGCTGCACGAGCACCTTGTCGGCGATCTGTCTGCCTGCGGCCTCGCGCGTCGTCGCGACCTGGATCATGATGACGAAGGGATCATAGGCGTTGCCGTAATAGATCGTTTTGCCGTTCCTGACAAGGGGATAGCCCTTATACGTCAGGTACTGTTCTTTTGACATGCCGTTTCTCCTTTCTTATTTGCCGATATACTCCTTGAGCAGGATCTGCAGCAGCTCAAAGCGGTCAACACGGCGGATCAGGTTGCGGGCGTTGTGATGCGTCGTGATATACGTCGGGTCTTCAGAAAGGATGTAACCCACGATCTGCGAGATGGGGTCGTAGCCCTTTTCCTGCAGCGCGTCGTAGGTCGTGATCAGGATGTTGCGGATCTCCTGTTCGTTCTGGTTCCCTAAGCTGAACTGTTTCGTTTCACTCATGGAAAACACCTCCCTGAATCCTATACTTAGTATATCATTATAGAGTAGAAACATAGAAAAGTCAAGCGATAACGCCGATATTTTTTGTGAAATCACAGAAAAAATGCGTTTTCCGGAGCCAAAACGCACCGTCCGTACGCCGCCCGGACGTCCGGCGCCGAAAAACGCCCCGGCTCTTGACTAATCGGGCACGGAAGAGTATAATTGACCCGAATCCGTATGAATTGGGGTGGAAAATATGGTACTTCTGATGGTCGCGCTGATCTCGCTCGGGTTCGGCATCGCCGACATGCTGTTCTTCGGCGTGCTCGACGCGAAGCTTTCCGGCAAAAAGAAAAGCGTCGGCTCTCTGCTCTCCGTGATCCCGCGCGATCTCACGCTCGGGTTTTTCCTCACGGTGTGGGCGATCTATTATCCGATCCTCACGAAGAACGCAGAGTATAAGCATTATCTGAGCGCCGAGGGGTACACGCCCGAGATGTATAAGCACGTCGCCGTGTGGTGCGTGTGCATCAACGTGGTCGTGGTGGGCCTCTCGTATCTGTTCCGCACGATCTCCACAGACAAGCCGAAGCGCGCGCAGGTCGAGGGGGAGCAAAAACGCCCCTCCGCGGTACTCGCGTGGTGCTTCAATATCCTGACGATCGCCGTGGCGGCCGTGTCGTGCTTCACGATCTACCCGCTGCCGTCCGACATGACCAGCACCATGCTGCCTTCGAAGGAATATAAGATGCTGCGCTTCGCCTCTGCGATCGTGTCGCTCGTGCTGATCGCCCTGTTCTTCACGGTGCAGACCTATCTGCGCCTCAAACGCGAGCCCCGCGAACGAAAGCTTTATAACGTGCTCGCCATGCTCGGCAAGCTCCTTTCGGTGCTGCTCGTGTTCCTCGGCGCGGCCTGCATCTTCGGCGCGCGCTTCATCAACAAGCAGTGGTCCGCGGCCCCGCCCGAGCAGCTCATCATCAACGTCTTTTCGCCCACAACCGGCACGGAGCTGAGCATCTATATCAACGGCTTCGAGACCGGCGTGATCCCGGCGCTCGTGTTCACGGTGCTGTGGGGCTTTTTCGCGCTGCCGCACCCGCGCTTCGCGATCCGCCTGAAAGAAAAGATTTTGCCCGTGTTCACCAACGGCGTCAAGGCGATCGTGTGCCTGCTGCTCGCGGGCCTGTTCTTCTGGCAGGGCTTCTCTTACGCCTACGACCGCCTGCACCTCGAGGAGTTCTACCTCGCGTATTTCGAGAAATCCGATTTCATCGAAGAAAACTTCGCCGACGCGCACGACGTGAAGGTGACCTTCCCCGCCCAGAAGCGCAACCTCATCTTCCTCTATCTCGAGTCGATGGAGAACTCCTACCTCTCGAAGGAGCTCGGCGGCCACAGTGAAGTAAACCTTTTGCCGAACCTCACGAAGCTTGCCGAGAGCGGTTACGTGTTCTCGAACAACGATACAAAATTCGGCGGCCCGATCCAGATCAATGGCACGTCGTGGAGCCTCGCCTCGATGGTGAACCAGAGCCTCGGCATCCCGATGAAGGCGCCGAAGACTATGTCCGCCTACGCGACCGAAGATAACTTCATCGTCGGCGCGAAGGGCCTCGGCGATTTCCTTGAGGAGCAGGGCTACGAGCAGGAGGTCATGGTCGGCTCCGACGCGCGCTTCGGCGGCCTCGATTACCTCTACGGCACGCACGGCGACTACCTCGTCTACGACTACTGGTACGCCCACGACGTGGCGAAGCCCGACGTCGTGAAAAAGAAGGTCTGGTGGGGCTTCAACGACGACAACCTCTATAAGTTCGCGAAAGAAGAGATCACCAAGCTCTACGAGACCGGCAAGCCCTTCAACTTCACGTTCGAAAACGCCGACACGCACATGCCGAACGGCTATTACGGCTCCGGCGCGAAGGCGTATATCTCCCAGATGAACCCCGACACCACCAAAGATCCTGCCGGCGCGTTCGACAGCCAATACGCCAACGTCATTTACTATTCCGATTCCGAGGTCGTGAAGTTCGTGCGCTGGTGCCAGCGCCAGCCGTGGTACGAGAACACCACGATCGTGCTCATCGGCGACCACCTGAGCATGGACGTGCAGTATTTCAAGAACTTCGAGGACGATTATCTGCGCACGCAGTTCAACCTGATCCTCAACCCCGCGCCCACGGTCAACACCAAGGATAAGACCCGCTTCGTCAACCGCACGTGGGCGAACTTCGACATGCTGCCCACGATCCTTGCCGCGCTCGGCTGCAAGATCGAGGGCGACCGCCTCAACCTCGGCACGAACCTGTTCTCGAAAGAGCAGACCGTCCTCGAGAAATACGGCGTGGAATACGTCGACTACGAGCTCAAAAAAGGCAGCCCGTTCTACAATAAGGTCCTGCTCGCGGAGTGATCCCCGCGCATACAAAAAAGCCGTTCCGCCCGGAACGGCTTTTCGTTTTGTTTTGGTTTACGCCCTGAGGATCGCGCCCACGGCGGCGGCCGCGTTCACGGCGCGCGAAACGGCGGCGTTGGCCTCCTCGTCGGTCAGGGTCCTGTCCTTGCCGCGCAGCGTCAGGCTGAACGCCACGCTCTTCTTAAATGGACCGACCTGTACGCCCTCGTACACGTCGAACAGCTCGATGTGCTCAAGGATCTCGCCGATGGCCTTCTTCATGAGCTTTTCGATGGTCAGCACCGGCAGGCTCTTGTCACACACGAAGGCGAGGTCTCTCGTCAGGGCCGGGAAGCGCGGCAGGCGCTTATAGGTGCGCACCGTGTTGCCGATCTCATAAAGCAGGTCGAAGTCGATCTGCGCGGCGTACACGCGCGTGCCGATGTCGTAGTTCTCGAGCACGTCGGGGTGCACCTCGCCGAGGATCGCGAGCTCCCTGCCGTCGGTGGTGATGAGGGCCGTGCGCCCGGGATGGTACGAGGCGGCGGTCTTCATCGGCAGCACGTCGTATTCGTTCACGCCGGCGGCCGCAAGCAGCGCCTCGACCTTGCCCTTGAGCGTGTAATACGAGGTCCCTTCGCCGTATTCGGCGAGCACGAGCGTGAGCTGCTCGTAGGGCAGCTCCTCGGTGCCGCGTGGGTTATAGACCTTCGCGATCTCAAAGAAGCTCTCTTTGAGGTTGCGGTTGTTGTAGTTTCTCGCCACCACGTCCAGCATCGAGGGCAGGGCGGTGGTGCGCATCACGGACGTGTCTTCGCCGAGCGGGTTCGAGATCACGATGTTCTCGCGGTAGGGCGAATTTTCGGGCAGGCAGATCTTGTCATAGACCTTCGGCGACACGAACGAATAGGTCGCCACCTCGCTCATGCCGAGCGCCATGCAGGTCTTCACGATCAGGTTCTCGAACTTCTGCGCCTCGTTGAAGCCGCCGGCGGCAGCGCCCGAAAGGTCGCGCGTGCCGATCTTGTCGAAGCCGTAGAACCGCGCCACCTCTTCCGAGATGTCGGCCTTGTGCTCCACGTCGCCGCGGAACGACGGCACGTAGATCTTGCCGTCTTTGACTTCGAAATCCAGCGCCTCGAGGATGCGCTTCTGCTCGTCGGCGGATACGTCGATGCCGATGAAGCCGTTCACCCAGTCGGGGCAGAAATCCAGCACGGTCTGCTGTTTCGGGGCGGGGTAGACGTCGATCACGCCGTCCACCACGTCGCCCGCGTCGAGCAGGGCGATCAGCGACAGCGCGCGGTCAAGGCTGCGGCGGCAGCCGTCGGAATCAAGGCCCTTCTCGTAGCGGCCCGAGGATTCCGTGCGCATGCCGAGCTTCTTCGCGGTCTTGCGCACCGAAACGCCGTTGAAGCACGCCGACTCGAACACCACGGTGGCGGTGTCGTCCATGATGCCGGAGTATTCGCCGCCCATGATGCCGGCCACGGCCACAGGCTTCGCTGCGTCCGCGATCACGAGCATCTCGGGGCTCAGGGCGCGGTCCTCACCGTCGAGCGTGGTGATGTGCTCGCCCTCGGCGGCGTTCCTGACGTTCACGACGCCGCCCTCAAGGAATCTCAGATCGAAGGCGTGCATCGGCTGGCCGTATTCGAGCATCACGAAGTTCGTGATGTCCACGATGTTGTTGATCGGGCGTACGCCCGAAGCGCGCAGGCGCTCGCGCACCCACTTGGGGCTGGGCTTGATGCGCACGTTCTTCACCACGGCGCCGGCGTAGCGGTAGCACTTGTCGGGCGCGTGGATCGTAACGTCGTGCAGATAGTCGCGCACGTTTTCGCCCTTGGTCTCGTAACGCGCGTCGGGCAGCTTCAGCGTTTTGCCGAAAGTCACGGCGGTCTCGCGCGCGAGGCCGATCACCGACAGGCAGTCGGGGCGGTTCGGGGTGATCTCGAACTCGGTCACGGTGTCGTTGAGGCCGATCGCGTCGCGGATATCCTTGCCGGGCGTTTTGTCGCAGTCGTTGCCGAGCATGAAAATGCCGTCCTCGATCGCGTAGGGGAAGTCGTGCGCCGTCAGGCCCAGCTCCGCCAGCGAGCAGAGCATGCCGTTCGATTCCACGCCCCTGAGCTTGCCGGCAACGATCTCCTTGCCGCCGTGCACCACCGAATGGTCGAGCGCCACGGGGACATAATCGCCCACCGTCAGGTTCTGCGCGCCGGTCACGATCTGGATGGGGGCCTCTTTGCCGACGTTGACGTCGGTGACCCACATGTGGTCGGAGTCGGGGTGCCGCTCGAGCGTGAGCACCTGCCCCACGACGATGTTCCTGAGCTCTTCGCCCTCTTTGGCGTAGGACTCGACCTTCGAGCCGGACAGGGTGATCTTATCGGCGAATTCTTTATCGGATACGCCTTCGATATCGACGTAATCCTGCAGCCATCTTCTTGATAAATCCATCGTTTTCTCCTCCTTCTCAGAACTGCTTCAGGAAGCGCGCGTCGTTCTCATAGAACAGGCGCATGTCGTCCACGTTGAAGCGGAACATCGCGAGGCGTTCCACGCCGAGGCCGAAGGCGAAACCGGAATAGACCTCGGGGTCGATGCCGCCGCGCTCGAGCACCTTCGGGTGCACCATGCCGGCGCCGAGGATCTCGATCCAGCCCTCGTTCTTGCACATCGGGCAGCCCTTTCCGCGGCAGCGGAAGCACGACACGTCGATCTCGCACGAGGGTTCGGTGAAGGGGAAGTGGTGCGGGCGGAGCCTGATCTGCGTGTCTTCGCCATAGAGCTTCTTCGCGAGCGTCAGAAGGTTGCCCTTCAGGTCCGCCATCGTCACGCCCTTGTCGACCACGAGCCCCTCGATCTGATGGAACAGCGGCGAGTGGGTCGCGTCCACGGGGTCCGAGCGGAACACGCGCCCGGGCGCGATCATGCGGATGGGCGGCTTGTGCCCCTCCATATAGCGGATCTGGCAGCCGGAGGTCTGCGTGCGCAGCAGCATTTTTTCGGTGATGTAAAACGTATCCTGCGTGTCGCGCGCGGGGTGGCCCTCGGGGATGTTGAGCGCCTCGAAGTTATAATAATCCCATTCCACCTCGGGGCCGTCCGCGATCTGGAACCCCATGCCGATGAAGATATCCTTCACTTCGTCGAGCACGATCGACAGCGGGTGCCGGTGGCCGATCGCCGCGGGCGTGCCGGGCATGGTCACGTCGAGCGTCTCGCTTTCGAGGCGCAGGGCCTTCTGCTTTTCTTTCAGGGCGTCGGCGGCGTTTTCAACGGCCTCTTCCACGGCCTGCCGCACGGCGTTCGCGAGCTGCCCCATCACGGGGCGCTCTTCGGGCGTGAGCTTGCCCATCTGCTTGAGGATGCCCGTGATCTCGCCCTTCTTGCCGAGGAACTTCACGCGCACCGCTTCCAGCGCCGACAGATCGCCGCTCTCGGTGATCTCGGCGAGCGCGGCGGCGCGGAGCCGTTCGAGTTGTTCTTTCATAGCTGTATCCTTCCTTTCACGATTAACGTATAAAAAAGATCCTCCGTCCCGACATCAGGACGGAGGAACAGATCATCCGCGGTACCACCCGAATTCCCGCGTAAAGCGGGCGCTCATAAGCCTGTAACGGGGCGTCCCGTTCCCGCCTACTGTGTTTCAGCGGGACCGCTCCCAAGTGAACTTCCGCACGTTCCTGCCCGGGTCGCTCTCAGCCGGCGACGACCCTCTCTGGCGGGCGGTATCCTTGCGTACTCTCTTGTTCTTCGCGTTTTATGCCCTTGATTCTATCACATCGATTTGAGAAAATCAAGTTCTTTTTTCAAAAATTTGATAAGCGCGATTTCCGGCGGCTCAATCGTCGCCGAGCGCCTCTCTCTGCGGCACGAGCACCTTCTCTTCATAGCAGGCGAAGGCGTCGTCCACGACTTTCTTGTCGGGCTTCGGCGTTATAAGCGACACCAGCGGCACCAGCACGAGGCCCGCGATCATGCAGAACGCGCCCGCGTTGATCGGGGACTGCAAAAACTTCGGGAACATTTCGCGCCAGAAGATGTTCGCGGTCATCACGAGGGTGGAGAACAGGAAGGACACCCAGCAGGCGATCTTCGTGGTCTTTTTCCAGTAAAGCCCGTAGAGGAACGGCGCCAAAAACGCGCCGGCGAGCGCGCCCCACGAGATGCCCATGAGCTGCGCGATGAAGGTCAGGTTCTTCTGATACTGGAAGATCGCGATCACGACCGAAATGAGGATGAACACGAGGATCAGCGCCCGCATGACGAGCACCTGCGTTTTCTCTTTCATGTTCTTGATGAACTGGCCCTTGAGCAGGTCCAGCGTCAGCGTGGAGCCGGACGTCAGCACCAGCGACGACAGCGTGCTCATCGAGGCCGAGAGCACCAGCACGATCACCACCGCGAGCAGGATCTCGGGCAGGCCCGACAGCATCGTCGGGATCACCGAGTCGTAGCCGTTCGCGGCGATGTCGATCTTGTCCGAAAACAGCCGCCCGAAGCCGCCGAGGAAATAGCAGCCGCCCGCCACGACCACGGCGAAGAGGGTGGATACCACCGTGCCGGTGGAGATGGATTTCTCGCTCTTGATCGCGTAGAACTTCTGCACCATCTGCGGCAGGCCCCAGGTGCCGAGCGAGGTGAGGATCACCACGCCCGCGAGATCCGGGATGTTCGGCCCGAAGAACGAGGCAAAAATGCCGGGCGTCGTCGAAACGGTCTCGTCCGTCACGGCCGCGAGGCCGCCGAGGGCAGCGGTCAGGCCGCCGTTCTTCTGCAGCACCACAACGATCACGGCCACGATGCCCACGAGCATGATGATGCCCTGCACGAAATCGTTGATCGCCGTCGCCATATAGCCGCCCGCGATCACGTAAACGGCGGTGAGCACCGCCATGGCGATCACGCAGTATTCGTAGGGGATGTTGAACGCCATGCCGAACAGGCGCGACAGGCCGTTATACACCGACGCGGTATAGGGGATGAGAAAGATGAAGGTGATGGCCGAGGCCGCGATCTTCAAAGCGGCACTGCCGTAGCGCGCCTCGAAAAACTGAGGCATGGTGGCGGAGTTGAGGTGCTGGCTCATGATGCGCGTGCGGCGCCCGAGCACCACCCACGCGAGCAGCGAACCCAAAAGCGCGTTGCCGATGCCCACCCACGTGGTGGCGATGCCGTATTTCCAGCCGAACTGGCCGGCGTAGCCCACGAAGATCACGGCGCTGAAATACGAGGTGCCGTAGGCGAAGGCCGTGAGCCACGGGCCCACGCTGCGCCCGCCGAGCACGAAGCCGTTCACGTCGGTCGCGTGCCTGCGGCAGTAAAGCCCGATGCCGATCATCAGGCCGAAAAACAAAACGAGGATCAATATCTTAAAAACCATAATTTGCCCTCCCGGGTCCGGAAAAACCGTTTTCCGCCATTATAACGCGTCCTTCGGCAAATTGCAATCGTAAAATGATATTTTTTTATTCTGAAAAACCGTAATGATATTAAAATATTTCTTGCATTTGCGCGGGGCTTGCGCTATTATATATACGTATAATTATGGCGTGATGAAGGTCGATTTATGGAAACCTATTCCGATATCAAGTGCTTTATCGTCGATATGGACGGCACGTTCTATCTCGGCGACACCCTGCTGCCCGGCGCCCGCGCCTTCGCGGACGCGGTGAAGGCCACGGGGCGGCATTTCTTTTTCTTCACAAACAACTCGTCGCATTCCGAAGAGGAATGCCTCGAAAAGCTCAGGCGCCTCGGCTACGACGAGCCCGGCATGTCGGTGATCATCTCTTCGCACGTGACCATCGATTTTCTCAAGCGCTGCCGCCCCGGCAAGACCGTGTATCTGCTCGGCAACGAAAACCTCACGAACGACTTTTTGAAGGCCGGGATCGAGCTCGTAAACGACGATCCCGATATCGTGGTGCTCGGCTTCGACACCACGCTCACTTATGAAAAAATCGACAAGGCCGCGCATTTTCTCGCCGCGGGCAAGGAGTATATCGCCACGCATCCCGACGATAACTGCCCGCTGCCCGGCAGCTTCATGGTGGACACCGGCTCCATGATGGCGATGTTCAGGCAGTCCGTCGGCAGGATGCCCGATCTCATCATGGGCAAGCCCTATCCGTTCACGGTGGACTACGTCTGCCACCGCCTCGGCGTGAACCCGGGCGAGATCGCCTTCGTGGGCGACCGGCTCGAGACCGACATCAAGATCGGTTCCGCCAACGGCCTCAAGACCGCCCTCGTCTACACCGGTGTCACGTCGCCGGAGCAATACCGCATGAGCGATATCAAGGCGAGCAGGGAATTCAACAACATCGGCGAGCTCGGCGAGCTTCTGCTCCGGAGCGGCCCCGTCAATCATCAGTAATTCGCAAATCGGAGGTAATATCATGGTTCAGCAGCAGGAGATCAAACGCGCCTGGTACAAAGAGATGGCGGTCTATCAGGTCTGGCCGCGGTCGTTCAAGGACGGCAACGGCGACGGCATCGGCGACCTCAAGGGCGTGCTCGAAAAGCTCGATTACATCAAGAGCCTCGGCGTGGACGCCATCTGGTTCTCGCCGCTCTACGTCTCGCCCCAGAAGGACTACGGCTACGACATCGCCGACTACCGCAACATCCAGCCCGAATACGGCACGCTGGACGACTTCAGGGCCGTGCTCGAGGGCGCGCACGCGCGCGGCATGCGGGTCATCATGGACCTCGTGGTCAACCACACGTCCGATCAGCATCAGTGGTTCCTCGAGAGCAAAAAGGGCGACGACAACCCCTATCACGACTATTATTTCTGGCGCAAGGGCAAGGGCAAGCGCCGCCCGAACAACTGGATGTCCACCTTCGCCGGCCCCGCGTGGGAATACGACGAGGGCCTCGACGAGTATTACCTCCACCTCTTCGCCGTGGAGCAGCCCGACCTCAACATGGATAACCCCAAGGTCCGCGAAGAGGTCAAGGACATCATGCGCTACTGGCTCGACATGGGCGTCGACGGCTTCCGCGAGGACGTCATCACCTTCATCAGCAAAAAAGAGGGCCTGCCCTCGTCTCCCTATTATTTCCCGGTCGGCACCGGCATCGAGAACTACATGCACGGCCCGCATCTCGATGAATACCTCATGGAGTTCAAAAACGACGTGCTCTCGCATTACGACTGCATGACTGTGGGCGAGGCGCCGATGATGACCACCAAAAAGGCGCTGCACCACATCGCCGAGGGGCCCGACCAGCAGCTCAACATGATGTTCCACTTCGAGCACATGAGCGCCGACTGCATGTTCTTCTCGTGGCTGCACACGAAGTTCAGCCTCAAAAAGCTCAAAAAGGTCTACACCCGCTGGCAGAAGGATCTCTACGGCAAGGCGTGGAACGCCCTTTACATCGAAAACCACGACCAGCCCCGCATCGTCAACCGCTACGGCTCGGTGCAGTACCGCAAAGAGAGCGCGAAGCTTCTCGCCACGATGTATATCTGCCAGTCCGGCACCCCGTTCATCTATCAGGGGCAGGAGATCGGCATGCTGAACCTCGCGCTCGACTCCATCGACGACTACGTGGACGTGTCCACGCTCAATAACTATCAGGTCGCGAAAAAGCTGCTCGGCGAGAAAAAGGCGATGGAGCTCGTCCATTACGCCTCGCGCGACAACGCGCGCACCCCGGTGCAGTGGTCCGCCGAAAAGAACGCCGGCTTTACCACGGCCGAGAATGCGTGGTTCCACGTGAACCCCAATTACACCGAGATCAACGTCGAAGAGGCCGAAAAGGACCCCGACTCCATCCTCAACTATTACCGCAGGCTCCTCAAGTTCCGCAAGGAGCACGACGTCGTGATTTACGGCGCTTATGAAGAGTATAACGCCGATTCCGACAAGCTCTACGTCTACGGCAGGTTCCTCGGTGATACAAAGCTTCTCGTCGTCAACAACTTCTCCGACGACAACGTCTCGTTCACCGCCCCGCAGGATTTCGACCTTGCTTCGGGCAAGCTCGCGCTCTCGAACTACGAAAAATGCGGCACGCTCGGCAACGGCTTCGCCCTGCGCCCGTGGGAGACCAGAGTGTATCTCTGGGAAGCGTAAGCCATGGCGATCGAAAAACGACAGGGCTTTTTCACGTCCGACAACAGGCGCGATAAGATCCGCACGCTCATCTGGGCCGACGATAAGGTAAACCCCGTCGGCGTCGTGCAGATCGTGCCGTCGTTCGGCGACCATATCGGCAGATACGACGCTTTCGCCCGTTTTCTCGCGGGCGAGGGCTTCGTCGTGTGCGGCAACGACCATCTCGGCACGGGCCTTTCGGTGCCCGACGACGCCGCGCGCGGCGCCATGCTGCCCGGCGAGCACCTGAGCGTCCTGCGCGACATGAACACCCTGCACCGCCTGATGCTCGACCGCTATCCCGGCCTGCCCGTGATCATGGCGGGCTTCGGCGTCGGTTCGTTTTTGGCGCGCATTTATTGCCGCAGCTTCGCGAAGCTCCTCGCGGGCGCCCTGTTCGTCGGCACGTCGCAGCTGCCGGACTGGGTCTGCGTGTTCGAGGACGGCGCGCGCCGCCTGCTCGAGGCGCTGCCGCCGTCGGTCTCCGCGTCCGCGGCGCTCCCGGCGATTTTCGGCAAGCTGACGAAAAAACTATATAAGGACGACCATGAGCTTGCGTGGCTCTCGTCGTCCGAAAACGCGCTCGTGGAATACCTCCGCGACCCCCTGCTCAAATACACCCAGACCGTCGACATGACGGCGGAGGAGCTCACGATCCTCATCAAGGGCTCTCGTCCCGTCAACTGCGTCGGGCTGCCCGAGGGCTTCCCGGTCATGTTCCTCTCCGGCGGCAAAGACAGCGTCGGTCTGTTCGGGCGCGGCGTGATCAACGCCTCCGATCTCTATATGGCGGCGGGTGTGACCCCCGAGGTCGTGCTCTATCCCGTCATGCGCCACGAGATCTTGCACGAAGACGGCAAAGAAAAGGTTTTCGAGGACGTGCTCGCGTTCTTCCGCGCCTGCGTCTGACGGCGCCCCTACATTCAAAAGAAACGGAGTATTTCCGATGCTGGTTCCCATGAAAGAACTGCTCGCGTGGGCTGAGCAGAAAAACTGCGCGGTCGGCGCGTTTTCGGTTGGCAATATGGAGATGGTGCTCGGCGCCGTCGCCGCCGCCGAAGAAACCGGCACGCCGATCATATTGCAGATCGCCGAAAAGCGTCTCGCCGCTTCGCCTCTGCACCTGATGGCGCCCATGATGGTCTCCGCCGCGAAGCGCGCGTCTGTCCCCATCGCCGTGCATCTCGACCACGGCCTCACCCTCGGCTGCATCCGAGAAGCGATCGACTACGGCTTCACGTCCGTGATGCTCGACTGTTCGCTGCTGCCGCTTGAAGAAAACATCGAAAAGACCCGCGAGGTCGTGTCGGTCGCGTCGCAGTGCGGCGTCACGGTCGAGGCGGAGCTCGGCGTGGTGGGCGGCAACGAAGGCGACACCGCCGAGCACAAGATCCTGTGCACCGACCCCGCCGCCGCGAAACGTTTCTGCGAAGAGACCGGCGTGGACGCCCTCGCCGTCGCCATCGGCAACGCGCACGGTAACTATCCGGTCCTGCCGGAGCTGCGCTTCGACGTGCTTGAGGAAATCTATCATACCGTCGACACGCCCCTCGTGCTGCACGGCGGCACCGGCATCTCCGACGACCAGTTCCGCCGTGCCATCAGCCTCGGCGTGCGCAAAATCAACATCGCCACCGCGAGCTTCGACGCTCTCGCCGCCGCCGCGAAAACCTATTCCGACGGCGCCGGAAAGCCCGATTATTTCAAGCTGTCGCCCCTGTGCGCCGACGCGGTGAGGCGGAACGTCGTGCGCCACATCAACGTGTTCCTGAACCGGCAATAAAAGTTCGCATTTCAGAGAAAGGATTTTTCTATGCAGTACATTGAATTTGACAAGTCCAAGCCCTTCGATCTGATCCTCGTCGGCCGCGTTGCCGTGGATTTCAATCCCGTCGACTACTACTGCCCGCTGAACGAGAGCACCACCTTCAAGCGCTATCTCGGCGGTTCGCCCGCGAACATCGCCGTGGGTCTGGCGCGGCTCGGCAAAAAATGCGGCTTTTTCGCCCGCGTGTCCGACGACCAGTTCGGCACCTTCGTGACCGATTATTTCGAGAAGGAGGGCATCGATACCTCCCGCATCGTGCGCTGCAAAAACGGCGAGAAGATCGGCCTTACGTTCACCGAGATCAAAAGCCCCACCGAGAGCTCGATCGTGATGTACCGCAACGTGGCGGCCGACCTCAAGCTCGAGCCGGGCGACATCGACGAAGACTACGTCAAACAGGGCGCGGCCGTGCTCATCTCCGGCGTGGCGCTTGCCGAGAGCCCCAGCCGCGAGGCCGCCCTCAAGGCCATGCACCTTGCCAAAAAGAACAGCATCCCCCTTATCTTCGTGCTCGACTACCGCGCCTATAACTGGAAGAACGCCGACGAGATCGCCGTTTACTATTCCATCGTCGCGAACGAAGCCGACATGATCATCGGCTCGCGCGAGGAATACGACTTCGCCGAAGGCCTTCTGGACCTCGACGGCACCGACCTCGCCTCCGCCGCCTACTGGCACAAAAAGAACGCCAAGATCGTCATCGTCACCCACGGCAAAGAGGGCTCCACCGCCTACACCTGCGACGGCCAGTCGTTCTCGATCCGCCCGTTCCCTGTAAAGCTCCTCAAATCCTTCGGCGGCGGCGACGGCTACACCTCCTCGTTCCTTTACAGCTTATTCGAGGGCAAAGAGATCATCGACTGCCTCGAGTTCGGCTCGGCGTCGGCCGCCATGCTCGTGGCGTCGCACGCGTGCAGCGAAGATATGCCCACCGCCGACGAGGTGCGCGAATTCATCCGCAAAGAAAAAGAAGAATACGGCGAAATGGTCGCGAGGGTATAACGATGCTTGAATACCTGAAATATGACGAAAACAACGTAAAGACCGTCTGCGAGATGGACGGCTTCCATGCCGATATGGGCATGAACATCTGGGTGCGGATCCTCGCGCCCGGGCAGAAAATTGAGATCTGCTCCGACACGCTCGAGACCGCGGTTCTGCTGCTCGCGGGGCGCGTCAGGTTCTGCTGGGACGGCCGAATCGAAGACTGCGCCCGCGAAAATCCCTTCGACCTGAAGCCCTGGACGCTGCACGTCAGCCGCGGCACTGCCTTCACGGTCGAGGCTGTGGACGAGAGCCGCGTGATCATCGAGCAGACCGACAACGACAAGACCTGGGAGCCCCGTTTTTATACCCCCGAAAACTGCCTCTATCAGGAGTTCGGCAAGGGCCAGTGGGGCGGCGCGGGCCACCGCGTGGTCTCCACGATGTTCGACCCCGACAACGAGCCCGATTCCAATATGGTGCTCGGCGAAGTGTTCACCAAGGCGGGCAAGTGGTCGTCCTATCCGCCGCACCACCATCCGCAGCCCGAGGTCTATTACTACGAGTTCGACAAGCCGCAGGGCTTCGGCGCCTGCTTCAACGGCGACGACGTGTATAAGACCGCCAACGGTTCCGCCTGCTACATCGAGCCCGGCAAATCCCATCAGCAGGCCGCCGCGCCCGGCTACGAGATGTATTACGTCTGGATGATCCGGCACCTGCCCGGCGACCCCTGGTATAAGACCACGCGCATCGTCGACGACGAGCACAAGTGGCTTGTGAATCAATAAACGAAAACCAATATAGAAAGGAACGATCCCCCATGCCGAAAATGACAATGGCGCAAGCGCTCGTAAAATTCCTTGACAACCAATACGTCTCGTTCGACGGGGAAGAGACGAAATTCGTGGAGGGCTTCTTTACCGTGTTCGGCCACGGCATCGTGGTCGGGCTCGGGCAGGCGCTCGACGAAGACCCCGGCAGCCTCAAGGTCTTCCAGGGCAAGAACGAGCAGGGCATGGCGCACGCCGCCACCGCCTTCGCGAAGATGAACAACCGCAGAAAGATCATCGCCTGCGCGTCCTCCATCGGCCCCGGCTCCGCCAACATGGTCACCGCCGCCGCCACGGCCACGGTCAACAACGTGCCGCTGCTGCTGTTCCCGGCCGATACCTTCGCCACCCGCCAGCCCGACCCCGTGCTGCAGCAGTTCGAGCAGGCGGATTCGCTCTCCATCACCACCACCGACGCGTTCCGCCCCGTGTGCCGCTATTGGGACCGCATCACCCGTCCCGAGCAGCTCATGAGCGCGATGCTCAGCGCCATGCGCGTGCTCACCGACACCGCCAACGCCGGCGCCGTGGCCATCGCCCTGTCGCAGGACGTGGAAGGGGAGAGCTACGACTATCCCGAATCCTTCTTCCAAAAGCGCGTCCACCGCATCACGCGCATCGTTCCGGCGGCCGAGGAGCTCGACGATATCGCTTCCGTTCTGCTCGCCGCGAAAAAACCGCTCGTCATCGCGGGCGGCGGCGTGCGCTATTCCGAGGCGGGCGAGACCCTCGAGAAGTTCTGTGAGAAATACAACATCCCCTTCGCCGAGACGCAGTCCGGCAAGTCTGGCGTGCACGGCTCGCATCCGCTGAACCTCGGCGGCGTGGGCGTCACGGGCAACGCGCCCGCCAACGCCATCGCGAAAGAGGCCGACGTCATCGTGGGTATCGGCACCCGCTTCAGCGATTTCACCACCGCCTCGAAGTCCCTGTTCCGCGGCGACGTGAAAGTCGTCACCGTGAACACCGACCGCTTCGACGCCTATAAGCTCGACGCCGTGAAGTGCGTGGCCGACGCCAAGCTCGCCGTCGCCGCCCTCGACGGCATTCTCGAAAAAGCAAATTACAAGACCGCCTACACGACCGAGATCGAAGCCGTGAAAAAGGCGTGGAACGAAGAGGTCGCCCGCCTTGCCGACTATCACTACGGCGAGGGCTTCGAGCCGCTCATCAAGGCGCGTTACGAAAAGACCATCCCCGAGTTCGTCGAGCTGTTCGGAGCGGCGCTGACCCAGACCGAGGCGCTTCTCAAGATCCGCGAGATCATCCCCGCCGACGCCGTGGCGGTCGCCGCCTCCGGCTCGCTGCCGGGCGACATGCAGCGCCTCTGGACCACCGACGCGAAGGACTCTTACAATATGGAATACGGCTATTCCTGCATGGGCTACGAGATCGCGGGCGCCTTCGGCTCGAAGCTCGCGAAGCCCGGGCAGGAGGTCTACGCCTTCGTGGGCGACGGCGGTTTCCTGATGCTCCATTCCGAGCTTGTCACCTCGTTGCAGGAGGGGCAGAAGATCAACGTCCTGCTCTTCGATAACATCGGCTTCGGCTGCATCAACAACCTGCAGATGAGTAACGGCATAGGCAACCTCGCCACCGAGTTCAGAAAGCGCGACGAAAACGGCGCCCTGCTCGGCGATCTGCTCAAAATCGACTACGCGAAGGTCGCCGAAGGCTACGGCTGCAAGACCTACACCGCCCGCACGATGGAGGAGCTCGTCTTCGCGATCGAAGACGCGAAAAAGCAGACCGTTTCCACCCTCATCGACATCAAGGTCCTGCCCAAGACCATGACCGACGGCTACGGCGCGTGGTGGCATGTGGGCATCGCCTCCACCAGCAACAAACCCTCCGTCAGGGAGGCTTATAACAATAAAGCTGAAAATTTAAGCAAAGCGAGGAAATACTGATGCTTGACAAAAACAAAGTGAAACTCGGCATCGCGCCGATCGGCTGGACCAACGACGACATGCCCGATCTCGGCGCCGAAAACACCTTCCAGCAGTGCGTCTCCGAAATGGCGCTCGCGGGCTTTACCGGCTGCGAGGTCGGCAACAAGTACCCGAAGGATACCGACGAGCTCAAAAAGGCGCTCGATCTCAGGGGCATGCAGATCTGCAACGCGTGGTTCTCGGCGTTTCTGACCACCAAGCCCTATGAAGAGGTCGAGGCGGACTTCATCAAACACATCACCTTCCTGAAGACGATGGGTGCGAAGGTC
The DNA here is from genome assembly GCA_017550625.1 of Clostridia bacterium. Lineage (GTDB taxonomy): Bacteria > Bacillota > Clostridia > Oscillospirales > Acutalibacteraceae > RUG806. The sequence goes on along the minus strand of JAFZOL010000025.1, from coordinate 36,600 downwards.
GTGGGCATCTCCGAACAGGGCCACTCGATCCAGGGCACCGACCTGCCGATCTTCGAGGCCAAATACGTGATGAACGACGAAGAGTGGGATCGCCTTTGCACCGGGCTCAACAAGCTCGGCAAGGTGGCGAAGGACATGGGCATCGCCCTCACGTTCCACCACCACATGGGCACGGTCGTGCAGACCGCGGCCGAGATCGACCGCATGATGGAGAACACCGATCCCGAGCTCTTCAGCCTGCTCTTCGACTCCGGCCATCTCGCGTACTGCGGCGAGGACTACATGGCGGTGCTCAAAAAGTACGCCAAACGCATCAAGCACGTCCACCTCAAGGATATCCGCCCCGCCGTCATCGAAAAGGTGAAGGCCGAGCATCTGTCGTTCCTGCAGGGCGTGCGCCTCGGCACCTTCACGGTGCCCGGCGACGGCGCCATCGACTTCGGTCCCATTTTCGACGTGCTCGCCGAAAGCGGCTACGAGGGCTACGTCCTCGTCGAGGCCGAGCAGGATCCCGCCATCGCGAACCCGCTCGAATACGCGATCAAGGCAAGAAAATACATCCGCGAAAAAGCGGGTCTGTAAACACGGGAGGGCTTTTTTATGGCTGAAAAACTGAAATATTTCGTCAACAATCAGTTTGTCGAGTCCAAGACCGACAAGTATTACGAGCTCCATAACCCCTCCACCGGCGAAGTGACGGGCTACGCCCCCAACTGCACCGCCGATGAGGTCAACGCCGCCATCGCAGCCGCGAAGGCCGCGTATCCGGGCTGGAGCGCCACGCCCGCCATCAAGCGCAGCCAGATCCTGTTCAAGGTGCGCGACCTGCTCATCGAGCACATGGAGGAGCTCACCTACCTCGTCGCCGAAGAGAACGGCAAGGTCTGGGCCGAGGCCGAGGGCGACGTGCTCAAGGCCAAAGAGGGCACCGAGCTCGCCACCGAGGTCCCCTCGCTCATGATGGGCGAGTGCGTGATGGACGCCTCCAAGGGCTACGACACCGCCCGCTACCGCGAGAGCATCGGCGTGTTCGCCGGCATCGTGCCGGTCAATTTCCCGGCCATGATCCCCTTCGGGTGGATGACCCCCGTATGCGTTGCCTGCGGCAACACCATCGTGCTCAAGGCCGCTTCTCTGACCCCCAGGACCGCCCTGCGCATCGCCGAGCTCTATAAAGAGGCCGGCATGCCCGACGGCGTGGTCAACGTCGTCACCTGCTCCAGAAAAGAGATCGACCTCATCCTCGAGCATCCCGACGTCAAGGGCATCACCTTCGTCGGCTCCACGCCCGTGGGCAAGCTGATCTACGAAAAGGCCGCCAGAAACGGCAAGCGCGTCCAGTGCCTCACTCAGGCCAAGAACCACGCGCTCATCATGTCCGACGCGCCCATCGAGCGCACCGTGGCGGGCGTCATCAACTCCGCCTTCGGCTGCGCCGGTCAGCGCTGCATGGCGCTCTCCGCCTGCGTGGTCGAAGACGCCATCGCCGACGAATTCGTTGCCGAGCTCAAAAAGCAGGCCGCGACCATCAAGGTCGGCCCCGCCTACGACAAGACCTCCAAGCTCGGCCCGATCACCTACGAAAAGCACTGGCACGAAGTGCTCGACGATATCGACAAGGGCGTGCGCGAGGGCGCCGAGCTCGTGGTCGACGGCAGAAACTGCAAGGTCGAGGGCTACGAAAACGGCTACTACGTCGGCCCCACGGTCTTCGACCGCGTCACCGCCGATATGTCCATCGGCACCGAAGAGGTGTTCGGCCCCGTGCTCAGCATCAAGCGCTGCAAGGATTTCAAAGAGGGCCTCGCGATCATGAACGCCAACCCCTACGCCAACGGCTCGGTCATCTTTACGCAGAACGGCTATTTCGCGCGTGAGTTCGTCCGCCATACCGACGGCGGCATGGTCGGCGTGAACGTCGGCATCCCGGTGCCCGTGGGCTTCTTCCCGTTCGCCGGGCACAAGGCCTCGTTCTTCGGCGACCTGCACTGCCTCGGCAAAGACGCCTACCGCTTCTACACCGAATCGAAGTGCGTCACCACCCGCTGGTTCGACGAAGAAGAGAAGCAGCAGAAAAACGTCTCCACGTGGGACGGCACCATCTAAATCGTATCATTATAGAAAAGGAGAATACTATGCTCAACATCGGCATCATCGGCGCCGGGCGCATCGGCAAGGTGCATCTGGAATCCATCTCTTACCACGTCAAAAACGCGACCGTCAAGGCGGTGGCGGACCCCTTCATGAACGACGATACCCGCGCGTTCATCGAGAGCTTCGGCGTGCACAACGTCTATAACGACTATCACAAGATCCTCGAGGATAAATCCATCGACGCCGTGCTCGTGTGCTCGTCCACCGACACCCACGCCGCCATCTCGATCGAGGCGATCAAGGCCGGCAAGCACGTGTTCTGCGAAAAGCCCGTCGACCATTCCGTCGCCAAGATCCAGGCCGTCGCCGACACCCTCGCCGCCAACCCCGGCATCAAGTTCCAGGTCGGCTTCAACCGCCGCTTCGACCACAACTTCGCCGCCATCCGCGCCGCCTATGACGCGGGCAAGATCGGCGAGGCCCATATCCTCAAGATCACCTCGCGCGACCCCGAGCCGCCGAACCCGAAGTATATCGCCGTTTCCGGCGGCATCTTCCTCGACATGACGATCCATGATTTCGACATGGCGTGCTTCCTCACGAATTCCGACGTCGAGGAGCTCTACGTCAACTCCGCCGTCCTCGTGGATCCCGCGATCGGCGAGCAGGGGGACGTGGATACCGCCATTATCACGATGAAGATGGCGAACGGCGCCCTCGCGGTCATCGATAACTCCCGCCGCGCGGCCTACGGCTACGACCAGCGCGCCGAGCTGTTCGGCTCCAAGGGCATGGTCGCCACGTCCAACGACACCCTGTCCTCGGCCGTCCTGTCCAACGCCGACGGCGTCACCGGCGAAAAGCCCCTGTTCTTCTTCCTCGAGCGCTACATGGCCTCGTTCAGCGAAGAGATGCGCCAGTTCGTCAACGCCGTCGAGAACGACACCGAAGTGCCTGTCGGCATCCACGCGGGCCTGCAGAGCGTCAAGATCGGCCTTGCCGCCAAGAAGAGCGTCGCCGAGCACCGTCCCGTCAAGCTCAGCGAGATCTGCTGATTCCGTCAAACAACGTAAAAACGCCTGTCCGTCGCGGACAGGCGTTTTCTTATTGTGATCGAATTATCCCATGCGTCTGCCGGTCAGGAAATGCTCCGCCCAGAAGCCGCTGAGGTTGTGGGTTCCGGTGGGCACGTTCTCGTTGTTGCACGAGACGAACACGCCGTCGCCGACGTAAACGCCCGCAAAATCGGCTCCCGTGCCGCCCTCTTCAAGGCAGAACAGCACGATGTCGCCGGGAGCGAGCTGATCCTTCGCAACGGCCTGCCCGGCGTTCGCCATCTCCGTGGTTTTGCGCGGGATATCCACGCCGTTCTCTTTATAGCAATAATACACAAGGCCGGAATTGTCGAAGGTCTCGGGGCCTGTCGCGCCGAATTCGAAGGTCTTGCCGATGAGTCCCTTCACGGTCGCGGCGATCGCTTCGCCCTTATTATTCGGGTCGGCGGGCGCTGGTTTTGTATCGGGCTCTTCGGCTTCTTTCGTCGTCGGCTCGGTATCGGGCTCTTCGGTCGGTTCGGTCTCATCGGCTCCGGAGCTCGATTCATCCTCCTTCGCTTCCGTCGTGTCTTCCGCCGAAGGGACATCCGTTGTGTCTTCCTCCGAGGGCTTTTCCGTCGTATCCTCGGCGCTCGCGGGCTCTTCGGATGCGTCGTCCGTGCCCGGGATCTCGTCGTCTTTATCCGCCTCCGTATTCGAAGCGGGTCTGTTCGGCTCCGTGAGAATGTCGGTGTCCTGTCCGCCTTTGGCGCAGGCGGCGCACAGAACGAGGGCGGCGACCGTGATGATCGCAAGCAGTTTTTTCAGCATGTTTTCTTCCTCCGAATCTTTATAAGTTTCACGGCTCACGCCGTCATTTCTTTTCCGCGCACGAAAACGCGTTTCACGTCCACGTTTTCGTCGAAGAGGATCAGGTCCTCGTCAAACCCTTCGGCGATCGCGCCTTTTCTGTCGCCGAAGCCGATCACCGACAGGGGCGTACGGCTTGCCATCGTCACGGCGTCGTGCAGCGGGATGCCGCACGAGACAAGGTTCTTCACCATACCGTTCAGGGGCGTCACACTGCCCGCGAGCGCCGAGCGGTCGGCGAGCAGCATCACGCCGTTTTCCACGATCGCTTTCTGCCCGTTGCCCTGCGTCACGGCCGCGCCGTCGGGCAGGCTGCAGGCGCAGAACTCCAGCCCGTCGCTGATGAGATACGCTTTTTCAGGTCCCTTGCAGGCGTAAATGAGCTTGATCGCGCCGTAGGGCAGGTGCTTGAGGTCGCCGATGAACTGGGTCGTGTAGCCGCCGAGCGCGAGGCCCGCCTCGGCCACGCCCACGCGCCGGTAAAGCCCCTCCTTGTGCATGGCGGAGCAGGCGGAGAAGAGGTGCGTCACGTCCCTGTACCCGTGGCTGAGCGCTTCTTCGGCCACCTCGAACGGGGCGTCGGAATGCGCTACCGAAGCCGCGATCCCGCGGCGGCTCGCAATTTCGCCCACGAGCATGCCGTTTTCGATCTCCGGAGCCGCGCCGATCATGCGGACAAGATCCTTCCGCTCCAAAAGCCGCTCAACATTCTCTCTGTCCGGCGTCAGGATGCAGTCGGGGCTCTGCGCGCCGGCCTTTTTCGGGCTGAGGAACGGCCCCTCGAGATGGACCCCGAGAATGCCGAGCTCCGGCGCCTTCGCCATCGCTTTTCCCACCGTGCCGATCGCGCGCAGCAGCGTTTCGATCGGGGAGGCGAGCGTCGTCGGCACGATCGACGTCACGCCCATTCTGAGATGGGCTTTCGCCATCGCGATCACGTCGTCCGGGTCTTCGCTCATCGCGGAATACCCGCCGCCCCCGTGCACGTGGATGTCGGCAAAGCCGGGGGAGAGGAATAGCCCTTCGCAGTCGATTCTTTCGGCGTCCGGCGCGTCGATACGCGCGCCGACGGCGGCGATTCTGCCGTTCTCGGTCAGCACGGCGAGGTCCCGTATCCCGTCTTTCAGCACGGTTTTCGCGTTATAATAGATGCGTTTCATATCCCGTCCTCCCGCGCTAATTCGTACATTTGGAATCATTATAGCACGTTTTTTGCGCTTTCACAATAAAAATAACAAATATTTCATAATTAACTATGGAAATCGGAATATCCTTGTGATATACTTTAATGGAATATACTAAAATGGAGACGTATGCGATGAAAAAACCAGTTGTCAGGATCGGGTTCGTGGGCCTCGGCGGCAGGGGACAGGGCATGCTCGAGCTGCTGCTCACGATCCCGGGCGTCGAAGTGCCCGCCGTGTGCGACCGCGTGCCCGAGCGCGCGCAGCGCGGCGAAGAGATCGTAAAGCAGAGCGAGTTATATTCGGGGTATGAAGTCCGTTCTTACGTCGACCACCGCGAGCTCATCAAAAACGAGCGGCTCGACGCGCTCATGATCTGCACCACGTGGATCAGCCACGCCCGCGTCGCGATCGACGGCATGCGCGCGGGGCTCCACACGGCCATGGAGGTCGGCGGGGCCGCGAGCGTGGAAGAATGCTGGCAGCTGGTGCGCACGAGCGAGGATACGGGCAAGTTCTGCATGATCCTCGAAAACTGCTGCTACGACCGCAAAGAGATGGCGCTCTACAAAATGGTGAAGGACGGGCTTTTCGGCGAGATCGTGCACTGCGAAGGCGGCTACCGCCACGACCTCAGGGACGAGATTTCGCTCGGGCGCGAGAACATCCACGGACGTCTCTTTAACTTCATGCACCGCAACGGCGAGCTCTATCCCACGCACCAGCTCGGGCCGATCTGCAAGCTGCTCGACGTCAACCGCGGCAACCGGATGCTCACGATCTGCTCGGTAGCCTCGAAGGCGGCGGGGCTCAACCGCTGGAACCTTATCAATAAGGGCGAGGACCACGACCTCACGCGTTATCATTTCGCCGAGGGCGACGTCGTGACCAGCATCATCAAATGCGCGCACGGCGAAACGATCCTGCTCAATCACGACTGCTGCCTGCCGCGCCCCTATTCGCGCGATTACGTGATCCAGGGCACGAAGGGCATCTTCAAAGAGGCCACCGAGCGGGAGCTGCGCTTCGCGCTCGAGGGCGTGACCGAAACCACCCATTCTTATGAAGATTTCGGCGAGCGGCTGCCCGAGTTCGAGCATCCGCTGTGGAAGTGGTACCAGACCGAGGGCGTCAAGGCCGGCCACGGCGGCATGGACTGGCTCGTGCTCTCCGCCTTTGCCGAGGCGGTCAAAGAAGACGCCGAGCCGCCAATGGACGTTTACGACACGGCTTCGTGGATGGTGATCACGGCGCTCAGCGAACAGAGCGCGGCCATGGGCGGCATGCCCGTGCCGATCCCGGATTTCACCAACGGCGAATGGATCGACCGCAAACCGTTCCGGCGCGGCAAATTCTGCGTCAACGCGGTGTGCGATGAGTTTTTTGAAGGGGAGGAAGAACAATGAGCACCTATTACATCGGCGTCGACGGCGGCGGTTCCAAGACCCAATACGCCCTGTTCGACGAGACCAGAAAAATGCTCGGCTCCGTGAAAACGGAGGGCAGCAACCACGAAAACCTGCCCGGCTCCTACGCCGAGGCGGCGGGCATTTTGCTCGGCGGCATCGAGCGTCTGCTCGTGATGAACGCTCTCAGGCAGTCCGACGTCTCGTTCGTCCTCATGGCGCTCGCCGGCATGGACCATCCGTATCAGGAAGAGGCGCTCGCCAACGAGCTTCGCAAAGCCGGGCTCCAGGTGCCGTTCTCCCTTTATAACGACGGCTACATCGTTGTCAAGGCGGGTTCGCCCACGGGCGTCGGCGTCGGCTATAACTGCGGCACCGGCACCTGCTGCAACTCCATCGACGCGGACGGAAAACTCCTGCAGTTCGGCGGCTTCGGCCAGCTTTCGGGCGACGTCGGCGGCGGCAGATGGATCGCGGCCGAGACCTTCCGCATGGTCTACGACGACCTTTGCCTCGGGCACATGCCCACTCTCTGCACGAAGCTCCTCACCGAGCGCTTCTCGGTGCCCGCCACGCACGCGGGGCTCCTCACGCTCGTACACCTCTATGAAGAAGAGGACCGCGATTTCATCCACGACATGATCGACGTCTATTTCGACGCTTTGGCCGAAGACGATCCCGCCGCGCGCGCCGTGGCCGAGGTCATGGCGGACAGGGGAGCGGCCTTCATCGCCGCCCACATCCGCAAGCAGCGCTTCGTCGGCTCCGTTGAGGTCGTGCTCTCGGGCTCCATGCACACCAAGCTTCTGCCCGACTGGTACGTGGCGCTGATGAAAGAAAAAACCGAGGCGCTCTCGGGCAGAAAATGTTTCTTCCGGCGTCTCACCGTGCCGCCCGTGACCGGCTGCATCAACTGGATCCTGGAGGGGCAAAAACAATGAAAGAGATCAACGTCACCGTGATCGGCTCCGGCTCCACCTACTGCCCGGAGCTCGTGGACGGTTTTCTGAAGCGTTCCGATTCATTGAAACTCAAGCGCCTCGTGCTCATGGATATCGACGAGCGCAAACGCAATATCGTAGGCAGCCTGTGCGTTCGGATGCTCAAGGCCGCGGGCTGCGACACCGAGGTCGTGATGACCGACGACCTCGACGCGTCTCTCGAAGGCGCCGATTTCGTGGTCACGCAGATCCGCGTGGGCAAGCTGCCCGCCCGCTATCTCGATGAATCTATCCCCGTGAAATACGGCCTCATCGGGCAGGAGACCACGGGAATCGGCGGCTTTTTCAAGGCCCTTCGCACGATCCCGGTGATCGGGCACATCTGCGAACGCATCGAGGCGATCTGCCCCGACGCGTGGCTCATCAACTTCACGAATCCCTCGGGCATCGTGACCGACTTCATCCTCAACCACACGAAGGTCAAATGCCTCGGCCTATGCAACGTGCCGATCGACATGCTCGACGATATCCGCGAAAACGTGGGCGCCGACGCCGAGATCACTTATCTCGGCCTCAACCACCTGAGCTGGGTCACCTCCGTCAAAAAAGACGGCGAAGAGGTGCTCTACAAGCTCTTCAACGAGGGCTTCGCCCCGAAGGTCATGGCGAACATCGTTGACGACGGATTCGACGTGGACTGCCTCAGGGCCGTCGGCGGCTGGCCGTCGAGCTACCTGCAATACTACTATAACCGCAACGCCAAGCTCCAGCACCTCAAAGAAGACAAGAAGACCCGCGCCGAGGTGTGCATGGAGATCGAAGAGCAGCTCCTCGAAATGTACAAGGACGAGAACCTGCGCGTCAAGCCCGCCCTGCTCGACAAGCGCGGCGGCCACAAGTATTCGCTCGCCGCCTGCTCGCTGATCGATTCCATCGCCAACGACAAGCGCGACGTGCACGTGGTCAACATCCTCAACAACGGCACGCTGCCCTTCATGGCGGACGACGACGTGGTCGAGATCGCCGCCGTGATCGGCAAAAACGGCGCCGAGCCCGTGCCGGTCGCGCCGCACTGGAACCGCCACATCACGAGCCTGATGACCGCGGTCAAGGCCTACGAAAAATACACGGTCGAGGCCGCGATCACCGGCGACGACCTCGCAGCCTACAACGCCATGATGGTGCACCCGCTGATCGGCGACTTCGCCAACGCGAAGGCCTGCTACGAAGAGATGAAAAACGCGCACAGAGAATATCTGCCGCAGTTTCTGAAGGTGAAATGATATGCTGCCTCCCCAGATCCGCACCGAAAAGCTCGGGCCCGACTTTTTCAGCGACGACGAGGGCGTCACGTGCATGTGCCGCCACGGCGATGCGCTGTTCGTCGGCGCCGAGCGCGGGCTTTACCGGTTTTGTCACGGCGAACGCCTGAAATTTGCCGGCTTTCACAACGGCGTCAGCGCCCTCGCTTCGGACGGCGGGCGGTTGTTCGTCGCGACCGGCAGCGAGGTGCGCGTCTTCGGCGTGGAAACGGAGCCATTCAGGTTCGAAGCGCCCGTCAGAAAGCTCGCCGCCGGGGGAGAGGCGGTCTACGCGCTCACCGACGAGGCCTTATTCAGGCTCGAAAACGGGGCGTTCGTCCCCGTGCAGGGGCTCGATTTTCCACCGCGGGACCTCACCGTCACGCCCGCCGGCGTCGCGTGGGTCCTGTGCGAACGCTCGCTCCATAAGCTGTTTGCCAAACGCGAGCGCTTCGGCACCCGCTTTTCGTCCCTGACACGTCTGCCCGACGTCGGCCTGCGCTGTGTGCGTGCCGACGGCCTCGGTATGCTCTGGATCGGCACGGACGACGGGCTCTGGCTCTACGACGGCCTCGGCGAGTGGATCGGCCCCGACGCGATCCCGCAGTTCCCGCGCTGCCAAATCAATGATATTTCTTTCGGCGAAACCGCCGTTTACGCCTCCACACCCTTCGGCCTTTACGCCGTCAACGGAGAAGAAACGGCCTTTTACGGCAGGGGCCGGTATCTGACCTGCGATCAGGTCCGCTGTGCGGCCGAGGACGCCGACGCCGCGCTTTATATCGGCACGCCCGAGGGCATGTCCGTGCTCTCGTTCGAGCCGATGCCCCTCGCCGCGAAAGAGGCGTATTTCCGCTCCCTGCTCCCGTTTTTCACCCGCGAAGATTACGTCACGCGCCGCATCGGCACCGAGGACGGCGACCTTGCCACCGGCACGGTGCAGATCACCGATAACGACGGCCTCTACACCGCCGACCGCGTGACGTTCGAGAGCATCCGCTACCACCTGACCGGCGCCCCCGACGCGAAAGAGAGCGCCGCCGCTGCCATGCGCGCCATGTGGAAGCTCGAGACCGTTTCGGGTATCCCCGGCTTTCCGGCGCGCGCCTACCGCCGCCCGGGCGAGGACCGTTTCGGAAACGGCGATCCCGAGTGGCACCTCACTTCCGACGAAAAGGGCCCTCTCGAATGGAAGGGCGAGACCTCGTCCGACGAGCTCACGGGCCATTTCTGGGCGAGCGCCTGGTATTACGACCTCGCCGCCGACGACGCGGAGAAAGAGACCGTCAGAACCCGTATCGCCGAGATCGCCGACCACATCCTCACGCACGGCTTCACGCTCTGCGACGCCGACGGCACGCCCACGTCGTGGGCGCACTTCGGCCCGGGCGATCTCAACGACGACGAGAGCTGGTGCTTCGAAAAGGGCGTGAACGCCCTCGAGATCCTGGGCTTCCTGCTCGTGGCGCACCACGTGACGGGAGACGAAAAATACCTCGCCGTCAGAAAAGACCTGATTTCGCGCCACCACTACGCCCTCAACATGCTCTGCTATAAAAAGGACGACGCGCACTCGAACCACATCGACGAGCGCCTCACCGCCTACGCCGGCACGTGCCTTCTTCGTTACGAGACCGACCCGGCGCTTTTGCGGTTCTACCGCCTCGCGCTGCGCCGCCACTACGAATACGTCCGGGACGAGGGGTATTCGTATCTCGTCTTCCTTTGGGCGGCGGCGAACGCCTGCGACACGGATACCGACCTTGCGAAGCGCGCCCTCGCCGAATATCCCATCGACCTGCGTTATTATAAGACGGACCTCTCGGTCCGTCCCGACGCCCCGCCCGAGCCCCGCGCCGCCGCGTTCGGCGAGGAGCCGCACGCCGCGAAGCCCTTCCGCGTGCCGGAACGGATCACCACCCAGACGCACGAGGGCGCCAACGAATATTTCTGCGGGCGCGACAACGCGTTTCTGTCGCCCTGCACGTGGCTCGCCGCCTACTGGCTCGGCCGGTATTTCGGTTTTATCACCGAGGCCGACTGACCCGCATATCTTCGCTCCGCGCGGCATAGGCTGAAGCGAGGTGAAGCATATGATCGTCAGCATCGAAGAGCTTTCGAGAAGAGAAGTCATCAACGTCGAGACCGCCGCAAGGGTCGGCTTCGTCAGCGACATGGACCTGAACACCGAAACGGGCGAGGTCACGGCCCTGCTCGTGCGTTCTCCCGGCGGATTGTTCCGCAGCCCGCCGCCCGTGAGAGTCCTGTTCAGGGACGTGATCCGCATCGGCGAAGAGACCGTGCTGGTCTCAAAGGTCAGCCCCGCGCCGCCGCCACCGCCGCGCCGCTCGCTTCTGGGGCTGCTCGGAAAATAAAAAGAATCCCGGTGTTTGCCGGGGAAGGATACAGAAAGGAAAAACGACTATGCTCAACGCGCCGCAGATCAAAAAAATGACAGACAAACTGCAGAGATTCGCCGACAGCCTCGACGAAAGGCTGTTCATCAAAGTCGGCGAGCTCGAACACGTGGAATACGCGGTCGTGGACCGGCAATACCACGCACTGCCCGGGGACGTCCCCTTCGCCGAAGCCGTTCCGGGCATGAAATGGTCGGGCGAGGGGAGCTACTGCTGGTTCCGCGGCGCCTTCACGCCGGACGAGTCCCTCGCCGGCAAAAAGCTGTTCGTCCGCCCGCACATCTGCGGCTACGAAGCCATGCTCTTCGTGGACGGGCACGCCTTCGGCACCTTCAACACCAAGATCGTTTACACCGGCCACGGCAACCACTACTGCGACCTGCTCAAAATGAACGCCGAGGCGAATAAACCCATCGACGTGGCGATCGAGTATTACGCCGGGCATAAATACTACGGCTGCCACCCCGGCGACAAGCTGCAGTTCAATGATTTCAACTTCCCCTATAACGGCGTCGACATCTGCGTGAAGGACGAAGAGATCAACGACTATTATTTCGACCTGCTCACGGTGCTCTCGCTCTATCAGGGCCTTGAAAAGGGCGATTCCTTCCGCAAGGGCGAGCTCGCGTCCGCGCTGTACGAAGTGTTCTGCGGCGCAGAGATGACGCTCGAAGACTCGTCCGACGAGGCCGTACGCGCGGGCATCCGCCGCACCGCGCCCATCCTCAAGCGCGTGCTCGCCGAAAAGAACGGCGACGATTCGGGCGAAGCGGGCATCGTGGGGCATTCGCACATGGATACCGCCTGGCTCTGGCACGTGGGCGAGACCGTGAAAAAATGCGCGCGCACCTATTCGAACCAGCTCGCGCTGATGGAGGAATACCCGGACTACAAATTCATCCAGTCCTCCGCCGCCCACGGCAATTTTATCCTGAAAAATTATCCCGAGCTTTTCGAGCGCATCAAAGAAAAGGTCAAAGAGGGCCGCTATGAGCCCAACGGCGGCGTGTGGGTCGAGTGCGACTGCAACATCACGTCCGGCGAATCGATGATCCGGCAGTTCCTGTGGGGCCAGCGCTTCACGCGCAAGCATTTCGGCTACACCTCGAACTGCTTCTGGCTGCCCGATACCTTCGGCTATTCCGCCGCGATCCCGCAGATCATGAAGGGCTGCGGCGTCGACTATTTCCTCACCACGAAGATCAGCTGGAACGACACGAACAGATTCCCCTACGACACCTTCTGGTGGCAGGGCATCGACGGCACCAAGGTGTTCACGCACTTCAACACCACGCACCATTTCCCCGAGCCCGCCGATATCCTCGACCGCACGAAGTCGATCAAGCAGAAAGCGGTGACGGACAAGCGCCTGTTGGCGTTCGGCTACGGCGACGGCGGCGGAGGCCCGATGTTCGAGGAGCTCGAATACGCAAAGCGCGTGGGCGACCTCGCGGGCTGCCCGAAAGCGCGTTACACACGCGTGGGCGACTTCATGCGGGAGCTCGAGCGCGACGCCCGCCACCCGAACACCTACCGCGGCGAGCTCTATCTCGAGCTGCACAGAGGGACGCTCACGAACCAGCACACGATCAAGCGGCATAACCGCAAGAGCGAGCTGGCGCTGCGCGACCTCGAGATCGCAACTGTATCCGAAAGCCTTGCGCATGATGCCGTCGCGAAAGAAGACGCGATCGCGCCGCTCTATGAAACGCTGCTGCTCAATCAGTTCCACGATATCCTGCCCGGCACCTGCATCAACCGCGCCCACGTCGAGAGCCGCGCCCAGACCGGCCGCGTGATTGAAGAGGCGAAGCGCATGACGAAGGACCTTCTCTGCGAAGCTTCGCCGGACAGGCTCACCCTCACGAACACCCTCTCGTTTGAGCGCACCGATCCCGTGTCGGTTCCGTTCGAGGGCAAATACGTCAGGGGCGATTATCCCCAGCAGGTCTATACCGATCTCGACGGAAAAGAAACCCTGCTGCTCACGGGCGTGCTGATCCCGGCCTTCGGCAGCGTCACGCTTGAGCTTTCGGACGAAGCGCCCGCGCCCGCCGCCACGGACCTCAAGCTTCAAGAAGACGTGCTCGAAAACGGGCTCATCCGCTTAAAGTTCGCCGAGAACGGCGCCATCGCCTCGTATTACGACAAGCGCGTCGGCCGCGAGCTCGTCAACGGCAGGCCCTTCAACACCTTCCTGATGGCCGAGGACCTTCCCGGCGCGTGGGACAACTGGGACGTCGACGCCGACATCCGCTGCAAGTTCCGCGACGTCTCGGCTCTTGTGTCGCGCGAGGTGCTGTGCGAAGGCCCCGTCGCCGCGATCATCCGCAGCAAATATCAACTGAGTGAAAAATCGACCCTCACGCAGGATCTCTTCGTGTTCACTGGCAGGGCGGGCGTGCGGTTCGACACCGCCATGGACTGGAACGACGACCACCGCTTCCTGAAAACCGCGTTCGACACCTCGGTTTACGACGATTACGCCCGCCACGAGATCCAGTTCGGCTGCGTCAAGCGCCCCACCACGCGAAACAATTCGCTCGAAGAGGCGAAGTTCGAGGTCGTTAACCACAAATATACCGATCTGTCCGAGCCCGATTACGGCGTTGCCATGCTCAACGACTGCAAATACGGCATCACCGCCGAGGGCGGCAGCCTGCAGCTCTCGCTCCATAAAGGCGGCGTGCACCCCGACCATCTCGGCGACAAGGACGGCATCCACCGCTGCGTCTACACGTTCCTGCCGCACGTCGGCGGCTTCAGCGCCCGCGCCGTCGTGCGCCCGGCCTACGCCCTCAACGTGCCCGCCCTCGTTTATCCCGGCGAAAAGAAGCTCTCGCCGCTTGTGAAGCTCCCCGACGAAGCCGCGAGCGTTATCGTTGAGGCCGTTAAGCCCTGCGAGGATGCCGAGCGCGCCTATATCGTGCGCCTTTACGAAGCGCAGGGCTCCGCCGTGAACACGGCCGTGACCTTCCCGGAGCAGACGAAGCGCGTGTTCGAAACCAATATGCTCGAAGAAACGGCCGCCGACCTCGGCGCCGACAGAACGGTGAAGCTCACGTTCCGGCCGTTCGAGATCAAAACGCTGAAAGTCGTTTATTGACCGCAAAAGGATCATCCGTATGACCGAACTCCAACGCTATCAACCCCCGCCGCGCCTTCTCGGCACCTTCATCGCGGCGCTGCTCATCCTGTCGCTGTGGCTCACGCGCCGCTACGAAACGAACGCCGGGGTGCAGTCCGCGAACCATATTTTGAGCCTTTTCATCATGGTGCTGTGCCTCGTTCTGGTGTGGCGCACGTCGCGGCTCTTTCAAAAGCACGTGTGGAACGACCCCGGCGCCCTCGCGCTGTTCGCCGTGCCGCTCGCGTATCTCGCCGTGGATTTTCTGATCTTGATGTTCGGCGCCGAGAGCGGCTTCGCCGGCAATACGGCGGTCGTGATCGTGCTCACGCTCCTGAGCTACCCGGTGTTTTTCTTCGCGTATTTCCTTTACCTGTCGCTGCGCCTGCCGAAGAGCAGCGGCGTCGGCAGACTGCCTTTCATCCTGCTGGCGCCCGCCGCCCTGTTCGTCGTATTGCGGCTCTGCGATAAGATGCTGTTCCCCCTGCTCGTGAGAAACGGCGTGTCTGTGCCGGCTTTCGCGTGGGCGATCAGCAGCAGATACTCTTATTTCGCCGTCGCGGCATACGTGCTCGCCGCCGCGTGCTTCTGGCTCGCGGGCAGGATCATGAACACGTCAGAACGTTCCGGGGAGGGACAAAAGAATGAATAAAGAAGCAAATCTGGTCAATTATCATATTTCGGACCTCAGATTCACCAACCAAATCAACGGCCCCGCGAAGCTGGATCTGTCTTTCCGCTATTCCTACAACGTGGGATATTCGCAGCAGAATACCTGCCGCGGGGAGCTCAGAGCCGAGATCGCCGACAAAAAAGCGCCGGACAAGTTCTCGCTCGACGTCACGCTCGTCGGCATGTTCACGACGCAGCCCGGCGTGCAGAAAGAGGTGCTGCACCTCAGGACCTATGACTTGCTGTTCCCCTATCTTAAGGCGCTCGTGTCCGCGATGACCGCAAACTTGGGAGCCCCGGTAGTGTATATCCCGTATATCGATATTTCGAATAAAAAAATCATCAGATTTGAGCCGCACGGAGAAGACTGATGAGCAAAAAGGACGTTTTTCTCACAATCCTGAAGGTGGCGGTGGCACTCACGCTGTTCGTCGTGGCCATCGTGAACTATGACACGCTCTCCACCCTCAGCGTATCCGACCTCACCGCGTTTACCAAAAGCGTGCCCGTCATCGCGGGCGTGGTATTGGGGATCTATTTCGTGAAGGCGCTCGTCTTCGTGGTGCCCGCCAGCCTCATCTACGTGGCGGTCGGCGCTATTTACGCGGGCGTGATCGCCGATCCCGTCATGGCGGCGCTCACGGCTGTGGGCGTGAACCTCACGGGCATCCTTATTGAGGTCAGCGCCACCTACTGGCTCGGGCGCTTTCTCGGCAGGGACGCGGTCTACCGCCTGCTCTCGAAGCGCGAGACGGGCCGAAAGATCCTCGAAAAGGACCTCGGCGACAAGGCCGCCGTCCTGCTTGCGATCCGCGCGATCCCGGCGTTCCCGATCGACTGGATCAGCCTTTTTTACGGCGCGTCCGGCTGCCGGTTCGTCAAATACGCCCTGCTCTCGCTATTGGGCCTTTCTTGGCGCGTGATCCTGTTCACGATCATCGGCGACGGCGTGTTCAGCTGGATCCCGATGGATAAGATCATTCTGATCGTGATCTGCCTCATCCCCGTAGGCGTAATCTATTATCTCATCAAAAAGTTCGTGCTCGACCCGAAAAAGAAGGCAAAGGCCGAGGCCGCGCACGGCGAACCTGTGGAGGAAACGGAAGAAGTATGAAACTGACTGTGATCGGGGGCGGCGGCGTCCGCTCGATGTTCCTCGCGAAAAGCATCGCGCAGCGCGCGGACGAGCTCGGCATCGACCGCCTCGTGTTTATGGATAACGACCCCAAAAAGCTCGCCGTTTACGGCGGCATGGCAGGCAAGGTGTGTTCGCTTCTGGCGCCGCGCCTGCACTTCATGTGCACCGACAACGCCGTTGAGGCGCTCATCGGCGCGGATTACGCGATCACCACGATCCGCGTCGGCGGCGACGACATGCGCGTGATGGACGAGCGCATCGCCCTTGAAGAGGGCGTTCTGGGGCAGGAGACCACGGGCGCGGCGGGCTTTTCGTTCGCCATGCGTTCGATCCCGGCGCTCATCAACTATTGCGAGCTCGCGAAAAAATACGCGAAGCCGGGCTTTAAGATCTTCAATTTCACGAACCCCGCGGGGCTCGTGAGCCAGGCGCTCAGCGACGCGGGCTACGATTTCACCTTCGGCATCTGCGACGCGCCCTCTTCGATGCTGCACGCGATCGCCGATATGCTCAACGTCGAGCCTTCGCGCGTCAAGGGCGAGATCTGGGGCCTCAACCATCTGTCGTTTTTCGATAAGATCACGCTGGACGGCAAAAACATCCTGCCCGCCCTCATCGAGAACGATGTATCCTATAAAAAAACGGACATGCGCTATTTCAGCAAAGAGCTGCTCACGCGCAAGGGCTACGTGCCGAACGAATATCTTTATTACTATTTCTCGTCCCTCAAGGCGCTCTCGAACATTCAAAACGCCGAAGAGACGCGCGGCGAGCAGATCGCCCGCATCAACAAGCTCATGCTCGCCGAGCTCCAGAAGCACGACGTGAACAGCGAGTTCGAGACCTGCCTTAAGATCTTTGAGCAGTATTACGGCATGCGCGAAAACAGCTATATGGCCAGCGAGACCGGCGTGTCGCGCGGCACGGCGTGGCACTTCAACCCCTTCTCGAAGGATGCCGGCGGCTACGCGGGCGTGGCGCTCAGATATATGGAGATCGTGCGCTCCGGCAAGCCGGACGACATGATCCTGTGCATGCCGAACAAGGGGATGATCCCGGGCCTTCTCGACACCGACGTGATCGAGGCCACCGGCACCGTGACGGCGAACGGCGTCACGCCGCACCCGCACGAAAACTTCGATCCCGAAGCCCTCGAGCTCGTACGCAGAGTCAAGCTCTACGAGCGCAGCGCCGCGAAGGCGATCCTCACCAAAGACCGCGATCTCGCCGTCGACGCCCTCGCCCTCCATCCGCTCGTCAATTCCTACGACGCGGCCTATCGGCTCGCGGACCGCTATATCCGCCACAATTTCGTATATTCCCCCGGCTGGGACAAATAAAGTAAAGGAGTCCATTCCATGCAAGTCAACGACGTCCTGCACGGCTTTAAGGTCGTGCGAAGAAGAGAAAACGAGGAGCTCCGCGGCGTACTGTGGGAGCTCGAACACGAAAAGACCGGCGCCAAGCTCGCCTGGGTCGACAACGGCTGTGAAAACAAGCTGTTCAGCGTCGCGTTCAAGACCCTGCCGTGGGACGATACCGGCGTGTTCCACATTCTCGAGCACTCGGTGCTCGCGGGCAGCGAGAACTTCCCGCTGAAGGAACCCTTCCTCGACCTGCTCAAGGGCTCGATGAACACCTTCCTCAACGCGATGACCTTCCCGGATAAGACGATGTATCCCGTCTCGAGCCGGAATGAAAAGGACTTTCTGAACCTCACGAAGGTCTATCTCGACGCCGTGTTCAAGCCCGCGATCTACACGAACCCCAACATCTTCCGGCAGGAGGGCTGGCATTACGAGATCCGCGACAAGGCGGACGAGCCCACCTACAAAGGCGTCGTTTTCAACGAGATGAAGGGCGTTTACTCCAACGTCGGTTCGCTGCTCGAAAACGGCCTTCTGCGCCTCATCTACCCCGACAGCGTCTACGGCTTCGATTCCGGCGGCAACCCCGAAAAGATCCCGGATCTCACCTACGAGCGCTTTCTTGACGCGCACCGCGAGTTCTATCACCCCTCGAACGCCCTCATCTATCTCGACGGCGCCGTGCCGCTCGAAAAGGTGCTGCGCGTGATCGACGAGGAGTATTTCGCCGGCGTGGAAAAACTTGACAAGAAGCACGAGATCGCGATGCAGGGCGTTCTGCCCGCGAAATACGATGAAGGCGTGTATCCCATCGGCACCGACGAGGACGAGAAGAATAAGTGCCAGATCGTGCTCGGCCGCACGATCGGCAGCTGGGAAGAGCGCAAAAAGATGATGGCGCTGGGTCTCGTCGCGTCCTATCTCACCGATTCGAACGACTCGCCGCTCACGAAGGCGATCCTCGAAAAGGGGCTCGCGCAGAACGTCACGCTTGCAATCGAGGCCTATTACTTCGCCGAGCCGTTCATGGCGCTGTATCTGCGCGACACCGAAAAAGAGAACCTGCCCGAACTGCGTAACGTCATCCGTCAGGTCCTGACCGAGGTCGTTGAAAAGGGCATCGACAACGAAGAGCTCGAGGCGCTGCTCGCGCTGGAGGAATACTCCATCCACGATCTCGAAGAGCCCGCAGGCCTCACCCGCAACATCAACGGCCTGAGCTCCTGGCTCTACGGCGGCGATATCCTGCAGTATATGGTCCACGGCGACACCGTCGAGGCCGTGCGCAAAGAGATCGGCACGTCTTATTTCACCGACCTCATCCGCGAGTATTTCCTCGACGAAGCGCATCTGAGCACCTATCTGCTCACGCCCTCGAAAACGAAGAGCCGCGAGAACGACGAGCGCGAAAAGGCGCGCCTTGCAGCCGCGAAGCAGAGCTGGACGGACGAAGAGACCGAAAAGTATATCGCCGAAAACGCCGAGCTCGACGCGTGGCAGGAGAGCGAAGACAGCCCCGAGGCTAAGGCGACGCTGCCGAAGCTCGCGCTTTCCGACGTCGATCCCGCGCCCGTTTACACGCCCACCGAGGCTTTCGACCTGAACGGCGTCAAGGTGCTGTTCCATCCCGTGCCCTCGAACGGCATCATGCACATCCGCGAGTATTTCGAGCTCAACGACATTCCGCTTGCCGATCTGCCCGCCCTCAGATTCCTCACCGCCCTTCCGGGCGAGCTGCCCACGAAGCGGCACACGGTCAGCGAGCTGATGCGCATCCGCCGCAGGAATATCGGCGATTTCGGCGTTTGCGTCGAGGTCTATCCCGATAAAGAGAGCGCCGACCGCTGCCGCGTGATGTTCAGCGTCTTCGTCGGCGCGCTCACCGACCGCCTGCCCGAGGCGGCCGCCTATGTGCACGAGATCATGACCGAAACGCTGTTTACGGATGAAACGAAGATCAAAGAGATCCTGCTGCAGCGCAAAGAGGCCATGAAGCGCGGCCTTGTTTCAAGAGGCAATTCATTTGCCGTCACCCGCGCGGCGCGTTCGTTCTCCGCGGCCGCCGCTGTCGACGAGCAGCTCGGCGGCTACGACGCCTACGTCTGGCTCAAGACCTTCAGCGAGGCGTTTGACGAAAAGATCGCCGCGTTCGCCGCGTTTGCCGACCGCACGCTCAAAACGGCCTACGTGCCCGAGCGCATGATCCTCAGCTTTACGTCCGACGCGCGTCCCGCCGACCCGGCGGCGTTCATCCCGCCGACTTCCGGCAGCTCCTCGGCCCCGTGCTTCGAGCTGAAGCCCGCCGCCGCTCCCGAAAAAGAGGCGATCCTGATCCCCTCGGGCGTGTCCTACGCCGGCAAGGCGTGGATGCTCGATCCCGCCGAGATGCAGAGTCAAAAGGGCGTGCTGCAGGTGCTCTCCACGCTTCTGACCTACGGCTACCTCTGGGGCGAGATCCGCGTTAAGGGCGGCGCCTACGGCTGCGGCTTCCGCGCGCCAGTCAGCAGCGGGATGCTGGGGTTCTATTCCTACCGCGACCCCGCGCCCGTCGAGGCCGTGGACACTTTCAACAACACGCCTGACTTTATTCAGGGCTTTGCCGATTCCGACGAAGAGTCCGACGGTTACGTGATCTCTACGGTCTCGAGCCTCGAGCCGCTTATCGAGCCCGGCACGCAGGGCGAACGCGCCGATCGGCTGTGGATCTCCGGCAAGGGCTATGAGGACGTGGCGGACCTCAAGCGCCAGGTGCTTGCCGCGAACAAGGCTTCGATCGCGGCCGAGATCCCGGTGTTCGAGTCGCTGGCGAAGTCCGGCCGCACGTGCATCGTCGGCAACGACACCCTGCTCGAAGGCCTGGATGATTCCTGGACGAAGTATTCCGTCTGATCATTATAAAAGAAGAAACAGGGAGCCCCGCTCGTCCGAGCGGGGCTCCCGTATCATATCTTTCTTTAGCGGCAGAGAACGATCTTTTTATCGGTCTCGCCGTGGATCTTGTGATCCGTGATCTTCCCGTCCTTCCAGCGGATGTCCACGGTCACGTTCCCGCGGGCGGCAAGGCCTTTCACCTCGCCCTCATCCCACGCTGCGGGCAGGGCGGGCAGAAGATAGACGTTCTCCTCGTCCGACTGCAAAAGCATCTCCGCGATGCCGGCGGTGGAGCCGAAGTTACCGTCGATCTGGAACGGCGGGTGCGCGTCCAGCATGTTCGGGAAGGTGCCGCCGTGGCGGTCGTAGGCGATCTCGCCGTTCTTTTCGGCGGTCACGTAGCGCAGCTGGTTATTGAGCAGCCGCAGCGCGTGGTCGCCGTCGCGCAGCCTCGCCCAGAAATTGACCTTCCACGCCAGCGACCAGCCGGTGCCGTCGTCGCCGCGTCGCTCCAGCGTCTTTTTGCACGCCTCGAAGAGCTCCGGGTCCCTGCCGTAACGGATGAGCGTGGCGGGGTGCAGGGCGTAGAGGTGGCTGACGTGACGGTGATGGAGCTCCGTCTCCTCAAGCTGCTCGTTCCATTCGAGCAGCTCGCCGTATTTGCCGATCGAAAAGGGCTTGAGCCGCGGCAGGGCGGCGCGTACCTCGGCGAGGAATTCATCGTTTTCGCCGAGCGCTTCATAGGCTTTTCCGATGTTCGTGAACAGCGATTTTACAATGCCCTGCATCATCGCCGTGCTCTTCGACGTGGCGGCCTCACCACGCGTTCCCTTCTTGCGGAAACTGTTTTCCGACGAGGTTGCGGGGCAGATGATGAGCGTGCCGTCGTCGTCCTCAACGAGGATGTCGAGATAGAAGCGCGCGGCCTTCTTCATGATCGGCAGGGCGGTATCGCGCAGATAGTCTTTGTCGAGCGTATACTCGTACACGGCGAACAGATTCTCGCACAGCCACCCGGAGCCGCCGTTCCAGAAGCCCCAGCAGGGGTTGCCCTGGATGGGCGCGGTCATGCCCCAGATATCGGCGTTGTGGTGCAGCACGAAGCCCCGCGCGTGATAGAACTCGCGCGCCGTCTCTTCGCCGGTCACCGAAACCGTTTTCGCGAGGTCCGTAAGCGGTTCGGTCATTTCGGGCAGATTGCACGGCAGACAGGGCCAGTCGTTCATCTCGGTGTTGATGTTGGTGGTATAATTAGAGTTCCACGGCGGGCGCACGGTGTTGTTCCAGATGCCCTGCAGGTTCATCGCCTTGCTGCCGGGCCGCGCGGCGGAGATCAGAAGATAGCGCCCCATATTGAACAATAGGGCATAGAGCGCCTTGTCGGGCTTTTCGGGATCGAAACTGAGCAGCCGACGGTCCGTGGGCGAGGGTGCGCCGTCCGGTTCTTCGCCGATCCTCAGCGACACGCGGTCGTAATACTTCTTATAGTCCGCCACGTGCCGGACGAGCAGCTTCTCGAAGCCCGCTTCCTTCGCCGCAAGCACCGCGTCGAGCGAGGGCTGAAGGTATTCCTTGCCCTCGAGATAGGGCTGTTTGTCGAACCCGTTGAACGAGGTCGTGATATTGACGTAAACGGTCGCCTCGCACGCGTTCTCCACCTTGAGCGCGCCGTTCTCTTCGGTCAGCGCCCCGTCGGTATCCACGAGGATGCTGCCGCGGAACAGCACGCCGCGCTTTTCGTCGGCCACGTCGTAGATCGTGTCGTTCGCGGGGTAATTCTTCGATTTCGTATCCGCGTCGCCGGGACACTCGCCGTCCACGAACAGCACGCCGTTTTCAAAGCTCGTTTTATGGCGCAGCGGGCAATTTTCCCGCAGCGTGAATGAGAGAGAGCCGGGTTTGTCCACAGCGATCTTATAGACGAGCACGTTGTCCGGCGCGCTCACGAACGCGGTCTTCCGATAACGCACACCTTCCGCGTCAAACCCGCTCGTCAGCACCGCGTCGGCGAGCGTGAGCCTGCGCTCGTAGTTCTCGGCTTTCTTTACGCCGAAATCCAAAATCAGCGAGCCGAAGGTCAGATACGCCTGCGACCAGATCGTGAGAAAGTTCTTCCTGATCTCCTCATGGCACGCGCGGTATTTCCCGGCCTTCGCCAGCGCCTGCGCCTTCAGGTACGACTCATACGCCCCGGGCTTCGTGACCGAACGCGGGCAACCGGACCACAGGGTCTCTTCGCTCAGCGAGAGCTCGTCCGAAGAGGTCCCGGAATAGCACATCGCGCCGAGTTTGCCGTTGCCGATCGGCAGCGCCTCCATCCAGTATTTCGCGGGAGAAGTGTAAAACAGAGTGTCGGACAGCATAAAAAACGCCCCTTTCATTCTTCTGCTTCCATCATACCCGAACGCCGCCGCGATTGCAAGCGTGAAAGCGCACTTTTTTCTTGAAAAACGTCTTGGCGTCGGTTATACTGAAAGCGAGGTGAGGCCTATGACGTTTCAGGACCCCTTCGTCGTGCGGACTTACGACGATCTGAAAAACGCGATCATCGAGCTCGGCTTTCTGCCGTTCTTTAAAAACAGCGTGCCGGGCTTTTCGCTCGAAGAGCACGTCCACCCCGACGCCTGGTACCATCAGCAGGACGACCACTGGGACGTGTGGGAGTGGAAGGGCCCGGTGATCCGCGAGCTCAAATGCGCCTACGGCAAGTTTTTCGAGCACAAGGCAGTGTTCGTGAGCCCCGCGTTCTTTCCGGATTTCGCCAACGTCCGGCGCGACGGCTACGATTTCGACGCCCTTTACGACGACGAAAAGACCTCGCGGCGCGATAAGCTCCTGTTCGATCTCGTCGCCGCGAACGCGCCCGTGCAGTCGGGCGAGCTCAAAAAGCTCGGCAACTACGGCAAAAACGGCGTCAAGGGCTTCGACACGCTCATCACGCGCCTGCAGCACGAATGTTACGTTTTGATCTCGGACTTCGTTTACAACGTGGATAAAAACGGCCGGCCCTACGGCTGGGGCGTGGGCGTCTACGACACGCCCGAGCGATTTCTCGGCGACGCCTTCACGTCGAAGGTCTACGCCCGAGAGCCCGAAAAATCAAGAGAGATCGTGCGCGAAAAGCTCGAAAGGTTGACGGGCGCGCGCGTCAAATTCTGAAAGGATGAAACACGATGAAGCAGGAACATATCATATACGGCGGCGACTATAACCCCGACCAGTGGATCCGCACGAAAGAGATCTGGAGCGAGGACATGCGCCTGATGGACCTCGCCGGGATCAACAGCGCGACCGTGGGCATCTTTTCGTGGTCCATGCTCGAGCCGAGAGAAGGGGAGTTCGATTTCTCATGGCTCGACGAAGTGATGGACATGCTGCACGTCCACGGCAAAAAGGCGATCCTCGCCACGCCCTCGGGCGCGCGCCCGGTGTGGCTCGCAAAAAAAGCCCCCGAGGTGCTGCGCGTGGACGAAAGCGGCGTGCGCAACGAATACGGCGTGCGGCACAACCACTGCCTCACGTCGCCCGTCTACCGCGAAAAGGTGCGCCTTATCAACCGCAAGCTCGCCGAACGCTACGCCAAGCACCCCGCGCTCTTTATGTGGCATATCTCAAACGAATACAGCGGCGAGTGCCACTGCGAACTCTGCCAGCAGGCCTTCCGCGACTGGCTCAGGCGCGAATACCATAACGATATCGACGAGCTCAATTTCAAGTGGTGGAACGGCTTTTGGAGCCATAACCTCTCGTCGTTCGACGAAGTTTCCTCCCCGAAATACCGCGGCGAGAACCACGTGCCCGCTCTGAAGCTCGCGTGGAACCGATTCGTATCCGACAGCCATATCTCGTTCCTCGAAAACGAGATCGCGCCGCTCAGAGAGATCACGCCGGACGTGCCTGTCACGACGAACATGATGCGGCTTTTCAAGGGCATCGACTATCGCAAAATGGCCGAAAAGCTCGACCTCGTGTCGTGGGATTCCTATCCCTCGTGGAACAATACCGATAACACAGAAGAAGGCAACGCGATCGCTTTCGTGCACGATCTGTTCCGCTCCATGAAGGGCGGCAAACCCTTCTTCCTGATGGAGAGCACGCCTTCGATCGTCAACTGGAAGCCCGTGAACCCCCTGCCGCAATCCGGGATCACCGAGCTGTCGTCGATCCAGGCGGTCGCCCACGGAGCCGACAGCGTGCAGTATTTCCAGTGGCGGGCCTCGCGCGGCGGGCACGAGAAATTCCACGGCGCCGTGGTGGACCATACGGGCACCGAACACACCCGCGTGTTCCGCGACGCCGCGAAGATCGGGCAGGTCCTGCCGAAGCTCGACGCTGTCGTCGGCAAAGAAACGCGCGGGCGCGTCGCGATCGTGAACGACTGCGAAAACGCCTGGGCTACAGATATCTTTTGCGGCTTTTTCAGCGAGAACCGCGACTACGACGGCGTTTGCACCGCGTGGCACAAGCCCTTCTGGAAGCGCGGCGTCCCCACCGACGTGATCGAATCCGACGCAGATCTCGCGCCCTACGATCTCGTGATCGCGCCGTTCCTTTACATGCTCAAGCCCGGCGTCGCCGACAGCATCCGGCGCTATGTCGGGGGCGGCGGCCGCTTCGTGGCAACGGAGCTGTTCGCGCGCGTGGACCGCGACGATCTCTGCTTCCTCGGCGGGTTCCCGGGCGAGGGCCTTCGCGAGGTGTTCGGCGTCACGGCCGAAGAGACCGACGCCCTGCCCGAAACCGAGCGCCGCGCCGTGCGTTACAACGGGCGCGATTACGCCGCGCACACCGTGTGCGATCTGCTGCGCGCCGACGGGGCGAAGGTGCTCGGGACCTACGAAAACGGCTTCTATGCCGGCACGCCCGCCGTCACCGTGAACGGTTTCGGAAAAGGGCGCGCATATTACGCGGCGTTCCGGGGCGAAGAATCCTTTATCGACGATTTCTGCGCCGACCTCATCGAAGAAATCGGCCTCACTGGAGTTTGGCCCGATCAGCTGCCGGACGGTGTGAGCGCCGTCGAACGCGGCGACCTCGTCTTCCTGATGAACTTCACATCCGAGCCGAAGCGCGTCCCCTCGTCCGGGACTTACCGGAACGTCCTCACGGGCGACACCGTTTCGGGCAAAACAGAGCTCCCGCCTTTCGGTTACGTAGTGCTCACGCGCTGAACAGCCCGTCACGCCCGGCTTATCCCGGCATATACTGATAGCGATCGAATGAAAGGGTGATCGCTATGAAAGAGTTCGGCATCGACATCTCCCGCCACAACGGGAACTTGGATCTCTCGCGCGCGGTGAAGGAGGGCGTCAGCTTTGCGATCGTCAAAGGCGGCGGCGGGGACGACGGCCTCTACGTCGACGCGCGGTTTCAGAAAAACTACGACAAATGCAAGGCGCTCGGCCTGCCTGTCGGCGCGTATTGGTTCTCCCGCGCCCTCAGCGCGGACGACGCGCGCAGAGAGGCGGCGTATTTCCACGAGCATTGCCTCAAAGGGAAACAGTTCGAGCTGCCGGTGTATATCGACGTTGAGAACGCCGCGATGACGGCGCTCGGCAAACGAAAGCTTACCGACGTCGTCAAGACTTGGTGCGACGACCTTGAGGACCGCGGTTTTTTCGTCGGGATCTATTCGTCCACCTATTATTTCAGGACCTATATGTATGATGCCGAGCTGCAGGCCTATACCCACTGGGTCGCGCAGTGGAACGACGAATGCACCTATCCTTACCCCGACGTGCTCGGCGTGTGGCAGTTCGGCGGCGAGACGAACCTGATCCGCTCCAACAAGGTCGCGGGAAAAGTCTGCGACCAGGACTATATGTATATAGACTTCCCCTACCGCATCAGGCAGGCGGGGCTCAACGGCTTCGGCAAAAGCGGAACAAAAACCCTGCGCGAGATCGCCGAGGAGGTCATCCGCGGCGACTGGGGCAACGGCGACGAGCGCAAGCTCCGTCTGAAAGCCGCGGGCTACGACCCCAAAGCCGTGCAGACAGAAGTCAACAAAATCCTTTACGGATAACAAAAAAAAGAGGAGCGTCGGCGACGCTCCTTTTTCGTTGTTTTGTTTTCTTATTTGAGGAACTCCAGCGCCTCGTCGATGGTCTTCTTGCCGACCTCGTTATACGGGTTGATCACGGTGAATACGTGCTCCAGCTTTTTGCCCTCTTCGCCGCCGAAGTCCATGAGCTTGCACTCCACGCCCTTGGCGGTCAGGTCTTTGCAGGCGCGGTTCGTCTGCTCGCGGGCAAGGATATCCCCGGCGCTCGTGATGAGGCAGGTCTTCGGGAATGTGGCGAGCGGCAGCAGCGCGTCGAAGTTCATGTAATGATAGGTCTTTTTCTCTTTGTAGTATAGGCCCCACATCTTCGGGGTATACAGGGTCATGTAACCGCCCGGATCCATGTACGGCACGGGGGAGGTCAGCAGCAGGCCCTTGTAGTCGATCGCGGGGCGCGGCGTCTCAAAGATCTCGCTCAGCTCGTCAGACGACGTCAGCGCCGCGGCGTAGGCAGCGAGCATGCCGCCGGCGGAGTCGCCGGTCAGAATGATGTCCGCGGGGTCGGCGGGGTAGTCGGCAATGTGCTCGCCGATCCACGTCAGGGCCGTCATCACGTCGAAGAGCTGCTCGTTGACGGTCACGTCCGGCACGAGGCGGTAGCTCATGTTGAACACGGTGTACCCGCGCGAGGCGAGCGCGAGGCAATAGAGCTTGTTGAGCTCCTTGTCGCCGTACATCCAGCCGCCGCCGTGCACGTCGATGATCACGGGGTTTTTGCCCTCGGTGTTCTCGGGATAGTATACGTCCAGAAGATGATACCGGCTGCCGTCGTCGATATAGGGGAGATCGCAGATCTCTCTGATCCCCTCGGGCGGGGTCTGGGTGGCGTGATTGGCGGCGTCCTTTTTCGAGGTGGCCATCCACATCAGCTGCATGAGCTTCACAACGGGGCTGTTCGCAAGCTTCGGGTCGCTCAGCTCATCATACTTCACTTTGTCCGACCGCGTCATGCCTCCCACGGCCACGGCGTCAGGCGCGCCCTCTTCGCGCGCGCGGGTCGCCTTTTTCACGGCGTAAACCGCCGCTGCCCCGCAGGACGCGAGCGCGACGGGCACAAACAGAAACCGCTTCATATTCATCGCTCCTTTATGTTTTCTGCATCCATCATACACGCTTTTTTCGGTTTTTACAAGCAGAATCTTGAATTTTTGCCGCGGATATATTATAATAAATACAATTTGCCGGAAGGAGAAACGCGATATGTTTGACGCTGTCAGAATGAAAGACGGGTGCGTCGCCTGGATCAGGGACTTTTTTGAGAAAAACGGCATGGGCTGCAACGCCGTGATCGGTATATCCGGCGGCAAGGATTCCTCCATCGTGGCCGCCCTGTGCGTGGAGGCGCTCGGCGCCGACCGTGTGGTGGGCGTGCTGATGCCGAACGGCGAGCAGGCCGATATCGACATGGCGTATCTGCTCGTGAACCACCTCGGCATCCGCCATTTCGTGGTGGATATCCACGACGCCGTCGAGGGCGTGAAGCGCAACATCAAGGGCCTGCCGCTGAGCCGCCAGACCATCCTCAACCTGCCGCCGCGCATCCGCATGGCTACGCTCTACGCGGTGTCGCAGAGCGTCAACGGCAGGGTGGCCAACACCTGCAACCTGTCGGAGGACTGGGTGGGCTACTCCACCCGCTACGGCGATTCGGTGGGCGATTTCAGCCCGTGCTCGCACTTCACGGTGCACGAGATGAAGCAGATCGGCCGCGTGCTCGGGCTGCCGGAGGTGCTCATCGAAAAAGCCCCGTCCGACGGGTTGACCGGCAAGACCGACGAAGACGTGCTCGGCTTCACCTATGCCGAGCTCGACCGCTACATCCGCACCGGCGAGATCGACGACCCCGTCAAGAAAGAGCGCATCGACACGCTGCACGTCAAAAACCTCTTTAAACTCGAGCTGATGCCGTCTTACGACCCCGACACGGAAGGAGATCACGATGAAGCTGCAACCCTTTGATAAAACCGGGACCCTGCAGGGGTTCGTGCTTGTGAAGACCTGCGAGCGCAAGCTCACGCGCACCGGCGCGCAGTATCTCGACATGATCGTGTGCGACGGCGAGGACGATATCGTCGCCAAATGCTGGGACTACCGCGGCACCGAGGCCGAGCGCCCGAAGCCGGGCGAGCTCATCCTCGTGCGCGGCATGATGAACCTCTATAACAACCAGAACCAGTTCAAGATCGAGCGCATGCGCCGCGCCACAGAAAACGACGGCGTCAAGCTCTCGGACTACGTGCCCTCCGCTGCCTTCGAAGGGGAGGACATGTATAACGCCCTGCTTTCGATCGTCGCGGGCTTTGAGGACGAAGACCTTAAAAAGCTGACGAACGCCGTGCTTGACGAATACAAGAGCAGGATCCTCGAGCTGCCGGCGGCCTACCGCCTGCACCACGCGATCCGCGGGGGACTCCTCATGCACACGCTCTCGATCTGCAAGCTGGCCGAGGCTATCATCAAGCTCTATCCATCCGTCGACGGCGACCTGCTGCTTGCCGGCGCGATTTTGCACGATATTGCCAAAAGCGAAGAGTTCGCGCTCAACGAGACCGGCCTTGTGGACGGCTACACCGTGCCCGGCACCCTGATCGGGCACCTCGTGCGCGGCGCCATGATCGTGGAGCGCATCGGCAAAGAGCAGGAGATCGATGAGAACACCCTCGTGCTCATCCAGCACATGCTCGTGTCGCACCACGGCATCCCCGAATACGGGGCGGCAGTGCGCCCGCTCTTCCTCGAGGCCGAGATCCTTTCGACCCTCGACACGCTCGACGCGAACATCTATGAGATCGAAAACGTGGTCAAGGACGTCGAGCCCGGCGGCTTCTCGAATAAGATCTGGGCGCTGGACGACCGCAAGTTCCACGCCCACGGCAGAAAAAAAGTCAGCACCGACGTGTGCTTCGACTGGCACATCGAAAACGGCCCCGCCCCGAAGTCTGAAGCGCCCGAGCCCGAAGAGGCGCCCGAGCAGCCCTGGACCGAGATCAGCATCAGCGTGCCGGTCGGCGACGTGGACGCCGCGGCGAGCATCGTGAACATGACCGTGCCCTACGGCATCTATATCGAGGACTATTCGCATCTCGAAGAAGAGACCCTCGAGATCGCGAACATCGACCTGATCGACGAGGAGCTCTTGCAGAAGGACCGCACGAAGGGAATCGTGCACGTCTACATTTCGCCCGAAAACAATCCCGCCGAGGCGGTCTCGTTCATCCGCGAGCGGCTCGACGCCGAAAACATCCCCTACGAAGTGGAGCTCGCCGACTGCCGCAGAGAGGACTGGGAGAACAACTGGCGGCAGTATTTCAAGCCCATCGAGGTGGGCAAAAAGCTACTGATCCGCCCCGTGTGGATCGACGATTATGACGCGGGTGACCGCAAGGTGCTCACGCTCGAGCCCGGCCTTGCCTTCGGCACCGGCACGCACGAGACTACGCGCCTTTGCATGCAGGCGCTCGAGGATACCATCCGTCCGGGCGTGAAGATGCTCGACGTCGGCTGCGGCAGCGGTATCCTGTCCGTTGCGGGTATGCTGCTCGGCGCCGACAGCGTCGTAGGCGTGGATATCGACAAGCTCGCCGTGAAGGTCGCCAAAGAAAACGGCCGCCTCAACGGCTTCACCGGCGCGAACTTCACCATGCTGCACGGCAACCTCGTGGACGAGGTCAGCGGCAAATACGACGTCGTGACCGCCAACATCGTGGCGGACGCCATCATCGCGCTCACGCCCGATATCAGGCGTTTCCTGAACCCCGACGCCACGTATATCATGTCCGGCATCATCGACCTCAGGGAGGACGAGGTGCGCGCCTGCCTTACCGAAAACGGCTTCCATGTGACCGTGCGGCACGAGGATAACGGCTGGGTCTGCCTCGAAAGCAAACTGAACTGAACGGAGAAACAATATGACGAATCAGCAAAAATGGAAAAAACTATCCGGCCTCCTGAACGACATCGAGGCCTATTACCGGTGCGTCGGCAAGGTCGCCTTCGATATGGAGTGCGTCGCGCCGCCCGCGGGTATGGAGCAGGCCGGCGAAGACATGGCGATCCTCGGCAAAAAGATCTTCGCCATGACCCACGCGAAGCCCTACGTGCGTCTCATTGAGGAGCTTCACGCCGATCACGAGGGATTGACCGATATTCAGATCTCCGCCGTGAACTACCTTTACGACCGCTGGGCGAAGGAGAAGAACATCTCCGCGAAGCTCTCTTACGAGATGGACTGCGCCTTCAACAAGGCCTACACCGACTGGCTGCGCGCCAAGCAGGCGAGCGACTTTTCACAGTTCCGCGGCTCCTTTGAAAAGGTGATCAACTACACGCGGCAGACAGTACTGCTGCGCGACGAGCAGAAGGCCACCGTTTACGACACCCTGCTCGACGACTACGAAAAGGGCGGCTCCATCGAACAGCTCGACGCGTTCTTCGGCGCGCTCAAGGCGCGCGTCATCCCGCTTGTCAAACGTATCGCCGCCGAGGGCAAGCCCATCCGCTCCGATTTTCTGAGCCGCAAGGTGCCGATCCCGCAGCAGGAGGCGTTCTCGCGCTATCTTCTGGAGCTCGAGGGCCTCGAAAAAGATCGCCTCGTGCTGATGACCACCGAGCACCCCTTCACCGACCACTACGGAAGGCTCGACGTACGCGTCACCACGCATTATTACGAGGACTCGTTCATCTCGAACATCTTCTCCACCATGCACGAGGGCGGCCACGCCCTGTTCATGCAGAACGAGCCGAAGGCGCTCTACGACGAGCACGCCGCCGACCATATGACCAGCGCCATGCACGAGTGCATCTCGCGCTTTTTCGAGAACATCGTCGGCAGAAGCGAAGCGTTCATCTCGTTCGTCATGCCGAAGCTCAAAGAGCTCAGCGGCGACACCTTCGCCGACGTCAGCGAGCGCGAGCTTTTCGAAGCGGTCAACATCGCTACGCCCTCGCTCATCCGCATGGACGCCGACGAGCTGACCTATCCGCTGCACATTCTCATCCGCTACGAGCTCGAAAAGGCGTTCGTCAACGGCGCGATCACGGTGGACGACGTCCCGCGCCTGTGGAACGAGAAATACCGCGAATATCTCGGCGTCGAGGTGCCCTCCGACGCGCTCGGCTGCCTGCAGGACGTGCACTGGACGGGCTCTTACGGCTATTTCCCGTCCTACGCCCTCGGCAACGCCTACGGCGCGCAGATCCTGCGCACGATGCAAAAGGACTTCGACGTTTACGCCGCGATCCGGGCGGGCGACCTCAAAAAGATCGGCGACTGGCTTACCGAACGCGTGTTCTCGATCGCTTCGCTCACGACGCCGGACGAATGGATCCGCGCCGTCACGGGCGAGGGGCTGAACGTCGAGTATTATCTCGATTATCTCGAAGAAAAGTTCACGAAGCTCTATGAATTGAAATAAGAATTCAATACAAGTTCCAACCGCTCCCTCGGGGGCGGTTTTTTCGTCGCCGGGCAAAAAGCCGCCCCGTTTCTGACATAATACGCGCCCGGCCGGCGATATAATGAAACAGCGGAAAAGAGGGATGGCGTTTTGCGGCAGGTGGTCTACGTCGACGTGCTGATCGTGCTCAACACGATCGTCACGTTCATACTATTATTGTGCGTGCGGCAGTTTTCGGGCTGCGCCACGGGGCCTGCGCGCCTGACCGTGGCGTCGATCGTGGGCGGGGTATACTCGCTCGTCCTGCTCGCGCCGGAGATGAACTTTTTCTTTACCTTGCTCACGAAAGCCGCGATGGGCGCCAGCATCACCTATATCGCGTTCCCCGCGAAAAGGCTCCGGGTGATGCTACGGTGCCTGAGCCTCTTTCTCGGCATGAGCTTTTTCTTCGCCGGCGTTCTCTACGCCGTCACGCTCGTCGGCGGCGACCGCGTGACCTACAACAACGGCTTCGGCTATATGGAGCTCAGCCTCCCGGCCGTGGTGGGCCTTTGCGTCGCGCTGTATCTCGTGATCCTGTTTCTGCGCAAAAAGGTGTTTTCGCCGAAGCCCGCCGACGCGGTCTATTCCATCGAGATCACGCGCGGCGGCGGGACGTTCACGGGCAGGGCGCTGCTCGACACGGGCAACCGCCTCGGCGACGTCTACGGCGGCAAAGAAGTGATCCTGCTCGACGACGCCGCCGCGAAGGCGCTCACGGGGCTCAAGGTCACGTCCGACGTCGAGGCGATGGCGAACGCGGGGCTGCCGGTCCGGCTGCTGCCCGTCACGGCGCTTTCCGCGTCCCGTCTTTTGCCGGCGTTCACCGCCGACAGGGCGGTCGTGTATAACGACGCCCGCCGGCGCGAGGTGGATAGACCCTGCGTCGCGGTCGCGCCGGACGGCTTCGGAAACGAATATCAGGCGCTGATCGGCGGCGCGTTTTTTGAAGGAGGGGACCGGTGATGTATGACAAAAAGAAGCTATTAAATCTCCTGCGAAAAGTGCTGTCGCGCCCGAAAAACCGGTGGCAGAACGGCACGGTCTGGTATCTCGAGGGCTCGCCCTCGCTGCCGCCGCCGATGACGCGCGCCGAAGAGGAGGCCTGCTTCGCCGCGATCCGCCGCGGGGACGAAGCCGCGCGCGAGCAGCTCATCGTGCGCAATCTCCGGCTCGTGGTGTATATCGCGAAAAAGTTCGACGCGTCCGCCACGCCGCTCGAGGATCTCATCTCCATCGGCACGATCGGCCTCATCAAGGCGGTGCGCACCTTCGACCCGGACAAGAAGATCAAGCTCGCCACCTACGCGAGCCGCTGCGTCGAGAACGAGATCCTCATGCACCTTCGAAAGCTCGCCTCGCGCGGGCAGGAGGTGAGCATCGACGAGCCGCTCAACTTCGACCCCGACGGCAACGAGCTGCTGCTCTCCGATATCCTCTCGTCTTCGCCCGACGAGATCAGCGCGGGCGTGGAGAGCGAGGACGAGATCCGACTCCTGATGCGGTGCGTGGCGCGTCTGTCCGACCGCGAGCGGCAGATCGTGTGCATGCGCTTCGGGCTCGCGGGCAGCAGGGAATACACGCAAAAGCAGGTCGCCGACGCCCTCGGCATCTCGCAGAGCTACATCTCGCGCATCGAAAAAAAGATCCTCACCACGCTCAAAAGCGAGCTCGACCGCGAAATGCGCGAGCCTGTGTGAAAAAACCGCGCCGCCTCTTGCTTTCATCTCCGTTTTGTGCTATGCTCAGACTATCAAATAACGGAGGAACTGGCTTATGCGGATCCCGGACTCTCTTTTGGCTTACGCCGACGCGCTCGAACAGAAGACGCAGCGTACGTTCCCGGCGCTCGCGCCGCTCGCGAAGCAATGCTATCTCAACACGATCGAAACCACGGTCAAGCCTTGCGACAACGGCGATTATTTCGTGATCACCGGCGATATTCCCGCCCTGTGGCTCAGGGATTCGAGCGCGCAGCTGCGCCCCTACGCGGCGCTCTGCGCTGATGACGAGTATCTCAGAGAGATCTTCCGCGGCGTGATCCGGCGGCACGCGTTCTACGTGCTGCTCGACCCATATTCGAACGCGTTCAACGAAGAAGAGTCGAGCCGCGGCCATCACGACGACACCGATTTCTCGTCCCCCTATATCTGGGAACGAAAATACGAGACGGATTCGCTTTGCGCCTCCGTGTTCCTGCTTTCGGACTATTTCGACGTGACTGCCGACGCCTCGGTCCTCACCGAGGACGCGGTGAAGATGCTGCGCGCGATCGTGGATACCTTCACCGTCGAGCAGCGCCACGCGGAACGGTCCTCTTATTATTTCCGCCGCACGTGCCGCCGCGAGACCGACACCATGCCGAACGACGGCAAGGGCAGGCCCGTGGGCTACACCGGCATGACGTGGTCGGGCTTCCGCCCCTCCGACGACCGCTGCTATTATAACTATCTGATCCCCGCCAACATGATGGCCGTCGTCGCGATGAAAAAGGCCGCGGCGTTGTTCACGGCGGCGGGCGACGCGGCGTACGCCGAAAAGGCGGCGCGCCTCGGCAAAGAGATCGACGAAGGCGTCAAAGCCTTCGGCGTCACGGACGTGCCCGGTTTCGGCAGGATCTACGCCTACGAGACCGACGGCCTCGGCAATTACGTGCTGATGGACGACGCGAACTCCCCGTCGCTGCTCGCCGCGCCCTATCTCGGCTACTGCGACGTTCATGACGAGCTCTATCGGAATACGCGCCGCTTCATCCTGTCGAAGCGCAACCCCTGGTATTTCGAGGGTGCCGCGGCGAAGGGCATCGGCTCGCCGCACACGGGCGAAAACAAGATCTGGCACATCTCGCTCGTGATGCAGATCCTCACCTCCACCGACGAAGCGGAAAAGAGAGAATGCCTCGAAATGCTCGCGAAAACGCACGCGGACACCTGTTTTATGCACGAGTCCTTCAATAAGGACGACCCCGCGGACTTCACGCGCCCGTGGTTCGCCTGGGCCAACGCCCTGTTCGCCCAGATGCTCGGCACGCTTTGAAACACATTGATTTCTAGCAAAACCGGATTTTTCAAAAAATAACGCGGCTGCCTGGCAAATAACAGGCAGCCGCGTTGTTTTTGCTTCATCTATCTGACAATGAATCACATTCCCTCTTTGTCAGGTCTTCCTCACGACCGTTTCTCTCCTTCAGTATACGTTAGGATGGGGTGATGATGTCTGAGACGAGTGCGATGGTATTCGTTCATTCGGCAATACCGACCAGTTCTTTGTATTGTTCCAGCCATGCATCCGGATCTTCCAAAAGGACTGCAGCGCGCAGAATCAGTCTCGCGTCTGCGGCGGTAACACTCCCGTCGAAATCCACATCACTTACAAAGAACTCATAGGAACCTTCCTCGTACGTTTCCAAAAGGACAGCTTTCCTGAGAGCTAAGCGAGCATCTGCGGCCGTGACGTTTCCATCGTGATCAACGTCGCCGAAAAGAACATCCAAGTCATCTTTCGGCAGAACTTTAGTCTCTGTCAGATGACAGACAGAACAGGTTCTGTGTGCGGATCCTTCGGCAGTTATGGTCGCCGGTGTATCAACGATCCATTCACCAAAGCTATGTGTTGTGAGCTTTGCGACAGGCTCGGTTTTGGTATCGCCGCAAATCGTACATGTGTAAGTGATTGTGCCTTCCTCGGCACAAGTGGCATTTTTCGAAACTTTTCCATTATCCCAAGAATGAGTATGTTCAGACTTCGTTACAGTGATATGTCCGTTCTGAGTGGAAAAGTGTACATCTTCTTCGTTATTGTTAAAGCACTTGATCATTCTCAGTTCAATGACATATTCCCCTTCTGTCTCCTGATTAACAGCAAAAGTCAAAGTACAGAGAGTCCCGTTCTTCATTGTGTCTTCACTCGAATCCCAAGAAAGAGCACCTGTTGCCTCAGTAAATGAGTCAGTGGAAACATCACCGTTTTCGACTTTGATAAGCGTCAAAGCTTCGTTGTCAAAAGAATACCGCAATTTCAAATAACTGAAACCGGAGTTGTTTGAAACGGTAATCGGGACGGTAATTGTATCTCCAGCGTGAGCTGTCAGGTCTGCTATTGAGATTGAACCATTCGAGGATTCTACAGGCGGAATGGTTTCTTCTTTCGTTGTGCCGCAGACAATACAAGTGAATAATTTAATCCCCGACGTTTCAGATGCGGGTTCTTTTGTGGTAATACCTGCATCCCACGTATGGTTGCCGGTCTTGGAGATCACGGAACCGGAGCTGAGTTTCACACCGCAGCCGAGGCAGTAGGTGTCGCCGGTATAGCCGTCTTCACCGCAGGTCGTGGGAACAGCGTCTCTGATCTCAGTCCCGCCGACGTGGTTGTTAGAATCTTTTGCAACGGTTTCAGCTTTGGTCTCACCGCAGACGGTGCAGGTGAAGGTCTGAACGCCGGTATCTCTGCAGGTCGGGGCAGTGGTGATCTCACCCTCGTCCCAGGTGTGGTTGCCGGTCTTGGAGATCACGGAGCCGGAGCTGAGTTTCACACCGCAGCCGAGGCAGTATGTATCGCCGGTATATCCGTCTTCACCGCAGGTCGCGGGAACAGCGTCTCTGATCTCAGTCCCGCCGACGTGGTTGTTTGCATCTTTGGCAACGGTCTCGGTCCTGGCCTCGCCGCAGACGGTGCAG
>JAFZOL010000024.1 GCA_017550625.1 Clostridia bacterium | reverse complement strand
GAGCTTGACTCCCCGCGACTGTGACGCGGGTATTCGGGAAATACCCGCGCGGGTCTTTCCCACGTCCGTCGCATACGACGGTCGCTCCAGAACATTGTTACTCGCTTCGCTCGTTATAAGAACCTCGATCTCGTCCCCACAAAAGTGGGGACAAAAAAGAGACGGACTCATCCGTCTCTTTTTTTCTCCGGCAAAAGCATTTGCCGGAGGATCGAGAACCTTGTTACTCGCTTCGCTCGTAATAAAAACCCGGTTCTTCCCTGTCCGTCGCATACGACGGACGCTCCGGAACTTTGTTACTCGCTTCGCTCGTAATATGGTCGTCGCCGAAAAGTATGAAATGCGGGGGAAATGCGAGCCATTGGTTTTGTTTTATTCCGGAAGTAGATTGTTGATGTGAGAATCTTCGATAAATCGGGAGAGAAAAACTGCTTGACAACGCCGCGGCGGGGTTTTAGAATGAAAGCGTAAAGAATGAATGAAGGAGTGGTATGGATAAGAGGAATCAAGAAGACGGCTTCGTTGCTGCTGGTGTTGGTGTTGGCGTTGACGATGGTCATTGTTGCCGACGCCGCCGGGGCGAAGACCTATCTGGTGCTCGGCGACTCGATCGGCTACGGACTCGGCGTGAGCAACCCCGACGAAGCGAACTACGGCAGGATCGTGGCGAACACGAACGGCTACAACTACTATAACGACGCGATCAGCGGCTACCGCACCGACGATCTGCTGCGGCTGATCAACAACGACCAGAGCGTCATTTCGCACGTGCGCGAGGCGGACATCATCAGCGTGTCGATCGGCGGCAACGACTATCTGCGCGACAACATGGCGCAGCTCATCGCCGAGGTCGAGGTGGGCAACACGAGCACCGTGGACAGGATCGCCGTGACGATGACGGCAAACATCGCCGCCATCGTGGAGAGGCTCAGAGCCCTGAACCCGGACGCCCTGATTCTGATGCAGACGCTCTATAACCCGATGGAGGGGCAGGCGCTCGGAAACGTCTACGCCGTGCCGATCGGCGTGCTCAACGACTTTATCAGGAGTTACCGCGACGAGCACCCCGGCTGCTATGAGATCGCCGACGTGGCAGGCGCCTTCCACGGCAGGAGCGGGCTCATCGCGTTCGACACCATCCACCCGAACGCCGAGGGCAACATCGTGATCGCCAAGACCGTGCAGAAGAAGCTTTACGACCTCGGCGAGGCCGAGACCGATCAGATCCTGATCGTGACCGAGCCGCTGGACCACCTGAGCACGAAATCGTTCGTGGCGCGCCTCAGGGAGCTGTTTGAGAAGATCATGAACTTCTTCAAACGGCTGTTCGGCGGCTGAATATTACAAAAGAAATCCGGTCGGGAATCGCTTCCCGGCCGGATTTTTTTATTCCGCTTCGATCTCTTTGACGATGCACTCGCTCCCCTGTTTTAGCCACGTCTCTTCGGAGCCGCACAAGGGGCAGACTTTGCCGTATTTCACGGTCTCGTAGGTGCCCTTGCAGGCGTCGCAGTAAGTGACGGCGGGGATGGTCTCGAGCACGAGGACGCTGTCTTTGAGCACCGGGTGGCGGACCTTGAAATAGTCCCACGCGTCGGTGAAGAGGTCGGTCATGATGCCGGACACCTCGCCCACCTGCAGCACGACCTTGCCGATCTTCGTCAGGTGCTCCTCTTCGGCGGTCTCGTCGAGCGTGCGCGCGAGGTGCAGGACGATGCCCATCTCGTGCATGCTTATTTCTTGCCTCCGAACATCGTTTTCGCCATGTGCTTGATCGCGTATTTGCCCACGACCGGGAGCTTATCCTCGCACCGGATCATGTTGCTCGCGTCGGGCAGGTCGCGGCTGAGATGGATGGCGTCGAACTCGCAGCGCGTGGTGCACAGACCGCAGCCGATGCAGCGGTTAATATCCACCACGGTGGCGCCGCAGCCGAGGCAGCGCGCGGCCTCGACCTTGACCTGCTCTTCGGTGAGAGGCAGGCGAAGGTCGTCAAAAGTCTCGGTGGCCTTACCGGGCTTGTGACCCGGGATCTGGCGCTTGGCGTTGTCGAAGCTCTCGACCACGATCTCATCCTTGTTGAGCTCCTTGAACTCCCTGAGGTCGCGGCCCACGCGCTGGCTCTGGCCGGGATGCACGCTTCTGTGCATGCTCTCGCACGCCATCTTGCCCGCTGCGATCGCGTCGATCGCGAAGCGCGCGCCCGTGGCGATATCGCCGCCCACAAAGATGTCGGGCTCGGCGGTCTCGTAGGTGACGGGGTCGTGCACGACGGTGCCGTTGGGCTTGAGCTCGACCTTGGTGTCCTTGAGCAGGTCGCCCCAGACGGCGGACTGGCCGATCGCCTGCAGCACGTTCTCGCAGGGAACGGTGATGGTCTCGTTTTCGTCGTAGACGGGCGAGAAGCGGCGGTTCTCGTCGTAGACCTTCACGCACTTTTTGAACACGACGCCGGTGACTTTGCCGTCCTCGACCAGAATCTCTTTCGGGCCCCAGCCGTTTCTGACCTCGACGCCCTCTTCTTTGGCCTCGTCGACCTCGTCCTTGGCGGCGGGCATTTCGTTTTCGCCCTCGAGGCAGAGCATGGTGACCTTGCCGGAGGCCGCGCGCACGGCGCTGCGCGCCACGTCAACGGCCACGTTGCCGCCGCCGACGACCACGACGTCGCCGCTGAGTTTCACGGTGCTGTCGGCGTTCACGCGCCTGAGGAAATCGACGCCGGACTCAACGCCCGCGGCGTCCTCGCCGGGCACGCCCGCCTTGCGGCCGCCCTGCAGGCCGATCGCGAGATAGAAGGCCTTGTAGCCCTGTTCACGGAGCTCTTGGATGGTCACATCCTTGCCGACCTCCACGCCGCAGCGGAACTCCACGCCCATTTGACGCAGCACGTCGATCTCGGCGTCGATGACCTCTTTTTCGAGGCGGAAGTTCGGGATGCCGTAGACCAGCATGCCGCCGGGGCGCTCTTCTTTTTCGAACACCGTGACGTCGTAGCCGCGGGTGCGCAGGTAATAGGCGGCGGAAATGCCGGCGGGGCCGGCGCCGATGACCGCCATCTTGTAGTCGGGGCCCCACATGCCGCCGTCGTCCTTTTCGCAGACGGGGATGAAGCGCGTTTCGGCCTTGAGCTCCTGCGCGGCGATGAACTTTTTGATCTCGTCGATCGCGATGGGCTGGTCGAGGGTGCCTCTGGTGCAGGCGTCCTCGCAGCGGCGGTTGCACACAGCGCCGCACACGGCGGGCAGCGGGTTATCCTGCTTGATGAGCTTGAGGGCCTCGAGATAACGGCCCTGTGCCGCCATCTTGACGTAGCCCTGCACCGCGAGGTGGGCGGGGCAGGCGGTCTTGCAGGGGGCGGTGCCGGTGTCGTAGCAGTTGATCTTCGCGTCTTCGCGGTAGTTGACGTTCCAGTTGTCGGCGGTCCACTTTTTGTCGTCGGGCAGGACGGTGAGCGGATATTCCACCTCGCCGTGCGTGGTGCACAGCTTCTGGCCGAGCTTGGCGGCGCCCACGGGGCAGACCTCGACGCACTTGCCGCACGCCACGCACTTTTCTTTTTCGACGTGCGCGCGGTAGGCCGAGCGCGACATATTGGGCGTGTTGTAGAGCTGGCTGGTGCGGATGGCGTTGCACACGCCGGGGGCGCAGTTGCAGATCGCCACGATCTTATTTTCGCCGTCGATGTTCGTGATCTGGTGCACGAAGCCGTGGCGCTCGGCGCGCTCGAGGATCTCCATGACCTCGTCGTAGGTGATGTAGCGGCCCATGCCGCGGTCGACGCAGTATTCGGCCATGTCGCCGACGCCCACGCAGAACTCGCCGTTGATGTCGCCGCTGCCCTCGCCGCGCATAGACTGCTGCTTGCGGCAGGTGCACTGGCCGACGGAATATTTGTCGTATTTGTTGAGCCAGTGGGAGATGTGCTCCACCGGCACGCTCGCGCTCTCGTTTTCGATCGCCTTTTCGACCGGGATGACGTGCATGCCGACGCCCGCGCCGCCGAGCGGGATCATGGGCGTGACGTTTTCGAGCGGCATCTGCGTCATGAGGTTGAAGAAGGTGGCGAGGTTCGGGTGCCGGGCCGTCAGCTCGTCGTTCATCATCATGAACTCGGCGGAGCCGGGCACGAAGATCGGCACGTTATAGTGCTTTTTCTTCTCGGGCCCTTCGCGCGTCATCTCGAGAAGGCCCACCCAGCACAGGTGATCGATCATCTTCTGCGCGTCCTCGACGCTCATGTTGTTGCGCGAAGCGATGGTCTCGGCGTCGTAGGGCACGCGGGTCTTTTTGAAGCTGAGAAGGAACTTCGCCTCCTCTTTGGTGAGCACCTCGTCCAGCGCCCAGTATTCGGGGTCGTCGGTCTTCATCGTGTGGGTATACTTCACGAGATAGCGGTCCGTGATCATGGTGCCGAGCTTGAGGATCAGCTTTTCTTTCTCCTTGTCCGGCGCCCTGTAATTCGGGTCCTGCTTAAAGTCGCGTTCGTTTACCATGCGGTTTTTCTGGTCTTTCATATTAGAACTCCTTTGCGGAAAGTTTTTGCGTTTCGGCTCTTAAATACGCCTCGAGCGCCTCCATCCCCTCGCCCGTTTTGGCGGAGACCGGGAAGACGTTGACGGCGGGGTTCAGTTTTTTCGCCCGTTCGACGCAGCGATCGAGGTCGAAGGTGAAATACGGCAGCGCGTCGGTTTTCGTGATCACGAGCGCGCCGCTCTTTTGAAACATGAGCGGGTATTTGAGGGGCTTGTCGTCCCCCTCGGGCACCGAGAGCAGCATCATG
The DNA here is from genome assembly GCA_017550625.1 of Clostridia bacterium. GTDB lineage: Bacteria > Bacillota > Clostridia > Oscillospirales > Acutalibacteraceae > RUG806. Next base: position 1,159 of record JAFZOL010000024.1, on the reverse strand, counting down.
TTGAGGTGCGCGCCGGTGTCGTATTCGGCGGGGCAGATGAGGTTGCCCACGTTTTCGAGGAACAACAGATCGGCGTGCCCCTCCATCGCGTCCACGGCAGCGGCGGTCATGCCCGCGTCCATGTGGCACATGCCGGAGGTGTGCACCTGGATGGCCTCGGCGCCGAGCGCCTCGATGGTTTTCGCGTCCACGTCGGAGGCGATGTCGGCCTCCATCACGCCGATCTTCATTTCGGGCATGTCGCGGATGATCCGGGACAGGAGCGTGGTCTTGCCGGAGCCCGCCGCGCTCATGACGTTCACGAGCAGGGTGCCTTTTTCGGTGAGACGGTTTCTGAGCGCTTCGGCGTCGCGGTCGTTCGAGGCGGTGACGGTGGCGTTGACGGTGATCAGACGCAATTTTCTCCCCTCCTCTCGCGGATCAGGTTTTCGAGCAGGGCCGCGACTGGGGCGAAGCCCTCGTTTTCTTTCGCGGACACCGGGAAGATGCGGATATTCTCATTGAGCGCGCGTACGCGGTCGGTCATTTTATCAAGGTCGAAGTCGAACACCGGCTGCGTGTCGGTTTTGTTGACGAGCAGGACGTCGCTGATCGTGAACATGAGCGGGTATTTGAGGGGCTTGTCGTCCCCTTCGGGCACCGAGAGGATCATCATCCTGAGATCCGCGCCGACCTCGAACTCGGCGGGGCACACGAGGTTGCCCACGTTCTCGAGGAACACGAGGTCAAGCCCGCCGATATCGAGGGCGTCGAGCCCGCGCGAAGTCATGTCGGCGTCCATGTGGCAGAGGCCCGCCGTGTGCAGCTGGACCGTTTTCGCCCCGGCCGCCGCCACGGTTTTCGCGTCCACGTCGGAATCGACGTCCGCCTCCATCACGCCGACGCGGTAGGTTTCGCCGAGCAGCGCCAAAAGGCGCAGCAGCACGCTCGTTTTTCCGGCGCCCGGCGAGCCCATAAGGTTCACGAGCACCGTTTTGTTTTCGCGCATGCGGCGGCGCGTGGTTTCGGCGGCCGCGTCGTTATCCGCCAGCACGCGCTCTTTGGTTTCAAAGATAGGTATGTTCAAGGGGGAGCCTCCCGGGAATGCAAAATGCAAAATACAAAATACAAAATGATGGTTCTTTTTTAGTGAGGAGTTAGGGGTGAGGGGTGAGGGGTG
>JAFZOL010000023.1 GCA_017550625.1 Clostridia bacterium | reverse complement strand
CCCAGATATCTTTTAGGCCTGTGTCCCGCTTCAGTAGATGCGGGACGCGATTACAATAAGATATAAACAACAATCCACCTAAAACCCCTATAAAACCGAGTTATCCGCCGTGCGCGTGTGCGCGGAATGTGCGCGCCCGCCTGATGATAGCGACAAATTAACCCAGTCTTCACAGAGTTTTTATTTTTCTCTTGTGTTTTCTTTTGGTCGCTTCGCTCCAAGTTGGGCTGGCTTCCGCGCCGCGCGCCGCCCCGAGGCCGCTCCCTCGCTACGCTCCGCCGCGGCGCGGGTCGCGTCCGCCAGCCAAAGCGGTGTTCGGGCGGGGCCCCTTCCCCGCCCTTCCACATTGTTTGTCGGCTGGCGCGTTGTGCTACGCTGCTTCATTCTTGGCTACGGGGCTCGGGGGACTGGCTGGCCGACTGGCTCGCTACGCTCGCCGTCGCCCAGCCGTCCCCCTACGCCCCTGCGCGTTGCCGTGCTCGCGCCATAGGCGCTGCGCCTCTCGGTAAATAACGATAATGCGCCCTCGATAATGTGCCCTCCCGCGCTCGCTTCGCTCGCGCCCTGCCTACGGGCTCCCTCGTTCCCTTCCGCCATCCCATCCAAACCCCCGCCCCCTCCCCCCTGCCCCCTCGCACACCCCGAGGGGGTAAAAGCCCACGCGGCAGGGCTGGAGTGGTCTAAAGCGCAGATCCTTCGGGTGCGCTTTAACCTCACTCCAGCCCCGCCGCTCTGCGGGGACAGCGGTTGTCGGCAGGGCTGCGCCCATCCTCCACATTGTTTATCGGCTGGCGCATTGTGCTACGCTACATCGTGACCTCCCGTCAGCCTTGGCGGGGGCTCCCCCGCCCCCGAACCCCCGCGCCCTTCGGGTTGCGCTTCGGCGCGCCGGTGCCGTCCTCGCGCTTCGCGCTGTGGAATGAGCACCGCGCGCCTGTCGCGCTTAGTTTCCTCTACGCGCGGAGTCATGCTCTTCGTGTGGCAGTTTAGCCGACGGGGTTGTTGCGTCGGCCTATAGGCCTTACTCACCTCGAACTTCTTACGCACTGCGGTTACGAGACGTCTGTGCTTTTCTTTTGTTCCTACGGCGTTCATACACGTGTCGAGACATCGGTGGTTATGATAAATCCGCCTAACGGCGGGATTTAGTCATAACGATGATTCTCGTCACGTATCGGTTGGCTGACCGTTCTACGGTGAGCACCATCGGCCTGTCCTATAGGTCAGGCCTATTTTAAAGTTACTTTTGGTGGCGGTGCTACGCGCTTCAGGGCGGCGGTGCTACGCGCTTCGTCGCGCCTGACGGCGCGGGGCGCGTGGACGCGCCCGAGTGCTCGTTCCTCCGCTGAAGCGTCGTCACTCGCACCTTTGCGCCTGACGGCGCAGGGCGCGTGAACGCGCCCGAGTCCTCGCTCCTCCGCTGAAGCGTCGTCGCTCGGACTCCAAAACACACCCCCTCGGGCGCAAAAATGCGCCCTCGCCCACCCTCCACCCGTTAAACTATCCTAAATAAACAAAACAACTCCGACCCTAAAAAATACCCCAATGTCAAAAAATAGTCAGTTAATGCCGCCCACCTCCGACCCAAGTCCGACTTACCTCCGAGTTTTG
>JAFZOL010000022.1 GCA_017550625.1 Clostridia bacterium | reverse complement strand
CGCCTGTCGGTAGTACGGCTGCCTACAGCCGTTTGTTCCCTACGGAGTGGGGTGGGTCGATTTGACGGAAAAAGACGGGGGATAAATAATATCCGATTCAAATCGATCCCATCCCCGACGTGGGGAAGTCGCGGCGGCACCCGTTTGCCTTTTATAATAAACTCGGTCGGCAGGGTCGTTGGAATCGTGACTTTGATTCTTTTTCATAAAATAAGAAATGCCAAAAAACCTGTTCGTCGTCCGAACAGGTTTTTGAAACGAAAGTCTTTCCGTCGTCTTTCCCCGCGTCGGGGAGTCTCGCCATTCGGCTCAACCCCCGCTCCGCAGGGAAATAACGGCTGTGGGCAGCCGTACTACCCACGGCGGGATCGCCGACCGGGCGGGAATGAAAACCATCGGTCACATTCCGCAGCGGCAGAGGTCTGCCGCGCTACCGTTTTTAACATCTCCCGTGCACCCGCGGCGCAAAGCGCCGCTTTTTTCCCTGTGCGCCCTGTGTGCCCTGTGTGCCCTGTGCGCCCCTTTATCCAATCAGAAAAGGTTTTTGAAGAAATAAATGATCCTATGGAACAGCGCGACGATGCCGTCGAAGAAGCCGGTATGCTCCTCGCCGCACAGCGGGCAGAGGTTCGGCTCGGGCTGCGGGGTCGGATGCTCCCAAAGCTCCTGTCCGCAGTAATCGCACCAGCCGTCGTTGTCGGGGTCATAGTGGTCGCCCCAGCCGAGATCGGTGCGCTTTTCTTCGCCGCACCGCGAGCACTTATAGGCGATATAGCCCGTATAGACGCAGGTGCCCGTGGACGTGTACCAGTATTGGAAGTCGTGCCCGAGGGCGGGCGTGTCGGTCTTTGAGAGCAGCGCCCCGCAGTCCGCGCACACCGTGCCCGTAAGCCCGCCGTGGAAGCAGTTCTGCTGCCCGAGCACGACGTTCACGCGCGTTTCGTGGGCGCACGCCGTTTCAAGGGTCGGCTCGCCGAAGGCGCCGACGCTCCAGTTCGCGTAGCGCACGTCGTAGGGCGACCCCGTGTTGTGCTCGCGCACGCGGGCGTTCAGGGCGTCCGTGAGGGCGACGCCGGTGGGCAGCACGCGGCTGTCGCCGTAGGCGTAACAGTTGGTCAGGGCCTCGTTGTCCGACCGGAAGATAACGCCGGGCACGCCGTCCTGCTGTCGCCAGTAGACGTTTTTGATCGTGCCCTGATACATGCCGCCCACGCTCGCGATATCGCCGGCGCCGAGCGTGCCTTCGTTGACGCAGTTATCGAGGTCGTAGTTGTTGTTGATCAGAAGCTGGCCCACGAGGCCGCTGCCCTCGCTGCCGCGCGGGATGATATTGCCGAGGTTGGCGCAGTTGAGGATGCGCCCGTGCGTGCAGGGCGTGACGCCGGCGGCGTAGAGATCGCCGTATTCCGCGCCCTTTTCGATAGCGCCGCGGTTGAGGCAGTTGACGAGCGTGCACCCGGGGTTGTTGACGCCGGCAATGCCGCCGAAATAGCCGAAGCCCGTCGCCGCGCCGTTGTTGACGCAGCCGTTCACCGTGCCCTCGTTGTCGCCGACGACGCCGCCCCAGCGGACTATGCTTTTTGTCGAAAGCGTGAGGTTGTTGACGCAGCCCGTCACCGTGCCCCTGTTTTTGCCCACGATTCCGCCGCACTCGGGCGTGATCGCCACCGAATGGAACTCGGCTTCGCGTTCGCCGCAGCGGATCAGGCCGCCGAGCGCCTTGCAGTCGGTCACGCGCGTGCCGGCCTCGGCCAGGCACACGAAGCCCGCGGCCTGGAAGTTGGCGCACTGGTCAACGTCGACGTTCGTCAGTTTGATATCCTTGAGCTCGCCGTTCCCGCCGAGGGTCCCCACGAGGGCGAAGGCCGCGTATTCGGCGTCGGTGAGCGTAAGGCCCGAAAGCGTGTGGCCCTGCCCGTCGAGCACGCCGCAGAAGGCGAAGCCGTCGCTGCCGATCGGCTCCCAGTTCGGATAGACCGAGAGGTCGAGGTCGGCGGCGATCCCGACGGTCTTGCCGGTGAAATCGTCGATGCCGGCGTTCACGAGGCCCGCGAGCTCGTGAAGCTCCTCAGCCGTGGTAATTGTGAGCAGCGAAGCGCCGCGCACGTACCACGCGCCCGCCTGAAGGCTCAGGACGCGCACCGTTGCGGATTGGTCGCCGCACGAGGCCGTGATCTCGGCCGCGCCGCCCGACAGGGCGGTGACGACGCCGTTCGCGTTCACGCTGACGACAGAAGGCGCGGAGGAGGTCCACGTCACCGCCGCGCCGGGCACGTTCGAGTGGATGGTAAGGGTCCGGCTCTCGCCCGTGATCATGCCGAGCTCGGCGTCGTCGAGCCAGATATAGGCCTTGTTCGACGTATAAACGCCGCGATCGAGGGCGGGCAGGCCGTTTTGGGTCTTCCACTGGACGAAGGGCACGCCCGGGTCTTCGGCGGTGCGCGCGAGGGCGAAGGTGTTGAGGGCGTCGAGCACTTTATATGCTTTATCGTTCTTCACGAAGGTGAGCGCCGTGCCGAATTCGTAGACGGCGGGGACGTTCTGCTCAACCGTTCCGGCGGAATCGAACTGCACGTCGCGGATGCCGTAGGTGGACGCGCCCGAAAGCCAGTAGCAGTCGCGCACCGTGATGGCGTTGGTGCTCTGGGCGATGCCGTTCGTGGCGGACCCCACGTTGACGCAGTTGAGGATCGCGCCGGAGCCCGCGGGATAGGGGCCGTAGGCGCTGTCGGCGTAGATCGGCATGACGAGGAAGAAGTTCGAGGTGGCGCCGCTCGTGATGCCGGCGGCGCACGCGCCCGTGACGGTGCCGCGGTTGAGGCAGTTTTCGAGCTTGCCGCCCGACATCACGATGCCGCTGATGCCGCCGCTCTGGTTGTCGCCCACGGCGACGGCGGCGGCGTTTTCGCAGTTGACGACTCTTGCGCCGTCCTGCGTGGTGCCGACGATGCCGCCCGCGGTATTGCTCTGGGCGGTCACGCTGCCGCTGACGTAACAGCCGTCGACGAGGGCGCCGCTGCCCGAAAGCAGGGCGCAGACGCCGCCCGCGTAAGCGGAACCGAGCACGGACACGTTTTCAAGCCGGACGTTCTTCACCGTGCCGTAGCAGTAGCCGAACATGCCGAGAAAGTCGCGGTAGCCGTCCACGGCGGCGTGGGCGTCGACCGTGATATGCAGGTTGCGCACGGGCACGTTCGAGCCGTCGAAGACGCCCATGAACGCGCGGGAATAATAACCGATGGGCAGGAACTCAGGGAAACCGGCCATGTCGATCGAACTGAGCGCCGGGTCCACGCGCAGGGTCACGCCGTAGAAGTTCGTCCCCTTGGTGTGCATCGCGACGCCCACTTCATAGAGGTCGCGGGCGGACGAGAGGGTCATTTCGGTCGCGTTCGGCACGTACCACGCGCCGATCTCGCGTACCGTGATATGCAGCGTTCTGGCGATCCGCGAGGCGGTGCCCTCGCCCACCACGGCCGTCACGTCGGCCTGACCCGCCGCCGTCGCGCGCACGGTGCCGTCGGGGTCCACCTGCACCACGTCGGGGTTCGAGGACGTCCACGCGGGCCAAACGGCGTGCGAGAGGTTATAGCGGATCTTCGTGCCGAGGGCAACGTAGGTCTCGACGGAGCTTTGTTCGAGCGTGAACGAGAGGGCGCTGACCTCGACCTTGCACACGCGGCGCTGGCCGCCCGCGGACACGGTGATATCCGCCGTACCCGTTCCGGCCGCCGTGAGCGTGCCGTTGTTCACCGTCACCACGTTCGCGTTCGAGGTCTGCCACGAGACGGCGGACCCGGTCTCGTTATGGACGCTGAGGGTCGTCTGCTGGCCGGGATAGAGGCGCAGGGACGAAGCGTCGATCGAAAAACGCACGGCGTCGGCGCTCACCACGCCCTTCATGCACAGCATGCCGCAGCCGATCGCCTTGGGGGAACTGACCGGCAGGGCGACCGCACGGAAATAGTTCATCGCCTGCGCGGCGTTGATATTTTTATTATACGATTTGAGCCCGGCGGCAGCCGCGGCGACGTGGGGCGTGGCCATGGAGGTGCCGTCGAGATACGTATAGTCGCTCATGCCCGAGACGGACGTGACGTGCGGGACCGTGGAATAGATATTGACGCCGGGTGCGGCGATATCCACAAGGTCGCCGTAGTTCGAAAACGAGGCGCGCTCGCGCGATTGGGTGACCGCGGCGACCGTGATGGCGGATTCGACGTTGGCGGGCGAAAAGCGTTCGGCGTTCTGGTTGTCGTTGCCGGCGGCCACCACCACGATGACCCCGCGCGCGACGGCGTCGTCGACGGCCTCGGAATAGAGCTCCGACGAGCCCTCGCCGCCGAGTGACATGTTGATGACGTCAGCCCCGTGCTCCACGGCGTAGCGGATGCCGAGATAGACGTCGGCTTCGCTGCCGCCGCCGTTTTCGTCGAGCACCTTGACGGGCAATATTTTCACGTTCGGCAGCGTGCCGTCCACGATCGTGCCGGCCACGTGCGTGCCGTGGAAGTGGTCGTCGTAGGCGTCGGCGTCGCCGTTCACGAAGTCGTAGTCGTTGGCGGTGTCCACGCGGCCCGAGAGCAGCGGATGGTCGTAAGCCACGCCCGTGTCGATCACCGCGACGGTCACGCGCGGCAAATTGGAATTCTGCCCCGAGAGCCAGCCGTTATAGTTGTTCATGTCGATCGCGTCGGCCTCGTACCCCCACGAGAGGTACTGGCCCGCCGTGCGCACCGGGGCGTCGGGCGTGACCCAGAGGACGTTTTCCTGCTTTTTGAGCGCCGCTTCGGCGGCCGCGGCCGCGGCGGGCGTGTCGTATTGCAGGATGTAAAGCCCGTCGCCGTCGGTGATCACGTCGGTCGCCGTGGCCGAGACGGGCCTTTCGTCCGCGCGCAGAATGAGGCGGGCGTTATCGTAGACCGGCGAAACGGGTTCGTCGGAAACAGGCTCGTCCGTACCGCCGTGGAGACCGTCGCCCGGAGCGGCGGCGTTCATTTGACCGGACGCGGCGGCGTGGGTCGTTTTCATCGCGTAATAGGCCCCGGCGAACGACGTGAGAGCGTCGGGGCCGTCCGTTTTCGCGCCGGGCGTCAGCGCCTCGGCAGGGACGAAGGATACGAGAAATACGACCGTGAGCAGGATCGCAAGCCATTTTTTCGGTTTCATATATGCGGTCTCCCCTTTTGCCTTGATATATCCATTATATCAAACCCGCGCGCGAAAAACAATCCAAAAACCGGGCGGCGCAGCCAAATTTGCGCCGCCCGGTTTGGGCAGAATGACAGAGAGGGACGAGGGCGCACAGGGCCGAGGGCGCACAGGGGCGCGGCGCAGCCGCGCGGGTGCACGGTCCACGGGTGCACGGGTGCACGGGAGTTATTAAACGGCAGTTCGGCGAGGCCGCGGACCGAACGGTAGGGGCGCAGACCGGCGGGATCGCCGTCCGCATAAAACTGAAGCCAAAAATCCCCCTGCCGCTGCGGAAACGAGGGTTTCTGATTGCAATCCCGTTTGGTCGGCTGGCCCGCCGTGGGTAGTACGGCTGCCTACAGCCGTTTGTTCCCTACGGAGTGGGGTGGGTCGATTTGACGGAAAAAGACGGGGCATAAATATTATCCGATTCAAATCGATCCCATCCCCGACGTGGGGAAGTCGCGGCGGCGCCCGTTTGCCTTTTATAATAAACTCGGTCGGTGGGGTCGGCGGTATCGTGACCTTGATTCTTTTTATAAAATATGAAATGTCAAAAAACCTGTTCGTCGTCCGAACAGGTTTTTGAAACGGAGGTCTATCCGTCGGGTTTCCCCGCGTCGGGGAGTCTCGCCATTCGGCTCAACCCCCGCTCCGCAGGGAAATAACGGCTGTGGGCAGCCGTACTACCCACAGCGGGCTCGTCGCCTGACCGGGTAATGAAACCGAGCGTATTATCGTCGGACGGCAGAGGCAGACTCCCCCGCGGGGCGGGGGAGATGTCCGCGAAGCGGACAGAGGGGGACGGGCCGCGTGCGGCTGCGCCCCTACCGTTGTGGCCGTGGCCTCATCCCCGTGCACCCGTGCACCCGTGCACCCGTGCACCCGTGCACCCGCGGCGCAAAGCGCCGCTTTTTTCCCTGTGTGCCCTGTGTGCCCTGTGTGCCCTGCGCGGCTCCGCCGCGCTTCACCGCACAACAAGCTCTCCGTCCACCGCGTCCACGGTGAGCGTGTCGCCGGAATGGAGGTCGCCCGAGAGGATCGTGCGGGCGAGCAGGGTCTCGACGTCCGACTGCAGGACGCGCTTTAAGGGCCTCGCGCCGTAGAGCGGGTCGTAGCCGCGCTCGATCACGAGCTCCTTCGCGGCAGGCGTGAGCACGAGCTTGAGGTCCTTTTCGGCGAGGCGGTCCGTGAGGTGGGAGGTGAGGATGTCGATGATGCCGGTGAGGTTCTCTTTCGTCAGGGGCTTGAAGAGGACGGTCTCGTCGAGGCGGTTGAGGAACTCGGGGCGGAAGGTCGATTTGAGCTCCGCCATGACGCGGACCTTCGCCTCTTCGGTGATCTCGCCGTTGTCGTCGATGCCGTCGAGCAGGTACGGCGAGCCGAGGTTCGAGGTGAGGATGATCACGGTGTTCTTGAAGTCCACCGTGCGGCCCTGCGAGTCGGTCACGCGGCCGTCGTCGAGGATCTGCAAAAGGATATTGAACACGTCCGGGTGCGCCTTTTCGACCTCGTCGAAGAGCACCACCGAATAGGGCTTTCTGCGCACGGCCTCGGTCAGCTGCCCGCCCTCGTCGTAGCCGACGTAGCCGGGCGGGGCGCCGATGAGGCGCGAGACCGAGAACTTTTCCATATATTCGGTCATGTCGATGCGCACCATGTTCTTTTCGCTGTCGAACAAACTCGCGGCGAGGGCCTTCGCGAGCTCCGTTTTGCCGACGCCCGTGGGGCCGAGGAACAAAAACGAGCCGATCGGGCGGTTGGGGTCCGAGATGCCGGCGCGAGACCTGAGGATCGCTTCGCTCACGAGCCGCACGGCCTCATCCTGCCCCACCACGCGGGTGTGCAGCACGTCGTCGAGGTGCAAGAGCTTTTCTTTTTCGCTCTGCATGAGCTTCGTGACCGGGATGCCGGTCCATTTCGCCACGATCGCGGCGATCTCGTCCGCGGTGACGGTGTCGCGCACGAGGCTGGTCTCTTTGGCGTCCTCGCTGGCCTTCTCGCGCTCTTCAAGCCGCTTTTTGAGGTCGGGCAAAACCGAATACTGCAAGCGCGCGGCGGTCTCGTATTCGTAACGGACCTTGGCGTTTTCGATCTCGGCGTTGGTCTTCTCGATCTCGGCCTTGAGCTCCTTGACCTCATCCACGGCGCGCTTTTCCTGCTCCCACTTCGCCTTTTCGGCGTTGTAGGTCTCTTTGAGGTTCGCGAGCTCTTCGCTGAGCTTCTCAAGGCGGTCGCGCGACAGGGCGTCCTCCTCTTTTTTGAGGGCGGTCTCTTCGATCTCGAGCTGCAAAATGCGGCGGCGGACGTCGTCGAGGGCCGAGGGCATCGAGTCGATCTCGGTGCGGATCATGGCGCAGGCCTCGTCCACGAGGTCGATGGCCTTGTCGGGCAGAAAGCGGTCGGTGATATAGCGGTTCGACAGCGTCGCCGCCGCCACGAGGGCAGCGTCGTGGATGCGAACGCCGTGGAACACTTCGTACCGCTCCTTGAGGCCGCGAAGGATCGAGATCGTGTCCGCGACCGTCGGCTCGTCGACCAGCACGGGCTGGAAGCGGCGCTCGAGGGCGGCGTCCTTCTCGATATATTTGCGGTATTCGTCCAAAGTGGTCGCGCCGATGCAGTGGAGCTCGCCTCTGGCCAGCATGGGCTTTAAGAGGTTGCCCGCGTCCATGCTGCCCTCGGTTTTGCCCGCGCCCACGATCGTGTGCAGCTCGTCGATGAACAGCAGCGTCTTGCCCTCGCTCTTGCGGATCTCCTCAAGCACGGCCTTCAGGCGCTCCTCAAACTCGCCGCGGTATTTCGCGCCTGCCACGAGAGCTCCCATATCAAGCGAGAATATGCTTCTGTCTTTGAGCCCGGTAGGTACGTCCCCGCGGACTATGCGTATCGCGAGACCCTCTGCTATCGCGGTCTTGCCGACGCCCGGCTCGCCTATCAGAACGGGGTTGTTCTTGCTCTTGCGGGAGAGTATGCGGATAACGTTGCGT
>JAFZOL010000003.1 GCA_017550625.1 Clostridia bacterium | reverse complement strand
TCACTTTGGGATTTATATGCCGCAGCGGCGCACTTATTTGCGAAATACTGTGTTGCAGGGGTCGGATATCCGTCAGGATTATCCGACCCCTGCGCCTTGTCTTTCACAAAAATTGCATCCGCTGCGGTGCGAAGCAGTTTTCTCGCCTGCTATTTTTAGTCCGAACAATCTGAACGGCAGGGGATAATCCTGGCGGATATCCCCTGCCGAGCGGGCAGTTCGGGCGGAAAAGAGCGGCGAAAAACCATGTAAATCCCTAAGTGAGGACGCCTAAGCCGGCTCCGTTCGTTTTTAGTGTGGGGTATGAACGGTAGGGGCGCACACCGTGCGCCGTTTACGGATGGCGGATCGCGCAGCGACCGCACCTTGAATGAACCCGCCGGCTCAATGAATCAACCGACGGGCCGCAGACGGGGTGTTTGGCATTTCGGTGAATAAACATATTTTTTTAGAATCAAATGAGGGAATATGTGTAGGAACATCCCACTGCGGAGTGGGTTCCGAGTTGCAAATCACGAACGGGCTTTTTATCGGTGGCGAGGCAAAAGCCGCGCTATCCGGAAACGGCGCAGGGGTCTGCGCCCCTACCGGATCGACATCCGGCCTTACGACGCATACCGGGACATAAAGCGCAGGCTCATTTTTCGTTGACGATGCCTTTTACCACGTCGGCGAGCGAAATGCCGTTTTTTTCGGCGAGGGCGGCGAGGTCGTCGTACTCGTATTTCTCGCGCGTGACGCCGAAGCCTTCGGCGGTTTTTTTATGCACGGGGCCGAGGGGTGTGTCGACGGTCTCGACGCGGCGGTTGAGCACCGCGCGTTCTTTTTTGACGTACCGCACGCCGAGGGTGGTGGTGTGGCGGAATATTTCTTTTATAAGCCGGTCGCGGTCCTCCCCTCGGCACAGCGCCGTGAACAGGGTGCCGGGGCGGCCTTTTTTCATAATGACCGGCGTCATGAAAACGTCCAGCGCGCCGGCGGCAAGAACGCGTTCGGCGGCGAAGGCGAGGGCCTCGGCGGTCATGTCGTCGACGTTGCAGGCGAGCTCGAAAATTACGTCGCTCCCCTCTTCTTCCGCCGATTCACCGAGGAAGACGCGCACGCAGTTGGCGGCCGGGAACTCTTTTTTGCCCATGCCGAGGCCGATTCTTTGAACGGTCATCGGGGGACGGGGGCCGAACGAGGACGCGAAGGTTTTGACGAGCGCCGCGCCGGTGGGGGTGCAGAGCTCCCCTTCGATGGCGCCGCTTTCGGTGGGCACGCCGAGGAGCAGCCGCGCCGTGGCGGGGGCGGGCACGGGCAGCACGCCGTGGGCGCATTTCACCGAGCCGAAGCCCGTGCGCACCGGCGACGCGACGATTTTTTCGGGCGCGAGCAGATGCAAAAGCAGGCAGAAGCCCGCGATATCCGCCACCGCGTCGAGCGTGCCGACCTCGTGGAAATGGACGTCGGTCACGGGCACGCCGTGCACGCGGCTCTCGGCGTCGGCAAGGAGCCGGTACACGTTGACGGCGTTTTCGCGCACCGTTTCGGGGGCGTTGAGGCCGTTTATCACCGCCTCGATCTCGTGAAGACCGCTGTGGTGATGGTGATGCTCATGGTCGTGGTCGTGCCCGTGGTCGTGGTCGTGATGATGGCCGGAGAGGGTCTCTTCGTCCTCTTCGGCGCCGTTCACGGTCACTTTGAGCCCCGCGCCCGTAACGCCGCAGCGCACGCGCGGCTCGAGGGCGTAGCTGACCCCCGGCACGCCGAGGGCGTTGAGCGCCGCGACAGCCTCGGCGGGGTCGTCGAACAGGTCGGCAAGGGCAGCCGTGAGCATGTCGCCCGCGGCGCCCATATTGAGCTCGAGATACAGCGTCTTCATACGGTCGGATCCCTTCGGTTTGATTTACAGATCGAGGAAGTCTTTGCGGTAGTTGAGCGAGAAGCGCACGGTGAGGGCATACAGGTCTTCGTCGGTGATCGTGTTCACCTCGGGCAGGACGGCGCGCAGCAAGAAGAGCTTGGCGGCCTTTTCGACGGTCTCGATGAGGCCGAACGCCTCGTCCATCGTGCGCCCGCAGCCGTAGATGCCGTGCAGCGTCCACAGCACGATGCGGTAGGTCTTCATCTTTTCGGCGGTGGCTTCGCCGATCTCGTTGGTGCCGCACACCATCCACGGCAGCACGCCCACGCCCTCGGGGAACACCACGATGCTCTCGGTCATCTGCTTCCAGAGCGTGCGGGTCACGGCGCGCTCATCCATCACGTGCACGCCGGTCATGGCGAGGGTGTAGTCGGGGTGGCAGTGCATAATGACGCGGTTGGCGGGGTCAACGCTTTGCCGCGCGATGTGGCTCATCAGGTGCGCCGGCAGCTCGCTCGTGAACTGCCCGCCGTCGGCATAGCCCCACATTAGCTCTGCGGTGACGCCGTCGGGCGCGATGCGGATGATACCGAGGTTCGTTTCGGGGTCGACCTCGACGTTCTTGAAATACTTGCCCGTGCCGGTGACGAGAAAGATCTTTCCGGCGAGGACCTTGGCGTCGAAGCCCGTGGGGATCGTGCGGATGATATGATCGAGGTCAAGGTATTCCGCGACCTCGTTTTCATCGAGCATGAGACTGATGTTGCCGCCGTTGCGCTCGTCGTAGCCGAGGCGGTACATGTTGGTCGTGTGGCGGATCATCTCCTGCATGAAGGGGGCGGTGAGAATGTCTTTCATAGATCTATTCCTTTCTTACGCGCGGCGCGAAAGCACGTCGCGCTCGTAGTCCTTCACGGCGGCGAGGTAGTCCGCCGGCACGCCCTCGCGGGCGAGATATTCGTTCCAGATATCGCCGAAGGGGGCGGTCTTGAGCTCCTCCTGCATCGCCATCAGCGACGTGAAATCGGCGTTCTCCTGCAAAGCTTTGAGCTTCTCGTTCGGCTGCAGCAGGGCGAACAGCAGCGCCTTGTGGACGTTTCTGACGCCCGTGACCCACGCCGACACGCGGTTGATCGACGCGTCGAAATAGTCGGTGGCGATCAGCACGCGATCCAGAGCGTCGTTGCGCACGATCTCTTTGGCGATCTCGCGCGTTTCGTCGTCGAAGAGCACCACGTGGTCGGAATCCCAGCGCACGGGGCGCGTGACGTGCAGGGCGAGCTTGTCGTTAAAGAGCAGCAGGGACGAAATTTTGTCGCTGACCATCTCGGTGGGGTGGTAGTGGCCGTTATCCATGAGCGGGGTGATGCCGCGGGATGCGGAGTAGCTGAGGCAGAACTCGGCGCTGCCCACGGTGTAGCTCTCGAGGCCGATGCCGAACACCTTGCTCTCGAGCGTGACGATGACCTTTTCTTTGTCGTAGGGGACCGAGAGGATCTCGTCGAGGCTCTTCATGAAGCGCGCGCGGGGCGCGAGACGGTCGGCGGGGATATCCTTATAGCCGTCGGGGATCCAGATGTTCATGAGGCACGGCACGCCGGTGGCTTCGGCGAAATATTCGCTGATGCGGATGCACGCCTGCCCGTGGCGCACCCAGTAGCGCCGGACCTCTTCGTCGGGCGACGAGAGGGTGAGATTGTCCTTGACCATCGGGTGGGCGAAGAACGTGGGGTTGAAATCGAGGCCGAGGCCGCGGGCCCTGGCGTATTCGACCCATTTTTCGTAATGCCGGGGCTCGAGCTCGTCGCGCCCGACCTTTTCGCCGTTCAAGATCGCGTAGGACGCGTGGAGGTTCAGCTTCTTTTTGCCGGGGGTGAGGGCGAGCACTTTGTCGAAATCCGCCATCAGCTCTTCGGGCGTTCTCGCGCGGCCGGGATAGTTGCCGGTGGTCTGGATGCCGCCGGACAGGCTCTCGCCGCAGTCGAAGCCGATCACGTCGTCCCCCTGCCAGCAGTGGACCGAGACCGTGACGTTCGAAAGCGCCTTCAGCGCCGCCTCGGTATCCACGCCGAGGGCTTCATACATGCGTTTTGCTTCTTCGTATCTGTTCATGCAGTGATCTCCTTGATATCGAATGAATTTTTCACGATCGCGCGCGCCGAGGCGAGGTCGATCCGTTTGTCGTACATGATCTGGGTGAGGACGTTGCCGAGCGCCGTGGCCTCGGAAAGCCCGGTGACCACCGTTTTGCCCGTGGTCTCGGCCGTGAGGGCGTTGAGGTAACGGTCCTTGCTGCCGCCGCCGACGATCAAAATGCTTTTGATCGTTTTGCCGCACATCTCTTCGATGAGCTTCACCGCGTCGTCGTAGGCCTTCGCGAGCGAGTGGTAGACGGTGGACAAAAGGTCCGGGAGGCTCAGGTCCTCGCCGACGAGGGCTTTGACCGCCTCGCACATGTTTTCGGGGGCGAGAAGCTCCGGCGACGTGACCGCGAAGGTCTTTTCGCATTTGCCCTGTTTGCCGAGCTCCATCATCTCGTCGTAGGTGTATTTTCTGCCGAGATCCGCGCGGATGCGCTGGAACAGCCACATGCCCATGAGGTTGTCGAGGAAGCGGTAGCGGCGCTCCACCCCGCCCTCGTTCGTGAAGTTCGCCTCCAAGGCGGCCTTCGTGACCACCGGGAAGGCGTTTTCGGTGCCGATGAGGCTCCACGTGCCGGACGAGAGATACACGCACTCGTCGTCGATCGGGCAGGCCGCCACGGCAGAAGCGGTGTCGTGCGACGGGGCGTGCAGGACGGTGGCGGAGAAGCCGACCTTTTGTTCGATCTCGGGCTTCAGCGGGCCAACGGCCGTGCCGGGCATTTTAAGGTCGCCGAACAGGCCGCGCGGGATGCCGAAGCGCTCGAAGATCCAGCCGTCCCAGTCGCCGGTCTCGGCGCTGAGCATGCCCGAGGTTGAGGCGATGGTGTATTCGTTCTCTTTCACTCCCGTGAGGCGCCACGTAAGGTAATCGGGGATAAAGAGGCAGCGCTTCGCGCGCTCGAGCCTGCCGGAAACCTTGTCGGCATAGAGCTGGTACACGGAGTTGAACGGCTGCTTCTGGATGCCCGTACGGGCATAGAGCTCGGCGTGGGGCACGATGGTTTCGGCCTCTTCCATCGCCGCGACGTTGCGCGAATCGCGATAGGCGACGGCGGGCAGGATCTCGCGGTCGTTTTCGTCGAGCAGCACGTAGTCCACGCCCCAGGTGTCGATGGCGACGTAAGCGGGCGCATAGCCCTTTTCCTTCGCGGCGGCGAGCCCCGCGATCACCTCGTTCGTGAGGCGTTCGATATCCCACACGAGCGTGCCGTTTTCTTCGGCCATGCCGTTTTCGAAGCGGTACACCTCTTCGAGCACGATCTTTCCGTCAACGAGCCTGCCCACGATATGCCGCCCGGACGACGCGCCGATATCCACGGCGAGATAACAGGTCATGGCGATCCCCTCCTTTTTGCCTTTCCTTTCTATTATACGAGCCCTTTTCGCAAATTGCAAGCGTTTTTCGGCCCCCGGCGAACAATGAAACGAAAGCGCCCGGATGTGTCGGGATAATGGATGAAAAAAGACCGGAAGGACTCCCCTTCCGGTCTTGTCAATCTTATTCCGTCGGCGGCGCGGGGGCTTCGTCCTTTTTGGCGAAGGCCACCTCCGGGATGCCGCGGTGGAGCTTTCCGGGCTCCGCGAAGCGCAAAGTGTCGTCGTGCTCGGCGGGGTACTGGCCCTCGTTCGCGAGCTTTTCGCGCTGCTTTAACACCGAGATCACGTATTCGTGCTGCTCGTTGTTGTAGTCCCAGAAGAAATACGGGATCATCATGAGCATGTGGCCCACGAGGTCGAAGGCGATGGGCACCGCGATGATGTTGAAGCGCGCCGAGTCGTAGAACATGATGCCCCAGTTCGAGTTGAAGCCGCCGCGCAGGATGAGCAGCGGGATGATGAGACCCACCATCGTGGCGATGGGCGACACGAACCAGCCGAAGATGCTCGAGAAGCCCTCGAGCCGCTCGCCGGAGAGATACATCTGATAGTCCCCGAGGCGGACGTTCATGTCGCGCTCGGCGACCTTGGGCACCTCGCCGAGAAAGTCGCGCAGCCAGTAGGACGAGAACATCACGATGCCGCAGAGCCTTATGTTGTGCCCGAGGAACAACAGCGCCAATATGACAACCACGCAGTGCAGGCACTCGGCGATCTCGCGGAAGATGCGCAGCTGCTTAAACGAGAAGCGTTTGAGGAGATACGGGGCGAAGAACGTGGGCACTGTGCTGCGGAACATCAGGAAGGCCGACAGCAGGCCGTATTCCGCGCCCGACAGGCGCATCGTGTAGAGCATGATGATGGCGGTGATGTCGAGCATGCCGTTGCCGAGCGTATCGAACAGGCTCGTGAACATGTTGAGCCACCGGTATTTGTTGCGCATGACCTGAAAAATGCCGTACCAGAACGGGATCTCCTGCTTCTTTTCGAGCGGCGGCTGCGGGATGCGCTCTTTGATCTTGCCCGCGAACACCATGGTGAACATGGCGCAGGGGATGAAAAAGCCCGGCAGCACGAAGCGGTAGAAGTTGATATCGTCGAACGCGCCGAGCAGCGGGATGACCACCTTGACCACGGAGTTGAGCAGATGGCAGATCTTGATCGGATACGACCGCATGAAGATGCGCTCCTGCGAGTTCGGGCTGATGTTTTCGGTCACGGTCTCGAGCTTGTTGCCGAAGTCGAACATCGAATACATGCTGAACAGGAGATACGCCATCCAAAGGCGCTCGTTCTGGTCCGGCAGGTCGTAGATCGGCAGCCAGCCGATCAGGATGATCGCCACCGTTTTCTGCACGACGTTGGCATAGAGGGCGAACTTGTAGCGGCCGTATTTGGGCACCAGCCGTTCGCGCCAGAAGATGTTGCGCGCGCCGCCCCAGCCGTTCACGAGCAGCTGCACGCCCACCACCTTGAAGAAAGAGCGCGCGTTGATGCCGCTGATGCCGTTGAGGGCGACGATGAGCCGGTTCGTCGGCGAAAACAGAAGGCTGAAATCGAATACGAGCATCAAAATGCCCAGCGCCGCCACCGAGAGATACACGGCGTCCAGCTTTCTGCGGGCGTGCTTCGGCAGGATGCCGAGGTTGTCGCGCACGTACCACTCGAGCAGGTTCCAGAGGTACGACAGCGGCACGCCGATGAGCGAAATGACCGAGAACGACAGGTATTCGAGGTTATAGTGGTGCATGATGAGAAAACAGCTCATGCCGAAGCTGATGTAACTCATCGGCCCCTGCGCGGCGTAGTTCGCCGCCACGCCGACGAAGGAATAGAGATATTCCTTGCCGCTCACGTATTTGCCGTGGGCGGTATCGGGCACGTTCCAGTATTTTTTGACGTACGCGCCGAATTCTTTGACTCTGCCTTTATTCTTTCCCATCAGTCGGTCCGCCTTTCAGCGCCCCAAATGACGGGCACGTCGTGCATGAACAGCTTTTTGACCTGCGGACGCCAGTTCTGCCCGAGGGCGGGGGCGTTATTTTCCGACGCGCCGAAATACACGGCGTCGACGCCCTCGCAGCCGAAAAACGCGTGGTGGCCGAGGCTTTCGACCCCCGCGGGGATGAAGAGATAGTCGATCTTCTTGCAGTAAGAAAAGCCGTCGGAGCCGATATTTTTCGTCGATTCGGGCAGGTCGAGGCTCCGAAGATTCTCGCACTTATAAAACGCCATGCTGCCGATGTCGGCCACGCCCTCGGGGATCGTGACTTCGTAAAGCGTCTTGCACTCCGAAAACGCCATGTCGCCGATGCGCGCGATCCCGGGCAGGATCTCGTAGCCGTAGGCTTCCAGCAGCGCGGCGGCCTCGGCCTCGGTGAACGGGTCGGCGTCGCCGTCCTTCGCTTCCCTGGCGGCCTCGGCGGCGAGGGCGGCATAGGCGTCAAGGTCCGGATAGCCGGACTGCTGCTTTTCGCGCCACTTCTTGCTCTTTTCGTCGAGCGCCTTGCCCTTTTCGGCAAGGGCGGCGGCCTCGTCAACGTTCGCGGGCGGGGCCTCGCCGAGCTTGAGAAGCGCCGTATAGAGGTCGTGCCGCGCGGGATAGAGCATAAGCTCGGTAAGCTCGCCGTTCTCCTGCCGGTACAACACGCCGTCCACGGACTTGAAATACGGGTTTTCTTCGTCCACGAGCACCGCCTCGAGGGCCGAACAGGCGTAGAACGCGGTGCCGGGGACGTCTTTCACGTCGCGGCCGATGAAGATGAAGGCGGTGTTCTCGTCGCAGCACAGGGCGTATTCGCGAATCGCCGTGAGCGTGCCGTCGGTCTTTTCGCCGTCCTCTGTATACACGGCGTCGGCGGGCAGGACGGTATCGGTCTTGTCGGCGTGGTATTCCGCGAGCATATAGCCGCCCTCCGCCTCCTCAAAGCGGAAGCGGGGCTTTTTGAGCGACGAAAAGCTCAGCGCGATCGACGCGCCCACGAACAGGGTGAGGAACACGACGAACACCGTTTTTTTCACGGCGGCCTTGCCCCAGAAGCCGCGCCCCGGGGTGTCGCGGATCACGGTGTCGGGGGGATTCTCAAACAGGGGGTCGTAGAGCAGAAGGTCCTCTTGGTCGGACATGGGATCGACTCCTTTCGGGAGAAAATGGAGGAAGACGCGAAGAAATTGCGGAATGCAGAATGCAAAATACAAAATACAAAATTATGTGGAGTGGTGAGAAGTGAGGGGTGAGGGGTGAGGGGTGAGGG